>CAZGTM010000020.1:0-62302 GCA_964528595.1 uncultured Rhodospirillaceae bacterium
TTTCCGGAGTTCCCGGAGTTTCCGGTGTTTCCGGAGTTTCCGGTGTTTCCGGAGTTTCCGGAATTACCGCTGTTGCCGCTGTTGCCGGAATTTCCGCTGTTGCCGGAATTACCGCTGTTGCCGCTGTTGCCGGAATTTCCGCTGTTGCCGGAATTGCCGGAGTTCCCGCCATCGGACTCGCCGTTGCCCGAATTTCCGTTACCGGAATTCCCGCCGCTGTTGCCGGAGTTCCCGCTGCTCCCACTGGCGGCACTGGCGCTTTTGCCCTTCGACGCGGCGTTGGCGGGTCCTATCGTATTGTTGGAGGGCGTTACGCCCGTCGAAGCCGTTGTTGACGGCGTTGAAACGGGTGCCGGCGTTGACCGTGAGGCCGTCGGCGAGACATTGACGGTGGCGCCAGGTCCACCAACCGAAACGCTGGCGGTTTGGCCGGCGCTCACGTCGGCGCTGTCGCCGCCGTCCGCCGCCGATACGCCCACGGTGCCTTCGCTGACGCTGACGCTGGCGGCATTGGGGCTGACGGAAACCGTGAACGTTGTGCCTTTGACGCCAGCAACGAGGTGCGGCGTGTGCACTTCGAAGCGGCGACCGGGACGTTTGTCGACATCAAACAGGATCTTGCCGGCGCGCTGGAAGAACATGGTGCCGGCATTCTCGGAGGGCATGACCTCGATGACGCTGCCCGGCGAGATAATCACCCGGTCGTTATTGCTATTCAGAACGGCCCAGCCGTTGGGTCCGGTCTTGACGCTGCCGAAGGTCCCGACCTGGTTTCCCAGGCTCGCGGGCTGCCAGCTATTCCATGGATTGGGACCAGGCAGGATTTGCACCGGACCCGTGCGTTCCGTTACGTCCCAAACGCGCTCCAGCCCGATCTGAACTTTTTGCGGATTAACGAGGTCTTCCGCGCGGACTTTTGTATCGTTTTCGAACGCAAAGATGCCAGCACCGGCAAGCACCGACGCGGCGGCAACAATTCCTAGCCATTTCGGCAATTTGTATACCCCTCAGCCGTAAACCACACTCATCCTCTGCCACACGCACGGCTCCCCACGAACCACCAGCGCAGCATCGGTCAAGAATTGCTAAACCCATCGAAGTGCTATTGAATTTTTTTATTATTGCACCGAAAGGTAATCCCCGTATCGGGCATTTACGGTAAGCGAACAACTCAACATATCAATACCCCTGAATAGGAAGCGAAATAGGAAGTTCCTAGCCCCATTGGCGGTCCGCCGAAAAACAGCAAAAACAACCGCAATAATGGCTCTCTAAGGCTTGCCGGTTGCTGGTCACGCGCTAAACTCAATCCTTCGGGAGATCGCGGCGGGACGAGAGGCGAATGACGACGAAATTCAGAAAATACTGGCAGAACTATATCGGCGGCAAATGGGTCGACGGCAGCGCGGGCGGCCGCATCCCGTTGGAAAATCCCGCCACCGCGGAGCCTCTCGCCGAAATCGCCCAGGCCACCGCCGCCGATGTCGACGCCGCCGTGGCTGCCGCCCGAAAGGCGTTCGAGGCCCGCACATTGGTGGACATGCGACCGGCGGCGCGGGGTCAGCTGATGCTCGATATTGCCCGGCACTTCACGGATATGGCAGAGGACGTTGCGCTTGCCGAATGCCTCGACAACGGCAAGACACTGGCCGGCGGGCGCAACGAGGCCATGGCGGCCGTGCGTTACCTCACCTACTACGGCGGCGCTGCCGATAAACTGGAAGGCGCCATGATCCCGCTGGGCGCGGGGTACGTCGACTACACCATCCCCGCCCCCTATGGCGTGTCAGCCCAGATCGTGCCTTGGAATTTTCCCTTGCAGATCGCAGCGCGCTCAATCGCCTGCGCCCTGGCGACGGGCAACACGGTGGTGCTCAAGTCGCCCGAACTGTCGCCCTTGAGTATCGCCCTGCTGGCCGAGGCCTGCGAACGCGCCGGCGTTCCGGAAGGCTGCGTCAACGTCATTTGCGGCTACGGCCATGAGGCCGGGGCCGTGCTCGCCGGTCACGCCGACGTCGACCACATCGTTTTCACCGGATCGGTGGCGACGGGGCGGGCCATCCTGCACGCCGCGGCCGAACGCATTGTACCCTCCATCATGGAGCTGGGCGGAAAATCGGCCGGTATCGTTTATGCCGACGCCGATCTCGACCAGGCGGCAACCTCGACCGCCATCGGCATCTTCAGCCATGCCGGTCAGGTCTGCTCGGCCCAGTCGCGCCTCGTGGTTCACCGCTCCGTCCACGACGAAGTGGTCGACCGCCTGATCAACCACGCCGAAGGCCTCAGCATCGGCCCCGGCATCGACGGGTGCGATCTCGGTCCGCTGATTTCGGCGCCCCAGCGCGACAAGGTCGAAGGTTACTGCCTGGCCGGCGAACAGGGCGGCGCCACTGCCGCAACCGGCGGCCGGCGCTTCGACGAGCTGCCCGGCCACTTCATGCAGCCCACCGTGTTCACCGGTGTGGCGCCCGACATGACCATCGCGCAGGAGGAAATATTCGGCCCCGTCATCGCGGTCCTGCCCTTCGATGACAACGAGGAAGCCATCGATATAGCCAACGGCACGGATTACGGCCTGGTCGCGGGGGTTTACACCAAGGACCTCGACCGCGCGCACGTGACCGCGGACCGCCTGTCGGCCGGACAGGTCTTCGTCAACGAGTGGTTCGCCGGCGGCGTCGAGACGCCCTTCGGCGGCACAAAACGGTCCGGCTTCGGCCGTGAAAAAGGCAAGGAAGCTTTGCTCAACTACGTTCAAACCAAAAACGTCGCCGTCAAACTGGGCGGCGGCGCGGGTGGCCGCCCCGGCGGCTGATCCCCTATCCGACAACCCAAGAGTCCTTCAGGAGATATCCATGGCCGGAAATATTGACGCCCGTCTCGCCGAACTCGGCATCGAAATACCCACTCCCGCGGTGCCCGCCGCGAACTACGTCCCGTTCGTCGTCAGCGGCAATTTGGTTTACGTATCGGGGCAAATTCCCATGGTTGGCGGCGACATCCAGTTTATCGGCAAGATCGGCGACGACACCTCGGTCGAGACCGGCCAGGAAGCCGCCCGCACCTGCGCGCTGAATATCATCGCCCAGGTCAAGGCGGCCTGCGGCGGCGACCTCGACCGCGTCGTGCGCTGCGTCAAGCTGGGCGGTTTCGTCAACGCCGAGGCCGGCTTTACCGACCAGCCCGAGGTCATCAACGGGGCGTCCGACCTGATGGTCGAGGTCTTCGGCGACGCCGGCCGCCACGCCCGCTTTGCCGTCGGCGCGGCCTCCCTGCCACGCGGTGTCGCGGTCGAAGTCGACGCCCTCTTCGAGATATCCTGAAGACCGGGAGAACCGCTATGGCAAGCCGAATTGAAGGACGAATGAGGGAGTTGGGCCTCGAACTGCCGCAGCCCCACAAGCCAGTCGCCAACTACCGGGCCTGGAACATCCAGAGCCATCGACTGCACATCGCGGGGCAAGGACCGATACGGGTGGATGGGACGCCGATCGTCGGCGTCGTCGGCGTCGACCTCACGATCGAGGAGGGCAAGGAGGCGGCCGCCGTCGTTGCCCTGAACCTGATCGCCCAGGCCAAGGACGCCCTCGACGGCAATCTCGACCGCGTTATCCGTTGGGTCAAACTCTTCGGCATGGTCAATTCGCCGCCCGACTTCACGGCTCATCCCGAAGTTATCAACGGGGCGTCCGATCTGCTGGGTGACGTATTCGGCGAAGCCGGCCGCCACGCCCGTGCCGCCATCGGCATGGCCTCCCTGCCCATCGGCATCTCGGTGGAAATAGACGCCGTCCTCGAAATCGTATGACGCAATGGCTGACCGCCAAACCGATCGCCCATCGCGGTCTACACGAGGCTGGTAACGGCGCACCGGAAAATTCCCTGGCTGCCTTTGAAGCTGCCTGCCAAGCGGGTTATCCCATCGAACTGGACGTCCAGATTACGGCCGACGGCGAGGCCGTGGTGTTCCATGATTACGAACTGGAACGCCTGACAGGTTCGGCGGGCCGCGCGGCCGACGAAATCTTAGCGGACCTCGCCGCCCGCCGGTTGGCCGGCACAAAGGAAACAATTCCCAGTTTGCGCCAGGCCCTCGATCTGATTAGAGGGCGCGTGCCTGTCATCGCGGAGCTGAAAAATCCGGGCCGCCGCAGCGGCAGGCTGGAGCGGGCCGTCCACGCCCAACTCGATCGGTACGAGGGACTGTTCGCCGTCTCTTCGTTCAATCCGATCTCGCTGGCCTGGTTCGCCCGGCGGGCGCCCCAAATTCATCGCGGTCAGAACGTCACACATTTTTCCTTGAGCAACCACCACTACCCCTGGCCGGTGCGCACAGCCTTGAAGCACATGGCGTTCAATCCCATCAGCAAACCTCATTTCGTGGTCTTCGATCATCGCGCCCTGCCCAACCGCGCGGCCAGCCGGGCCCGGCGGCGCGGCCTGCCGTTGCTGGCATACACCATCCGCGACAGTGACGACGAAGCCCGTGCCAAAATCCAGGCCGACAACTACATTTTCGAAGACATCCGGCCATGAGTTGCCTACGCCCGGTTCACGCCCCACCTTATTGGCATCATGGGTGATATTGAAAAACCGGCGGTGACGATCCGCGTCGCCGCCCATATGAAGGACGTCGAGGCCGAGGCCTGGGACGCCTTGGGCGGCCGGGATCACCCGTTCGTCGCCCATGCCTTTCTCAAGGCGCTGGAGGAAAGCGGTTCCGCCACGCCGCAGACCGGCTGGGCCTCGCAGCACATCCTGGTCGAAGACCAGGCCGGCACCCTGATCGGCGGCGCCCCGCTCTATCTCAAGTCCCATTCGCAGGGCGAATACATCTTCGATCACGGCTGGGCCGACGGCTTCGAGCGCGCGGGCGGCCGCTACTATCCCAAGGCGCTGGTCGCCGTGCCCTTCACGCCGGTCACCGGACCGCGCCTGCTGACGCACCCCGAAGCGCCTCCGGAAGTCAGGGAAACCGTGCTGGCCGGCTTGATGGAAGTCACCCGGCGGCTCGAGGTTTCCTCCCTCCACATCAATTTTCCCAGCGAAGACGAATGGGACTTTTGCGGCGAGGCCGGCCTGCTGCAGCGCACCTCTGAACAGTTCCACTGGTTCAATGACGGTTACGATACCTTCGACGATTTTCTCGCCGCCTTGTCGTCGCGTAAACGCAAGGCCATTCGCCGGGAGCGTCGCGGCGCCCTGGAAAGCGGTGAACTGGAGATCGAAACCGTCACCGGTGCGGCGATCACGGAGGCGCATTGGGACGCCTTCTTCGCCTTTTACCAGGACACCGGCAGCCGCAAGTGGGGCTCGCCCTACCTGACGCGCGATTTCTTCAGCCGCATCGGCGAAGCCATGCCGGACGCCGTCGTCCTGTTCATGGTGCGCCGCGCGGGCCGCTACGTCGCTGGCGCTCTCAACCTGGTGGGCAGCGAGGCGCTTTACGGCCGCTATTGGGGCTGCCTCGAAGACCACCCCTTCCTGCATTTCGAGGTCTGTTACTACCGCGCCATCGACTACGCCATCGAACACAAGCTCGACCGTGTCGAAGCCGGCGCCCAGGGACCGCACAAACTGGCCCGGGGTTACCTGCCGGTTCACACCCGCTCCGCCCACTGGATTCGCAACCCGGCCTTCCGCGACGCCGTCGCCAACTACCTCGATCACGAACGCCGGGAAATCGACCGCGAGATCGAGTACCTCGAGGACCGCGGCCCCTTCAAAAAAGACGGCTAGATCGCCGGGAAGGCGCTAAACTCTCCCCAACAACAAAAAAGGGAGGGGCCCATGACGACCGACCCGAGTTCGGACCCGGAATGCATATTCTGTAAAATTCTGGCCGGTGAAATTCCTTCGTTCAAGATCCACGAAGACGACAGGACGCTGGCCTTCATGGATATCAATCCACTGCACCCCGGCCATTCCCTGGTTATTCCCAAGGGCCATTTCGAAAACATCTATTCGGCCCCCGATGACGTGCTGGCCGACATGATCGCCGCGACCCGGCGGCTGGCGACGGCGGTCAACACGGCGCTTTCGCCCGACGGCGTCAACGTCATCCAGGCCAACGGCCCGGGCGCCGCCCAGTCGGTCTTCCACATTCACTTCCACGTCGTGCCGCGCAAAACCGGCGACAACGCCAAGATCAACTGGGGTCTCAGCCCCGGCGACATGGACGAAATCGCGGCTGCGGCGGAGAAGATCCGGGGGGCTTGGGCCTAGCCGCCCCACACACTCCCGTCACCCCGGACTTGATCCGGGGTCCAGGTTGTTTTTTTGCGATCTCTCTTGAAGAAAAAGGAAACCTGGATTCCGGCATGCGCCGGAATGACGTCGTAGCGGAATCGGATATTGTTCAGCTAGCCGAAAATCCTCAGCTATCGACCTTCACCGGCACCTTGATGTCGCTTTCCTTGCGCGCCGGCAGGGCGCCTTTCTCGAAGGTGAAGGTCATCTTGTCGTCTTCGAGGCCGACGATGACGTGGCCGCCCTTGGCCAGTTCGCCGAACAAAAGCTCCTCCGACAGCGGTTTCTTGATGTGCTCCTGAATGACGCGGCTTAAAGGCCGGGCGCCGTTGAGCTTGTCGTAACCCTTCTTGGCCAACCACTTGCGGGCGGCATCGGTCAGGGAGATATCGACATTGCGGTCAGACAGCTGGACTTCAAGTTGCAGCACGAACTTGTCGACCACGCGGGCGACGATTTCAGGCAACAGCGCGGCGAAGCCGATGGTGGCGTCCAGGCGGTTGCGGAATTCCGGCGTGAACATGCGCTTGATGGCTTCCTCGTCCTCGCCCTCCTTGAGTCCGCGTTCGAAGCCGATGGCCTGTTTGCTCATTTCCTGGGCGCCGGCGTTGGTCGTCATGATCAGCACGACGTTGCGGAAATCGACGGTCTTGCCGTGATGGTCCGTCAGCTTGCCGTGATCCATGACCTGCAGCAGCACGTTGAAGAGGTCGGGATGGGCCTTCTCGATCTCGTCGAGCAGCAACACCGCGTGCGGATGCTGGTCGACGGCATCTGTCAGCTGGCCGCCCTGGTCAAAGCCGACGTAGCCCGGCGGCGCGCCGATCAGACGCGAGACGGCATGGCGCTCCATGTATTCCGACATATCGAAGCGGATCAGCTCGACGCCCATAATGGAGGCGAGCTGCCGTGCGACCTCGGTCTTGCCGACACCGGTGGGGCCGGAGAAGAGGTAGCAGCCGATGGGTTTTTCGGGCTCGCGCAGTCCGGCGCGGGCCAGCTTGATGGCGCTGGAGAGCGCGGCGATGGCCTTGTCTTGGCCGAACACGACGTTCTGCAAATCGCGGTCGAGCGACTTGAGCACCGCCATGTCGTCCTTGGAGACCGACTTGGGCGGGATGCGGGCGATCTTGGCCACCACGGCCTCGATGGCCTTGACGCCGATGGTCTTGCGCCGCTTGCTCTCGGGCCGCAGCATCTCGTAGGCGCCGGTCTCGTCGATCACGTCGATGGCCTTGTCCGGCAGCTTGCGGTCGTGGATGTAGCGGTCCGACAGTTCGACGGACGCCTTGATGGCCTCGGCGGTGTAGCGCACGCCGTGGAAATCCTCGAAGTAGGGCTTCAGGCCCTTCATGATCTTGATGGCATCCTCGACCGACGGCTCGTTGACGTCGATCTTTTGGAAACGCCTGAGCAGCGCCCGGTCCTTTTCGAAGTAGGAGCGGTATTCCTTGTAGGTCGTGGAGCCGATGCAGCGCAGCGTGCCCTGCGCCAGCGCGGGCTTGAGCAGATTGGAGGCGTCCATCGCGCCGCCCGAAGTGGCGCCGGCGCCGATCACGGTATGGATCTCGTCGATGAACAGGATGGCGCCGGGGTGTTCCTCGATCTCGCCGATCACGGCCTTGACGCGTTCCTCGAAATCGCCGCGGTAGCGCGTGCCGGCCAGCAGCGAGCCCATGTCGAGCGAGAAGATCACGGCATCGTTGAGAACTGCGGGCACTGCGTCTTCGGTGATGCGGCGGGCCAGGCCTTCGGCAATGGCGGTCTTTCCGACGCCGGGTTCGCCGACGAACAACGGGTTGTTCTTGGCGCGGCGGCATAGGATCTGAATGGTGCGTTCGATCTCAGCCTCGCGTCCGATCAGCGGATCGATACGGCCGGCCTTGGCTTTTTCGTTGAGGTTGACGCAGTAGGCGTCCAGCGCTTCGCTCTCGACACCGGGCTCGCCGTCCGGGCCTTCCATGCCCTCGTCGCGGCCGCCCTCTTCCTCCGCGCCGCGAACGCGCCGGCTTTCCGAGCGGCTCCCTGTTTTGGCGACGCCGTGCGAGATATAGCTGACGGCGTCGAGACGCGTCATGTTTTGTTTCTGCAAGAAGTAGACGGCATGGCTTTCGCGCTCGGCGAAGATCGCCACCAGCACATTGGCGCCGGTCACTTCCTCCCGGCCGGAGGACTGAACGTGGATGAGGGCGCGTTGCACCACGCGCTGGAAACCGGCCGTGGGCTTCGGGTCTTCGAACTGCTCGAGCACGAGATCGGCCAGCTCCTCCTCGAGGTGGCTTTCCAGATCGTTGCGCAATTCGTCAACGTTGACGGTACAGGCATTCATCACCGCCAGGCCGTCGTCGTCCTCGGTCAGGGCGAGGAGGAGATGCTCCAGCGTGGCGAATTCATGGCGGTGTTCGCTGGCCAGCGCCAGCGCCCGGTGCAGCGTCTTTTCCAGTTTGCTCGAGAATCCTGGCACGTTATTCCTTCTCCATGGTGCATTGCAGAGGATGTTCGTTGCGGCGCGACAGGTCGACGACCTGGGTAACCTTGGTCTCGGCGACTTCGTAGGTGTAGACACCACACACGCCGACGCCCTTCTGGTGGACGTGCAGCATGATCTGCGTGGCTTCCTCGGTCGCCTTGTGAAACACGCGCTCGAGGATGCGAACGACGAATTCCATGGGCGTGTAGTCGTCGTTGAGCAACAACACCTTGTACATTGACGGTTTCTTGGTCTTCGGCGCCGTTCTTGTTGCTACAGCGGTATCGTTACCGCCACCGCCAGGCAGATTAGTGTCGGTGCCTTTGTCTTTTCTTTGCGTCATTTCTCTCAATCGTCGGTCTTGGTCGGGCCGGTTCTGCTCGCACGGAACCTAGTGTGGCATCCATGTTAGCCAAATTGTGTCTGGAATAATAACAGAGTCCGGTTACCGCCGCCTTAAACTTCATGTGAGTTATATCGGGGCGCCGGAGGCGGATTCCAAGGCCGTTCCGCCACCCGATGTCGGATTTTGGACAAAAAAGAGCCCGGTCGGGGGAGGATGACCGGGCTCATAATGGAGACATCGCCGTTATGCGGCCTGTCTCGAGGAGCCTTCCCGGGGGAGGGAGGAGGCTCCTTGGGGTGGATGAATTTGGCCAAATACGCAGCCGCACCGTCCCCGGCGCTGTCGAAAAGCGACCTATGTGGGCTTTACGACACGAAAGGCTTGACGAACGTCTCCATGGCAACGTTGGTCCGCGCGGTAACCGGCGCGAAGGCGTCGTTGGCCAACTTGGTGGACATTTCGCCGATCTTGGTGGTCCGGGCGACCATGGCGTCGAAAGACGTCTTGGCGAACTCGGTCTGCATTTCGATGACTTCCTGCGGCGACTTGGCGGCCATCAGCTTGCCGAAAACGGCCATCTGGTCAGCCATCGCGGTCTTGGCGTAGTCAACGATCTCGGCATTGATTTCCTCGACACCCTTGGTGGCGACGGTGCCGGCTTCGACGGCGGCTTCAACGTTTTCCTTGCCGAAAGTCGCGACCTGGTCGTAACCCTTGGCGGCGGCGTCAGCCTGCTCCTTGCCGAAGGCGAAAGCCTTCTCGTAACCCTTGGTGGCGTTCTCGGTGCCGGTTTTGACGATGTTCTCGACGGTTTCCTTGCCGGCGGCAGCGACCGCGTCGATGGTCTTCGCGGCGGCGTCCATGGCGGCCTTGTTTGAAGTTGCTTTAGCCATTGTGCTGTTCCCTCTGGGGCTTGATGTTTCTCAAATGGGCCGGCCGAACTTGGGTCCGATCAACCCTTAAACCTGATAAATTCCGTTGCGCGGTGCTAGGAATATCGCTCTCGATAACCTTTGCTGCACCGCAACATGAGAGAAATATGTATATTCCTTATAGTGTTGTCAATGATTTTTTTGCAGTGCAGCATAATAAATGCCGCACTGCGTCAAATTGCCCCACTGCGAGTTGCCGGACAGTTCGAAAGGGGCATTCCCGAAGACCTGGACAAATCAGCTATTGCTTTGAAATTAACTCAAAATTAGGCTTACTCCCGCATTGTCGTCTGGGCCTGACACAGAGTGCCTGATCAGCGGTGTGACGTGACATGCGAGCCCAACCGGTAAATGCCCTACCGGAAAAATGATGTGGTCGAGGGGAACAACGGCGGATGAAGTCTGCGACCGGCTTAGTTTGGATTACTTTCTGGCGTACCGCCTCCTGCCTCGTTGCCGGCTTGCTGATGGCCGCAATCCTGACATTTCAAACCACCACGCCAGCCGAAGCGCGCGTCAAATCCTTCGTCATGGACGCCGAAACGGGTGAAATCCTTTACGCGCGCCGGGCCGACCAGCGTCACTACCCTGCCTCGCTGACCAAGATGATGACGCTGTACCTCACATTCGAAGCCATCGAGGCCGGCCGTTTGAAGCTTGGTGATCGATTGAAGGTTTCGCGACGGGCGGCCGGCCAGACGCCCTCCAAGATCGGTTTGAAGCGCGGCCGGACCATCCGTGTCCGGGACGCCATCCTGGCTGTGGCGGTAAAATCCGCCAACGACGCCGCCACCGTGCTGGCCGAGGCGCTGGGCGAGACCGAGATCGAGTTCGCCCTGCGCATGACCGACACGGCCAAGAGCCTCGGCATGAAGCGCACCCGCTTCCGCAACGCTTCCGGCCTGCCCAACCGCCGTCAGATTTCGACCGCGCGGGACATGGCCATCCTGGGGCAGCGCCTGATGCAGGACTTCCCGCAGCACTACCACTTCTTCTCGGCGCGCAAATTCAGGTGGGGCAAGCGCACCTACACCTCCCACAACAAGCTGCTCAAGAATTATCGCGGCGCCGACGGCTTGAAGACCGGCTACATCCGGGCCTCGGGGTTCAACATCGCGACCTCCGCCAAAAGAGGCGGCCGGCGGCTGATCGCCGTGGTGTTGGGAGAGCGCACCTCCAAATTACGCAACCGCAAGGTCGCCCGGCTGCTGGACGTGTCCTTCCGCCGGGCCGCCACGCGTCATACCTTTGCGGCGAAAATGGCGAAACGTAAGACGCCGCCCAAGCCCAAGACCAAACCTTCCCTGATCGCCAGGCTCGCCGATCGCATGGGCCTGCGTTCCACCGAAGAAAAAATCAAACGTGGCAAGCCCGCACCGGCACAGACCAAACTGTCGGGCGGTTCAGGCTTCCTGAGCCTGCCGACGGATGCCGGCGCCCGCCCCGCCCCCGCCGAGGGCCAGGGCTGGTGGGGTATTCAGGTCGGCGCCTATAACCGCTATGCCACCGCCCAGAACAGGGTGCATCGGGCCGCCGGCGCCCTGCCCAAGATCCTGATGCACGCCCGTCCCTCGATCGACCTGGTCGAGCGCAAGGGCAAGGAGGTCTACCGCGCCCGCCTGGTCGGCCTACGCAAGGACGACGCCAGAACCGCCTGCCGCATCCTCAAACTTAAATCAATCAAGTGCATGCCGGTGACGCCCGAGGGCGAGACGACGCTCGAACTGGCGCAGCGCTAAGGCCGCTTCAAGTTTCCTTTGTAACTTTCCTTAATCTCCCATAGGCGCTACACCTTTGTGATGTCGATTGCCGATCAGCGCGTCCAGAGTCTGTCTGCCGTGCGCGTTATCCTGACCGTGTTCCTGCCATTCGCCGGCGGGTACTACATGTCGTATTTCTTCCGTTCGGTGAATGCCGTCATCGCGCCCAACCTGATTGGCGATATCGGGCTTAGCGCCGGCGACCTCGGGCTTTTGACCGCCGCCTACTTCATGGCCTTTGCGGCCTTTCAGATCCCGCTGGGCCTTTTACTCGACCGCTATGGGCCGCCAAAGGTGCAGTTCGCCTTGTTGATGACGGCAGCGGCGGGCGCCTTCATCTTCGCCATCGGCGACAGCAAATCGACGCTGTTCATCGGCCGCGCAATGATCGGCCTGGGCGTGTCGGGCGGCCTGATGTCGTCCTTCAAGGCGATCGTGCTGTGGTTCCCGCGCGACCGCATTCCCCTGGTCAACGGCCTGTTCATGGCCTTTGGCGGTTTGGGCGCCATGTCGGCCACGGTCCCGGTCGAAGCCGCCATGGCCGTCACGGACTGGCGCGGCGTCTACGGCGGCATCGGCATGGCCACCGCCCTGATCGCCTTCGTGATCCTTTTTCTTACGCCCGAAAAGGCCAACACCGATCCCATCGAACCCTTGCGCGAGCAATTCAAGGGCATCCTCAATGTCTACCGCACCGGCCTGTTCTGGCGGGTCGGCCCGCTGGCCTTCACCTCGGCCAGCGCGGGCATGGCGATCCAAGGTCTGTGGGCCGGTCCCTGGCTGCGCGACGTAGCGGGCCTCGACGACAGCGCCGTGGCGACGCACCTCTTCCTCATCGCCCTGGCCATGACCTGTGGATTTGCCGCCATGGGCGTCATATCGGACGTCGCTTACCGCAAATGGCGGATCCCGCCGCGCACCGTCATGGTGCTCGGCGTAATGGCCTTCACGCTGGTTCAGATCGGCATCCTGCTGGAACCGGTCACCATCAGCTACGCGGTCTGGTTCGTGTTTGGGCTGGTGAGTAATTTTTCGGCCATGGCCTTCGCCGTGCTGTCGCAGCACTTTCCCGCCAGTCTGTCCGCCCGCTCGAACACCGCACTCAATGTGCTGGTCTTCGCCAGCGCTTTCGCCGGACAGTACGCGGTCGGCGCCATCATCGACCTCTTCCCCCTGGCCGAAAGCGGCGGCTACCGCCCCGAGGCCTACCAGGCCGCGTTCGGGATGCTGGCGGCTGTGCAGGTTCTGGCGGTCGTCTGGTACGTGGTGGCGGGACGGCTCGAGAGAAATCGAAACGTGGATGGCTGACCCCGAACCGGGCGCTACCCCCGGCCCCGGCGGCGTGACAGGTCGAGGAGATAATCGTTCGGCGGGATGTGGAACTCCTGGTAAACGATTGGCTCCTCGTGCAGCGACAGGTTGACGGTTCGCAAGGTCAATACCGGCGGCTTCGACGTCTGGCTGGCGGACGGCGGCGGCGGCGTCGAAATTGAAACAAATCTCGGAAACATGTCATTGCCGCTGGACGACATTGGTCTCGACGATTGCATCATGGAAGCCGGCGGCCTGGCCCGGATGATCAAGGTGTTCCGTTCACCTGAGGAGATCCCGGGCACCGGGCTCTCGGGAGACGTCACGATCCCGCTCAGTCCGTCAGGTGATAACCCGCTCTGGGTTTCGATTTACACGGAAGATGGTTTCCAGGCCTGGAGCAGTCCTGTTTTCGCCTACCGGCAGGAGGCCTGATACGGCCGCTCCTAAATCTCCGGAACCTCCACGCCGCTTTTCTCCAACTCGCGCCTCAGAGTCCCTTTCAGGCGCTCCAGGCCAGCCTGGTCCGACGCCTCGCAACGCGCCACCAGCACCGCCTGCGTGTTGGACGGCCGCAGGAGCCACCAGCCGTCCTCGGTTCTGACCCGAACGCCGTCGATGTCATCGACGGCGATGCCTTCGGCGCGCAGGCGGTTGCGGATTTCGCTGACGATTTCGAATTTTTTGACGTCGTCGCAGGCGATGCGAATTTCCGGCGTGTTGACGAAAACCGGCAGTTCGTCTGCCAGTTCGGCCAGAGAACGGCCGGCTCTGGTTAACACGCCGAGCAGGCGGACGGCGGCATAGAGTGCGTCGTCGAATCCGTAGTAGCGGTCGGCGAAGAAGATGTGACCCGACATCTCGCCCGCTAGCGGAGCCCCTTCCTCCGCCATCTTGCCTTTGATCAGGGAGTGGCCGGTTTTCCACATGACGGGATTGCCGCCCATCCGGGCGACCTCGTCGAACAGGAGCTGACTGGACTTGACGTCGGCGATCACTGTTGCGCCCGGGTTGTCGTCGAGCACGTCGCGGGCCAACAGTGCCAGCAACTGATCCGCCCACAACAACCGCCCCTGCCCGTCGACCACGCCGATCCGGTCGCCGTCGCCATCCAGGGCAATGCCGAAATCGAGGTCTTTGTCGCGCACCGCTTCCTGAATGTCCCTTAGGTTTTCAGCCACCGTCGGGTCGGGATGATGATTGGGGAAAGTGCCGTCGATCTCAGCGAACAAGAGGTGGTGTTCGCCTGGCAGGCGCTGGGTCAAAGCTGTCATCACTTCACCCGCAGCGCCGTTGCCAGCGTCCCAGGCCACGCGCAGTTCACCGACGCCCCCCGCCCCGTCACAGGCGGCGGCCAGGGCCGTCAGGTATTCCTCTGTCACCGGCAAGCTTCGAACGTCGCCCGCCCGGTCGGCGGCTTCGAAATCTCCGGCTTGGGCAATTCGGCCCAGGTCCGTGATATCCGAACCGAAAAAAGAGAGATGACCCAGCATCATCTTGAAGCCGTTGTGGTCGGGCGGATTATGCGAGCCGGTTACCATGATCCCCGCGTCGGCGGCATGATGATAGACCGAGAAATACAGCATCGGCGTCGGGCCGCGACCGATGCGGATAACGTTTGCTCCGGTCGCCGACATGCCCGCCACGAGAGCGGCTTCGAGGTCCGGTGACGTCAGGCGGCCGTCGTAGCCCACGCAAATCGTGGCGCCGCCCCCCCGGTCACGCAGTACCGCCGTCGCGAACGCCATGCCCAAAACGCGGGTGTCGTCCACCGACAATGTCTTGCCGATGATGCCTCTGATGTCGTATTCGCGCAGGATCGTCGGGTGAAAGGTGTGCCCGGAAGCCAAATCGTTCACCTTAAGAACTCCCTAGGCGTCGCCGGACGAAACGATGGTACCGCGGCCGATACCGGAATAGCTGAACCCCGCCTCGGCCATATCGTCCGGCGAATAAACGTTCCGCAAGTCCACCAGGGTGGGCGATTTGAGCTGGGTTTTGACGCGATCCAGATCAAGACCCCGGAACTCGTTCCACTCCGTGACGATGACGGCGGCGTCGGCGCCGTTCATGGCGTCGTAAGCGTCATCGCACCAAACCACGTCCGTGAGTACTTTGGCGCCCTCGGTCATGCCCTCGGGATCGTAGGCGCGGACGGACGCGCCGGCTTCCCTCAAGGCCGGAACGATATCGATACTCGGTGCGTCCCTCATGTCGTCGGTGTTGGGCTTGAAGGTTACGCCCAGCAGTGCAATCGATTTCCCCGTCACGTCACCGCCGCAGGCCGCGATAATACGGCCCGCCATGGCCTTTTTCCGTTCATCGTTCACCGCCACGACGGCTTCGACGATTTTGCTCGGGCTGCCGACCTCGCGGGCGGTATTGACCAGAGCCATGGTATCCTTGGGGAAGCAACTGCCGCCGTAACCCGGCCCGGCGTGAAGAAATTTCGAACCGATGCGGCCGTCGAGGCCGATGCCGCGCGCCACTTCCTGCACGTCGGCGCCGACGTTCTCGCAGATGTCGGCCATCTCGTTGATGAACGATATCTTGGTCGCTAGGAACGCGTTGGCGGCGTACTTGGTCAATTCGGCAGTTTCGCGGGTAACGAAAAGGACCGGCGTTTCGTTAAGAAACAGCGGGCGGTAGACCTCCCGTAGGACGTCCTTGGCCCGCTCAGAATCAGTGCCGACGACGACCCGGTCGGGCCGCATGAAATCCTCGATTGCCGCGCCTTCCCGCAGAAATTCGGGATTGGAGGCGATGTCGACGTCCGCATCGGGACGGCAGGCGCGGATGCGCCTTTCCACCTCCGCACCGGTCCCGACCGGTACCGTCGATTTCGTCACGACGACGGTATAGCCGTTGAGCGCCTCGGCGACTTCCTCGGCTGCCGAAAAGACGTATGTCAGATCGGCCGCGCCGTCACCGCGCCGACTGGGCGTTCCAACCGCGATAAAGACGGCGTCGGCGCCCTTCACCGCGGCTTTCAAATCGGTCGAGAACGTCAACCGGCCGGCACTGACGTTGCTTTCCACCATGCGGCCCAAACCGGGCTCGAAGATGGGTATGTCGCCGGCATTGAGGGTTTCGATTTTCCCCGCGTCCTTGTCGACGCAAATGACATCGGCGCCAAACTCGGAAAAACAGGTTCCGGAAACCAGACCGACATAGCCGGTCCCTATCATGGCAATTCGCATATTTGTTCCTTAAGTCCGCGCGGCAAATTCGTCGATGAATTCCTGCACATCCGCCTGCAGGTCATCCCGCGCCAATGCGAAGGCGATGTTCGCCCTTAAAAAGCCCGCCTTGTCGCCGCAATCAAAACGTTCGCCCTCGAAGCGCAGACCGTGAAAGGGCGAACCGCCGATCAAGGCCGCCATGGCATCGGTCAGCTGAACCTCTCCTCCAGCACCGCGCTGCATCTTCGCCAGGTGGTCAAATACGGACGGCTGCAGGATATACCGCCCGATAATCGATAAGGTGGAGGGCGCCTCCTCGGGCGCCGGTTTCTCGACCAATCCCCTCACCTCGACCAGATCGCCCGACGTCGCGCCGATTTCAAGCACGCCGTATCTGCTGGTCTGTTCCCTGGGTACATCCATGACGGCGACGACATTGCCGCCGCTCTCGGCGTAGGCATTCGTCATCTGCTGCAGGCACGGCGTCTTCGACAAAACAAGGTCATCGGCCAACAGCACGGCGAAGGGTTCGTTGCCGACCAGATTTCTGGCGCACCATACCGCGTGGCCGAGCCCCATGGGCTCCTGCTGGCGGGTATAGGCGACCGTGCCCGCCGCCGGCAACCATTCTGCAATCGCTTCGATTTCATCCAACTTGTTCTTGCTGGAAAGCTGGTCGTGGAGTTCATAGGAGCGGTCGAAATGGTCCTCAATGGCGGATTTGCCCCGTCCCGTAACAAAGATGAACTCTTCGATGCCCGCAGATTTGGCTTCCTCAACCGCGTAGTGGATGAGTGGTTTGTCCACGACGGGGAGCATTTCCTTGGGCATCGCCTTTGTCGCTGGCAAAAATCGCGTGCCGAGGCCGCCGACCGGAAACACGGCTTTGCGTACTCGTTGTGGAGTTGAAACGGATGAAGACATATTTGATTTCAATTGCTTAATAAATTAGCGGCGGATACGCCATCAGGAACTGTTCGGCAGTTTTGCCATGGCAATTACGGGATGGCAAGAGCCGGAAGGCAAATCAGTTCAAGCGCCCAGCAGAAGATCTTTAGCTTGATTGATTTTGCTTGCGAGATAGGTCGAACCGCCTTGATCAGGGTGAATTTTTAACATTAACCGGTGGTGAGAATCCTTTATCTCCTCCTCGGTTGCACCGGCTTTCAGACCCAAGATCTCCAAGGCTTCTTCCCGCGTCATCGGCCCGCTTTGAACCTCGGGTTCATCGGTACCGCTTTGACCGGCTGATTCGTAGTCGGCCTTGGCCCGCCATTCGGGACCTTCGGTACGGTCCAGATACGTCTCCAATAGGGCTGCCCCTTGAGGATCGGTCGCGCGGCACTCACGCAGCACTTCGACAACCTCGGGCGCGGACAATTCGTTGAGTGGCCGCCCCCGATGCGCTCCCTTCAACACTTCTCCCGAAATACCGCCGCTATCGTGGTTCAGCGTCATCTTGAGGTATTCGGTCGTGACTTCTGAATTGCCTTGTTCGGAGGAAGAACCGCCGTCGGACGAGTAGGCCGGACCGCTTCTCGTCGCGCCGATGCCGAACGGCAACCGCGCTGCCCGGCGCATCAACCACCAAAAGGCGGCGATTGCCAGCGGAGCGGCAAAAGCCAACCGTCCGGTCAGAGCGAGGAACAGGACAAGAGCCAAACAGATCCCGAGAACGCCCCACTTGAGCGTTTTCGCCAGGACTTTCGGGTCGGCCGCCGCAAACCAGCGTCCCGCCAGAATTAGAGCTAGAAAGACGCAAACACCGAGAACGAACCAGGCAAACATCATTGAGATTCCGACTTGAGTTGATTGGCGATGAGCAAGGTCTCGCCCCCTTTTTGGCTGCTGTAATTCTCCAGCGCTTTTCGGCCGCCCGCTGCATACACCGCCACGGCCGCCAATAGATCCCGCAGTTGGCGGGCGCTCGACAAATCAAAATTGCAATGTGCTCCGCCGCTAAGCCGGGCGATTTGCCGGAATGCTCTCGATGCGCCGGGCTCGGCGCCTTCCTGGAAGACAAATACCGGTACGCCAAGCATCCCGAGTTCGCCGGCCAAGGTGCAAAGTTGGTCGATGTCCTCCTCGACGCAGTCGCCGATGAACACCAGGGCGTTAACCTTCTTTGCCGCTGTTTCCTCAAGCGCATGGCGAAGAACTCGTTCGATTTGCGTGCGGCCGCCGCGGCAGTCAACGCGGGTCATTTGACCGACAAGTTCGTCGGAGTTACCGATCCAGGACGTGGCCTGGAAATCCCCGTACCCCCGGTAAAACGCCATTTGGATGTCGAGACCGCCCAACGCGGCCGTTTCGCTGAACATTTCACCCTGGATGTGGCAGGCCTTGTCCCACGTCGGTTCCCGGCTTGCCGTCGCATCAAGGGCAAAGATTAACCTCCCCCGGGAGCCGGCGGGATGCACGGCAGGCGCTGCGGCAAGCCGTTTGAGGAATTCATCGACATCCCCCTGACTGGACCGTCGCGCCAATTCTTGTCGGTCTTCGGCCATCACTCCCTCATTTTCCGGAGGTCCCATTGAAATGAGCATTCCATACTTTGCCAACCATAGATATGTGCTAGCGCAAGCGCATTGCAACGCCAATCCAACTATGATTCGCCGATAACAGATAGTATGCTAACGAGCTTAGCCGAGTTGTTCATTCGGGGGCACCCGGCTGCGTGGGAACAACGTTTATTTTCTCGGGTGATTGGAATTGTCGAACGAGCTCCGTCGGTTGGACCAGGGCAAACTTGAAGACATTTTCAAGGCGCATACGCTATTTCTCGATCATAAATCCGGCGGTATTCGGGCACAGCTTCCCAGCCACAATCTGTCCTCGCTGAATTTCGACGACAAGGATCTGTCGGAAGGTATTTTCGCGGGCTCTTCCTTCCAATTCTCATCGCTCCGCAGAGCGGAGTTGAAAGCAGCCGACCTGTTCGGTTGCGATTTCAGCGTTTCCAACCTCGAGCACGCCATCCTGGCCAAAGCCGATTTGCGCGGCGCCATCCTCAGAGGCGCCGTGCTGATTGGCGCCGACCTCCGCGAGGCGGACTTGCGGGAGGGTCGCCTCGCCTTGGGCGCGACCGAAGACTCCGGCAGTACCGACATGTCTGGTATTGACGGTCGGAACGCCGATATGTCGGGCAGCGACCTGTCGGGAGCAAATGTTTCCGGCAGTAATTTCGGGGGCGCTTCATTTGTTTTGGCCGATCTGACGAGCGTCAACGGCAAGGGCGCCAACCTGGCGCACGCCCGCATGAACCGTGCCCAACTGATAAATGCCGATTTCACCAACGCGAATTTTCAGAAAACCGACCTGGGGGGCGCAGACCTGCGCGAGTGCAACTTGACGGGCGCCGACATGAAAGGGGTCAACCTTTCCGGAACCGACCTCTCCGGCGCTATTCTGAAAGGCGCCATTCTAACCGGCGCTACCGTTTCGGACGCCGTGTTCGACGAGGCCGAACTTCGCGGCGCCACCCTCGATGACGATGTGCTGTCCTCTGAACAACTGCAGGCCGCTCACCTGCCGCGCCGCCCGGACGCCGCCGGCATTGTGCTCGAAGATGTCATTGCTCAGCATGCCGAATGGGTTCGATCGGGTGGCACGGATGGAAAACGAGCCGATCTTTCAGGCCTCGACTTGAGCGGTCTTGATCTTTCCGGTGTGGATCTCTCAGCCGCCCGTATGATCGCAGCAATGCTGCGCGGCACGCAGTTATCCAAGGCATCGTTGGCCCACGCCGACCTTTCGTTTGCTGATTGCCGGAACGCGAAACTGAATGAGACCGATATGCGTGGCGCCGACTTCTCCTACGCAAACCTGAGCCAGTCTCAGTTAAAAGGGGCGAACTTGGCGTCCTTGCAGATCAAGGGCGCCGCCATTCGCGCCTGGCCGACGGACATGAGCAATGCGCGGATGGCCGAAAGTGACCTCTCCAACGCCGCCATGCCGGGCGCCAGACTAGACGGTGCGGATTTTTCCCACGCGAACTTGTCCGGCGCGGATCTGCAGGCGTGCTCTGTCGAGGGGACGATTTTAAACGGCACCAACTTGAGCGAGGCAAATCTCGAAGGCGTAGATTTGACCACGGCCAAAAAAAGAAGTTGAAACACTCTAACGTTTGATCTGAACGTCCGGATAAAAGGCATGGAACGCGAAAGCGAAATCGACGCCGTAGGCCACGTCCGACATTTCGTTTCCGTTCTTTCGCTGCACCACCACATTACCCACGTCGACACCTTCCCGGATTGACGGAGCGTCGAGAGCCGAGTTTTGACCGGGCGACCATGTCAGGACGATGCCGTCTTCGGTTTCAACGC
This sequence comes from uncultured Rhodospirillaceae bacterium, assembly GCA_964528595.1. Taxonomy (GTDB): domain Bacteria; phylum Pseudomonadota; class Alphaproteobacteria; order UBA2966; family UBA2966; genus CAYFKJ01. Next base: position 20,579 of record CAZGTM010000020.1, read on the forward strand.
GCTTTTCGCGTTTCAAGGCCTCCATGGACCAGGCCCGAAAAACACCGTTGCCGTCACCAACCGAGATTACGCGGGCAAGCGGCGCAATCCCTTCGGGCAGGTCACCCCGGTATAGAAACGGTTGCGGCATGGAATCGTAATAGGGGTACGGGTTGGCGCCGTAGCGGCGTCGCTGGCTGTAGGTTGGGATCAGCACCTTGCCCTGGGTTGCCCTGGCCTTGAAGCGGGCAAAGGACTCTAATCTTGCAGGGATTATCTTCAGTTTCTTCCCTGTCATCTCGCCGACAATTCCCTGCCCGATAAATTGCTGCCACCAGCTTTCAGTTTGGCGGTCATACATGATGAGGTCGGAATTGCGCAGCTTGCCGGTCGTCCCGAAATCCAGGATTCTGCCGTCAAGCCGCCGGTCGAACACGATCGCCGCATTACACAACGGACAAAAAGTTACGCTCACGGGCATCCCGCCGATTTCGTCATTGACGATTTCGTGCCACATCAAAACCTGCAAAGGATAGGCCTTCCACTCTCCTTTTACCTCCAGACCAATAACCGGTTCGGTGTCGGCCAGATGATCGGCTTCCGAAACCGACATGAACTTGGGGTCTTCGATGGACGGAATCCCATCTTTCGGTGGGCCCCCCGACATCACCTCGGAGAAGTCGATCGCCGTTTTTGAGAAATCCGTCTTCGGCCACTCATATTTCCAGGCGCTGGGTCCGGCGGAAGCGGCGCCGAACCATAAAACACCAAGTGCCCCGGCGATCAATCCGGACGCCAGGATCGATTTTCGCCAAGTTTGGAATGAACGCATTACCCGTCTCCGCATCAACTATCGGCCTGAGATATCGCCATGGTCGTGCGGTTGGAGTTTCCCTTCAAGTCAATCCGCTTCACGGTGGTGTGACTTATATGGCGGCGTCAAAGCGCGCTTGACCATTCCGGCCGTAGTCGCCAACCTGCCGCGGCATGATTTGTTTGCACCCACGAATGAGTACGTCCTGAGTTGAGAGAAAATGGAAACAGTTGAAAGCGTTGTCGTCGGCGCCGGCGTTATCGGTCTGGCGATTGCCCGGTCGCTCTCGGTGGCGGGACAGGAAGTCGTGGTATTGGAAGCGGAAGGAGAAATCGGAACCGGTACGAGCTCCCGCAATAGTGAAGTTATTCACGCCGGAATCTACTATCCGACCGGGTCGTTGAAGGCGCGTTTGTGTGTCAGCGGCCGTGATATGCTTTACCGATACTGCGCCGAGCATGGGGTCGAACACCGACGCCTCGGTAAGCTTATTGTCGCCGGCGACAGGGGCGATCTCGGGACACTGAAGAGACTTCAGCATAAAGCGTCGGCGAATGGCGTTGACGATCTGCGATTCGTTTCCAAGGAAGAGTTGTCGCGGCTGGAGCCGGAGGTCGACGGGGCCGGTGCCCTGATTTCCCCGTCAACCGGAATTGTCGACAGCCACGGTCTAATGCTTGCATACCAGGGTGAAGCCGAAAACAAAGGCATGGCGATCGCCTTCAACAGTCCCCTCTTGGAGGCAAAAGCCACCGGTAGTGGATTCGAAATTGATGCCGGCGGGACTTCGCCGATGACGCTCGGTTGCCGCAGGTTGATAAATTCGGCGGGCCTCGGTGCGCAAGAAGTCGCAAGCTCAATCAGCGGGCTTGACGCCGTACATATTCCGCGACGCTACCTCAACAAAGGGTCTTACTTCACGATGCGGGGTCGAGCACCATTCAGGCATCTGATCTATCCTGTGCCGCCGAGCGCCAGCCTCGGCATTCACTTGACCCTCGATTTGGCGGGCCAGGCCAGATTTGGTCCAGATCAGGAATGGATTGACGAAATCAACTATGCCGTCGATCCCGCAAGGGCAAATGCATTCTATGACTCCGTCCGTCGGTATTATCCGGGTCTGCCAGAGGACGCGCTTGACCCGGCGTACTCGGGAATCAGACCCAAAATCCAAGCGCCGGGCGAGGCCATGGCGGATTTTACCATCGCGGGTCCAAGTGATCATGGCGTGCCGGGTCTGGTAAACCTATTTGGCATGGAATCTCCGGGGCTTACCTCATCATTGGCGATCGGTGAATATGTGCGTGCCCTGCTTGCGGCCTAACCCATCCTTGGGCTACCTTGGCGACCGGTTTCGAAACCCGAGGGAAATATGATTCGTTCACTCATCGTCACCGCCTGCATCCTGGGCTCCGCAATACTATGGCCGAGTTCCAGCGCGCATGCGGCAAATCCCGATTGGGAAGCCTGGATGACCGGGCCGACCGCGACACGTATCGGTGGAGCCAAGGAGTGGCATGTAAACGTGGGCGCGGGCGTTGGCTTTGCGCCGGATTACCTGGGCAGCGACGATTATGTTTTCCATGCGCTGCCTTTGGTCGACATCGAATGGCGCGGTGCATATTTTCTGAGTACCCAAAGAGGGCTCGGTTTGAACGTGATCCGCAACCGTCAGACCAAGGCTGGGCCCCGTCTCACCCTTTCTCCCGCGAGAAATGCCTCGGAAAACACCGATCTCACGGGCATGGCTGATATTAAAAGGAGCATCGAAATCGGTGTGTTCGCCCAGCACCATTCCGGACCCTGGCGCTTCGATGCGGACATTCGGTACGGCATGAACGAAAAGGGACACAAAGGCATAATTGGCGGCATGGGTCTGGCGTTGGGGGGCAGGTTAAGCGAGGATTCCAGCCTGATAATCGGCGGCAATTTTCGCTTTGCGAACGCCCAATACCTAATCTCAAACTTTGGCGTGAGCACGAGCGAAGTCACCGCCGCGAGGGTGGCTTATGCACCAACGGCAGGATTCGTGGACTTCGGAGCCTGGGCTTCGCTGATCTACAATCTTAACGAGAACATTTATGTTTCGATCGATGGGCGGGGCAGTTTGCTTGCCGATCAAGCCTCCTTGAGTCCTATCACCAAGGAAGAATCTCAATACTTCATCGGTTCCACTGTGGGCTATCGCTTCTGATAATCCCTGGGGTGGATGACGCTCATTTCGTGGGGCACAATCAAATGCTTCCCTCCTCCAGCTCCGGATGATATGAACCCCGCCTGAACTCATTGAACGGCGATATGCTGTGAAATTCCGGTGGTGGGGAATGCAAAACGAAGGTTTGGTGGAAAAGGTTCGCGACGGTCTCATCGGGTCGCGACAAACGGTCGATGGGCCATTGGGTCAGCGGCGTATTGTCTACGCCGATTACACCGCGTCCGGCCGGTCGCTCAGTTTTATCGAAGACTTCATCCGTTCGGAAGTCCTTCCTTACTACGCCAACACGCACACAGAAACTTCGGGTACCGGACACCAAACCACCCGATTTCGCGAGGACGCCCGGAAAATCATTCTGGATGCCGTCGGCGGCAATGAGGAAGATGCCATAATTTTTTGCGGCTCGGGCGCCACAGGCGCCGTCGACCGATTCATCAACATTCTGAACCTGCGCCTGCCCAGCGAATTGTCCGAACAATACGGGCTGCTTGCGCAAATACCGGCTGACCAACGCCCCGTCATCTTCATCGGACCTTACGAGCACCACTCCAATGAGGTGCTGTGGCGCGAAACGATTGCCGACGTGATCGTCGTCGAGGAAGACGCGGACGGTCTGGTTGATCTGACAAATCTTGAAGCCGAGTTAAACCGCTTCGCCGACCGCCCACTTAAGATCGGCAGTTTTTCCGCCGCTTCGAACGTAACCGGCATCATGACTAATACCCATGCGGTTACCGCCATGCTGCGCGCGCATGGCGCGGTCGCGGCATGGGATTTCGCGGCCGCCGCGCCCTATACGGTGATCGAAATGAACCCGGTGGATCAAGCGGAGGCGGCAAAGGACGTTATCTTCATCTCGCCCCACAAATTTCCCGGCGGCCCCGGCACCCCGGGCCTTCTCGTCATCAAGCGAAATCTGATGCGTAACCGGGTTCCGGTCATCCCGGGGGGCGGCACGGTGTCATACGTCAGTTCGGAGGAACACCGCTATCTCGACGACCCCGAGCACCGCGAAGAAGGCGGGACGCCCGAGATCGTCGGCGCGGTTCGGGCGGGTCTCATTTTCCAACTCAAGGAAGCCGTCGGCGCCGCCGACATCATGCACCACGAGGAAGTGCTGGCGAGGCGGGCAATCGACCGGCTGAGCAAGAATCCGAACATCAACATATTGGGCAACCTCGAAACGCCCCGGCTGCCCATCATCTCCTTCCTTGTGCGGTACGGTGAAAAGTACCTTCACCACGATTTCGTCGTCGCGGTGCTGAACGACTATTTCGGCATTCAGACCAGAGGGGGTTGCAGTTGCGCCGGCCCCTACGGTCACCGCCTGCTGGGCATCGACATGGCGACATCGAAAGAATTTGAAGCGCAAATCTCGACAGGATGCGAAATCGTGAAGCCGGGCTGGACGCGTTTCGGGCTCAACTACTTCAATACCGACGAAGAGGTCGAGTTCATCCTGGGAGCCATCGACTGGTTGGCCAGCCACGCCTGGAAGCTGTTGCCGGCCTACGAGTGCGACGCCGCCACCGGACGCTGGTGGCACCGCGATCTGGCCGACAGCCCGATCATGTCGCTGCACGACATTGCCTATGACGGCGACGGCGCCAGCTATCCTTCGCGCTCTGCTTCCGCACCGGCGTTTTCGCTAAACGACCTAATCGCGGCGGCTGACGCCGACATCGTGAAGCTGGACGAAGAGAGCGGCGATTCAGCCCGCCCCGACCCCGTTCTGCCGGCGGCGGCCAGTCATCTTCAATGGTTCCCTATGCCTCACGATGAGGCCGGTGCCGATTTGTAGGAATGGCGTCATCAAGGCTCGGTGGGTATTCGTGAGCGACCGAAAGTTTCGTCGAGGAACTAATTCCCAACAGATTTGATCAATCCTGCAAAGCTATTGGCAAGGATCGTTCGAATTGCATTAATCATCTGTTAATTCATTGTTTTGTAAGGATTTTCGGCCATATTTAAAGGATACGGGGTGCCTCGTGGAGGAATTGATCTGTGTCCATTTTCAATCATCCGGAATTCGCTGACCACGAAGACGTGGTTTTCTGTCACGACCGTGACGCAGGCCTCAACGCCATCATCGCCATTCATGACACGACGCTGGGTCCCGCTCTGGGCGGCCTTCGCATGTGGCCTTACGCCTCAGATGAAGAAGCCCTGACGGATGTCCTCCGCCTCTCGCGCGGCATGACCTATAAGGCCGCCATGGCCGGACTGAACCTGGGCGGCGGCAAAGCGGTGATCATCGGCGACCCTCTTCAGGACAAAACCCCAGCCCTCCTTGAATCGTTCGGCCGTTTTGTCGACAGCCTCGGCGGCCGCTACATCACCGCCGAAGATGTCGGCACGTCGGTTGCCGATCTGGGCCTGGTCGCTCGCGGGACCAGCCACGTTGCCGGACTGGCCGACCTTTCCGGCGACCCTTCCCCGGCCACGGCTTGGGGCGTCTATCACGGTATTCGCGCCGCCGCCGCGCATCGCCTGGGCCAATCAGACTTACGCGGCGTCACCATCGCCGTTCAGGGGGTCGGTCACGTCGGTTTCCATCTCTGCGAGTTTCTTCATCAGGCCGGCGCTTCGTTAATCGTTGCGGACATCGACGAAAATGCCGCCAAGGGCGTCGCCGACCGCTTTGGCGCCCACGCCGTTCGTCCCGACGACATCTACACGACCGATGCAGAAGTATTCGCACCCTGCGCCATGGGCGCCGTGTTGAATGACAGCACAGTCGGCCGTTTGACGGCGAAAATAGTGGCCGGCTCCGCCAACAACCAGATGGCGGAGGATCATCACGGCGATGTTTTGGCAGCCCGCAACGTCCTCTATGCACCGGATTACGTCATCAACGCCGGCGGCATCATCAATATCTCCCACGAGCGGCCGGTCTACGACAAGGCCAAGGCGTTCGACCATACGGCGGAGATTTACGACACGCTGTTGAGCCTGTTCGGCCAGGCCGACGCTTCTCGCCTCCCGCCCTATGCGATGGCCGACAGAATGGCCGAAAGGCGCATCCAGGACGCCAGGGAAGCTCGGGCCGAGGCCGCCTGATCAGAAGGCCGGCCTACAAGAGGCCGAGTTCACGCAGCTGATCGGCCATTTCGGGGGGAAAATCCGAAATGCTCTGTCCCGCGACGATATCGGGCGGCGCCACCGCATCTTCAAAATAACGCCAACCCTGGTGCGGCCTGCGCGGTTGCGGATAGGTCCGCACCAATTCGGGATCAAGCACGATGCCGCAGCGCGTAATACCGTCTTCACCCTTAACGACATCCAGAGCGAGTATGCGTTGCCGCACCGCGATGCGGCGCCTGATAACCCAGTAAAGGGATCCGCCATCCAACACTTCTGCGTCGCGCCGGGGGCGGTGGCGGGTGACATGAATGAGGCGTTCACCGCGGGCGAGCCGCTTTTCCTGGAAACCGCGCAATTGTTCAACCTCATCGACTCCGACACACAATTTGAGAAGATGAAGCGGCATGGACGTCGTATCCGGGAAGCAATTGCGAGGCTTCCGTTGTGCCACGATGTCAGGTGGCGATCAACCCGCCCGTAGAGGAAATGTGAATTTCCCGGGTCCGGCGCTCGACGCGCGGTGGCGCATCTTCCCGCCGGCGGCGGTCTGGTCCCTGAAAGCTGTTCTGATAGACAAACTCGCGCGGCTGGTCGAGCACGGCAAGCACGCGGTGAAACAGGTCAATGGGCAAGTAGGGCTTGCGCATGACTTCCGTAACGCCTGCGTCACGGGCGGCCTCCACATTGACAAGGGTGCTGTAGCCGGTAGAGACGATGATGGGTATTTCGCGAACGTAGGCCATGGGCAGGCGCCTGATGCGCCGGGCGAGTTCGAAACCGTCCATGCCGTCCATCAGCAGATCGCTGATGACCATGTCGACGCGGCCGGTTTGGAAGCGCTCGAGGGCTTCCTCGCCGTTATTGGCCGTCGCCAGCTTGACGACGCCGATCATGCGCAGGATCTTGCCGATCAGCGCCACTTGCGCCGGATCGTCGTCGACAATCAGGAAAACCTTGCTGTCCAGCCGGTGGGTCACGCGTCCATCCTTTCCGTCTTCGCCCCACACCATGTATAGGCGAAAAAATTTAGGATTTCGTGAATCGCCGCCAGCTCAGCTAACCGATAGCCATTCCAAGTGAGGAAGAGACAAGTTTTTGCTTATTGTGGAAGCGTGCTGGCGATACGGAAGCCATTGAATTTGCTTCTGAAAGAGGTTTTACTTCTGTAGCGCTTGGTGAGCCGGAGAGCCCTTGATTCATCGAACCAGGAACCGCCGCGCAGGACGCGGTAATCACAGTCCCCGGTCGCCCTTGCAAGACCGTCGTTGGGAGCGTTGGCATAGTTCTTGTTCCAACAGTCCGCCACCCACTCCCAGACGTTGCCGTGTACATCGTATAGGCCAAAGGCATTCGCCGCATACTTCCCCACCGGCGTGGTTGCGCCGACCTGCCGGCCATAGTTCGATTTGCCGCTATCTATGCCGTTTCCCCACCAATACTTGGTCTTCGCTCCGCCTCTCGCGACGTACTCCCATTCCGCCTCGCTCAGAAGCCGATAGGTCCGACCGGTCTTGGTCTTCATCTTTCCCAGAAATACCTGGAGTTCATCCCACGAAACGCCCTCTACCGGATGATTGTCGCCCTTGAACCGGCTCGGATTGTTGCCCATTACCGCCCGCCATTGCGCCTGCGTCACCTCGTACCTACCAACCGCAAACGGGTAATCAATTGACACCGGATGCACTGGTTTTTCATCCCGACCGCCAGCGCTCGATCCCATTGCGAACGAGCCGGTCGGCATCACCACCATCTCCGGGCAATCCGGGCAGTCGCGGAATACCGTCCCCGGTTTCGTCCCGCCCGGATAGACGCCTACCGCGGGTTTCACCAAGGGTGAGGGTTTAGGTTTCAGCTTCGACCCGGGCGTCGACGTCGTCACCGAAGCCGTCTGTTTACGCGACGATCCGAGTTTCGGTCGGGATTTGAGAATTTCAGGCACCAAGATTGTGGCTCCACTTCCCGTAACGCTAGCGTTCTGCCTCCGGCCGAAACGGCGACGTGCCTGATACGACATCTCCCGGTCGAGGTATTTGCCGACTTCGGCGAGCGATACGCGGCCGTTGCCGTCGCCGTACTTAGCCGTGTCGGCAGCGCCGTATAAAGCCTCCAGCACATGTTTGGTGAAGAGTCCCAAGCGAGCGTCCTCGTCCCAACTGGCCAATTGGTCGCCCTGGGCCGCTGTCAATGTGACAAGCCGCGAGACGCCCTTTGGCGTCTTGGGTACGACACTGATTCCCGATGCGGCGCGGACTACCATGCCTTTTGGCGTCTCCCCGGAAAAACAAGCGTCAATGAATACCCGAATTGACTTGGCCTGAAGCTTGCCCAGGTTTTGATAAAGCGTCTCGACTGAATAGCCCGATATCTCTGCCCGATTGGCATCGCCGTCAACCGGAAGCAGGTATGCCCGCTTGTCCTTTAGTCCCGGAACGCCGTGCCCGGAATAGAATACCACCACGTCAGATTCACCCGGCCTAATCCAGTCGAACAACTTTCCTTCATGCGTTTTGTCGTTACCGAAAACAGTGTCCAGTTCGGCTCTCGTGGCGTCACGCAGATCGATTACGTTGCCTTTGCGGAATCCCAAGCCCTCAATCACAAACCTTTTCATGGCGTCGGCGTCGTTGTGAGCAAATGAAACTTCGGGAATCTTCCCACCGTATGTCTTGTTGCCAATGATGACGGCCACCGCATCTTCGTTTTGTGCCGCCGCATACGCGATTTTCTGGCTCACCGAAATGCCCACGGCAAGCACGACCAGCATGAAAATCAAAGCGCTCAATTCACTGAGGCGCAGGCGCATGACCGATTCCTATGCTCCGAATTGGTATCACTACTTTGATGCACAATCGGAAAATACTACCACGATGACGCGCCTTATTCGGCCTTGATAATAGATATGGGAAGACAAGAGGTGGAATCAGGTTAGTGCAGATAGCCGAGAAAGCGCCACCAAAGGTAGTTCACCGGCATTACGGCAATGAGCGTCACAACGAGCAATACCAGGCTGGTTTTTATCGAATCCCGAATTCGCACGCCGCAAATCTGTGCGGCAACGACAAGCGGCGCCGCCTGGAAAGGCAGGATAACCATCGAGAATCCGATGACGATCATCATGAGGACGGTCGCGACGGGCAGCCCTGCGGCATCCGCGATGCTACCGGCCAGCGGCGCCATCACCACGGGAATGCCGGGATTGGTCACCAGCGGCCCGATCAAGGTCCCGACAACTGTCATGACGAAGAATGTCCAGGTGTCGTTCCCCGGCTCGAATTCGGCAACCCCGATCAACCAGCTCCCCAGCGTGTGGGCAAGACCGCTGTCCGCCACGAGAGCGCCAAGCCCCATGATGCCGGCAACATAAATGAAGGGCGACACGTCCACTTTTTCGGCAAAGGTGCGCGAACTGACGACGCCGATGCCCGGGATCATGCACAGCGCGGCCACCGCCAAGGCGATCCAGACCGGAGAAATGTGGTGAATAAAATCCGTGACCCACAGGACCAGGGCGACGGCCAACATCAACGCCAGACGATACTCGTCTGCGCCCGCCGAGCCGGCCTTTGACCCTTCCGATTTTGACGGTTTGTCGGGGAACAGGAAAACAATGACGGCAATGATCACGAACGACCGCAGCAGGCCCAAGACTGGAAAGTGAAGCAGCAGGTAACTGCCGTATTCCGGCACAATGCCGTAAAGGGTTTCCGCCGCGCCCACCAGAACGATATTGGGGACGTTTGCCGGCAGAATACTCATGGGCACCAGGAACGTGCCGTAAGCCAGGGCCAATACCATGCCCGTGCGGCCCCGACTGCCTTCGCCGAAACCGTAGGAGTCTGCGATGGCGAGAACGATCGGTGCCAACAGTAAGACGCGCCCCATGGTGGCCGGCATGACGAAAGCCAGGCCGACGCTGACGAACACCACACCGGAGATGATGCCGATGTAGCTGGCTCCAAATTTTGGCGCGATGAATTGCGCGATGCGTTCGCCAAGCCCGGTAAGCCGAACGGCCACGGCAATGATCAGGCCCGCAAAAACCATCCAGAGCGCCGCCGAATGAAAACCCGAAAAAATCACATCGGCGGGCGCCGCGCCGAGCAGCATGGCAAAAAGGAAGAACAAAAGAGCGGTCACGAACTCCGGTACGATCGCGCTGGCCAGCAAACCCAGCATGGCGACACCCAGCGCAGCGGCTCTGGCGGCTTGAGGCGTCAAGGCGTCCGGCGGAAAGAAGAACAGATAAAGGGCGATCCCGGCCGTCAGCCCGGCAACAGCTTTGGGCAGAACGCTGGTCACCGGTTTAGGCGGATTTGGCCGCTAACGCCAAGGCGGCTTTTGACGCCGGCGCGCGCCCCAGGGCGTCGCATATGAAGCGGCCGGCCGCGGCGACCTTGTCGAGATCGACCCCCGTCCGGACGCCGAGACCGTCGAGCATGAAAACGACATCCTCGGTGGCGACGTTGCCCGCGGCGCCCGGCGCAAACGGACAACCGCCGAGACCGGCGGTAGAACTGTCAACGACGGAAATGCCGGACTCCAGGGCGACCAAGATATTCGCCAGTGCCTGACCATAGGTGTCGTGAAAATGAACCGCCAGGCGGTCATGGGGGATGGACTGCGATACCACATCGATCAGGTCGCGCGACTTGTCGGCGGTACCGACACCGATGGAATCACCGAGGGAAATTTCATAACACCCCATCGCCAAGAGTTTTTCCGCAATCTCGACAACGGAGCCGGGATCGACGTCACCTTCGTAAGGGCAACCCAAAACACAACTGATGTACCCTCTGACCCGCACGTTCTTCTCGCTGGCGACATCGCAAATGGCGGCGGCGCGCTCCAGTGACTCAGCAATCGAACATCGCGTGTTCTTCTGGGAAAAAGTTTCTGACGCGGCGGCAAACGAGGCCACTTCCTCGACACCCGACGCGATCGCCGCCTGCAGGCCTTTCAGGTTGGGGGCGAGAACGGCGTAGACCACGCCGTCGCGCCGCTTGAGCGTGGCGATGACATCAGCCGTACCGGCCATCTGCGGTACCGCGTTGGCTGATACGAAAGCGCCCGCCTCAACGTAGGGCAGGCCGGCGCTTGCCAACATATCGATGAATGCCACCTTGGTAACGGTCGGTACCATCTGCGGTTCGTTCTGCAACCCGTCACGGGGGCCCACTTCAACGATCTTCACCTGCCTTGGCCTGCTCATGTCATTCCTCCGCAGCTTCAAAATCGATCAACACGGCCCCTTCGTCGACGGAATCGCCCTGGGCATAACGCACGGCAGCGATACGGCCGGCGGCCGGCGCTGAAATTGTATGCTCCATCTTCATCGCCTCCACGATCATCAAGGGTGAACCTTTCTCCACCTCGGCACCCTCCTCCGTCAGGATGGCGATCACTTTGCCAGGCAGCGGCGCGATGACGCCCATGTCGCCGGTATCGCCAACCTCCGTCGACTTCAGGGGATCGTAGCGCTCCAGCCGGTAGGCTGCTCCCTTGTCGATCACCGTCACGGCGTCATCGCCACGAATAATGGTTTTAACGACACGGACGCCGTCAAGGTTGGCGACGATACGGTCGTCTTCGTCGAATTCGCCGCTAACCTCCATCGGCCCCGCAGGAAAATCGAAGGCGTAGCCGTCGGCGCGGGCGTGAACGGTGACGCTTACCTCTCCGCCGCCGTCGATGAAACGAATTTCATCGTGCGCTTCGTCGTTGAGACGCCAGCTGTCGACGCTGTGCCAGGGTGATGTGCCGTCACTGCTGGACCAGGCTGCCAATTCGGCCTCACCTTGACGCTCCAGGAGCAAGGCCAGCGCCGCCAGCGCCAAGGTGCGGTCGGGCGTCGGTCCCTCCTCCGGCAGCAATTGGGCGCTGTGGCGTTCGATGAAGCCGGTGTCGAGGTCGGCCGCCGCGAAATCCTCATTGACCGCAATGCGGCCGAGGAAAGAAAGGTTCGTCGTCACGCCCACCACTTCGGTATCCGCCAGGGCATGTCGCAGGCGCTGCAGCGCCCGCGGGCGGTCTTCGTCCCAAACCACAAGTTTAGCGATCATCGGATCGTAGTGCGGCGTCACGGCGTCACCCTCGATCACGCCGGTATCGATCCGCACATGGGTTCCTTCCTCGGCAAAGCGCAAGCGGTTCAGGACGCCGGTTGCAGGTAGGAAGTCCCGGGCCGGATTTTCCGCGTACAGACGGACCTCGAAGGCGTGGCCGGTGATCTCGAGATCTTCCTGTTTCAGCGGCAGCGGCTCCCCGGCGGCAACGCGTAGTTGCCACTCGACCAGATCGACACCGGTGATCATTTCCGTCACGGGATGCTCGACCTGCAAGCGGGTATTCATTTCCATGAAGTAGAACGGTGCGCCGTCCAGGCCGTCGGCTACATCGACGATGAATTCGACGGTGCCGGCGCCTTCGTAGTTGATCGCCAGCGCCGCCTTGACGGCGGCCTCACCCATGGCGCCGCGCATCTCGACGCTGATGCCCGGCGCCGGCGCTTCCTCAACGACCTTTTGGTGCCGGCGCTGCAGCGAGCAATCCCGCTCAAAGAGGTAAACCGCATTGCCGTGTCGATCGGCGAACACCTGGACTTCAATGTGGCGGGGTTTTTCGATGTATTTTTCGATCAGAACCCGGTCGTCGCCGAAGGCGGCCTTGCCCTCCCGCTGGGCGCCGGCCAGGGCATCGGCGAACTCGCCGGCGGCATCGACACGCCGCATGCCCTTGCCGCCCCCGCCCGATGTCGCCTTGATCAGGACAGGATAGCCGATCTCTTCTGCCGCCTTGGACAATACAGGTTCATCCTGGTCGTCGCCGTGATAGCCCGGTACGACCGGTACGCCAGCCTCGGTCATCATGGCCTTGGCGGCATGTTTTTCCCCCATCGCCCGGATGGCGTCCGGCGGCGGGCCGACGAAGGTGATGCCCGCGTCCGCGCAGGCTTCGGCAAAAGCTGCGTTTTCCGAAAGGAAGCCGTAGCCCGGATGGACAGCGTCGGCACCCGCTTCCTCGGCTGCAGCGATAATCTTGTCAGCGACCAGATAGCTTTCGGCGGCGGCCGCCGGACCGATATTGCGGGCTTCGTCAGCCAACGTTACGTGCCGGGCCTGGACGTCTGCATCGGAATAAACGGCGGTCGTCCGCACCCCGAGTCGGCGGGCGGAGGTAATGACCCGGCAGGCGATCTCGCCCCGGTTGGCGATCAGCAGGTTGTTGAACAAATGATTGTCTCGATTTCTTAATCGGCCCAGTTGGGCTTACGCTTTTCAAAGAACGCTGAGATGCCTTCGCTGGCCTCGTCGGTGGCGCGGCGCTCGGCGATGCGCTTGGCCGTGTCCTCGATCAGATCATCGTCGAGCTGGTGCCCCTGAACAGCGGCAATCAGGTCCTTGGAGGCCGCCACCGCGCCAGGCGCCGTGTCCAGGAACATGCGGGCAAAGCGCTCGCACGAGGCCCGCATTTCACCCTCGTCGTTAACGACAAGATGCAGCAGGCCGATACGCTGGGCCTCCAGGGCGTCGAAGCGTTCCGCCGTCAGGAAGAAACGCCGGGCCTGCCGGGCGCCAAGCGCGGCGATCACATACGGCGAAATAACTGCCGGAATGAGCCCGAGTTTGACCTCCGACAGCGAAAACGTGGCGCTGCGCACGCCGATGGCGATATCGCAGGCCGCCACCAGGCCGACGCCGCCGCCGAATGCGGCGCCCTGCACCAGGGCGACCGTCGGCTTTGCCATGACGTCCAGCTTTCGCAGCATGTCGCCGAGTTGTCTCGAATCCGCGAGGTTTTCCTCTTTCGAGTACGCGGCAACGCGCTTCATCCAGTCGAGATCCGCGCCGGCACAGAAACTCCGGCCCCGGGCCGCAATAACGACCATGCGGACTTCTTCGTCGTCTGCGACGGCATCGAAGCGGTTGGACAATTCAACGATGACGTTTTCATCGAAAGCGTTGTGAACTTCCGGGCGGTTGAGCGTAATCGTCGCGACGCCCAAATCGTCTATTTGCAAGGTCGTTGTGTCTGCCATTTTTCTACATCCGGAATATGCCGAAATCGGTTTTTTCGACCGGTTTGTTGAGCGCCGCCGAGACCGACAGCCCGAGCACCATCCGGGATTCCGCCGGATCGATGATACCGTCGTCCCACAGGCGGGCACTGGCGTAGTAAGGATGCCCCTGTGTTTCGTATTGCTCGCGAATCGGTTTCTTGAACTCCACCTCCTCGCTTTCCGGCCAGGTCTCGCCACGGGCTTCCATGGAATCGCGTTTTACCTGGCTCAGCACGTTGGCGGCCTGTTCGCCGCCCATAACGGAAATGCGCGCGTTGGGCCACATCCAAAGGAAGCGCGGGCTGTAGGCCCGGCCGCACATGCCGTAGTTGCCGGCGCCGTGGGAACCGCCGATGATCATCGTAAACTTGGGCACCTGGGCGCAGGCTACCGCCGTCACCATTTTAGCACCATCCTTGGCGATGCCGCCCGCCTCGTACTTCCGGCCGACCATGAACCCCGTGATATTCTGCAGGAAGATCAGGGGGATGCCGCGCTGGCAGCACAGTTCAACGAAATGTGCGCCTTTGAGGGCGGATTCGGAGAACAGTATACCGTTATTGGCGACGATGCCGACAGGGTAGCCGAACAGATGGGCAAAGCCGGTCACCAGCGTCGTGCCGTACAGTTTCTTGAATTCGTCGAATTCGCTGCCGTCGACGATGCGGGCGATAACCTCGCGCACGTCGTAGGGCGTACGCACGTCGGCCGGAATCACGCCATGCATTTCCTCCGGCGCATAGGCCGGATCGCGGTTCTCCTTGATCACCACGTTGGGGATTTTTTCACGGTTTAGGTTGCCCACCACCCGCCTAGCCAGAGCCAGCGCGTGTTCGTCATTGACCGCGTAGTGATCGGTCACGCCCGAGGTGCGCGAATGAACATCCGCGCCGCCCAGTTCCTCCGCGGTGACGACCTCGCCCGTGGCCGCCTTAACCAGCGGCGGGCCGCCGAGGAAGATGGTGCCTTGGTTGCGCACGATAATGCTTTCGTCCGACATCGCCGGGACGTAGGCGCCGCCGGCCGTGCAGCTGCCCATGACGATGGCGATCTGGGGGATGCGGGCCGCCGACATGTTGGCCTGGTTATAGAAGATGCGACCGAAGTGCTCCCGGTCGGGAAAGACCTCGTCCTGGGAAGGCAAATTGGCACCGCCGGAATCGACGAGATAGATGCACGGCAGGTTGTTTTGGCTGGCGATCTCCTGGGCCCGGAGATGCTTCTTCACCGTCATGGGAAAGTAACTGCCGCCCTTGACGGTGGCGTCGTTGGCGACGACGACGCATTCCTGGCCCTGAACCCGACCGATGCCGGTGATGACGCCGGCTGAGGAGATATCTCCGCTGTACATGCCGTGCGCCGCCAACTGGGAGAACTCCAGGAAGGGCGATCCCGGATCGAGTAAATGACGCACGCGGTCACGCGGTAAGAGCTTTCCGCGGTCGGTGTGCTTTTTTCGGGCCCGTTCGCCGCCGCCCTGCTTGACCGCCCCAACCTGCTCTCGCAGGTCGTCGACCAGCGTGCCCATGTCGGCAGCATTTTCCTTGAACTGCGGCGACCGGGTATCGGTCTGGCTCTGCAAAACAGTCATTGAGGCGATTTCCCACTTTTCAGGTAGAAGCATGCGCCTAAGTTTTTTCCGCGTGCAACCGAAAAGGAAGGGGCGGAAGAGGTCCGGGGCGCTGCTATAGTGCGGCGGATTGTATTCGGGACGAGGAGTAATTCATGGCTTACCAACCTTTCGACCTGAGCGGAAAGGTGGCTTTGGTGACCGGCGGCAACGGCGGTATCGGGCTCGGCATGGCGGATGCCGCGGCCCAGGCGGGCGCGGACATCTGCATCTGGGGCACCAATGCGGACAAGAACGCCGCCGCGACCGAGAGCCTCAAGGCCCACGGCGGCAAGGTCGAGGCCTTGATCTGCGACGTCGCCGACGAGGCCGCCGTCGAGGCGGCATTTGCCGAGACGCTCAGCCTGATGGGCCGGGTCGATAGCTGCATCGCCAATGCCGGCGTGACCGGGCGGGCCAAATCGTTCCTCGACCTCGACGGCGACGAATGGCGGCGTGTTCTGGCCGTTAATCTCGACGGCGTTTTCTTTACCCTGAAAGCCGCCGCCCGCCACATGACGGAGCGGGCAGAAAGCGGCGACGCCGGCGGCAGATTGGTCGCCACGGCGAGCCTCGCTGCGATTTCTGGTGCGGCGCGCAACGAACACTACGCTGCGACCAAGGGCGGCGTCATTTCGATGATCCGGGCGCTGGCCGTCGAGTTCGCGGGCAAAGGCATTACGGCCAATGCCGTCTTGCCGGGCTGGATCGAAACCGACATGACGGAACGTCTGACCAGCTGGGAGAAGTTTTCCGATGCCGTATTGCCGCGCATCCCGGCCCGGCGCTGGGGCAAACCGGAGGATTTCGGCGGCATGGCGGTTTACATCATGAGCGACGCCAGCGCCTATCATACCGGCGACACCTTCCTGATCGACGGCGGCTACTTCTTGTTCTGAAACAATCGCCGTCACTCGGCCGAACCGGTCTTGCCTGCCTGTTCGAGCGCCAACTGCCGAATGTTGTCGGGCAGCGGCGTCGGGCGGCGGGCGTCCAGATCCAGATTGACGGCGTACTGGCTCATTTGCGCCGCCAGATCGCCTGTCCGCATGTTCCACATTTTGTGCACCAGTTGGAAGGACGACGTGCCGACGTTCGTCACGGCCGACTTGATTCTAATCGGATCGCCGGCATCCATTTCGCGCAAGTAGCGGATGTCGATCTCGAAGGTCGACATGCCGCGGCGCTGCTCACGCATGTATTCGGGCGTGAAGGCGATGGCGTTCATGGCGTGCATGCAGGCGCCGGAGAAGCGGTGGATATAAAAATTGAAGCTGAAATGGCCGAGCACGTCGAGCTCCCGCTGCTTCACGGTCGACAGGCCCGAGGGCATGAATCCTGTGTCGTTTTCGGGATAGCTCCGTTCGTCACGCGGGGGACCGTCCCATTCCGTGAGGTTGGCCATCAATATCGCTTCGGTCTCCGGCGCCATGGCCAGGGCGCGGCGGCCGTCCAGGTCGAAATGCAGCGTCGTCTGGGTCATCGTCGCCGCGATCTCGCCGGTTTGCGAGTTGTAGAGCTTGTGCCCGAACGTCACGACTTTGCCTTTGACGCCGACGATGGCGCTCTCGACATGCAACGTTTCACCGACGCGCAACTCCCGCATGAACCGAACGTAGCAGTCCACCGTGGCGAAGGCGCGGCGCTGCCCGGTGCGGAAATCGCAGCCCAAATCCAAGACTTCGGCTATGGCCAGACAGGCGTCGCCGAAACACTCGAAATACGACGCAACGGTCATGTGCTCGACGATATCGCAATCGGCCGGGGTGACCCAGCCGCGGTAAGACTCAATCCAGTTGCTCATTCGTATTCGTTTCCACCAGTAATTCGTTTATGCCTGCGCGGATGTCATCCGGCAGGGTCACGGGGCGACGGGTTTCGAGATCAAAGAACACGCCGAACTGCCCGAGCGCGGCACACAATTTTCCCGTTCGCTGGTTGACCATTTTGTGCAGGATGCGGAACGAGGAATTGCCCACGTCGGTTATGGCCGTATGGATAGCAACCGTGTCGCCGGCGTTCAATTCACTGAAGTAAAACAAGTTCATTTCAAAGGTCGAACCGCCACGCTGGTTTTCGCGTGCGTAGTCCGGCGTGATGCCGATGGCCGCCATGGTCTGCATGGTCGCCTGGGAAAACCGCTCGACATAGAAATGGGCGCTCAAATGACCGATGACATCCATTTCCCACGATTTGACGGTGTCGCGGAAAGTCGGAATGAAGCCTTCCAGGCCTTCAGGAAACGAACGTTTCTCGATTTCGGGCCCATCCCATTGGGCGGCGTCCTTAAGCAATTCAGCCCGGCGCTCGGGACTGAATACCACCGCTTTCCGTTTGTCGAGATCGAGGTGAACGGTTTTGTAGTGCACTACGGCAGTCACCTCACCGGTCACCGAATTCACCACCCGTTGGGCGGAGGTCATGATTTTACCTTCGATGTCTAGCAGGGCGCCTTCGATGTGAAGCACGTCGCCGGCCCGCAGTTCCTGCTTGAAACGCGTGTGGCTTTCCACGGCGGCGAAGCCCTTGCGCTCCTCGGCGCGGTAGTTCTCCCCCAGGCCGACGCTGTCCAGGAAACCGAGGTAGGCATCACCCATGCGCTCCACGTAGGAGGCGATGGTGAGATGCTCCATGTTGTCGCAATCCCGTGGCATGACCCCGCCACGATAGGTTTCGACCCAGTTACTCATCCAACCAAACGCTCCAACTACCAGCCGCCCGTGGCGAGCCACTCGTCGACCTGAGGAAGCCTGTCCGAGCCCCAGAACGGTTCGTCGTCGACGAAGTAGAACGGTGCCCCGAAGACGCCGCGAGCCAGGGCCTCTTCCGTCGCTTCCTTCAGTTTGGCCTTAATTTCCGGCTGCTGGATGGCTGTCAGGAGCTCCGTGCGGCTGACGCCCACTATTGCTTCGGCGATATCAGCCACGATTTCTGGGTCGCCGGTATTGCGGCCTTGCGCGAAGTAGGCTCTGAACAAAGCCTTGGCGAGGTCATGCGCCCTAGCGACATCATGATCGTTCAACCAGTAGAACGCGCGCGCCGCCGCCAGGGTCGCGTGCGGAAATCCTTCCGGCAAGGCGAACTTCACGCCCATCCGGCGGGCCGTGCGGGCGAAATCGTGCTCCGAGTATTTGCCCTTGGCGGGGTATTGCGTCAGCGGCTGCGTGCCTTCGGTCTTGAAGGCCTGGCCCAGCATGAACGGGCGCCAATCAACCGTGCGGCCATGCTTGGCGGCTACTGCGTCGATGCCCTGGGCCCCGAGGTAGGCGTAGGGCGAAGCGAAATCGAAATAGAACTCGATCGGATCGGCCATCAAATGCCACCCATGCCGGCGGCCTTCTCGCCGAGCCACCAGTCGAGCTGGTCGAGCCGGTCGGCGCCCCAGAACATCTCGTCATCGACGAACATGGTCGGCGCGCCGAACATGCCGGAATCCAATGCCTCATCGAAGGCCGCCTGCTCCGCCGCCTTAGCCTCGTCGTCGTCACCGGCGGCGGCGATATCGTCGCCGGTGATCCCCAGCGGCCCGGCGATGGAGGTCAGCTGTTCGGCCTTGCTCATGTCGTTGCCGTCGCCCCAGTAGGCGTCGAACACGGCCAGCGCGAAGCGGCGCGCGAGATCCGGATCGGATAATTTGGTGCGCCAGAAAACGCGCCGCGCCAGCTTGCCGTCCATGGGGAAGACCTTGGGCATGGTCTGACGGACGCCGAGATAGGCGCAAAGCCGGGCGGCATCGCGGGCGGCATATTTCAGCTTGGTCGGCACGCTGAGAAACCCGGCACCCGTGGCCTTGAACATGTGTCCGAGCGAAATGGGCCGCCAATCAACCTCGCGGCCGTGACGGCCCGCCACCGCATCGATCTTGCAGGCGGCGGGATAGGAATAGGCTGAGGTGAAATCAAAGTTGAACTTGATGGGATCCGCCATGAGGCCTCCTATTCGTCGGCGATCATGCGCGCGATGAGCATGCGCTGGATATCGCTGGTACCTTCGTAAATCTGCGTGATGCGGACGTCGCGGTAGATGCGTTCCACCGGAAAATCCGCCGTGTAGCCGTAACCGCCGAAAGTCTGCAGCGCCATGGAGCAGACTTTCTCCGCCATTTCCGAGGCGAACAGCTTCGCCATGCTGCATTCCTTGATGCAGGGCTTGCCGGCATCGCGAAGTTCCGCCGCCTCGCGCACCATCAGGCGGGCGGCCTGGATCTGCGTCGCCATGTCGGCCAACCGGAAGGCCACGGCCTGGTGTTCTATGATCGGCTTGCCGAAGGTTTCGCGCTCCTTGGCATAGGCCTTTGCGGCCTCGTAGGCAGCACGCGCCATGCCGACGGAAATGGCGGCAATGCCAATGCGGCCGCCTTCGAGATTTTCTAGGGCGATGCGGTAGCCCGCACCCTGCTCCCCCAGCATCATGTCGGGCGGCACCTCGACGTCCTCGAAAACGATCTGGCAGGTATCCGAGGCGCGCTGGCCCAGCTTCTTCTCCACGCTCGCCACCCGGTAGCCCATGCTGGTGGTGGGTACGAGGAAAGCCGACATGCCCTTTTTGCCCTTGTCGGGATCCGTGACGGCGAAGACCAGCGCAATATCGGCGGTTTGGCCGGACGTGATGAATTGCTTGGTGCCGTTGAGCACCCAGCGGTTGCCCTCGAACACGGCGCGGGTGCGGATGGCGGAAGCGTCCGAACCGGTGTGCGGTTCGGTCAGGCAGAAGGCGGAGCGCAACTCCCCGGTCGCCAGCTTGCGCAGGATATTCTCCTTTTGCGCCTCCGAACCATGCAGGAGAACCGGCATGTTGACGGTGGAATTCTGTAGGCTCATGAGCGTACCGCAGGCGCCGTCGCCGGCCCCGATTTCCTCCAGCGCCAGAGCGTAGGTAACGTGATCCGTTCCGGCGCCGTCCCATTCCTCCGGCACCAGCATGCCCATCAGGCCAAGCTCGCCCATTTTGCTGAATTGCGCCTCCGGGAATGCCGCCGTGCGGTCCCACTCCGGCGCATTGGGCGCCAGCTCCGTCTGGGCGAACTGCCGCGCCATGTCCCGGGTGAGGATCTGTTCTTCCGTCAAATTCATACGCTTTACCTGTACCTGTGTTTACGCTTTTACCGCCGTCACCTCGATCTCGATCTTCATGGCCGGATCGACCAGCCCCGTCACCGTCGCCGTGGCCGCAGGACGGATGCCGGCGAAGTATTCACCGAAAATGACCGCGACGCGCTCAAAATCGTCGGTTCCGGTCAGATAGTAATGGACCCGCACCACGTCCTTCAAAGAGGACCCGGCTTCCGCCAAGGCTTTTTCGATGTTCGCGAAGCATTGGTGGGTTTGCTCGGCCACGTCATCGGAGATCGTGCCGGCGGCGTAATCGTAGCCGGTGGTGCCGGCGACATACACTGTGTCGCCCTCCACCACCGCACGCGAGTAACCGGCCACCGCTTCGAACGACGAGCCAGACGAGATGAGTTGACGCGTCACGTGCCGCCTCCCTCAAGCCGTCAAGGTTTCGGGTTTGCGTTTGGGCCGGGCCACCAGCTCATCACCACAGTTGGGGCAGGTAGCATCCATGCCGTCGGTGCAAGGGCCGCAGAAGGTGCACTCGTAGGAGCAGATGAAGGCCTCCGCCTGGTGCGATAGACCGGCATTGCACTTCTCGCAGACCTCACGCATCTCCAATGGCATCAGGCGGTTTCCTTGAACAGTTCGCGGCCGATCAGCATGCGGCGGATTTCCGAGGTACCGGCACCGATTTCATAGAGCTTGGCGTCGCGCAACAGGCGGCTTGCGGGGCTTTCGTTCATATAACCGATGCCGCCCAGGGCCTGGATCGCCTCCAGCGCCATCCAGGTCGCTTTCTCGGCCGAATAGAGAATGGCGCCGGCAGCGTCCTTGCGGGTCGTCTGGCCCCGGTCGCAGGCCTTGGCCACCGTGTAAACATAGGCGCGGGCGGCGTTCATAATGGTGTACATGTCGGCCATCTTGCCCTGCATGAGCTGGAACTCGCCAATGGGTCGGCCGAACTGTTCGCGTTCGTGAATGTAGGGCACCACGACGTCCATGCAGGCTTGCATGATACCCAGCGGCCCGCCGGAAAGGACGGCGCGTTCGTAATCGAGACCGCTCATCAGCACCCGGACGCCCTCGCCCAGGCCGCCCATGACGTTCTCCTCGGGCACCTCGCAGTCCTCGAAGACCAGCTCACAGGTGTTGGAGCCGCGCATCCCCAGCTTGTCGAGTTTCTGCGCTGTCGAGAAGCCCTTAAAACCCTTTTCGATCAAAAACGCGGTGATGCCGCGCGGCCCGGCTTCGGGGTCGGTTTTGGCGTAAACCACCAGGGTCTGGGCGTTGGGACCGTTGGTGATCCACATCTTATTGCCGTTGAGGATATAGCGATCGCCCTTTTTGTCCGCCCTGAGGCGCATGGAAACGACGTCGGAACCGGCGCCCGGCTCGCTCATGGCCAGGGCGCCGACGTGATCGCCGGAAATCAGTTTGGGCAGGTATTTCTTCTTCTGCTCCTCCGTGCCGTTGCGCCGGATCTGGTTGACGCAAAGGTTGGAGTGAGCGCCGTACGAGAGACCGACGGCGGCCGAACCACGGCTGAGCTCCTCAACGGCGACGACGTGCTCAAGATACCCCATGCCGCTGCCGCCGTATTCCTCCTCGACAGTGATGCCCAAAAGGCCCATGTCGCCCATTTTGCGCCACAGGTCTTCAGGGAAATCGTTTGCTTCGTCGATGGCGGCGGCACGCGGCGCCACCTCGTCCGCCGTGAAGCTGGAGACCGAATCGCGCAGCATGTCGGCGGACTCGCCCAGGTCGAAATCGAGCGCGGGAAGTGTATTGGGAATCATGGCTGGTTCTCCATGGGGTCTGAAAGGGGAATGTAACGGGATGCGGGCGGAAAGCGAAGCGTCAGTTGGCCGGGTGGTCGGGTTTTCCCGCCAACGGCAACAGCGTTTCGGTGGCCAGGGCGCAGAGCGTTTCGACGCCATCTTTCTCGGCGTAGACGCGGGCCTCACAGACCGACAGCGTACGCCCGGCCTTGACGACCTCGCCGCGGGCGATCAGTCGCTGGCCGTCACCGGGCGCCATCAGGTTGATCTTGAATTCAACCGTCAGGATGGAGGCATCGGCCTCGGTCAACGTGTAGGCGGCGTAACCGCAGGCGTTATCGGCCAGGGTGCCGACGATGCCGCCGTGGAAGAAGCCGTGCTGCTGGCTGAGTTCGGCACGATACGGCAGGGTAATTTCACAAGCCCCCGGCGAGAGTTCAGTGAGTTCCGCACCGATGAATTCCATGAAGCCCTGGCGCTCGAAGCTGCCGCGCACGCGGCTTGCAAATTCGGGATCGCGCGCCTGGTGATTAGCCATGCCTTAAGCCGCCGCCTGCGGGCTGCTCGACTTACCCGTGGGATCGTAATCCGTCAGAAGGGCTTCCGCGCGTTGCCGCACATCGTCGGGAAAATTCCTGCTGCGTCTGGTTTTGGTGTCGAGCGCGACGCCGGTGAGTTCCGAAATTGCCGTTACCTCGCCCGTCGTGCGGTTTCTCATTTCATGAATGAAGCGGCATTTGCGCTCCCCCACTTCCAAGAATCCCGAGCGGATTTCCACCAGGTCGCCCGCCACCATTTCACGGCGGTAGGTGATGTTCTGCTGCACCGCCGCCATGCCGAAATCGTTGGCCTTAAGAAATTCCTTGGTCATGCCGATTTCAGCGAAGATGTTCCAGGTCGCCTCATCGAACTTGGCGACGTAATACTGGACATTCATGTGGTCCATGTGGTCGTGCTGCCAGGGATAAACCACCCCGATATGGGTCGTCACCAGTTCGGTCATACGAGTTCTCCCGCCGCGATGGATGGACAACAACCATACGCCTTCGAGATAGATAGAAATATTCGTTTGTTTCTATGGACTATATAGATATTGTCTATGTATGGAGCTCTACCAACTTCGCTATTTCCTGGCGGCCGTGGATACCGGCAGCTTTACCAAGGCGGCGGCGCGCGTCCATGTTTCCCAGCCCACATTATCGGCGGGGATCAAGAAACTTGAAGAAAGTCTCGCGGTTCAGCTGTTTGACCGCCAGGCGCGGCGCTGTGACTTATCCCAGGCTGGCGGCAGATTTCTCGACCGTGCTCGGACCATCGTCGCGGAGTGCAACCGTGCCCGCGCCGAACTCGATCAGACAGGGGGCGAAAGGGCCCTGCGCATCGGCTGCCTGCCCTCAGTGCCGGGTGCCAAACTGTCGCGCCTCGTCGCCGATTACGCCAAAGCGTATGCCGATATTGATGTGGAAATAACCGAGGATACAGATGCGCGGTTGAACGACCGGTTGAACCAGAACCGGATCGATGTCGCCATCACCGCCCTCGACCGCACCGACGCCGATGGAAATCGGACCACCCTGCCGCTCTATCGGGAACGCATGGTCCTGGCGATGAATACCGGCCACCCGCTTACGACGCGCCAAATGATCAGGATCGAGGACCTCGACGGCCTGGACTACGTCCTGCGCAGTCACTGCCCCCACGTCCGAGCGATGTCGCGACAATTCACTGCGCTGGGGGTGCGGCCGCGGATCTGCGCCCGCACCGGCCAGGATGACAGGGCGCTGGCGCTGGTCGCTTCGGGTCTGGGGGTGAGCATCGTGCCGGATACCTTTTCACGCGCCGGCGTCACGCAGGAACCCATCGTTGATCTGGATATTCAAACCACGATCGCGCTGGTCTGGAAAACCGACGGCGGCAACGACGCCCTCGATCTGTTCCGCAGCTTCGCCGCCAGCCACGACTGGAAGTCACGCCCCGCCGGCGGCGGCGTCGAGGAGCGGTTGGCCTGGGCGCACTGAATTAAATGGTGACAGGTACACTTTTACGTATTTTGTGTAAAAGTGTACCTGTCACCATTTAATTATCCGACGATCTCTTTGTCGTTGAAGAAAAATGCGATCTCCGTGGCCGCCGTTTCGGGCGCGTCGGAGCCGTGCACCGAGTTGGCTTCGATGTTCTCCGCGTAGGCCTTGCGGATCGTACCCTCGGCGGCTTCCTCGGGGTTTGTGGCGCCCATCACTTCACGGTTCTTGTTGATGGCGTCTTCGCCTTCGAGAACCTGAACGACGACCGGGCCGGAGGTCATGAAGTCGCACAAATCGCCGTAGAAGGGGCGCTCCTTGTGCACGGCATAGAAACCCTCCGCCTGATCGCGCGTCATGTGGATGCGCTTTTGCGCGATGACGCGCAGGCCGGCGGCTTCCAGCATGGCAATGATGTTGCCGGTGAGGTTGCGGCGCGTGGCGTCGGGCTTGATGATCGAAAAAGTGCGTTGTACGGCCATTTCGGGGATGTCTCACTGAATATATGGGTGAATGGGGATCACTCGAGGAGTGTTGGCGCGGGTTATAACCGTGCACGCGGTGATCCGCAAGCCATCTGATGGTTGGTCAGTGGGGCGCCATGGCGATGTGGCCGGGCTGCGCCGCGACGCGCGCCAGCCAGGCGTTGACGGCGGGATATCGAGCCATCTCGAAGCCGCCCTCCCCGGCCACGTGGGTGTAGCCGTAAAGCGCGATATCGGCGATGGAATAGGCCCCGCCGGCAAAGTAGTCGTTGTCCTTGATGTGGGCTTCCATGA
The DNA here is from genome assembly GCA_964528595.1 of uncultured Rhodospirillaceae bacterium. GTDB lineage: Bacteria > Pseudomonadota > Alphaproteobacteria > UBA2966 > UBA2966 > CAYFKJ01. The sequence continues at coordinate 45,968 of CAZGTM010000020.1, forward strand.
CGTCGAGTGCGGCGTAGCCCCGCTCCTGTTTCTCGGCCAGTTGCGTCCGTTGGTCCGGCGTCATGTCGACGAAATGCAGCCAGAAGCGGGCGACGGCGATGTAGGGCTCGTGGCTGTATTGTTCGAAGAACATCCAGCGCAGCACCTGGGCGCGCTCCCAGGGATCGTCCGGCAGCAAATCCGTACCCTCGGCAAGATACCACAGGATGGCGTCAGATTCGGGGAGGAAGCGCCCGTCATCGGTTTCCAGCACCGGAATCTTGCCATTGGGATTGCGGGCGAGGAATTCAGGGGTTCGCGTCCGGCCAGTCAGGATGTCATGTTCGACCAATTCATAGTCGACGCCCAGATGCGACAGAAGCATCCGCACCTTGTGGCCGTTGCCGGATCCCGTGAAGTCGTGCAGACGCATGTATTCCCCCTCAAATCGATCATCGGTCAAAGCGCCGGGATACTAGCCCCCTTTTCCCCGACATGCTATGAGGCGCGGCCATGCTGCATATCAACAACCTCATGTACCGCATTGCGGGACGACCCCTGATCACGAACGCGACGGCCCATATTCCGGCCAAGTCGCGGGTCGGGCTAGTGGGCCGCAACGGCAGCGGTAAGACCACCTTGCTGCGCCTGATCATGGGCGAGATCGAGGGCGAGGACGGCGCGGTCAACGTCCGGTCCACGGCGCGCATCGGGTCGGTCTCCCAGGAAGCGCCGAGCGGCGCCCAATCCCTGCTCGATTTCGTCCTGGCCGCCGACGTCGAACGTACCCAATTGCTGGCCGAAGCGGAAACGGCGGCCGACCCCAGCCGTATTGCCGATATTCATCACCGCCTGGCCGATATCGGCGCCCATACCGCGCCCTCGCGCGCCGCCGCGATCCTGTCGGGACTGGGCTTCGATGCGCACGCCCAGGCGCGGGATCTGGCGGAATTCTCCGGCGGCTGGCGTATGCGCGTGGCGCTCGCCGCCGTGCTGTTTTCCGAACCCGACCTCCTGTTGTTGGACGAACCGACCAACCACCTCGACCTCGAGGCGGCGATGTGGCTGGAGAGCTACCTCAAGAACTACCCCCACACCATCGTCATCGTCAGCCACGACCGCGATTTGTTGAACGGTTCGGTCAACCGCATCCTGCACCTGCACGAGGGCAAGCTGACGCTCTATGCCGGCGGCTATGACGACTTCGAACGCCTGCGCCGGGAGAAACTGACGATCCAGGCCAAGATGCACGCCCGCCAGCAGGCCCAGATGCGTCACATGCAGGCCTTCGTCGACCGTTTCCGCTACAAGGCGACCAAGGCGCGCCAGGCCCAGAGCCGCCTAAAGATGCTGGAGCGCATGCAGCCCATCGCCGCCGTGATGGAGGAGCGCACCACCGAGATATCCTTCCCCAATCCGCCGCCGGCGTCGCCGCCGCTGATCAACCTGGAGAACGTCGCGGCGGGATACGAGCCGGGCAAGCCCGTGTTGCGCGACCTCAACCTGCGCCTCGACCCCGACGACCGAATTGCGCTCCTGGGCGCCAACGGCAACGGCAAGTCGACGCTCGCCCGCATTCTCGCCGGCCGCCTGAAGCCGGAAACCGGCAGCCGCCGGGCGCACCGTAAGCTGGAGGTCGGGTTCTTCGCCCAGCACCAGTTGGAGGAACTCAGGCCTGGCCGCTCGGCCCTCAACCACCTCGCCGAACTCATGGAAGGGGCGCCGGAACAAAAAGTGCGCACACGTCTCGGCGCGTTCGGTTTCGGCGTCGAGAAAGCGGATACGGCGGTCGAGAAACTGTCGGGCGGCGAGAAGGCGCGCCTGCTGTTGGCGCTTGCCAGCTTCGCCGCCCCTCACATCCTCATCCTGGACGAGCCCACCAACCACCTCGACGTCGATGCCCGGGAAGCCCTGATCCAGGCGGTCAACGCCTACGAGGGCGCTGTGCTGCTGATCAGCCACGACCGCCACCTGATCGAAACCTGCGTCGACAGCCTGTGGCTGGTCGAGGGCGGCACGGTCGCGCCCTACGACGGCGATGTCGACGAGTACCGCAAGGCCGCGCTGACGGCCCGCGGCGCCGGCCCGGCCCGGGTCAACGGCGATGCCGAACGGCCCAAGGAAGAACACCACCGCGACAGCCGTAAAACCGCCCGGCGCGAAGCCGCCGAAGCCCGCCAGGCCCTGTCCTCTACCCGCAAAGCCGTCGAGGCCGCCGAAAAGGAATACGAAAAACGATTGAACGAATGCGAGGAACTGGAAGCCGCCCTCGCCGACCCCGCCCTCTACGGCGAGGACAAAACCAAGCTAAACGATCTTCTCATCCGCAAGGGCGAAGCAGACAAGGCCCTGGCCCAGGCCGAAACCGCCTGGATGCGGGCAGAGGAGAAGTTGGAGAAGGCGTCTACCTGATTAGTACCGGATCAATCGTAACCGTAGAGCCAGCGCGATGTTCCGGGGTGGATGTTTTTCAATGAGTGTACCGCGCCTTTGGGAATGAAGACTTCGTCGCCTTCCTCCACCACGAATGACGCGTCGCCCACCGACATTTCCAGCTTTCCCTCGGCGACGCTGACGAGTTCGTTGACGTCGTGGACGAAGTCGTTCCATTCCTGGCCGGGCGGATCGACGAACAAGCCGCAGGAGTATCCGCGCGCGCGCCAGTCGCCGGCCACCGACTCCCGGTCAACGGGGACGGAATGCTTGGCCTTGGTAAGGAGGTCGCTCACCGTTTTGGCTAGCCCGCCGGCGCTTCCAAAATGGTGACGGCGCAGGCCGCTTCGTCGAAACCGATGACGCCGCCGCCGTTTTCTGCCAAAGCCAGGCGTGGTTCGGGCGCCTGCCGCTCACCCGCTTCACCCCTCAATTGCAGCACCAACTCGTCCATCATCGAGAGGCCGGTAGCGCCCACCGGGTGTCCCTTGGAGACCAATCCGCCGGAGAGGTTGATGGGCCGGTCGCCGCCCAGCGCGGTGGCACCCGATTCGACATAAGTTCCGCCGGCGCCGTCCTCGCAAAAACCCATCATTTCGGCCTGGAAGATCTCGCAAAACGAGGTGGCGTCGTGGACCTCGGCGATGTCGATGTCGTCAGGCGAAAGGCCGGCCATTTTGTAAGCCTTGAGCGCCGCCACCCGGCTCAGGCCGGGTTCGTCCAGATCCCGGTATTTGCCGCCGGACATGGCGCTGGCGCGAATCCGGACGGCCCGGGCGCGTACGGCCTCCGGCAATGCGGCCAGATAATCCGCCGAGCACAGCAGTGACGCAGCTGCGCCGTCGCCGATGGGCGCGCACATGGAACGCGTCATGGGATAGCTGACCAGCCGGTCCTCCAAGGCTTCCTCGATCGTCACTTCGAAACGGTATTGCGCTTTCGGGTTCAGGCTGCCGTGGTGATGGTTCTTCGAGGCGCCCGCCGCGATCTGGCGCTGCGTCGTGCCGTACTTCGCCATATGGTGAGCCGCCTGCATGGCATAGGTATCCATGAACAGGGTGGCATCGTGGGAATCGGGATCGAAATTCTTGCCCGACTTCTTGCCGGCGGCGGCGTAATAATCGCGCCAGTCATCGGGGTCTAGCTGGTCGATGCCGCCGGCGAACAGTTTCATGGTCTTTTCCCGGTCGCCGGGGTGAAAGGTTTTTTCGACGCCGATGGCGAGCGAAACTTCGGCCTGGCCCGACAACACGTCCTTCCAGGCGCCGTGAAAAGCCATCGATCCCGTGGCGCAACCGCCCTCGACATTGATCATCGGGACGCGTTCGGGAAACAGGCCTTCCCGGACCAGCGGCGTGAAGCAGACCTGGCCCCGGATATTGTCCTGATCGAAGCTACCCATGCCGCAGTTGCCGAACCAGGCGTTTTCGATATCCTCGCCCGTCTCGAGGCCGGCATCGCCGAGCGCACCGAGATAAGCCTCCCGCGTCAGATCCTTAAAGCCGGTCTCGGGTTTTTTCTCGAACGACGTGCTGAAACTTCCAATGACGAACGCATCACGCATATCCGTTACCCTTTATTCTAAATACAACGGCCGCCGTCGACTTCCATGCAGACGCCGGTAAGGAAACTGGCCTCGTCGGAAACCAGGAACAAGGCCGAGTTGGCGATATCCTCAGGCTGGGAAAACCGCCCCAGCGGCACGGTCGCGCGGAAGGCCGCGCGTTTCTCCGGCGTGTCCTCGCCGAGAAATTTTGCCAGCAAGGGCGTCTCGCCCGCGACCGGGTTGAGGGCCACGACGCGGATCTGCTCGGCGCCCAGTTCCACCGCCAGGCTTTTGGTAATGCCGATGGCGGCGTATTTCGACGCGTTGTACCAGACCAGTCCAGGGCGCGGACGCACACCGGCGGTCGAGGCGATATTCAGGATCACGCCGCCCCCGCCCTGCGAGCGGAACACCGGAACGGCGGCACGCGCGCCGTGGAATATGCCTTTGACGTTGACGTCGAAGATGCGGTCGAATTCTTCCTCCGGTACGTCGCCCATCGGCATGTTGACGTGGGTGAAGCCCGCGTTGTTGACCAGAATATCCAGGCGGCCGAAGCCTTCCACCGCGGCCCCGATCATGCCGTCCACGTCGTCACGCTTACTGACGTCGGCGTGGACGAATCGTGCGTTGTCGCCGATGTCGGACGCCACTTTTTCGCCGGCGTCGTCGCTGATATCGGCGATCACCACGTTGCCGCCCTCCTTGGCGAACAATCGCGCGATGGCCTCGCCAAACCCGGATGCCGCGCCGGTTACCACAGCCGTTTTACCTTGGAGCCTCATATCCTCACCTATTGATTTGCCGTTCCGGTTGGAGTGCTGAACGCAGCAGCGTGGCGGTCACCCGGCGGAAAGGCAAGCGGAAAGCAACGCCAGCCGGCCTAACCGCCCGGCAGGGTAAATCGGAACGTTGTTCCGGCCCCTTCTTCACTTTCCACGGATATCTCACCGCCATGTTTTTCGACGAATTCCTTGCACAACAGAAGCCCCAAGCCGGTTCCCGATTCGCCGTCGGTACCACGGGTCGACTGGTTGGCGTCGATGCGGAACAGCTGATCGATCTGGCTCTGGTTCATACCCACCCCATTGTCCGAGACCGAAACACCCACCCAGTCTTCATCCGATCCGTTCAGTTTCGACGCGTCAAGCGTCACTTCACCGCCCGGTGGCGTGAACTTGATAGCATTGCTCACGAGGTTTCTGATGATGGCGCCGACCAAATTCGAATCGGCCACGACATTCAGTTCGGTCGCCTTTTGACGGAGCTCCACGCCTTTGGATTCCGCTACCCCCAACTGATTCTCGATACCGATGTCGATTAGATTACCCAATGCTTCGGGTTTCGGTTCGAATTCGATGGCGTCCATCTGCGCCAAACCCCAGGCCAGCAAATCCTCAAGCAGCTGGTAGAGGTTATTGCTGGTGGCGCTGATCGATCCCGCCATCTTTATCAGTTCATCCCGGTCGAGCGTGTCCCCCATGGAATCAATCAGTTGGCTGTAACCCAGCAGGATATTGAACGGGTTCTTCAGGTCATGGGCCAGGATCGAGAAAAAGCGGCTCTTCTGATGATTGAGGATTTCCAATTCATCCCGTTGTTCGGAGATTTTGTTCTGGGCTTCGACGCGCTCGGTGACATCCCGGCCGACGCCGCGATAACCACGAAAATTGCCGTTGGGACCAAATACCGGTTTGCCGCTGATCGCGACATGTGACATTTCCCCATCCTCGCCCACCAGTGAATACTCGAAATTGCGAAACGGCCGATGCGCTTCCAAATCCTCGAGATTGGTGCGCAGCTGATCCTCATCCAGGATCGATCCCGCCAGCGTTTCCTGACGGGTCTTGCCCAGGGCGGTCTGAGTGTCGACTCCGGATTGCCTGCCGCGAATACCTTCCGAGAAATAGGTGAACCTCAGGTCCTTGCCCATCTCCCAGTACCAATCGGACGCCGATTCGGTAAAGTCCCGAAAGCGTTCCTCGCTGAATTCCAGCGCTTTCTTCTGAACAGCGAGTTCGGCCTCCACCAATTTCAGCTCGGAAATTTCCCGGTTGATCGAGCCGACCGATACGACCTCGCCATGCTGATTGAATATGGGGAATTTGGTCGAAAGCAAAACGCGCTTACGGCCGTCGTCCATGAATCCGCCGAGTTCGGTGGACACGGCCTTACCCGCCTCAATGGCATTTTTTTCGTGTTCCGAATAGGCGTCAGCCAGTTCCTTGGGAACACCCGGGATCTCGTAGAGCGTTCTGCCGCCGATCTCGCTGAACGGCAGACCAAGCTGATCCTGGAAGGTCTTGTTGGCCATCAGGATCCTGCCTTCAAGATCCTTGAGAACGACAACGTCCGGCGTGCCGTCGATGACCGCCCGGAAGCGCGCCTCGCTCTCGCGCAGGGTTTCCTCCGCCCGCCACCTGTCGGTGATGTCCTCCACCGTCGTGAGCAAGCCGCCGTCGTCGGTTCGGGTCCGCCGAACCTGCGCAATGGTGCCGTCGTTGAAATGCCGCTCAAAGGTGATCTCCAGGCGCTTCTCGTATTCCGCGGTTTCCCGCGCGACAATTTCGTCGACCTCGCCCTCGCCCAGGTCGCCGCGTTCGGCCAGGATCCGGAACAGGTCCGATATGTGCGTCCCGTGTCGCAGCTTGTTCGCGGGCAAATCGAGCAGCTCACGATAGCCCTCGTTGGTGAAGACGACCCGCATATCGGCGTCGGTCTGAAGGATGCCACCCGGCATATAACCAAGCGTCAGAGCCAGCCGCCGGGTGCTCTTTTCGAGTTCCTCCTCAATCTCCTTCAGGTGCGTCACGTCGGTGCGGATTTCCGTGTGGATGCCATTTTCGGCGCGGCGAACGGAAGTTTGAATCCAGCGTCCGTCGCTGTGCTTGCGGTCGCTGTCGTATTCGCCGGTGCGAATCTGGCTCAGGATATCCGCTGTCCATTCCGCCTCGCGCCCGGCAATGTCCGGGTAAACGCCACTTTCCGCCCGCAGGCGTACCGTGTCCTCCAAGCGGACGCCGCGGACTTCCGCCTCCGCCGTTTCGGGAAACAGTTCGCGATGGGTATTGTTGATGAAGACCAGCTTTTCGTTTTCGTCGTAAATCGCGATACCCGCCTTCATCTGGTTGAGCGACTCGACGATGTATGAAAGGTGGGACTTGACCGCCTGTCCCTCGAGAAAGCCGCGATGGAGGAAACGCGAGAGAGCCATCAAAAACGCAAAGTAGACGGCCGTCATGGCGGCCATGGTGAAATGGATCGTCTCGCCGGCGTAGACAAGCCGGAGGCTCAGCAGGGCAAGCGCCGGCAAACAAAAACCCAGACTGATCTTCGGATAGTTCCACGAGCTCGCCGTCGCCCCCGCCGTCGCACCGGCGATGACGAACGTCAGCAGGGTTTGCCCGCCCAGCGAATCGTCGGGAAAAAGCACGATCGCGCCGCCGCCCCAGATCGTCCCCATCATCACGGCCGACAATTCGGCCCGCTTGACCGTGGGCTGGGAAATCTTCGTTTGCGTCGGCAGGCCCCTGTGGCGCCACCAATCGCGGATGGCGATAAGGCCGGTGACCCAAATCAAGCCGATCCAGATGACGACGACCGCCAAGTTTGCGGACTCGAAAAATCCGGCGGCAATGAGCGATCCCAGGGCGATCTGGGCGGCGCCGTACAGCGGCAGCATCTGACGGAAATGCCGCATCTGTTCGATGGTGTTGGCATCCGTCCGAGCGCCGTCGTCACCGATGTTGGTATCGTCGACCATGAGGGAAACTCTATCACAGCCGTTTCGTAATGAAACAACCGGTCGTGTGGATAGCTATGGTTAAAATGCCCGCCGTATTAGGCGATTCCGGCGGCGGCGCGCTCCGCCGCCCGGGCGGCCTCCCCCGGCAACCCCAGGTTTTCATAGACCAGGGCCAGAGCGAGATTGGTCGGAACGCCCTCGGGATCGAAGCCCCGGCGCTGCTCCAGCAATCCCTGGGCGGTTACAAATCGGCCGGTTTGGATCAGCGAATCCAGGAAGACGAGGTCGAAGAGGTCCCGCTGCGCGTGGCTGCCGCCGATTTCCACCAATCGCGGGATCGCCCGCCCCAAAGCCTCGACGGCCGCCCCGTGATCGCCGCGGGCGTGCGCCGCCAGTCCAACACAGGCCGGCAGGCAGACCTCGGTCCAAGCGGCCCGCTGAAATTCCGGTGACTGTGGGGCGAAATCGCCAAGGCTCCTGAGCAGTTCATCCGCCTCCGGGGCACGGGCGCGGGCCAGGCCGTAGAGATATTGCATGGTCAAAAACGGCTGGACGTGATCGTCGACCCGGACTTTGAGGTAGCCGGCGACATCTTCCCAACGGTTGCCCACATCGACGCCGACGAGTTCCAGGCGCAACAACAGCGACACGGCGCCGATCTGGTCCTGTGAATAATCCTTGAGAATGCCCCAGACATGATCGTCGTAGATCGCCAGCGCAGCCTGGTAGTCGCCTCGGCTGATATGGAACACGGCGAGATGCCACCAGTTGTGGGTGTACATGAAGGAATTGAGATCGGTCCAGGTCGAGGCGACGCGCTCCATGAACTCAATGCCCTCGCCGGTACGGCCCTGCGTCAGCATGATGTGGGCCAGGGCGTGTTGGGCCCAGGGTTCCTTTTCCTCCAGTTCCAGCGCCCGCCTGGCGGACTTCTCGGCGTCGTACAGCAGGTGGCATTGCTCCTGGGCGAAGGCGGTCATGCCGTGCATGTAGGCCAGACCGTCGTTGGCCTCCCGCGCCAGTTCGGCGACGCGCAGCATGCCGGGCGAATTACCGAGATTGAACTGGTGGTACTGGCAAGCCTTTACCGTGGCAAGTTCACGGGGGTAGTTCCCGGCGGCCGCTTCGCAAAGTTCGATGGCTTTGGGGATGTCGTTGGCGACCCAGGCACGAATGGCTTCCGCAACTTGGCGTTCCTGCTCCGTGGCATTGGCCAAGGTTGCATCGGCCCGCTCCAGGTACCTGGCCGCTTGCACCGGACCGTCGCGCGATTCCATGAACATGTAGAGCATCGCGGCATAAGCGTTGGCGAGGGCGCAGTCCGGATCGGCGTCCGCCACGCTGAGGATGTTGAGCGCTTTTTCCTCGTAAGCCAAAAAGCCATGGGTGAAATCGTTGACGCCCGCCAGCGTCGCCTCGTTGTCGGTGGTAACAGGGTTACCCAGCCAGTCCTCTCGCATTTACGCCCCCAAGCCCTGTACAAATCAGCACCTCTCGCTGTTACCCCAGATTAGGCCCGAATACCACAAGAACATATCAAGAACACTTCTTCCATGTCAGACATCTAAGGGATAGACTGGCGCCGATGACGTTTACCGTTTGCCGAGATTGCCTGGAACTTGCCGATACCGGGGGGGATTTGCCCCCCGAAGCCTGCGGATCGTGCGGCTCCCCGCGCCTTGCCGCCCACGCCGAATTGCCCCGGCTCGACATCGCCCACATCGACTGCGACGCCTTCTACGCCTCGGTCGAGAAGCGCGACGATCCCAGCATCCGCGACAAACCGGTGATCGTCGGTCACGCCGGCGGCCGCGGCGTCGTCACGACGGCCTGCTACATCGCCCGCAAGTTCGGACCGCGCTCAGCCATGCCGATGTTCAAGGCGATGGAGCTGTGCCCCAACGCCGTGGTCATCCAGCCCAACATGGCCAAGTACAAGGAAGTCAGCAACCAGATCCGCGACATCTTCCGCGCCGCCACGCCGGTGATCGAGCCGGTCTCGATGGACGAGGCCTACCTCGACCTGACGGACGGCGCACGAAGCGACACCCGCCCGCCGTGCACCTGGCGGAAATCGCCAAGCGCATCGAGGACGAAGTCCACATCACGGTCTCCATCGGCCTCGCCTACAACCGCTTCCTGGCCAAGCTGGCCTCGGACCTCAACAAGCCGCGCGGTTATTCGGTGATCGGCCGGGCCGGCGTCAAGGCATTCCTGGCGCCCCTGTCGGTGCGCAAAATCAACGGCGTCGGCGACGTCACCGCGAAACGCATGGAAGCCGACGACATCACCACCATCGGCCACCTGCAAGCCCTGACTCCGGACCAACTGGTTAAACATTACGGCAAGTTCGGCCGCCGCCTGGCGCTCTATGCCCAGGGCGAGGGCAGCCGCAAGATCAGCACCCACCGTGAAGCCAAAAGCATCTCCGCCGAAACAACCTTCGCCCGCAATACGGCGTCGGAGACGGAGCTCTGTGACACCGTGCGTCCCCTGTGCGACCGCGTGGCCCAGCGGTTGGCCAAGAGCAACCTGGCCGGCGGCACCCTGGTGCTGAAGATGAAGACCCACGATTTTCAGACCCTCACGCGCAACCAGAAACTTACCGACCCGACCCAGCTTGCCGAGGTGATTTACGAGACCGCCGCCCAACTGATCAAACGCGAAGCCGACGGCCGCGCCTTCCGCCTGATCGGCGTCGGCGTCAGCGACATCCGCCCGGCCGCCGAAGCGGACCCGCCGGACCTGTTCGCCGGGTTGGGCTGAGTTAGATTTTGAATTCTAAGCCCTCTGGCTCCACCCCCACCCAACCCTCCCCCATCAAGGGGGAGGGCTTTTTTTGGTTCGGGCGAAATTGCAAAGTGAGTTCCTTCCCCCCTCGCGGGGGAAGGATAGGATGGGGGGGACAGCGAATGCCAATTCACCGATGTCAGTCAAAAAATCTAGATTTTGACTAGTGAAGGCTAAGCGGCCTGAGCCATCGCCCTATCAATGACGCCGTCGAAATCGATGCCCGCCGGCAGCGTGCCGTAGGCGCCGGACCAGCGCGGGCCTAAACGCGAGGCGCAGAAGGCGTCGCTCACCGAAGACGGGGCATGTTGGACCAATAGTGCGCCCTGCAGCGCCAGGGCCATCATTTCGGTGATGCCGCGCGCGCGGAGTTCCAGGTTCTCGGGATCGCCGAGTTCCAGCTTGAGAGATACGACGGCCGTATCAAGGGCGGCGTTGCCGCCTTTCGCCGCATCGAGTTCGGCGAGGTACGCCGGGATGGCGGCTTGCTCGCGGAACATGGCGCGCAGCACGTCGAGGCACATGACGTTGCCGGACCCCTCCCAAATGCTGTTGACCGGCGCTTCGCGGTAAAGCCGCGGCATGATCGATTCCTCGATGTAGCCCGGCCCGCCGTGGCATTCCATGGCCTCGAAGGTATGCCCCGGCGCGCGTTTGCAGATCCAGTACTTGCCCACCGCCGTGCCGATGCGGGCGAAGGCGGCAGCCTGTTCGTCGTTCGCTGCTTCATCCATGGCCCGGCCGATGCGCAGGGTCAGTGCCAGCGCCGCCTCAGCCTCGATGGCGAGGTCGGCCAGCACATTGCGCATCAAAGGCTGCTGGATCAGCTTTTTCTGGAAGGCGGCGCGGTGGGTGGTGTGATGCAGGGCCTGCACCAGACCCTGGCGCATCAGGGCGGCGGAACTGAAGCAGCAGTAATAGCGCGTGCCCTGAACCATATCGAGGATCGTCCGCACCCCCCGGCCCTCATCGCCGACCATGACGCCCCAGGTGTCCTGCAGTTCCATTTCCGATGAGGCGTTGGAACGGTTGCCGAGCTTCTCCTTGAGACGCTGGATGAAGAGGTTGTTGCGCTCGCCCTCGGGCGTCCAGCGCGGCACCAGGAAACACGAAAGCCCGTTGTCGGTATAGGCGAGCGTGAGGAAGGCGTCGCACATCGGCGCCGAACAGAAGAACTTGTGGCCGGTCAGATGGTAGGCGGCGCCGGGACCCTCGGCCCCTTCCAGAGGGATGGCGCGGGTGGAATTGGCCCGGACGTCCGAACCGCCCTGCTTCTCCGTCATGAACATGCCCATGGTGGCGCCGGTCTTTTGTTCCACAGGTATGTCGCGCGCATCGTATGAGGTGGAGAGCAGACGGGGGATCCAGTCGTCACCAACCTCGGGCGTGGTGCGCAGCGCCGGTACCACGGCGTAAGTCATGGCCATGGGGCAAAGCACGCCGCCCTCGGCCTGGTTGAACATGTAGGTCAGGGCGGCATGCACGACCTGGGCGCCCGGTTCGGGGTGGTTCCAGGCGAAATTCGGCACCTCGTTTTCGATCGCGACCGCCATCAGGTCATGGTAGGCGGGATGGAATTCGACCTGGTTGATGCGCATGCCGTGGCGGTCGAAGGGTTTGACCTCGGGCGCGTGGCGATTGGCGGCATCGGCCTTTTCGAAGATCTCCGCGGCGCCGGCGGTCTTGCCGAATTCGGCAAGCTTGGCTTTGGCCCAGCCGCCGCCTTCACGGGCCACCCCCTCACGCAGCGCAATATCGCCTTGCCAGAGGTCCTGATCGCCCAGGTGGGGCGGCATGTTGATCACCTCGTGGGTCGGAAGCCGGGCCAGCGGTTTGTGGGGAATCATCGAAGAAATTCCTCTGGTTAGGTGGACTTAAGCGCCAATCCTACACCACAACGTGTTGGGGTAGAGAGGTGACAATCCGTAATTCTATGAGTATATCTCAATATTAGCGGACGAAGAGCGGTGAACGAGAGAGGCCGTTTTGAAAGGGAAAAACGAGAAATTCTCCCCGCCCAAGACAAACTACAAGCGGGGCAACGATCGTCGGGACGTCTCGATGAGGGCAGAGCTCGTGTCCGAGGACGGCGTCATCCCGTGCAGCGTCCTCAACCTTTCCACGGGCGGTTCGAAAATTGAGATCGCCCAAATCCTCGAACAGGACCAGCGCGTCGAAATTAACATCGGCAACACGGGAAAGATCAACAGCCGCGTTGCCTGGTCCAACACGCCCTACCACGGCCTGCAATTCGAGGGCAACGCCGAGGAGATGGCCGAAAAACTGATGGCCATCGCGATGTACGGCAAAAAGGACTAGCTGACCGGCGGCAGGCCCGGCGCCATTTCAAGATGCAAAGCGTCGCCCTCGTAAGGATTGGCTTCGGCAACCGCCTCGTCCAATTCCACCCCTAGGCCCGGCGCGGTCGGCGGCACGACGTAACCATCCTCCCACGAGATTGGGTCGTTGAGCAGATCCGCGTGGAAGCCGCCGAACTTCCGGATGCTTTCGAGGATCAGGAAGTTGGGTGAACACGTGGCGATCTGAATGTTGGCCGCCGCCACAATGGGACCGCAATAAAGGTGCGGCGCGATCTGGGCATAGTAGGTCTCCGCCATACCGGCGATTTTCTTGGCTTCGAGAATGCCGCCGACGCGGCCGAGGTCCATCTGCAGGATCGATGCGGCCCGCATCTCCAGAACGCGGGCGAATTCGTATTTGGTGGCGAGGCGTTCACCCGTGGCGACGGGGATGGAGGTCTGAGCCGCCACTTCGGCCATGTTTTCCGGCATCTCCGGCGGCGTCGGTTCCTCGAACCACAGGGGCTCGAAAGGCTCCAGCCGTTGCGCCAGACGCACGGCGCCCGATACCGTGAACTGGCCGTGCGTGCCGATCAGGATGTCGGCCTTGGCGCCGACCGCCTGCCGCACGGCGGCGGTGATGCGCTCGCAGCGGTCGAGTTCGGCCAAGGAAGGCTGGCGCGGATCCAGCACCGAGTACTTGTCGGCGGGATCGAATTTTACGGCCGTGAAGCCCTCCGCCACGTAAGCTGCGGCCCGTTCCGCTGCCAGGTCGGCGTCGCGGTAGACATCGACGGCATCGCCCGGCTCCGGATAGAGATAGCTGTAACTGCGTAACCGCTCGTGCACCCGGCCGCCCAACAGTTCGTAAACCGGCTTACCGATTTCTTTTCCGGCGATATCCCAGCAGGCGATTTCGATGGCGCTCAACACGCCGGCCAGCGAGATGTCGGGGCGCTGGCTGAAACCCCGGCTGTAAATGTCGCGCCAAAGTTTTTCGGTGTGGAACGGGTCGCGGCCGACGACGTCCCGGGCACAGACGTCCTCGATCATGGCGGCCATGACGTGAGGTCCGAAAGTGGCGGCGTAGGCTTCGCCGTAGCCCGAGATGCCGCTGTCCGTCGTAAGCTTGAGAAAGACGAAATAGTTGCCCCCGAAGCCGGGCGGCGGATTGCCCACAACCCAGGTCTTGAATTCGGTGATCTTCATCGCCGCCCCCTCACGAAAAAACGATCACATTGCGCAAGGCCTCGCCCCGTTTGACCGAGGCGATAGCTTCGTTGATGTCGTCCAGGGCATACCGCCCCGAAATCAGTTCGTCGAGCTTAAGCTTGCCGGCGAGGTAGAGGTCCGCCAGTTCCGGAATATCGATAGCGGGCCGTGACGAACCCATCTTGCTGCCCACCATGTGCTGTCCGGCACTGGCGAAATCGCCGGGATCGACCGTCATGTCGTCGCCGGTCGGCGGCATGCCGACGACGACCAGGGAGCCGCTCTTGGCCAGCATGGCCAACCCCTGTTCCATCGCCTTGGCGGATCCGACGGTGACGAAAACAAAATCCACCCCTCTGCCTTCGGTTAGCTCGCGCACCGCCCCGACCGCGTCGCCGTCGCCGGCGTTGACTGTGTGGGTCGCGCCGAATTCACGTGACGCCTCAAGTTTGGCGTCCGCCATATCAAGCGCGATAATCCGTCCGGCATTTCGCAGGGCGGCGCCCTGGATGCTGTTGAGACCGACGCCGCCCGCGCCGATGACCGCGACATTGCAACCGGCCGGGATGTCGGCCGAGTTGGTCACCGCCCCCAATCCGGTGATGACGCCGCAGGCCAGCAGCGACGCGCTGTCGAGCGGCAGCGTTCCGGGGATGCCCACGGTCTGTGATTGGTGAACCGTGACGTATTCGGCGAACGCGCCCGTGCGCAACCCCTGTTGGAGGACTTCGTCGTCCGCTGAGGACAGCGGGCTTTCGGCGTCCAGCGGCACCGTACCCTCGCAGAGATAAGGTTCTCCCTTGGCGCAGTAGTGGCAGCCGCCGCAATGCCGGATCAGCGTCACCACGACATGATCGCCGGCGGCGAAACCCTCGACCTCGGGGCCGACCTGCTCGACCACGCCGGCGGCTTCATGGCCGAACACGGCGGGCAGCACCCCGCCCCAGCCGCCGTCCATGTAGGTCAGGTCGCTGTGACAGATGGCGCAAGCCTCGACCTTGACCAACAGTTCTCCGGCGCCGGGCTGGGCCAGCCGAACTTCCTCGACTCTCAGCGGTGCGCCGAATTCACGGCAGACCGCCGCCCGCATCGTCCGCGCCGTTTCCTTGACCATGTCGCCTCATTTCCTCTTCGGACCACGCCGAGCATGCTGTAATCTCGCCCGTCATCAAATAAGAAAATCAGCAAACATTCCAGGTTCCTGTGGACCCCAAAAAACCGCCGCCCCTTCAGCCCAAATTTGCCGACGCCTTTTTCCGCAACCGGGAATCCCGGCTGTTCAGGCGCCTGCCGGGGTTTGATCCGGCCAAACGCCACAAGCCGCCGACGGAACACAGCGAGCGCGCGTCGGCCTGGGCGGGCCGCCTGCTGCATGAGACCATGCGGACGGAACTGGATACCGTCTACCGCAATGCCAAGGTTTTGCTCGGCCTGCGACGGCGCGATATCAAACTGCAGATGGTCGACGGCTCCGGCGGAACTCTTGAGACCAAATACTTCAGCTACATCGTCGATGCCGGCCAGGGCGAAGCCGACCCGGCGGAAGCGCTTATTGAACGCCGCATCGTTCTGCGCACGCCACCGCATGAGTTGCCTGACAATTTCGATCAGGTCTTCCCTGTGTCGATCGATGAAATCGTCGTGCCCCTGACCGACGATGGTTTGGATTTCGACCAACTGGTTGACGGCCTGGAGGATGCCTGCGACACCGTCGGTGCGCGCCTGGAGGAAAACGAAAGAAGCGGCGACATCGACGTCATGCTGGACGGCGGGCTGCTGATCTCCCTCGGCACCAAACGCCGCACCATGGTCATCCGCCTGATGGGCTGTGAAGGTTGCCTCAAACTGATCGAGGCCACGCAGGGCTCGGACCTGCCGGCATTTGTCGGCGACTTGCCTCTGATCATGGGTAAATCCGGATAGTCGATCAGAAATTTTCGGATCACCCAAATCGCCGGGGAGATTCGCCCGGCTTACGATGTTCTGGTGAGATCAACTCCCCGGTGATGTTGGGAATTCCGCCCTAGATCGATCAGGGGATTCGGAACAAATGTTCGGTGGTCTCGGCAGCCGAGTTAGCTATCTTCAGGCGGCGCATAAACCCGTTGTCGGGCGTGCTAACACACTCAAATCAAACGACAAATACGAGCATGCCAGTTAGCTAGATTTTTGACGCACTTATTGAAAAGGGGGAAGTAGCGTGAAAACGTTTTCAACTTTGATCATTGTTGTTGCGTCGATTTTTCTGACCGTTTCGGCATGGGCCGAGAACAAGTACGCCGCGGCCGTGGTGATCGGCAACATGAGCTACCAAGGTGGCCGTATTCCCA
>CAZGTM010000021.1:0-39939 GCA_964528595.1 uncultured Rhodospirillaceae bacterium
TTGACCTGAACCGGGCGGACCTGCGCGACGCCATCATCAGCCGGGGTGTATGCGACCTGCCGGTGGAACTGCAGTCAATCCTTAGAAACCACGCGGTCTGGGTCGATTCCAACGGCCAGCGCGGCGAGCGTGCCGTCCTCAGCAACGTCAGTATCGGCAAGGCCGATCTCAGCGGCGTATACCTATCGGGTGCCGACCTTCGCCGTTGCAATTGGGCCGACGCCAAACTGGCCGACGGTGTATTCGTTCTCAGTGATCTGCGCGAAGCCAACCTGCCGGGCGCCGACATGCATCGCGCTGATATGTCGGGCGCGGATCTGGGCAAGGCCAACCTGGCCGGGGCTCGATTGGACGGGGCAAAGCTCACACCGGTCGAACTTATTAACAGCGAAGGCAAACCGACCGGCGAGTGGCATGTCACCAATTTGCTGGGGGCCAACCTGGGCGGCACCAATTTCCGCAACGCGGATTTGACCCGCGCCAAGATCGATGAAGCCCAGGCCGGCAACGCCGAACTAAAAGGCGCCATACTGACAGGTACGCCGCTCGCTCCCAAATAGAGGCGCTCAGTCCTCCCCTTCCGCTTTTTCTTCTTCTTCTGTGGGCTTCGGTTCCGCCTTCGGCAGCACATGCCGTAAGTGCAGTTCCCGTAAATGACGCGGCGCCGCGTCGGCGGGTGCGCCCATCAACAGGTCTTCCGCCTGCTGGTTCATCGGGAAGGCGACAACCTCGCGGATGTTGGGCTCGTCGGCCAACAGCATGACAATGCGGTCGAGGCCGGGGGCGATGCCGCCGTGGGGCGGTGCGCCGAACTGTAGCGCCCTGAACATGCCGCCGAATTTTTCCTCGACGTCCGCCCGTCCGTAACCCGCCAATTGAAACGCCTTCACCATGATCTCGGGATCATGGTTCCGGATGGCGCCCGAACTCAGCTCGGTGCCGTTACAGACGATGTCGTACTGATAGCCCAGAACGTCGAGCGGGTCTTTGGCGTTGAGCGCTTCTAGCCCGCCCTGCGGCATGGAGAACGGGTTGTGGCTGAAGTCCAGCTTCTTCTCGGCTTCGTCGTACTCATACATCGGATAATCGACGATCCAACAGAAACGGAAGACGTCCTTCTCCAGGAGGTCGAGATCCTCGCCGAGCTTGGTTCTGGCCAGGCCAGCGAGGGCGGCGGCCCCATCCGCTTTATCACAAGCGAAAAATACGGCGTCGCCGTCGCCCGCGCCGGTAATTTCCCTAATCCGGGCGACCCGGTCGTCATCCAGGTTTTTGGCGATCGGGCCCTTGCCGCCGCCGTTTTCGAAGATGATGTAGCCGAGCCCGGCGGCGCCCTCGCTACGGGCCCAGTCGTTCAGTTTGTCGAAGAAGCTGCGGGGCCGTTCACCGGCGCCCGGCGCGGGGATGGCGCGGACCACGGAACCGCCCTCGATGGCGCGGGCGAAGATGCCGAAACCGGAGCCCTCGAAGGCCTCGGTGACGTCGGAAATTTCGATTGGGTTGCGCAGGTCGGGCTTGTCGCTGCCGTATTTCAACATGGCCTCGGCAAAGGGAATGCGCGGGAACGGCATCGGTGTCACCGTCCGGCCGTCGGCGAACTCCTCGAAGGTACCGTGCATCACCGGCTCGATGGCGGCAAATACATCCTCCTGGGTGACGAAGGCCATTTCGACGTCGAGTTGGTAAAACTCGCCCGGCGAACGGTCGGCCCGCGCGTCCTCGTCGCGGAAGCAGGGGGCGATCTGGAAATAACGGTCGAAGCCGGCGATCATGTAGAGCTGTTTGAACTGTTGCGGCGCCTGGGGCAGCGCATAAAACTTGCCGGGGTGCATGCGGCTGGGCACGAGGAAATCACGCGCTCCCTCGGGCGACGAGGCCGTCAGAATGGGCGTCTGGTACTCCGTGAAGCCTTGCTCGGTCATGCGCCGCCGAATGGCCGCGATGACCTCGCTACGCAGCACGATGTTGCGGTGGATGCGTTCCCGCCTGAGATCAAGGAAACGGTAACGCAATCGGGTATCCTCCGGGTATTCCTGATCGCCGAATACCGGCATGGGCAGGTCGCCGGCTTTGGACTGCACGGCGAATTCGTCGATCCGCACCTCAACCCGCCCGGTCGGCAGGTTGTCGTTGATGGTATCCTCTGTCCGGGCAATGACTTCACCGGTGATTGTCACGACGCTTTCCGGCCGCACCGCTTCAGCACCCTCGAACTGCGCCTCACCCACCGAGGTGACGCACTGGGTCAAACCATGATGATCGCGCAGGTCGATGAACAGTAGATTGCCGTGATCGCGCTTGCGGTGAACCCAGCCGGAGATGCGGACGGTTTCGCCGACGTCGCTTTCACGAAGTTCCGCGCAATTGTGGGTGCGATAACTATGCATGGTTTCTTAAATCCGAAATATTGATGAGAAAAATTGAGAGACGGAAACACGCCTGCGTAGGCGGCGCAAAAGCACACCGAACGGCGGCGTATGTCAACAATATTACGCCGAATCTTAAGTAAAACGTGGTTTTTCATCCATCCCGGGGGGACTTCGACGGCTATCTGGTGTATAGCAAATCGCCATGACAGTTATTACCACGACCGACGCGTTGGCCGACGCTTGTAAACGACTTGCCGAAAAGCCCTTCATCACCGTCGATACCGAATTTATCCGCGAAAGCACCTTCTGGCCGCAGCTCTGTCTGTTTCAGATGGCGAGCAAGGAAGAGGCCCTGGCCGTCGACCCTCTGGCCGACGGGATCGACCTCTCACCCCTGTTCGAATTGATGGCCGATGAAAGCACCCTCAAGGTCTTTCACGCCGGCCGCCAAGATTTGGAAATCGTCTACAACCTGTCTGGGTCCGTGCCCCATCCCCTGTTCGACACGCAGCTGGCCGCGATGGTTTGCGGCTTCGGCGATTCCGTCGGCTATGAAACCCTGGTTTCGAAGCTTTTGAAGAAGCGCCTCGATAAAGCGTCGCGCTTCACCGACTGGGCGCGGCGGCCGCTCACCGACCGTCAACTCTCCTATGCCCTGGACGACGTCATTTATCTGCAGGATATCTATGAACGCCTGCACGACAAAATGGAGAAATCCGGGAGGGCCCACTGGCTGGATGAGGAAATGGAGGTCCTGGCCGATCCCCTGACCTACGACATCCCCATCGACCGGGCCTGGAAGCGCATCAAGGCCCGCACCACCGATCCCCGTTTCCTCGGCGTGCTGCGCGAGGTCGCCGGTTGGCGTGAAACCGAAGCCCGGACCCGCGACATGCCGCGCAACCGCATCCTGCGCGACGAGGCCCTGCTGGAGATATCGGCCCACCCGCCCAAGGGGGCGGAAGATCTCGGCCGCATGCGCTCCGTCAGCCAGGGTTTCGCCCAGAGCCGGGGCGGCAAAGCCCTCCTGGAAGCAGTGCGGCGCGGTGTCGAGATGCCGGAAGGCGACCTACCGGTTGTCGAGAAGCCCAAGCCCCTGCCCCGCGGCATCGGCCCGCTGGTGGATTTGCTAAAGGTTCTGCTGAAAATGAAGTGCGAGACGCACGACGTCGCCCAGAAGCTGGTGGCCAACGTTGCCGACCTCGAACGCATCGCGGCCGACGACAAGGCCGATGTCGCGGCCCTCAAGGGTTGGCGTTTTCATGTCTTCGGCGACGATGCCCTGCGTCTGAAGCATGGCGAACTGGCCCTGGCGGCCGACGGCAAAAAAATTGAGATCGTCGAATTGGAAGACTAGGCCGCCCGCGTCCTGATACGATGACGCCATGCCTACTCAGAGCATCCAACGCCGATCGTTCTTAATAGGTGCGGGAGCCAGCGCTGTTGCCGCGTCCTCTTTGGCCAAATCACTCGCCAACTCCAAACCGGGCGACGCCCTTGTCGCGAAACCGGGAAACGTCGCGTTTTTCGACGCCGATGGACCGAGCACGGAAATTTGGTCCTATGGCGGGGGCATCCCGGGACCGGTTCTCAGGGCCAAACAAGGCGAGCGGTTGCGCGTTTCGCTGCGCAACGAATTGCCTGAGGCAACCACGGTTCACTGGCATGGCCTTAGAATCGACAACGCCATGGACGGCGTGCCGTTTCTCACGCAGGCGCCGGTCGTGCCGGGTGATTCGTTTACCTATGAATTCTCGGCGAACGATGCCGGAACTTACTGGTATCACCCCCACGTCAACAGCGCCGAACAAGTCGGCCGCGGCCTTTCCGGTGCACTCATCGTCGAAGAAGCGGACGCGCCGGATGTCGACCGGGACGTGATCTGGGTACTGGACGATTGGCGGCTGCAGAAGGATGGCCTGATCGCACCGTTCGGCGATCTTCACGATGCGGCGCACGCTGGGCGTCTCGGCAATGTCGCCACGGTCAACGGCAAATCGGACGTCATATTTCGTCCGCGCAGCGGCGAGCGTATTCGTCTCCGGCTGATAAATGCCGCAAACGCCCGCGTCTTCGGACTGGACTTCGAAGGCCACGATCCCATGCTGCTTGCTGTCGACGGACACCCTGTCACCCCGGCAAGCACGGGATCAATCCCGGTCGCCATCCCGCCGGGCGGACGCGTCGATCTCTTGCTCGATTTGATGGCTAAGCCCGGCGAAAAATTTCGGATCGTCGACCGATATTACCCGCGCAACGCCTACGTTTTTGGCGATATCCACTACTCGGCAGCGGATCCCATCCGCACAACACCGCGAAAAATTCCGACCTCCATCGGCGAAAATCCGGTCGCCAAGCCAAATTTCACCGGCGCGGAAAGCTTCGAAATGGTCTTCCAAGGGGGCGCAATGGGGGGACTGAGAGAGGCGAAATACAAGGGCAAATCCACCAGTTTGCGGGAACTTGCCGGCATGGGGATGGTATGGGCCGTCAACGGGGCGGTCATCCCGCCCATGACAAAGGACGATGTCGGCACGCCGATGCTCAATTTAAAACTGGGAACCAGCTACATCCTGCGCTGGCGGAATAATACGGCTTTTGACCACCCCATCCATATGCACGGCCATTCCTTCCACGTCATCTCACGCAACGGCCGCAAGCTCACGGCGCCGCGCATCATGGATACGGTATTGATCCGGCCAGAAGAATTTGTCGACATCGCCTTCGTAGCTGATAACCCGGGCGATTGGGCGCTGCATTGCCATGTGCTGGAGCATGCGCAGGCAGGAATGATGGGGTACGTCAGGGTCGAATAGCATTGGCGAATACTGGCTTTTTCCGCTAACGGCCCTATTATTCTAAGTTCCTGTATAGGCGGGATATTGGAGGAAAAAGATGCGTATGCTTCTTGTTTTGCTCTTCATCCTTTTGCCGGGTACGGCGTTCGCGGAAGCTGGGAAGCCGGTCGATGTCGCCATTGTGGTCTCCTATGACCGATCCGAGTCGATTGACCGGGAAGAGGCGTCCGCCCAGATCACGGGGTTGATCTACACATTGCGGCACCCCCGTTTTCATGCGGTCATCTCGGGCGGTTATTACAAGCGCATCGCCCTTTCGGTACTCGCCTGGTCGAGCTTTGCCCGCCACGAGCTGATCCTGCCCTGGATGCAAATCGGCACTGCCGAGCAGGCCTGGACAGCGGCTCTGTGGCTCGAGAAATTCCTCAGTCGCCCCGACCAGATCAAACACGGCAAGCAAACCGATGTCGCCTATGGCATCAAGATGGCGGCGGAACAGATGCATGCCCTGCCCTGGCAAGCCAGCAAGTTGGTCATCAACATGGTTGGCGATGGAATATCCAACATCGGCCGTGTCGCCTCGATCGCTCGCGATGAAGCCCTGGCCAGCCATATCACCGTCAATGGCCTGATCATGGCGCAGGGCGACGGCGTCCGGGTTCTGTCGCGATATTATCGCAACGAGGTCATCGGCGGACCCACCTCCTTCCTGCAGTTGAGCATCAACAACCGGGATTTTGCCGAGGCAATGCTGAGAAAAATGACGTTCGAGATGGCGCGGTTGCGCTCGCCCGGACACGGTCACAACATGGCCGTACATTCGAGCCCAGCGGAAGGCCTTGAAAAAGGCGGGTGATCGGCTAGGACGAAACGTCCAATTTATTCGGCACTTTCCAACCGCACCGCACGTCCCAGCGCCTCGCCTAGCATGGTCAGGCGTTTTGCCACCGAAGCGCCGATCAGGCCGGCGTCTTCGTTCGGCAAGGTCAGGACCAGCGGCCCGTTTTCGAGATTTAGGCGGCTGCGGCCGACGATGCCCATGGTCCCGCCCGAAAGCACGTGACCCAGGCGCAACGCGAGGCCGATCACGGTGGCGCGTTCGAGATCGAACTCATCGACCAGACTGCGGGCCGGGGCTGCGGTATCCCCTTCATTGTGGCCGGCATAGCGGGCATGAACGGCAAGCGCCAGAACCGCCCGTTCGCGGTGGTTGATGCCGGTAAAGGGTGCAAACAATATTCGTCCGAAGGCCTGCAGCGCGCGATAGTCGGGATGAGCCCGCCAGGCGGTGTCCCCCAGGGCGCAAGCGGCGAGCCGCAGCCTTGCCTCGGCCCGTGATTCGCCGGGAAAAAGCGGCGCCATCCACTCGAAGAGCTCCTGGCCGTGTTCGTCGAAGCGACCCTCCATGCGGGCAAAATCCCGACTGGCGGCGATTAGTGGATCAAGCTGGCTTTCGGCTTCGTCCAAATTGTCGAAGACAAGCCCCTCGCGCAGTCCACCGGCCGAAAACACAACCCGCTCGGGACGCACAAAATTGAGAATTCGCGCCAGCACCAGCGATGCCAGCGGCAGGTAGGGTCGGCGTTTGGCATTGATGCCGATCAGGCGGTCGAGCGAATCATGACTCAACCTCGCAATGACGTTGGCAAAATCCTCCACCTCGGACCGTGGCAGGTCGTAATGGTGGACGATCTGCAGCGGATAATTGGTTTGCGCCTGGTGAATTTTAGCCAGTCCCCGCCAGGCGCCTCCGACGGCGTAAAATGTCTGCCCCTGCGCCTGCTGCATCCAGGCGGCCCGTTGAATGGTTTCGTCGACCCTGGCGGCATAGGCCGGGCCCGATTTTTCACCTTCCGCCAACAACCGCAAAGGCCCCAGAGGCAGCGTAATGCCTTCCCCGATGCCGCCCTGCTCGAGCCCGACGATCTCCAGGCTGCCGCCGCCCAGATCGCCCATCAGACCCTCGGCCATGGGAATTGCCGAGGTCACGCCGAGACAGGAAAGCCGGGCTTCCTCGCGGCCGTCCAGGATGTGGACGCCGACGCCCGTACGCCGCTTGACCTCTTCGGCCAAAGCCATGCCGTTTTCGGCTTCACGCACGGCAGCGGTGGCGACGATCTCCGGATCGCCCGCTCCCATGGCCCGCGACAGCGAAACGAAACGCTGGATGGCGCCGAGCGCCGATGAGACCGCTTCGTCGTCGAGCCGTCCGGTGGCCGCTAGGTTGCGTCCCAGACCGCACAGTTCGCGCTCGTTGAAGATCGGCGCCGGGCAACGGATACGGCCTTCGAAAACCACAAGCCGCACCGAATTGGAACCGACATCGACGACCGCAAACGGCTTTCTTTCACCGTTTGGCAAAGGGTCGGCGGCGCCGCTCATTTCGGGATGGGACAACGTTGCAAACTAGTCATTGTCGAGGACAAGCCTGGGGCTCGGCGCGGATTTTCTCAGGGCCTTGCCACGCCCCGAAAGGCTCGGGTTGGTCATGAAGTATGTGTGTGCGCTGAAGGCTTCTTCGCCGATCTCGACGCGGGCGTACTTGCCGTCGGAATCAAGGTTCCAGCTTTGGGTTTCGTCCTTCAGGTTGGCCACCATGATCTGGTTCATGACCTGTTCGTGCACCGTCGGATTTTCGATCGGGGCCATAAGTTCGACGCGGCCTTCGAAATTACGCGGCATCCAGTCTGCGGAGGATATGAAGACCTTGGCATCGGGAGACGGCAAACCGTGGCCGTCGCCGAAGCACATGATGCGGGCATGTTCCAGGAAGCGGCCGATGATGCTCTTGACGCGGATGTTATCCGACAGGCCGGATACGCCGGGACGCAGACAGCAGATGCCGCGCACCACCAGATCGATCTGCACGCCGGCCTGGCTGGCGGCGTAAAGCGCATCGATCGTTTCGCCGTCGACCAGGGAATTCAATTTGGCCCAAATGGCGGCCGGCCGCCCTGCCTCGGCGTGTTCGATCTCCCGCTCGATTAGGTTGGTCAGCGATTCGCGCAGGCCGACTGGCGAAATCACCAGCTTTTCCAGCTTCGCCGGCGGTGCATTGCCGGTCATGTAGTTGAAGATCGCTGCGGCGTCGCGGCCGATTTCGGGATCGGTGGTGAAGTACGAGAGATCCGTATACACCCGCGCCGTGATCGGATGGTAGTTGCCGGTGCCGAGGTGAACGTAGGAACGCAGGCCGATTTTTTCCTGGCGCACCACCAGCGACACCTTGGCGTGGGTTTTCAACGCGACGAAGCCGTAGACCACCTGGACGCCGGCGCGCTCCAAATCACGCGCCCACTTGATGTTGGCTTCCTCGTCGAAGCGGGCTTTCAGTTCGATCATGGCGGTCACCGACTTGCCGGATTCCGCCGCTTCGATCAGGACTTTGACGATCGGCGAGTTGTCGCTGGTGCGGTAAAGGGTCTGCTTAATCGCCACCACCTTGGGATCGGCGGCGGCCTGCTGCAGGAAGCGCACGACGACGTCAAAACTTTCGTAGGGATGATGGACGATGAAGTCCTTTTCCCGAATCGCTTTGAAACAATCGCCGGAGCTTTCCTGAATGCGTTCAGGATAACGCGGGTTGAACGGCGTGAACTGAAGGTCGCGGCGATCCCGGATAATCAGCTGGTCGGTATCGGCCAAACCGAGAATGCCGTCGACGATGGTCACGGCGTCGTCCGGCACGCCAAGCTCGGTAATCACGAAGCGGCGCAGATGTTCCGGCATGGCGGCGTTGATCTTCAAGCGGATAACCATGCCGCGGCGCCGGCGTTTGACGGCCGTTTCGTAATAGCGGACGAGATCCTCGGCCTCTTCCTCGATCTGGATATCCGAATCGCGCAACAGGCGGAACTCCCCTTTGCCGGTCACGTCGTAACCCGGGAAAAGGCGTTCGATAAACAACGCCACCATGTTTTCCAACGAGAGATAACGGGAATTTGCGCCGGGCAGCCGGACGAAGCGGTCCAGCCTGTGCGGCAACGGCACCAGGGCGTTCATGGAGTTTCCGTCGGCCTGGCGGCGCAATTCGAGGACCAGCGCGAAACCCAGGTTGGGAATGAACGGAAAGGGATGGGCCGGGTCGACCGCGATCGGCGTCAACAGGGGGAAGACCTGTTCGAGGAAATAGTCCTCGACGAAATCCCGTTCCCCGTCATCGAGCTGGTCGCCCTCGAGCACGGTGATGTCGGCATCGCCAAGCAGGCGCCGCAGCGTGTCCCAGGTCGACTGTTGCCCGGCCATCAGCGCGCCGGCGCGTTCGTTGATGTGGTCCAACTGCTGTTGCGGCGTTAGCCCGTCCTGGCTGATGTCCTCGACGCGGGCGGCGATCTGCCCGCGAATGCCGGCCACGCGAACGGTGTAGAACTCGTCCAGGTTCTCCGCCGAAATCGACAGGAAGCGCAGGCGTTCCAGAATGGGATGGTCGGGATTGTCCGCTTCCTCCAGCACGCGCTCATTAAACGCCAGCCAGGAAAGCTCCCGATTGAAGAAACGTTCGCTGGACCGGGCAATGTCGGGGGCGCTACCGCCCTGGGCAGCCGCAGCAATTTGAGGATCGGCCTCGGTCATCTCGCTAGTCCGTGGTGGTGCGCAAAGCGCATTGATTTCGTTGATTTATATCACGTTTACGACGAATTTATGAACGACCCGTTAGTTTGTTGAACGATGGACCGCCCGATGAAGACACTCATGCTGCTGCGTCACGCCAAATCCAGCCATGCCAATCCGCTGATGCGCGATCGCGACCGCAACCTCAACGAACGCGGCCGCCGCTCCGCCGCAGCGATCGGCAGACACCTCAGCGAAAAACAACTGATCCCGGATTTCGCCATGACATCGAGTGCGGCCCGCGCCGTGCAAACCCTTGAACTGGTGACCGCGGCGGCCAATGCGGATTTCCCGTTTTCCCTGGAGGAGGAGCTTTACCTCGCCGACCCCGCCGTGATCATGGCCCACGCCCAGGGCGCACCGGAAGAGGTCCAGTCGCTCATGATGGTCGGCCACAATCCGGGCTACGCTTCCCTCGCTTTCATGCTCGGCGGCAAAGCGCCGCTGCCGCCGAAACTGACCGCCTATCCGACGGCGGCGCTGGCCGTCTTCGTCTTCGAAGCCCGGCACTGGACCGACCTTGATCCGACCAAGGCGCGCCTCACGCATTTCGTCACGCCCAAGGAGTTGGCGGACGACTGATAGCACACGACGCAGGCTGTTCCAGACGCTGTCTAACCGGACCTATGTGCATGTCACACATAGGAAAATCATTGTTTAAGATGCCTGTGACAGTATGCTTGGAGTTAATGGCCTATCTTGGGGAATTCGCTTTTAGGCTTGGGGCACCGAAAGAATGCCGAAGGTACTGATCGCAGACGACGACCCGTTAATCGTCCGGCTGCTTGAGCACAAGCTGCAGCAAAACGGTTACGACGTCATATCCGTCGAAGATGGAGCGCTTGCGCTCGAAACGACGTTCAAGGAGCTACCCGATCTCCTGGTACTGGACGGAATGATGCCGGGCCTGGACGGGTTTGAAGTCCTGAGAAGGCTTAAGGATTCTGACGATACCAAGGACATCCCGGTTATCATGTTAACCGCCCGGGCACAGGAGCGCGATATCGTTGACGGCCTTTCAATGGGAGCCGACGACTACCTGGTGAAACCCTTTATTCCGGACGAATTGTTGGCCCGAATTCGCCGATTCATCGGATCGTGATCCAGCGCTTTCTCCGTGCATCCGTTGTTGCCGCCATTGCGCTGCCGGTGTTGTTTTCCTCCGTCAGTGCTGACCAGGGCGCTAATTTCCAAGAACTCTACGACAAAGGCAGGCAAGCCCGCCAAGCCGGCGATTTCACTGCCGCGATCGACGCATTTCGCGCCGCGCTCAAGATCAAGCCCAGGCACGTCGAAACCCTTTACCTGCTGGGCACGTCCCACGCCTTCTCCGGTGACTACGGCACCGCACGGGAAATTTTGGACCGTGCCCAGGGCTTCGCCCCGGACGATGTCGATATCATGCTGGCACGGGCGCGGGCCGCAGCCTGGAGCGGTGATTACGCAACCGCCGAAGCCCACGTCTCCAATGCCTTACGGATCGATCCCGACAACGCCGAGCCCCGCATTGTTGACGGCTGGCTCCACTACATCCAGGGCCGAAATAGACTGGCGATCGAGGCCTACAAAAAGGCCGTCGCCTTGGCGCCAAACTCGGATTCAGCCAACAAAGGATTGGCGGCGGCGATACGCGCCGACAAAGTCCCTCCCGCAATTGCAGTTGCAAAACCCCAAGCACCAAGGCTCTGGCGCCTGGACATATCATATCTCCACAGCACTTTTTCCCGCCAGTCGAGGCGAAATTGGCGCGAACCATCCTTTGGGATCGCCCATACCATAGGCGGCGGCCTCACTCTCAGCGGCCGCGTCGACCACAGCCAACGCTTCGGCCTCAATGATACGAGATTGGAGGCGGGCGCCGCCCGCCGCACACGTGGCGGGCACAGCTATTATTTCAATGTCGGTATGACGCCCGATGACGATTTTCTGGCAAAAATTCGGGTCATGGGCGGTCTCTCGGTTCGCGCCGGCCAATTTTTCGGAGGTCCTCTGTTATTGTCGGCCGACGGCAGACGCGAATTCTATGCCGACGGCGTCACCGACACCCTCAATCCCGGCATCACTCAGTATTTTGGCTCCGGCCATTCCGCAACGGCCCAATGGATCAACTCCTGGGATGCGGCGAACAGCAGAACATTCGGCTGGCTGGTCAAAGGAAATATCCGAGTATCTGATCAAATCTCAGTTTACCTCGGGCGGGCGGATGCGCCTGAACGGGTGGAGCAAGCGACGGTTGGACAGCAGTCTTGGTTTGGCGGTCTGGCGCTCACGGTTTCGCCGGCTCTCAGTCTTCGCTTCGACGGCGCCCGGGAAGACCGGCAAAACTCTTATGTGCGCCGCGTCTTCGGCCTTGGCGCAACCGTCCGGTACTGAGCGGCGGACCGATGGATATCCTCAGCATTATTTGGATTTCATCTCTCGTAATGGCGGGAATCACCCCGCTATTTATGTTGATTCTGGTGGTCAACCGCATCATTGGTGATCGCATTCAGCGTCGGCGCAAGCTGCGCTCCGACGAACTGATAACGCGTATTCTCATTTTCCTGGATGACGAAGGACCCGATGACGCCTATTTGCGCTCGCTGAGAGGGCGCGACCGCAGATTGTTGGGTGATCTGGTCGGCGATCTGCTGCGTTTGGTGAGGGGAGACAATCGCAGCAAACTTGTCGGTCTTTTGCGGCGCCTGGGGGCGGTGGAAAGACAGATCGTAGGCCTGCGCACCGGCAACAAGCGCCGAAAAATCGCCGCGTGCGCCAACCTTGCCTATTTCGACGATGACAGGGTTACCCAAGCGCTATTAACGGCTCTGGACGATGACGACTTCGATGTCCGTATGTCCGCCGCGCGGGCGCTTGCCGATCTGGACAAAGTCCCTTCAATTCAGGTGCTCATCGACAAACTGGACATACGCTCGGGGTTTCGTTCAAAAGCGCTTAGCAATCTCTTCCGCGATCTCGGCCAGGCGGCCTTGCCGGAATTGATGCTTGTCGCCAGCCGGCCGGAGGCGAACGAACAGGTCAAGATACTGGCGATCAGCGCGATGGGCAGAATTGGCGATCTCGCCGCCGTCGACGTGCTGGTTCAACTCGCCCACGATTCCTCGCTCGACGTGCGCGCCGCCGTGTTTCGTTCACTTGCCATGCTCAGCCATCCGTCCGCCGCCGAGGTTCTGAACGAAGGTTTGCGCGACCCGGCCTGGCAGGTCCGGACGCAGGCCGCCGGCTGCGCCGGACGGATCGGCGCCATCAGTGCAATCCCCCTGCTCATGCGCCTACTGTTTGGTGGGTGAGGTACCGCGCGGGAGAAGCGCTCTACGCCATGGACGAGCCCGGCACCGAAATGCTCCGGGCAGCCGCCAGGGAGAAAACGCTGGCGGGTGAAACGGCGACGCTGATATTGGCCGAAAACGAACTGGACGCCGCATGATATCGGAGCTCTCGTCGCTCAATATCCCGCCAGGCGTTCTGTCGGCGGTTCTCTATCTGTCGGTTGGCATCGTCGGTCTGGGACTGCTGCAAAATCTGATTTATGCCGTTCAACTTGTTCTTGCCTACACAGAGTTGCGCAGAAATCAGCCGGCGGAGCAGGACAACACACTGTGGCGGCTTTTGACCAGCGACATAACGCTGCCCATTTCCCTCCTGGCCCCGGCCTACAACGAAGAAGCCAACATCGTGGAAAGCGTTCATTCCCTGCTGGCTTTGCACTATCCGAACTTTGAAGTCATCGTCATCAACGATGGCTCGACGGACGGCACGTTGGAAACCCTGATCGAGGCGTTTGAGCTTTCTCCGATCGAGCGTTCGTTTGAACTGTCAGTGCCGCACCAAACCATTCGCAAAGTCTATGGCTCCCCGCACAATCGAAAATTGGTTGTCATTGACAAAGAAAACGGCGGCAAATCGGATGCCTTGAACGCAGGCATAAATCTTTCAAGATACCCCTTGTTTTGCGCCATGGATGCCGATTCCCTGCTTGAAACCGATGCGCTTCTTCGCGCGGTTCAACCGTTTGTCGAAGACCCCAAAACCGTAGCCGTCGGCGGCACTGTCCGTATCGCCAACGGCTGCACAGTGCGGGCCGGTCATATTACGGAGATCGCCCTACCGACAACGCTTTTGCCGTTGTTTCAAACTGTCGAGTACCTTCGGGCATATCTTATGGCGCGCCTCGCCTGGAGCTATTTGGACGCCCTCCTGCTGGTGTCCGGCGCTTTCGGAATTTTCAAGCGGCAGACAGCCATCGCGGTGGGTGGCTACAGTCACGGTACCGTGGGCGAAGATATGGAAATCATCGTCAAAATCCATCGCCATTTGCAAGAACAGGATACGGCTTACCGAATTGCCTTCGTGCCGGAGCCGGTTTGTTGGACCGAAGCCCCCGAAAGCCTGGGGGTTCTCTACCGCCAACGCTCGCGCTGGCAACGCGGGTCCCTGGAGTGCTTCTTCAAACATAAAAAGATGCTGCTCAATCCCAAATACGGCAGCGTTGGAATGTTGGGTTTTTTGAATGTGCTGATCGTTGACGTGCTCGGCCCGCCGATCGAAGTTCTCGGCTACATTCTCATGCCTTCGTTCTGGCTTCTCGGCGTGCTCAGCCTCGAATTCCTCTTGGCCTACACCGCTTTGACTTTCCTGTTCGGCGTATTCATCAGTGTCGGCTCGCTGATACTCGAGGAACTGGAATTGAAGCGTTTTCCAAACCCCTCAGATCTCGTCGTCTTGACGGCGGCAGCGGTCGCGGAAAATTTCGGCTACCGCCAGATCAACAATTTTTGGCGGGTCGCAGGATATTGGCAGTACCTACGGGGCGCCGAAGGCTGGGGCAAGATGACCCGCACAGGCTTCAAGAAAACCACCTGACCTGTCCCGCCAAGCCGGTCGTCCTAGTAGAGGTTCTCCTTGTAGTAGACTTCCATTTCGGCCTGGGTTTCGGCATGCCCTTCGCCGCCGCGCTGATCCCGGATGATCTCGCCCACGCTCGGCAGCACGCTGCGGTCGACCTTGTAATCGTCCTGCCACAGCTTCGAGCGCATGATGGCCTTGGCGCAGTGGAAGAAGACTTCCTTGATATGAACCAGCGTGACGGTCGCCGGCGGTTTGCCGTTGACCTCAAAGCGCGCCAGCAACTCCGGGTCGTCGCGGATTTCGGCGTGGCCGTTGACCCGCAGAGTTTCGCCGATGCCGGGCACCAGGAACATGACGCCCACTGCCGGGTTGGCCGTAATATTGCGCAGGCCGTCCAGACGGTTGTTGCCCAGACGGTCCGGGATCGCGATGGTTTTGTCGTCCAGCACGGCGACGAAACCCGGTGCGTCCCCCTTCGGCGAGACATCACCCAGCCCATCGGCGCCCTGAGTCGACAGTACGAGGAACGGCGAAAGTTCGATAATCCGTTTGCAATGGACGTCGAGATGTTCGATCTCTTTTTCCGCCGCCCGCTCGTTGGGCTGCTTGTAGATGCGGCGCAGCCCCTCCTCGTTTTCGATTTTAGCCATGGCGCTACATCGTGCCCGGATAGCCGCCGCCGTCGATGAGGAAGTTCTGGCCGGTGAAGTAGCCCGCCTGAGCGCTGCAGATATAGGCGCAGGCGTCACCGAATTCCTCAGGTTCGCCCAGCCGTTTGGCCGGGTTTTCATCGGCCCGCATCTGAATGGCTTGCTCGACGCTGATGCCGGCCTTGCCCGCCATCGCCTTGGCCCCGCCCCTCAGGCGGTCGGTGTTGAACGGTCCGGGCAGCAGGTTGTTGATCGTGACGTTGTGGGCCACCGTCTTGCGGGAAATGCCCGCGACGAAGCCCGTCAGGCCGGCCCGGGCGCCGTTGGACAGTCCCAGCACCTCGATCGGCGAGCGCACGGCGCTCGAGGTGATATTAACGATGCGTCCGAACTTGCGCTCAATCATGGGATCGACGGTCGCCTTGATCAGTTCGATGGCCGTTAGCATGTTGGCGTCCAGGGCGGCGATCCAGTCGTCGCGTGTCCAGTCGCGGAAATCACCCGGCGGCGGGCCGCCGGCATTGTTGACCAGGATATCGATATCGCCGGCCGCCGCCAGCGCATCCGCCCGGCCCTGATCCGTCGTGATGTCGCCGGCCACGGCCACGACATTGGCCCCTGTGGCCTCGCGGATTTCCGCCGCCGTCGCTTCCAGCGTCTCGGCCGTGCGGGCCGTAATCACCACGTCCGCGCCCTCGCGCGCCAAAGACATGGCGCAGCCCCTGCCGAGCCCCTTGCTTGCCGCGCACACCAGCGCTTTCTTGCCTGCTATTCCGAGGTCCATTCGTCGTTCTCCATGGTTGTAAGATTGTTGGATTTCAGTATTTCCCGGGCCAGCGGCACCGTGATGCCGCGGCGGCCCGCCAGCGCAGCCTTATCGAGTTCAGAGACGATCCGGCGGGCGGCATCGAAAGATCTTTCCATATGCGTCGTCAGGTACGCCACAACTTCCGCGCCGACGCCCAGCTGGCGGTCGGCGAACTGTTTGACCAGCACGGCGGCGAACAATTCATCGTCCGGTTCGTCCAGCGCCGCCGCCGGAACGGCGGCCATGCGGGAGGCCAGATCCGGCAGTTCCAGCCGCCATCTCGCCGGCGCCTCGCGCGATGTCAGCAGCATGGTGCCCCCGGCCTCGACGATCATGTTGTACAGGTGGAAAAGGGCCGTCTCATCGACGCCCCGGTCGGCATCCTCGATGGCCAGCGCGGGCGGCGTCGCGCCCGTGGCCTCGACCAACCCGGTCAAGGCGCTCGCCTGAAGGTCGGCCGCCGCCACGATCCGGCCGCGCGACTGGGCCTGCCAGACGTGCGCCAAATGGGTTTTGCCGCAGCCCGCCGGTCCGAAAACCGCGAACGCCCGGTTGGGCCAGTCCGGCCAGCGGTCCAGCCAGGAAACGGCCGTGGCATTGCCGGGTACGACGAGAAAATCATCAAGGCCCAAGGCTGCGCGCGGCGTGAATTCAAGGGCGAGTTGGCGGGCCGCCGTCAAGTCGAGGCTCCCCCATCCTCTTCCGCCACGCCGGTTTCCACGGCAGCCGGTTCACCGCCGCCGTCGTCACCCCCGTAGTATTCGCTATCGCGGTATCGCGACGAGGCGAAGCGCACGAGGACGCCGATGGCGGCGCCGGTGGGCACAGCGATCAGTACGCCGACAAAACCGAACA
This sequence comes from uncultured Rhodospirillaceae bacterium, assembly GCA_964528595.1. Classification (GTDB taxonomy): domain Bacteria; phylum Pseudomonadota; class Alphaproteobacteria; order UBA2966; family UBA2966; genus CAYFKJ01. The sequence goes on from CAZGTM010000021.1 coordinate 16,940, forward strand.
GCGTGCCGCCGGCCAGCAAGGCGAAGATGACCCAAACCGGGTGCAAGCCAACCCTGCCGCCGACCAGCTTGGGCGTCAAGAAACTGGCGTCAAATGTTTGGGCGACGGCAAACGTGCCGATCACCATGCTCAACGGGATGGGATCGAAACCGAATTGAGCCAGCGCCACCAACAGGGCGATGCAGAAACCGAGGGCCGCGCCGACATAGGGAATGAACGCCAGCACGCCCGTGCCCAGTCCCAAAACCAAGCCGAATTCAAGACCGGCGATGGACCAGCCGATGGCGTATAAAACGCCCAGCGTCATGGCGACGGTCGCCTGGCCGCGAACAAACCCCGCCAAAGCCTGGTCGACGAGCACGGCTTGTTCCCGGATCACTTTGGCATTGCCGCGCGGCAGCAGCGTATCGATCCGCGCCACCATATTGTCCCAGTCGCGCAGGATGTAGAAGGCGACGATGGGCGTAATGAACAATAGCGAGATGACATTGAACAGCGCCAGACCGCCACTCCAGAAACGCCGCAGCACACCGCCCACCCAGCCGGCGGCGTTGCCCGCATATCCGACGGCGGCCTCCCGCAATTCATTGGAATCGGGGATTTTGACGCCGGCCACGCTAAGGGCCGCCAAACCTTCTTCAATGGCCGGCCAGATCACGTCCCGGATACGCTCAATGTAGCTTGGAACGTGGGAAGCAAATCCGAGTATCTGGCTTTGCAGGACCGGAAACAGCAACAGGAAGGCGAAAATCAATATAGCGAAAAAGATGAAGGTTACGATGGCCGTCGCCAGGGTGCGCGGGATTTTGCGCTCCTCAAGCTTGTCGACGGCCGGATCCAGGAAATATGCAACAGCCAAGCCGGCCACAAACGGCAGCAGCATGGCGCGCAACAAATACAGCAGCGCAAGGACGATCACGCCGCCGATGAGCCAAAAGCGCATTTGCCGCTGCTCTACCAAGTGAAAATCTTCCCGTCCGACACGCCCAACCCCCAGATTGCTTCGTTTTGCGCTGAAGTCACGCAAACATAGTCCGTTTGCGCCCAAAATACTTAATTATCCGCATCTCCGGTATCAACCGGCGAAAATTCGGCCGGCCAATCAAGGTTTCGCCTTGTCGCTCATCCGGACAATCCAAAATCCCTCCTCCTGCACCAGACTGAGATCACGTTGCGATAAGGCAACCGAAAGGGATTCGGGATCGCCGAGATGGTGCACGATGATCCAGGCTCTTCGCCGCGTCAGTTCGCGCAGTTCGACATGCTCGATGGCAGCGGCGTCGTTTAGACGTTTGCGCAGCGTTATCCAGTCGCCCAAACCCGATAACGGGGCGCTGACGCTAAGCCGGCCCTGATCGCCGAATTCCAGCCGCGTCGCGTGCTTCCAATCTTCCTCGATGGTGGCGGCGATCTCCTTGGCGGCGAAGGTCAGCAGTTCCGCCATGGCCCCACGCGACGCGCCGGTAAAGCTCTCGACGATTGTGCTGTCGGCGGCCGGTCCCATGCGCCGCACTGTGACACTCAACCGTGGCACGCCGGCGGAAAGATCCTGGGTCATCACGCCATGGACGATCACGACATCCTCGACATCGTAGCGCAGGGCGATGGCCCGAATACGGTCTGGATCATTCTGCAGCGCCTGGTCGACGCTGATGGTCCCGACATCGGCCAGATCTCCGCGCGGCACGACAAGCGGCACGAAACGGTCGCGCACATCGACACCCCGCCAGGCAGCGCGCCAGGGGTTTGGTTCATCCCACAAATTGCGGGCGCCGGCGGATTCGTAAATCGGCAGGACAAGTGCGGGTTTACTGGGCGTTTCGGAAAACGGAATGGCGGACTGGCGCAACAGCCGGCGGACGGAATTTTTGTTAAAGTGAAACTTTAAGTTTGCTAGATAACGTGTTGTAGATCTTTTTTCTTCTTGGATTTCCATGCTCGCGACCAGAGGCGTGGATTCAGCGAGATCCAGCACCGGAAGTTGCTCGTGACGCGACCTTGGCGTAAGCCGCCGCAACAGGCGCCGCACCGCCTCGCGCTGCCCGTTCGCCAACGCGATGTTGCGCGCGGCGGCGGCCGTCTCCGCATTGGCGTCGACCTCGACGCCGGCCACCGTGTATACCGTCTGGGCCGTGGCCTGACCTAAACCAAGCACGCAAATCACGCAGGCCACTGCCACCCCTACGGCACACCGGCCCAGGCCTCCCATCCGCTTCATGGCGGTTTCTTTTTTATTACCCCGCATCCCCACGTCCAAGATTGCAAACCGGTCAATTTCAAGTATCTTCTGCCGGCGGTCGGCAGCATATCGTATCGGTTAGGACACCAGCAATATCATGGCCTCTGAAAACGGCAACCCCCAGGGGCTTTCCTATCGCGATGCGGGCGTCGATATCGAGGCCGGAAATAAGCTCGTCAAGGAGATCGGACCGCTGGCGGCGTCGACGAAGCGGCCCGGCTCGGACGCCGGTCTGGGCGGTTTCGGCGGATTTTTCGACCCCAAGGCGGCGGGCTACGAGGATCCCGTCCTGGTGGCCGCGACCGATGGCGTCGGGACCAAACTGCTGGTCGCCAAAGCGGCAAACAACCATAAAACCGTCGGCATCGATCTGGTCGCCATGTGCGTCAACGACCTGGTGGTCCAGGGCGCGGAACCGCTGTTTTTCCTCGATTATTTCGCCACTTCGAAGCTGGACGTCGGTGAAGCGGCTGAGATCGTCGGCGGCATCGCGGAAGGCTGCCGCATCGCCGGATGTGCGCTAATCGGCGGCGAAAGCGCCGAATTGCCCGGGCTCTATGCGCCAGGAGATTACGATCTCGCCGGCTTTTCCGTCGGCGCAGTGGAACGCGGCGGAGAACTGACCGGTGCTTCGCTGGTGGCCGGCGACGTCGTTCTCGGCCTTGCCTCCTCCGGTCTCCATTCAAATGGCTATTCGCTGGTCCGCCGGGTCGTCGAGGGATCGGGCGTCGGCTATGAAGATCCAGCGCCCTGGGATGCGGGACAGCGCCTGGGCGACGCCCTGCTCGCGCCGACGCGAATTTACGTCAAAAGTTGCCTCGGCCTGGTGCAGGCGGGCGCGGTCAAGGCACTGGCTCATATCACCGGCGGCGGATTGCTGGAGAACATACCGCGGGCGCTGCCGGACAACCTCTGCGCCATTATCGACGGGGCGGCCTGGGGAATACCGCCGGTATTCGGCTGGCTGGCGCGCCAGGGCGGCATTGCGGATGACGAACTGGCCCGCACATTCAATCTCGGCATCGGCATGGCGGCCGTCGTGCAGCCTGATCATGTAGAGCGGGCGCGCGATATCCTGGAGGCGGCCGGCGAGACGGTGTTCGAAATCGGTCGCATCGCTGAACGCGGCAGCGGTGAAGCTGCGACAACCGTCCACGGACTGACATTACCATGAGCCTCAGGGTGGCCGTGCTGGTATCGGGGCGTGGCTCCAACCTGCAGGCCCTGATCGACGCTTGCGGCGACACGGATTATCCCGTGGAAATCGCCGGCGTCGTCTCCAATGTGCCGGACGTGTTCGCGCTGGAGCGGGCCGCGAACGCGGGCATCGCCACCCGGGTGGTTGACCATCGGAATTTCGACGGGCGGGAGGATTTCGAGGCCGCATTGCAGCAGGTGCTCGTCGAGTTGGACGCCGAGTTCATTTGTCTCGCCGGTTTCATGCGTATCCTGACCGGCGGTTTCGTGGCGCGTTGGCACGACCGGCTGATCAACATTCACCCCTCGCTGCTGCCCGCTTTCAAGGGCTTGCACGTTCATGAGCAAGCGCTGGCGGCGGGCGTCCGTTTCTCGGGCTGTACCGTGCACTATGTCGTGCCGGAGATGGATTCCGGGCCGATCATCGTCCAGGGGGTCGTGCCCGTTCTTGCCGACGACACGCCCGATGCCCTCGCCGCCCGCGTGCTGGAAGCCGAACACAAATGCTATCCCCTGGCGCTCAAATTGATCGGCGAAGGGCGTGTGGCGGTTGACGGTGGCATCGTGCGAATCGACGGGGCAGCGTCGCCCACAGGGATGACCTTAAATCCATCGGAGAGCCGCTGAAGCGGTTTGATCGAATTGTTTCAGCGACCGCCGTCCGCCTCGACCCTTCGCCAATAATCGTCAACCGACGTCTGTATTTCGGCGATCCGCACGTTGTCCCTCTCGGGTTCGAACAGGTGCGCAAAGCGGCGCTGGGTTTTCAGGTAATCCTCGACCGGTAAACGCGGGTGCGGGATGCGGGTATGTGTCACCTTGCCGTCGCGATAGGTCTTCAGCGGCCAGATACCGGTACGGACCGCAAGCCTGCCGATGTCCATGGCATGTTTGGGCTCGAAACCCCATCCCGTGGGGCATGGCGACAGAGCGATAATCATGCGCGGACCTTTCAGGTCCCGCGCTTCCTCGATCTTGCGCGCCAGGTCCAGCGGTTCGCTGGCGATCACCGTCGCGGCATAGGCCGGCCGGTTGGCCGTCCAGATGGCAAAGAGATCCTTCTTTTCGCCTGCCACGCCACTCAAAGCCGGATCGGTTGCCGTGCGGGCGCCGTGGGGAGAGCCCGCCGAGGTTTGCTGTCCGGTGTTGCCATAACCTTCATTGTCGTAACAGAGATAGATGAAATCGAGATTTCGGTCGATCGCCGCCGAGGTTGCCGACAGGCCCATGCCGTAGGCCGATCCGTCGCCAGTCAGCACGACGACTTCTAGGTCGTCAGCGGTTTCGATTTCACCCTTGGCCAAACGGATATCGAGGGCGTCGCGCACACCCTGTGCACCCGCCGGCGCCGAGGCCATGGCGGTATACAGCCAGGAACCCCGAAACGGCGTGAAGGGGTAAACCGAAAGCATGGTCATGCAGCCCGCCGCGTTGACGAAAACGGTATTTTCTCCGAGGACATCGTAAACCTCGCGGACCGCGCCCAGACCGCCGCAGCCGGCGCACATCGCCGTGCCGGCGCCAAGCAGATGGGCCGTCGGCAGGTCCCGCGCCCGTTTGAACATGGTGTCACTCATGGCCAGCCACCTCCTCGCTAAATTCGACGTGGGCGATCGCCTGCAGTTTGCGCATTTCCCGTAATTCCGTGTCGGTGTAGAGCAATCTGGGCGGTGGCGCTTTGCCGCTCACGGCCGCCCGCTCTGTTTCCTCGGCGATGCGGTAGAACTCCGCCGGCGCGATATCCCGCCCGCCCAGTCCGCCGATGTAGCTCGTCACGGCAGCCGGCGGGTTGGCGACGCCGAACAAGGCGGAGGTAATCTCGCCGTACAGATTGCCGCCGCGCCCCGGCGCCAGATTTTGGTCGATGACGGCCACCCCTTTCTTGCCGCTCAGTGCCCGGCGCAGTTCGTTTTCTGGGAACGGGCGAAGGAAGACCGGCCTGACCAGGCCGACGCGATGGCCCGCCTCGCGCAACCGGTCGACGGCATCCATGGCCTTCGTCGCGAAGGAGCCGATCATCACAAAGACGATGTCGGCATCTTCGACCCGGTATTTATCGACGGCGCTGTAACGTCTGCCGAATAAGCGTTCAAACTCGTCCCTTGCCGTATCAAAGACCGCCAGGGCTTCCAGCGCCGCCATATGCGCCTCGTAACGGAAGTATGAATAAGGACCGCTGCCGAGCACGGCAACGGCTCGGCTGGTGGGATGGCCGGCCTGAAACTCGCCTGCGCCGTGTTGGTAGGGTGGCAGGAATTTCGCTGCGTCCTCTGCCTCGGGCAATGTCACCGGTTCGCGCGTGAACGAGAGGTAAAACCCATCCAGGTTGACCAACGCCGGAAGGCGCACCGCATTATCCTCGGCAACCCGGTAGGCCAGCAGCGTGAGATCGACGACCTCCTGACAGGTCGCCGCATGGAATTGTAAGAAGCCAGAGTCGCGGGCCGCCATGACGTCGTTGTGATCGGCCTCCAGGGTAATGGGCGCCGCTAGACCGCGAGAGACGTTGGTCAACACAAACGGCACACGCCATCCGGCCACGGTGTAGAGCATTTCCATGCCGTGCAGCAGTCCCTGGCTCGACGTCGCCGTAAAAACACGAACACCCGTGGAAGCCGCGGCGCCGGCGGCGGTAATCATCGAATGCTCGGATTCGAACATCACCATGCGGCAGGGCATTTTTCCCGTTTCGGCCCAGCGTGCGATGGTTTCGATAATCTCGGTCTGCGGCGTGATGGGAAAGGCCGGGAGGTAGTCGGCGCCGGCCAGCCTGGCGCCCCAGGCAGCGGCGGTGTTCCCGGTCAGCAGTTTGCGCGTCATGCCGGTACTCCTTCGGTTTCCCGGGCGTCCTCCTCGGCGACCGCGATCAGGGCATGGGGCGGGCACTGCGCCACGCACACCATGCAGCCCTTGCAATGCTCGTAATCGATTTCGGGGTAGCCATCTTCGTCGACGGCGATGACACCGTCGGGACAGTAATTGCCGCACACCCAGATGCATTTCTTGCACGTGTCGCGTTCGAGGACGGGCCGCAGCGTGCGCCACAATCCCGTCCGCACCTGCACGCTGGTCAATCCGGCGTAGATGTTGGGCGCGGAGACGTCAGCGGGCTCTCTCTGCAGATCGATCCAGTCCAGCTCTTTAACGGCTGACTTATGGTGAACTTCACCCTCGACAACCCGGCCCGACCAGGGCGTGGCGTCGTCAAATGCCGCCAGCGCGGTATCCAGATTGGCCGCAACAGCGCTTTCGCCCAAGGGGGCTATTTCCTCGCGCACCGCATCGGCCAGGGTATCCCTGTCGACAACGCCGAGCAGGCAAGCCGCGGCTCCCGCGCATAATGCCGATGTGTCGGGAATATGATCGTCCTCGCCGCTGTCGTGACCGGGCAGCAAGACGATCGTGTTATCGAGGTGCAAACGGCTTCGCCAGGTTTCCACATCCGTGTCGCTGGCGATCGCGATGACGGATTCCGCCTGCAGGCCCGACAGAACGCCGGCGGCGGGGATGGCGACGAGCGATTCATCCGCCACCAGAACAAGGTCGGGCCTGTCGATGACGCCGCGTTCCAGAATGGCGTCCCGGGCCGCCCGCACGAAGGCGAACATCGGCGCGCCGCGCCGTTCGGCGCCGTAGCGGGGCGCGTCCTGAACCTCGTAGCCGCTCCTGAACAACGCGGTTCCCAGGATACGGCTGGCCGTTTTCATGCCCTGGCCGCCCCGGCCGTGAAAGCGAATGCGATACATCGTGGTTCGCTCCCTTCGAAAGATTAGGCCCTAAAAAATAGACCAGCGCCGCGTCGCCATTGCCGCCTTCACGCGCTCCACCGCCATGGCGTTGGCGGTTTCGCGCGGCGGCACGCCCTGATCCTTCGAGCGCGCCAGCATCTCAGCCGTGTTGCGGGAGATGCGTTCGGCGATGGCCTCGAACGCCGCTGCCTCGCCGGCGCTGTGATATTCCATTGCGGCGCAGATCACGCCACCGGCATTGGCGATAAAATCGGGCAGGCAAATCACACCGCGGCGATGCAGGGTGGCTTCGGCCTCAAGACTGAGGGGAATGTTGGCGCCTTGCGCCACGATCTTGGTATTCAGCCGGTCAACGTTTTCGGCTGTGATGACGTCCGGCCGCGCCGCCGGAATCCATACTTCGCAGGCGGCATCGATGATGGCGTCACGATCCAGCGCCTTGCCGCCCTCGAAACCGGCAACCGGCTGGCCGGCCTGCTTGTGCACCATCAAGGCCACCACGTCGAGACCTTCCCCATTCTCGATGGCGCCGGTCGAATCCGAGGCCGCGACTAGAACGGCGCCCTTCTCGGCCAAGAACTTGGCGGCGAACATGCCTACCGAGCCGAATCCCTGGACGACGATGCGGGCGCCATTGAGATCGAATTCCGTGTCGGGTAACGCCGCTTCGACGGCATGCATGAGGCCGTAGCCGGTCGCGCCCAATTCGTCGAGCGGAATACCGCCGATTTCACGGGGCAACCCGACCGCGCGGCCGATCTCATCCTTGACCCAGGCCATGCAGGTTTCGTCGGTGCCCATGTCGGGACCGAAGATATATCCAGCCTCCCCCGCCAAGGCGGCGGCGAACGCCCGGATGAGTTCCTCCTTGCGTCCCACATCCATTTTGGGATCGCCCATCATGACCGATTTGCCACCGCCATGCGGTAGGCCGGCTGCGGCATTTTTCAGCGTCATCGCCCGGGCCAGCCGAAAGCACTCCCCAACCGTGACGTCTTCGGCCATGCGCAAACCCCCGATCGACGGTCCGGCGGCCGTGTTGTCGACCACCAGAACACCGTTGAGGCCCAAACCGGGCTCGTAGACACGAATGATTTTGTTGGGACCCAGGTCGTCCTGGATATCGAGTTCAAGCGAACCAAGCGGCATGACCATACCTCCATGACTGTTTCAATCCGGAACATGGCGAAAGGGCTACCGTCTCCGCTTAAATATATGTCTTGATCTGTGGGGATGGGCGGATGATGCCTGCGGCATGACGACGCAGCGGTGCGGCGCAGTGCACCTTGAGGATTACGGTTGCGTCACGTGGTCGCACCACGGATTTGGCCTATCCAAGCCGGGTTCCGACATTATGTTTATTCCATGGAGCTTTTTTACGTCCTTTTGGTGCTGCTGGTGGTTACCCGTACTTTCGGCATCGCTGTCGAGAGGCTGGGACAGCCCGCCCTGATCGGGGAACTGATAGCGGGCATCGCTTTGGGCGCTATCGGCGCGGCGATGGCTCCCACGCATCCGTTCATCGGCGATATCAACGACAACGAGATCTTTCTCGCCATCACCGATCTCGGCATGTTCTTCCTGATGCTGCTGGCGGGCATCGAAATGCAGCCGCACAAGATCATGAAGTACTCGCTTACCGCCTTCGTCGTGGCATTGGGTGGGTTGCTGCTACCACTGGCGCTGGGTTACTGGTTGGGCTGGGCGTTCCTGCCCGACGGACCGTTGAAGGCGGCGCAGTGCTTCTTCCTGGGAACCGCCTTGGCCATCACCGCCGTGCCGGCGTCGGTGCGCGTGTTGATGGATTTGGGCAAGCTCAACACCCCGGTCGGCCAGGTCATCGTCACGGCGGCGGTGTTTGACGACGTCCTCAGCCTGCTGCTGCTTGCCGTCCTCACCAGCATGGTCAGCGGCGGGGGCGTAACGACGGTGGCGGAAGCGGCGGGATTGGGGCTCGACGTCATCAGCTTCTTCGCCATTTCCATCGTGGTGGGCGTCTTCGGCTTTCCCAAGGGCGCAACATTGCTCCGGCGCGTCAAGGAAAAGGAGTTTGACTTCTCCCTCGTCCTCATCGCCGCGTTCGCTTTTGCCGTACTGGCCGAAGCCATGGGCCTGCACTTTATTCTCGGCCCCTTCGTCGCCGGGATGTTCGTCGGGCGCCGCGTTCTGGACAAAGCCACTTATACGACGGTCAAGTCGAAGATTTCAGCCACCACTTTGGGCTTCCTGGCGCCTGTTTTCTTCGCCTCGGTCGGATTTAACCTGTCGCTCGAAGCCTTCGTTGAAGTCCCGGGGTTCCTAGCCCTACTGTTAATCGCCGCGTTCGTCGGCAAAATCGTCGGCTCAGGCGCCATGGCGCGGCTGCGCGGTTTTCCTCCGCGGGAAAGTTTTGCCGTCGGCGTGGGGATGAGTGCACGCGGCGCGGTCGAGTTGGTGATTGCCGACATCGCATTGAAAGCCGGATTGTTTGCGTCCGCAAATGGCGTTGACGTGGACAATCCGGTTGTCAGCAACATCTTTTCCGCCGTGGTCGTTATGGCGGTCGTCACCACCATCGTCACCTCGGTTTCACTTCGCTACATCCTCACCGCGGCACACGGCGGGAAGGACGAAGGCGACGAATGGAGCGAGGAGGAACATCCCCCGCCATAGGACGGAAATCAGTTCTTTAGAGCAACAACCAGGCCGCCAGTCCGAGGAACGCGAAGAAACCCACCACGTCCGTGATCGTCGTAACGAAGACGCTGGCGGCGATGGCGGGATCGATGCCGAAGCGGCCAAAGCTGACAGGCACCAGGACGCCGCCCAGACCGGCGACGATCATGTTGATCACCATGGCCGCGGCGATGACGGCGCCGAGCGCGGTATCGGAAAACCACATGCCTGCGACAACACCGACCAGAACCGCGAAGACGATGCCGTTGACGACGCCGACCAGCAGTTCCTTGGCGACGAAGCGGGCGGCATTGGCCTCGGTCAGCTCCCTCATGGCCAGGGACCGCACGGCAACTGTCATGGCCTGGGTGCCCGCATTACCGCCCATGGAGGCGACGATGGGCATCAGGATGGCCAGGGCGACGATTTTTTCGATGGCGGCGTCGAACTGGGCGATCACTACCGAGGCGGCAATGGCCGTGAGGAGGTTGAGCAACAACCAGGAGAAACGCCGCTTCGTCGTGTTGAGCACGGTCGAGTAGATGTCTGCCTCCGAAAGACCGGCGAGGTGCATGATGTCCTCTTCAGCCTCCTCGTGGATGACGTCGACGACGTCGTCGTGCATGATCACGCCAACCAGCCGGCCGGCATCGTCGGCCACCGGCGCCGAGGTCAGATCGTATTGCTGGAACAGGTAGGCGACGTCTTCCTGGTCCATATCGACGCGCAGGATCACGGGTTCGGTTTCCATGATTTCGCTGACGCCCGTCTCACGCTTAGCCCTCATGGCCCGGTTGAGCCGGATGGTGCCGATGTGCTTGTGAGCCGGATCGACGACGAAGATTTCATAGAAATCATCGGGCAGGTCGTCGCTTTCACGCATGTGGTCGATGGTCTGCCCGATAGTCCAGAACGACGGCACGGCGATCAGGTCGCGCTGCATCAGCCGGCCTGCGCTATCCTCCGGGTAGCCGAGGGCTTCCTCGATGTGGCCGCGTTCGGTTTCGGGAACCGCCTCGAGAACCTCCCGCTGCTCCTCTTCGTCAAGTTCCTCAATGATGTCGACGGCGTCGTCGGTGTCCAGTTCGGCAACGGCGGCGGCAACGTCCGTTGGCCCGAGGTGTTCGATAACCTCCTCAAGGACGTCCTCTTCGAGATCCGGCAGGACCTCGGGATCAAGCACGCCGCGCGTCGCCTCGACCAGCAGGCGGCGTTGCGCCGGCGTGATCAGCTCGAAGAGATCGGCGATGTCTGCGGTATGGAGGGTTTCGATCAGCCCCTGGACCCGGTCGACTTCGCCGGCATTGAGGGCGGTGGCGACGGTCCGGACCACATCGGTATCGAGCCCGACATCTTCTTCGGTCAGAACCGGCGCGGTCTCTTCCCGGCCGGAGGTCTCGTCACCCTCGGTCGACATCCGCGCTCAGCCTTTCCGGCGACAGCGGCGGCAGTTCGGCGTCGATGACTTTGTGAGCCTCGACGTCGGCTACCGCAAACGCCGTCATGTTGACCATGCCGCGCACGGTGGTGGTCGAGCTCACGATATGGGCGGGCCGCAACGCGCCGACCAGAATCGGACCGACTGAGAGACCGTTGGTGATAGCGCGCGCCAGGTTGAAGGCGATGTTGGCGGCATCGAGGGTCGGCATGATCAGGAGGTTCGCCCCGCCTGAGAGTTTCGAGTTGGGGAAAATCTTCTCCCGCACCACCGGGTCCAACGCGGCATCGGCACGCATCTCACCCTCGACCTGAAGGTTAGGCGCAAATTTCTGGATCAGCGCCAGGGCTTCGCGCATGCGGACTGCGGTATCGCTGTCCGCCGCGCCGAAGCTCGAATGGGAGACCAGGGCGACGCGCGGTTCGATGCCGAAGCGCGATACCGCCTCCGCCGACATGATGGTTATTTCGGCCAGGTGCTCGGCCGTCGGCTGATCGGTGATGTGGGTATCGGCGATAAAGACCGTATTCTTCGGCGCCAGCAACAAATGAAGGGCGGCCAGGGATTGAATACCGGGCCGCATGCCGATGATGTTGCGGATATCCTTGAGGTGGCGGTGATAGCGCCCGACCGTGCCGCAGATCACCGCATCGGCATCGTCGCGCACCACCATCAGCGATCCGATGGCCGTGGTCCGCGTGCGAATGACGGTCCGGGCAGCATCCGGCGTGACGCCCTTGCGCTCCGTCAGGCGGTGATAGTGCTGCCAGTAATCGCGGTAGCGCGGATCGTCCTCGGGATCCACCAAGGTGGCGTCTTCATCGAGTTTCAGACGCAGGCCAAGCCGCTCGATGCGTCCCGCCACGACGGCCCGGCGGCCGATCAGGATGGGATGGGCGATGCCGTCGTCGACGACGATCTGGGCGGCCCGCAGGACCCGCTCGTCCTCACCCTCGGCATAGGCCACGCGTTTCGGGTTTTGCCGCGCCCGGTCGAAGATTGGCTTCATCACAAAGCCCGTGCGGTAGACAAACTGCGTCAGCTTGTCGGTATAGGCATCGAAGTCCGCAATTGGGCGCGTGGCGACGCCGCTTTCCATCGCCGCTTTGGCGACGGCCGGCGAGACTTCGATAATCAGACGCGGATCAAACGGCTTCGGGATCAGATAGTCGGCGCCGAAGCTCTGGCTTTGGTCGCCGTAGGCCCGTTGCACGATGTCCGTCGATTCGGCCATGGCCAGATCGGCGATGGCGCGCAGACAGGCGATTTCCATATCTCGGTTAATTTCGGTCGCACCGACGTCTAGCGCCCCCCGGAACAGGAAGGGAAAGCAGAGAACGTTGTTGACCTGGTTGGGATAATCCGACCGGCCCGTCGCCATCACGGCGTCGTCGCGGACTTCGGCGACTTCCTCCGGCGTTATCTCAGGCGTCGGATTGGCCAGGGCCAGGATCAGCGGCCGGTCCGCCATGCGCGCCACCATCTCGGGCTTCAACACGCCGGGAGCGGATAGCCCTAGAAAAACGTCCGCCTCCCCGATCACGTCGTCCAGCGTCCGGGCGGATGTATCGACGGCCCAGCGCGAACGGTACTTGTCCATATCCTCCTTGCGGCCCTTATAAAGCACGCCGTGGATATCGGTGACCGTGACGTTCTCCTGTTTGAGGCCCAACGACAGCAGCAGATCGAGACAAGCCAGCGCCGCGGCCCCAGCCCCCGAGGCCACCAGCTTGACCTCGCCAATGTCCTTGTCCACCACTCTGAGACCGTTGTAGACGGCGGCGCCGACGCAGATCGCCGTGCCGTGCTGATCGTCATGGAAGACCGGAATGTTCATGCGCTCGCGCAGGCGTTCTTCGATCTCGAAACACTCGGGCGCCTTGATGTCCTCGAGGTTTATGCCGCCGAAAGTCGGCTCCAGGCTGGCAACCACTTCGACGAAGCGCTCGGGATCGGTCTCGTCCACTTCAATGTCGAAAACATCGATGCCGGCGAAGCTTTTGAACAGCACGCCCTTGCCTTCCATGACCGGTTTGGAGGCCAAAGGCCCGATAGCGCCGAGGCCAAGCACGGCGGTGCCGTTGGAAATCACGCCGACCAGATTACCCCTGGCCGTCAGCCCTTCCGCCTCCGCCGGATCGACGGCGATCAGGCGCGAGGCCGCCGCCACGCCGGGCGAATAGGCCAGGGCCAGATCACGTTGATTTGAGAGGCTCTTAGTCGGCGTGACACTGATTTTTCCGGGCACGGGATGCCGGTGATAGTCGAGCGCCATTTCGTCGATGTCGTCGGCCATCTATCTACCCCGCCGGTTTATTTTTTGTCTCGCGGTGGAGCACTTTAGAGCATAAAGCGCCAAAACCAAACGAGCCCGCAGGTTTAGCTGCGGGCTCGGGAATTTTGGTGCGGTCGAGAAGACTCGAACTTCCACGGGCTATGCGCCCACAGCGACCTCAACGCTGCGCGTCTACCAGTTCCGCCACGACCGCACAGAACTGGGCCTGGAAATAGCACCTCCCCAGGCTCCGATCAAGCATACATTGTTGGAATTTGGCGGGAAATCAGCTTTCCGACTGCTTTACTTTTTCTGTAATCGAAACGGCGACGTTTTCGCCCGATACCATAACCAAACCGCGGGCGATCAGGCGGTTGTTGGCGTAGACCCAAGCATCGTCATCGACCGTGGCGTCAAGCTCGATCACCGCGCCGCGGCCCATCTTCAGCAATTGGTGAATCGGCATGTTGCTTCGGCCCAAAACCACCGAAAGCTCCACCGAAACGTCTTGAATTGCCTTATCGCGCTCCATGCTCTCTCTCCACGATGCCGCTCGAATTTCAGCATGCGCGATCGCGGTTAGCAAAGGATTAACGAAAATATCGCGGGGGGTGTGCTAAACAAGGTCCATGGCGGAAATCGAATGGCAAATTTCGGATGATCTGGTCGACTACGATCAGGGTCTCGCGGCGATGGAAGCGCGCGTCGCCGATATCGTGGAGGGCCGTGCGCCGGAAAAGATCTGGCTGCTGGAGCATCCGCCGCTCTATACGGCCGGCACCAGCGCCGATCCGGCGGAACTGGTGGACAGCAACATTTTCCCGGTCTACGACGCCGGCCGGGGCGGCCGGTATACCTATCACGGTCCTGGCCAGCGCGTAGCCTATGTGATGTTGGATTTGCGCCGGCGCGGACGGGATGTCCGGCGCCATGTCCATAACCTGGAAGCCTGGATCATCGCTACCCTAGAGCGTTACAACATACGCGGCGAACGCCGCGAGGGCCGTGTCGGCATCTGGGTTGACCGCGGCGGCGGCCGCGAGGACAAGATCGCCGCCATCGGTGTCCGGGTGCGCCACTGGGTGACCTTTCACGGCATTTCGCTCAACGTCGAACCCGACCTCGGCCACTACCAGGGGATCGTCCCCTGCGGCATCGAAGACCAAGGCGTGACCTCGCTGGTCGACCTCGGCATTCCGGTGACCATGGCCGAAGTCGATACCGTGCTGCGGCAGACGTTCGTAGATGTTTTCGAAACCGCAGTTGCGCCAGGTCCGGTTACGCGAACCGGCGTCGATCAGGCCGTCGGCCGCTGAACGAAACCGCCGCCGACCAACTTGGCGGTATCTTCCCGGGATAATTCGACAATTCTGACGTCATCCACGCGCGCCAGGGGCGGGCCGTCCCAGCAGGCCGTGACCAGCGCCTCGACAGCATCATGGGGTCCGGTAAACGCCGCTTCGACCTCACCACTGCGGAGATTGCGCACCCAGCCCTCGACACCGAGCGAAGCCGCCTCCTCCGCTGTCCAGGCGCGAAACCAGACGCCCTGAACCCGCCCGGAAAAGCGGACTTGGATGCCTCTGATTTTATCGTCAGGCGACATTCGCCGTCACCCGCGTCCCTAGCGCGGCATCGATCGTTCGGGCGGAAAACAGACGACGACCTTGGTGCCCACGCCCACGTCGCTCTCAAGCCTAAGCTTGCCGCCGTGGAGTTCAACCAGCGCTTTGGTCAACGGCAATCCCAGCCCGGCACCGTCGTACTGCCGGGTGACGGCGCTGTCGACCTGACCGAAGACCGTCAGGATTTCCTCAATATCCGCCTCCTCAATACCGATCCCGGTATCGCTCACCGCCACGTCTACGCCGCCCAGTTGTGGGCTGACTTTGGCTCGAACCGAAATACTGCCGCCCCGTTCGGTAAATTTCACCGCATTCCCCAGTAGATTTACAAGGATCTGCTTGAATTTGGTTTCGTCGCAGTACAATTGGGGCAAATCCGGTTCGAAAATCAGGTCGACCGAAATCTCGGACTGGTGGGCGCGATCGCGGATAAAGCGGGCGCTAGATCTCACCGCATCTTCCACGTCGATGACGGTCTCCCGCAACTCCAAACGGCCGGCCTCGACGCGGGAAACGTCGAGAATGTCGTTGATCAGATCGAGCAAATGAACGCCGCTTGATTTGATGTCCGAGACATAGCCCTTGTACCTTTCGTCACCCAGCGAGCCGTATATTTCGCGTTCGATGAATTCGGCAAACCCGATCACGGCATTGAGAGGCGTGCGAAGTTCGTGGCTCATGTTGGCCAGGAATTCGGATTTCGTCCGGCTGGCGAATTCCGCCTGATCACGGGCGTTGCGAAGTTGCTCCTCCACCCGTTTCTGCTCCGATATGTTATGGGTCACGAAAAGAACGCGTTTCTCCCCACCCACGTCGATGACCTCGCAGGAGTTCAGGACTTGAATGATGTCACCGGATTTCGTCCGGATGGCAGCCTCAATTTCCCGGGCTTCCCCGTCACGATCGATAATATCGATCAATTTTTCCCGCGCCCCGGCGTCCGCCCAAATCCCCAACTCGACGGCGGAATTGCCGATGACCTCCTCGCGGCGGAAACCCAGCGTCTTGAGCCAGTGATCATTAACTTCCAGCAGAACGCCTGTGTCCTTCGACGAGATCGCCATCATGATTGCGCTGGTTTGGAAGGCCATGGCGAAACGTTGCTCGGATAGCATCAGCGCTTCGTCACGCTCCCTGAGATCAGTGATATCGGTCCAGACGCTGACGGTCCCGCCAGCGCGCGTCGGCCGCTCGTTGTTCATTAGCCAGCGGTCGCCGACCCGATGAACTTTGTAAGGCTCCTCGGGTTTTCGGCGCCAGGCGATGCGCTTTTCGGTGAAATCCTCGACATCCTCGAAAAAGATCTTTTCCGCCGCCGCCCTGACGATGGCCTCGAAGGATGTGCCCGGCTTTAGTTGGTCCCTCAGTTCGGGGAAGAACTCCCGGTACTTGCTGTTGGTCAGGATCAGCCTGTCGTCGGCGTCGTAGAGAATAAATCCTTGGGAAATCGATTCGATGGCGTCGGTCAACCTTTCCTCGGCGGTGCGGATCTCGGCCTCGCGCTCCATAATCGATGTAATGTCCGAGTAGACCGATAACCGTCCACCATCCCGGGTTTTGTGGTCGGTGACGCGCGCCCACTCCCCGGATATCCTTTCCTGAATAATCGGCCTGCCGTCCGCTCTCTCAAAATTTTCCACGCGTTCTTCGAACCATTCTTCCTCGCGGCCGTCAGCCTCAGGCATGAGGCCGGCGTAAGCGACGATCCGTGCGTATTCGCGAAATGTCATGCCGGGAACAAGCCGGTCGTCGGCGGGGAGCCTCTCGCTATGCCCCAGCTTCGACAAATTGCCGACAATGAAGCGATGATCGGCATCCCAAAGGGTCAGGCCCTCGGCGCTGTTCTCGATCGCGTCCATCATGAGGTGCTCGGCTTCCTGGGCCCTGTTTTGCGCCTCGACTTCCTCCGTCATGTCGCGACCGGACCCCCGGTAACCGACGTACTGGCCGTCGATGTCGTAGGCCGGTTTGCCGCTGATCCGAAACCAGCGTTCTTCTCCCGCGGGGTTGACCACAGGATAGGTCAGGTCGCGGAACGGTTTCCGTTCGGCGACATCCTGTATGTGCGAAAGCCAGAACTCCGGCTCGACACCGGTACCGGGGAACTGGTCGCGGCGCCGGCCCATGAAATGGGCGACGGGAATGCCGGTGATCTCCTCAACGCGTCCTGACACGTAACAAATTTTGGAATCGGTGTCCGTCTCCCAAAACCAGTCGGAAGTGGACTCCGCGATATCGCGAAATCTGATTTCGCTGTTGGCCAAAGCCTGACCGACCTGGTGGCGCTCGTATGCGATACCCGCGACCCTTGCCAAAGCCGCCAAGACGGCTTTATCGATGCCGCTGGGGGCGTAGGGATCCGCCGAAAAAACGTTCAAGACGCCGACCGGTTCCTGACTTGCAAGCAGGATGGGTTGGGCCCAAAGCGAAACTACTCCAAAGATATCAAGCCGTTTTTTGATAGGATCGCCGAGCGAAAGCGCTCCGCCGTCCTCGACGCCTTCGAGGCGCGCTTCCCGCATGGCGATGCCACACGGCCCTATGTCTTCGTCGACGAAAATCTCGGGCATGTCTTCAGCCATGGCTTGTCCGATATCGGACGCCGCCGCGAATTCAAGCTTTCCGGAGTCAACATTGAGAAACCTGACCGCTCCCACGACGCCCGGCACCAGCAGTTCAATGGTTTCGACGATCGTCTTGAGAATCTCGGGCAGCGGTTCGCCGCGCGCCAGGCGCTCCAAAATACTGTTGTTGATCCGCAACAGCATCTGGGTACGCTTCTGACTGGTGACGTCCTGGGCGACGCCCCGATAGCCGACGAACCTACTGAAATCGTCATGCAACGGCTTGCCGCTAATGCTGACGATCCGTTCGCCCGAGGCGGCAATAGGGATGCGGATTTCCAAACCGGCGAAAGCCTCCCCTGCGTCGATGTATCGCTGCAGGTCTTCCCAGCTCAATTCTTCGCCGACGACTTCCCAGCCAATCTCGACGGGCGTACGGCCGATGAGATCGGCCGGTTTCCAGCCGGTACCCGCCAGAGCATTGTCAGAAAAGAAGGTGTATCTGAACTCGGAGTCCGTTTCCCAAACGGAATCTCCGGAAAGTTCCAGATGGTCCAATAACCTGAGCCGATCCAGATCGCTGGTATCCAACTCCACTGCGTTCGTCACCAGTTCCCACTCCGCCGCGCAGCGCTGCTGCGCGCGATCCAATACCGGCAGTCCGCCGGCGATCAGCGCCCCCCCGGCATATTGACAGCTAAATCATAGAAATTTCACGAAATAATTGCTTTTCCGGTAGGCAAATTCCTATCCGGTTATTCGAATTCGAGGATCACCTGGTCGGTTGCCAGGCTGTCGCCCGGCGCCGCCTTCACGGCGGCGACGACGCCGTCGCGCTCCGCCGCCAGGACATTTTCCATTTTCATGGCGTCGATGATGGCCAGCGCTTGCCCGGCTTTGACCTCCTCGCCCTCGCTCACTTTGATTTCGACGACCAGCCCCGGCATGGGCGACAGCAAGAACGCGGAAAGGTCCGGGGGTTCCTTGACCGGCATGCGGCTGGCGAGTTCCGCGGCCCGGGGAGAGCGCACGGCCATCACCGCCGCCGCTCCGCCGTGGGCAATGCGGTAGCCGCCGGGCACCGCCTCGATCTCCACGGCGATGTCGTCGCCGTTGACGCTACCTTCGAACAAGATGTCACCGAAGTTGCTGTAGCTGTGCACCGCCAAAGCTCGGCCGTCGACCTCGACATTGACGATTTCGCCGTCCCGGGAGACGGATACGGCATGGTCGACGCCGGCCAGGCCGACGACCCATTCCGAGGCCACGCTTCGATCATAGCCGCTGATCTGGCCCGGGATCCGAACTTCGCGCCGGGTCACCCAGCGATGGACCGCGGCGACCACGGCGATCAGGCGTGACGCCGATTCGTCATCCAACTCCGCCCCATTGAAGCCGTCGGGATATTCTTCGGCGATAAAATTGGTGGAAAGCCGGCCTTCGCGGAAACGCGGATGGGCCATCACAGCGGAGAGAAATCCGACGTTGTTGCCGATGCCGCGGATAACCGTCTTGTCGAGTGCCTCGGACATGCGCGTCACCGCCTGCTCCCGTGTGGCCCCGTACGTGCACAGCTTGGAGATCATGGGATCGTAGAAAAGCGATATCTCATCGCCTTCGGTGACGCCGGTGTCGTTGCGTACATGATCGCCCTGGGGTTCCATGTAGCGCGAAAGTCGGCCCGTCGAGGGCAGGAAACCGCGCACCGGATCCTCGGCATAGATGCGTGATTCGATTGCCCAGCCGTTCAGTTTGACGTCGTTCTGCGTCAGCGTGAGTTTCTCACCCGCCGCCACGCGGATCATTTGCTCGACCAGGTCCACGCCGGTGATCAGTTCCGTCACCGGGTGTTCGACCTGCAGCCGGGTGTTCATTTCGAGGAAGTAGAAATTCCGCTCGGCATCGACAATAAACTCGACCGTGCCGGCGGACTTGTAGTTGACGGCCTTCGATAGCGCGACAGCCTGTTCGCCCATGGCCTTGCGGGTGGCTTCGTCGAGGAAGGGGCTCGGCGCTTCCTCGATGACCTTTTGGTGGCGGCGCTGGATGGAGCATTCCCGCTCGCCCAGGTACACCACATTGCCGTGGCTGTCGGCGAGGATCTGGATTTCGATGTGGCGCGGCTCGGTGATGAACTTCTCGATGAAGACCCGGTCGTCGCCGAAACTGGATTTGGCTTCCGAGACAGAGCGTTCAAAGCCTTCGCGCGTTTCAGCCTCGTCATAGGCCACGCGCATGCCCTTGCCGCCGCCGCCGGCGGAGGCCTTGATCATGACGGGGTAGCCGATGTCCTTGGCGATCTTGACCGCTTCGTCGGCGTCCTGGATGACGCCGAGGTAACCCGGCACCGTCGCCACTTCCGCTTCCGCCGCCAGTTTCTTGGACTCGATCTTGTCGCCCATGGCGGCGATGGCCTTGGTCCCGGGACCGATGAAGGCGACGCCCGCCGCTTCCAGCGCCTCGACGAAGGCGGCGTTTTCCGACAGAAACCCGTAGCCCGGATGAACCGCCTCGGCCCCGGTTTCCTTGACGGCGCCGAGGATCTTGTCGATGACCAGATAACTCTCAGCCGCCGCCGCCGGGCCGATGCAAACGGCTTCATCCGCCATTTCGACGTGAAGCGCCGCTTTGTCGGCTTCGGAATAGACCGCGACCGTCTTGATGCCCATGTCGCGCGCGCTGCGGATTACGCGGCAGGCGATTTCCCCCCGGTTGGCAATCAGTATCTTCGAAAACATGCCGAACCGTACCTCTCTACAATGGGATGTTCCCGTGCTTCTTCCACGGGTTATCGAGTTTCTTGTTGCGCAACACGTCCAAAGCCTTGGCCACGCGCATGCGCGTGTTGTGCGGCAGAATGACGTCGTCGATGAAACCGCGGTGACCTGCGATGAAGGGGTTGGCAAACTTCTCCTGGTATTCGTCGGTGCGCGCCTGGATCTTTTCTTCGTCACCGATTTCGCTGCGGAAGATAATCTCCACAGCACCCTTGGAGCCCATTACCGCGATTTCAGCGGTCGGCCAGGCGTAGTTCATGTCGCCGCGCAAGTGCTTTGAGCTCATAACGTCGTAGGCGCCGCCGTAGGCCTTGCGCGTAATGACGGTTACCTTCGGCACCGTCGCCTCGGCGAAGGCATAGAGCAGCTTGGCGCCGTGCTTGATGATGCCGCCGTACTCCTGGGAGGTGCCCGGCAGGAAGCCCGGCACGTCGACCAGCGTCAGGATGGGAATGTTGTAACAGTCGCAGAAGCGGACGAAGCGGGCCGCCTTGCGGCTTGAATCGATATCCAGACAACCCGCCAGAACCATGGGTTGGTTGGCGACTATGCCGACCGTGGAACCGGCGATGCGGCCCATACCGACGATGATGTTCTTGGCGTAGTCCGGCTGAATCTCGAAGAAATCGGCTTCGTCCACGACCTTCCTGATCAGCTCCATCATATCGTAGGGCTTGTGGGGATCGGCCGGCACAAGGGTGTCGAGCGATATCTCGACGCGGTCGCTGGGGTCCGGCGTTTCCCGTACCGGTGCGACGGCCCGGTTCGAGGCGGGCAGGAAATCGACGAAGCGCCGGACCTGCTCCAACGCTTCCACATCGTTCTCGAAAGCCAGGTCGGAGACGCCCGATTTCGCGCTGTGGGTCACCGCGCCGCCCAGTTCCTCCTGCGTCACCGTTTCCTGGGTTACGGTTTTCACGACTTCAGGACCGGTAACGAACATATAAGAGCTGTCCTTCACCATGAAGATGAAGTCGGTCATGGCGGGCGAATAGACAGCGCCGCCGGCACACGGTCCCATGATGACCGAGATTTGCGGTATGACGCCGGAGGCCATCACGTTGCGCTGGAAAACGTCGGCGTAACCGGCCAGCGAATCGATGCCTTCCTGAATGCGCGCGCCGCCCGAATCATTGAGCCCGATGACCGGCGCGCCGACCTTCATGGCCTGATCCATCACCTTGCAGATTTTTTGGGCGTGGGATTGGGAGAGCGAGCCGCCGAAGACCGTGAAATCCTGACTGAAGACGAAAATCAGGCGACCGTTGACGGTGCCTGAGCCGGTCACGACGCCGTCGCCCGGCACTTTCTGGTCTTCCATGCCGAAGTCCGTGCAGCGGTGCTCCACGAACATGTCGTATTCCTCGAACGAGCCGGGATCGAGCAGCAATTCGATCCGTTCGCGAGCCGTCAGCTTGCCCTTTGCATGCTGCGCCTGGGCTCTTCGTTCACCGCCTCCGGCGCGGGCGCGCATTTCCTCGAGTTGGCGAATGATCTCCTGCATGGCGGCTCCTGGAAACGGCAGCCCGAAAGGGCCAGCTTTGGGGGCTTATAAGGGCGACACGGGAGATACCATCATATCCGTCCCCTGACCAGTGTATAAGCCCTTTCAAGTCCCCGTATTAGGCTATTTTTCGCTCGGATACTGGGGAATTCGCCGCGTTTTACGCGGTTCGGCACAACAGCATGAATTTTGCCGCCGCGACGAGAGCTTCGTTCAGCGTTTGCCGCCTTTCCGCGGCCTCCCGGTCGCTCCCCCATCGCTCCTCCTGGCTGAGCTCGTCGATGGTGACGGCTGCCCAGGCGGCGTCGGTATCGATTTCGCCTTTGGACAACGCCAGCGACAACACCAGCGAGCCGGTCAACGACGTCATGGTGTGCAGTGCCGCCAGTTCGAAATCGCTGTGGTCAGCGACGCAGCGCCGCAGCCGGTTGAGAGAATCCTTGGGCTGATCGATGGGCAGCACGCCTTCGGTAACCACCAGCCGGGCACCAAACTCGCCTTCTGCCCAATCCAGCACGGGCTGCCAGAGTTTCGTCTGGGCCGCCGCCAAAGCCGGCTCGTCGGCACGATAACAAAGCAGATCGTGGCCGGCATAGGCGGCGATTTGATCGACGATGTCGTCATGCGCGGGCGCAACCCGATCAATCGCAGTTGCGGCATGGCGCATCAACGGCATCGCTTCGGGATCGATGTCTTCTTCCTGGGCCTGCCACTCGGCGGCAATGGCGTCGGCCAGTTCCGCCGTCGGAACGGACAAATCGGCGCGTAAAGGGGTTTTGACGGCTTTACCGTCGAGCACAATGGCGTGGCCCGCCGGGGTGGTCGCCACCCCGGCTGTCTCATAGAACCGTTTCACGTGTTAACTGCTCTGCGTCAGTCGCTGCCCGGCAGGATGGACTTGAGCACGCCGCCCAGGCCGCCCTCCTCCTTCTTTTTGGCCGGTTCCGGCGCCTTCTTGGCGGCTGCCGGGGCGGCCG
>CAZGTM010000021.1:40039-61521 GCA_964528595.1 uncultured Rhodospirillaceae bacterium
GCCGATATCGATGGGCACGGCCAAGCTCAACAGGCTCGCGTCCTTGGGCTTGGGTTCGATCTGCATATCGATGGTTTCGTCCTGCAAATTGATCTTGCCGCCGCCCTTGATGACGATTTTTTCCGTCTCGAACAACAAGGCCGTATTGGTGGCGATGCCCTTCTTGATGTCGAACGCCGTCACCAGGCACTTGAATTTGGTGTCATTGGTGTCGGGTCCGCCGGGCACCAGACTGGTCAGCAGGTCGGCGGCGAGAAGGTCGATGTACTTGCTGCCGACGCTGCCGTTGTTGGAGGCCGCCTGCATCGTCCCGTTCAGGCCGGCCATGATAGCCCGGACCGAATTGCCCGCGCCTTTGACGTCGACGGCAGCGTCAAGTTTGGCCACCAGCAGATCGGTGATCTCCATCTCTTTGAGCAACCGACCGATATCCACCTTGGCGACATTCAGCTTGGCGGCGATGCCGGACTTGCCCTTGCGGCCGTCGACCGAGACCTTACCGGAAAGTCCCCCGCCCGAGAGCTTGGCTTTGCCGAGCGTCAGGTCCGCCTTGCCGCCGTTGAGTTTCGCCCCCAGTCCGATGTCTTCCAACACCAGACCGCTGGCCATCAGTTTGGCCACGGCGATCGAAACGTCGGCATTGACGGCGGCCAAGCCCTCCAAGGGCAGCGGATCATCGCTGAAGACTCGCTTCTCACCGTCCTTGGCGTCGGCCTCCTTTTTCGCCGGCGCCGCGCTTTCTTGGCCGCCCTGACCGAAATCGTCAACATTGAGCAGCGATGAATTCAGCTTCGCTTCGATGCTGGGCGATCCGCCCGCCATGCGAACTTGGACATCCCCGCCCAGATCGCTGCCGCCGATTTTCACGGCGAGGCCTTTGACGCCGAGATTGTTCGGGTTGCCGCTAAGATTGCCGGCGACGCTGTAGGGGCCGATGTTGGGCAGTTCCGCTCCGGCCAGTCCCTTGAGGGTGGCGAGGTCCTTGCCGCTGACGGAGAACTTCAGCGCCAATCCGTCGGCCGCCATTGGCTTGGCGATGGTGCCGTCAAGACCGATCTCAGCGCCGCCCGCCGATAGCTTAACGTTCAGCGGCCAGGGATCGTCCGGATCGGCCAACTCAGCCAACGGCCCGAGGCGTCCCGATGCCTGGATCGGCTGGCTGTTGAACGCCGCATCGAGGGAAAACTCCAAAGGCGAGGACGCACTGTCCGCCCGGCCCTCAAGGCGCGCGATGGCGACTTCGGTCGTCGCCCCCGACTGGCCGTCGCGGTAGGTCAGGTTAATGTCGTTCAGGACGATCAGATTGACCGTGGGCAGATCGCCGCCGCCACCCGATTCGGCATCGCCGGAACCCGCCTCGGCGCCTTCGAACACCCAGTTGCCCACGCCCTTATCGTTGGTCTCGAGCAGCACGTCGAGGCCGGACAGCACCAGCCGTTTGACCTGGATGTCGCCGGAGATCAGGGGCATTAGCGCGACCTCGACGGAGACATCCCGGAGTTTCGCCAGTTCCGGCTTGGAGCCCCAGGCCGCATTGGCAAACGTCACGTCGGAAACCGAGATCGAGGGCGACAGCGAAACGCTGAGATCCGCTTCGCCCGCGATCACCAGTTTGCGCCCTGTGGCTTTTTCCGCCGCCTCGGCGATTTCACCACGGTAAGCATTGACGTCGACCATGGAGATAGCGACGAAGACGCCGCCGATCACGATCACGAGGAGGCCGACAACGGCGATTGCAATGTTGCGAATGTTCATGAGTTCGTCCCCAATAAAGCGTCGACAAGCGTCGGAAGTTCTTCGAGCGCGTCAATGATGGCGTGAGCGCCGGCTTCCATTAGTTCGTCCGTTCCATGGTACCCCCATGAGACGCCGATGGCCACGGCGCCGGCGTTTTTTGCCATCTCCATATCGAAGGTTGTATCGCCGACCATGACCGTCGCATCGATTTCCACACCGGATTCCTCGACCGCGCGCTCGATCATGCCGGGGTGGGGTTTGCCGGGGTTGAGGTCGGCCGTCTGTAACGACACGAAGCTGCTGCGCAACTCGTGCTCATCCAGCGTCCGTTTGAGTCCTGCTAGTGATTTTCCGGTGGCGACAGCGAGAAGCGCGCCGCCGGCCGCCAGATCATCGATCACACCGCGCACGCCCGGAAACAATGGTTCCAGCCGATCGGACCGACTGCGGACGACGGCGTGGGCTTCGCGGTAACCACCGACTAGATCGTGATGACGCGATGCGGGCTCGTCGGGCGCCAGGCGAGCCACACACTCCAACAGTGATAAGCCGACAGTGCGCCGAATCGCTTCGGCTTCCGGCTCCGGCAACCCGGCCGCCGAAAAGGCATTTTTCATGGTCTCAACGATGGTGTGCTGGCTATCCACCAAAGTGCCATCGCAGTCGAAGATTACAAGATACATTGAGCTCTCTGAAAACGGTTGAGTACTGATATTGTTCATTAAATCAGTGCGACAATATGCCACGCGATTTTTTCCTGCCAAATGGTCGATTATGTCCTTGCGGACGATGCCGCTAGCGGGGTCTCCGTCGCGCCGGAAAACAGCGGCATTCGCATAACCCGTCCCCCGGGCGCGAAGGCCGAAGTTGGCCGGTGTGAGTTCGATTGCCTACCCTTCGATCGACCTAGGGATGTTCCTCCCCCCCCCTGGAGCATCCCGACATCCCCGACGGTCCCGCCACCAGGACCGTCGGGGTCTTTATTTGCACCGGCTGGTTTGTCGGACGGGGGTTAGATTTCCAACTCGGCGAAAGGATCGCCGTCGTTGTTGGCGTTGAAGCCGAACAGCTTCCAGGTTTCAGCCATGTGATCGGGCAACGGCGCCACCGCCTGAACAATCCGTTTGTTCGGCCCGGCGATGGTGATTTCCCGTGCGTGGAGATGGAGCCCGTCGGGTAACCCCGGCAGGTCCAGTTCCACGTCGCCATACTTGCCGTCGCCCACTATGGGATGGCCGATTGCCGCCATGTGAACGCGAAGCTGGTGGGTCCGCCCCGTTACCGGCATCAGTCCCACCCAGGCGCAGCGCTGGGCCGCCGCTTCGACGACGGCGTAGTAGGTCGTGGCGGGCTTGCCGGCCTTGGCGTCGACCTGCACGCGTTCGCCCCCCTTGCCGGGTAGTTTGGCGAGCTTGGCGTCGATCTTTCCCTCGTGCGGCCGAGGCACGCCGGCCACCATGGCCCAATAGACCTTCCGCGTGGTCTTGCGGCGGAACGCCTCCGCCAGTTTGGCCGCCGCCGACGCATTCCGTCCCAGCAACAATACGCCGCTGGTGTCCTTGTCCAGCCGGTGCACCAGGCGTGGCCGCTCCTTGGCCTCGAAGGTCAGGGCGTCGAGCATGGCGTCGAGGTGTTTGGTCGTCCCGCTGCCGCCTTGGACCGCCAACCCGGCCGGTTTATTGATCGCCAGCACATCGTCGTCACGGTAAATCACGCGGGCCCGAAGGTCCGCCTCTTCCTGCTTGCTGAGGCTAAGCCGCGCCGGCTTCTTCTTCGGTCTTTTGCCAAGCTCGCCGAAGGGCGGAACCCGGACCTGCTGTCCGGCTACGAGCCGCGTCGAGGCCTTGGCGCGGGCGCCGTCGATGCGCACCTGTCCTTTACGGATCAATTTCTCCAGGCGGCCGTGACCGAGGTCCGGATAGTGACGCCGGAACCAGCGGTCGAGCCGAATGTCGTCGTCGTCGCCGGAAACCTCGATCAGTTGGACGCCCGTCACGACAGCACAACCCGCATCAGTGCCAGACCGCCGAACAGCGCCAAGATGGAAGCGACGACCGAAACCGCGACATAGCCCACGGCCGCCACGCCGGCGCCCCGTTCGAACAGCGTCGCGAAGTCGAGCGAAAAGGTCGAAAACGTCGTAAAGGCGCCCAGGCAACCGACCGTCATGAAGGCGCGCATCTCATTGCTCACGTTCCAACGCAAGGCCATCACTTCAATCAGGGCGCCCATGACGAACGAGCCAATGACGTTGACTGACACCGTGCCCCAGGGGAAGCCGGCGCCTGCCAGCCGCATGACGTAGGCCGAAACGAAATGCCGCCCCAGCGCGCCGATCGCGCCGCCCGCTGCAATTGCCAACAGCATTTTCACGCCTCTTCGCCCCCGTCCTGCATGTCGCGGCGCAATTTCGCCCAGTAGGCCAGCCGTTTCGCCACATCTCGCTCGAAGCCGCGTTCGGTCGGCTGGTAGAAGTTGGCGCGGGGCATGTCGTCGGGAAAATAGTTCTGGCCGGAAAAGCCCTCCGCCGTGCCGTGATCGTATTCGTAGCCCTTGCCGTAGCCCAAATCCTTCATCAGGTTCGTCGGCGCGTTGAGAATGTGCATGGGCGGCATCAGCGAGCCGGTCTCGCGGGCCGCCCGCGTGGCCCCGCTCAGCGCCGAATAGGCGGCATTCGACTTGGGCGCCGTGCCGAGATAGATGACGGCCTGGGCGACCGCCAGTTCGCCCTCGGGCGAGCCCAGGAATTCATAGGCCTCGCGCGCGGCATTGGCCTGCTCCAGGGCTTGCGGGTCGGCCAGGCCGATATCCTCCACCGCGAAACGCACCAGCCGCCGCAGGATGTAAAGGGGTTCCTCGCCCCCCGCCAGCATGCGCGCCAGCCAGTAGAGCGCCGCATCCGTATCGGAACCCCGCAGAGACTTGTGCAGCGCGCTGATGAGGTTGTAATGGCCTTCCTGGCCCTTGTCGTAGACCGGTGCCCGCCGTTGCACGGTTGCCGCCAGCGCTGCCGTATCGAGTACCTCATCCGCCGGCAGGGCGAAGAGTTCCTCCGCCAGATTGTAGACAAAGCGGCCGTCGCCGTCCGCCATCGCCCGCAACGCCGCCCGGGCATCCTCATCGAGGGGTAGACCGTGCCCCTCCTCCGCTTCGGCGCGCTGCAATAGTTTTTCCAGCGCCGCGTCATCCAGTCGATTGAGTACGAGAACCTGACAGCGCGACAACAGCGCCGCGTTCAGCTCGAAAGAGGGATTTTCGGTTGTCGCACCGACCAGAATGACCGTGCCGTCCTCGACGTATGGCAGGAAGGCATCCAGTTGTGAGCGGTTGAAGCGGTGGATTTCGTCAACGAACAACAACGTCCCCTGGCCCTGTTCCCGCCGCGCCTTGGCCGCGTCAAAGGCTTTGCGCAGATCGGCCACGCCGGAAAAGACGGCTGACAATTGCTCGAAGTACATGCCCGTGTGATCCGCCAGCAACCGCGCAATGGTCGTTTTGCCCGTGCCCGGCGGGCCCCAGAAGACCAGTGAGGCGAAGCGGCCCGCCGCCACCATGCGGCCCAACGGGCCGTCCTCTGCCAGCAGCCCGTCCTGACCAACGACCTCGGCCAGGTTTTTCGGCCGCAGCCGGTCGGCCAACGGCCTCGGCGCGCCGTCGGAAAGGCCGGCGGCTTCGAACAGATTGCCCATCAGCGGACCACCACGTTAAGCACCTGTTCGCCCCGCCGAATGGCGATCCGCCATTCTTCTTTTTTCTCATCAATTACATTAACTGCATCCGATACATTATTGATTTCTATATCATTTATCTTTAGCAATATATCGCCTGGACGGAGCCGGAGCCGGCTCGCCCGACTGCCGCCGGCGAGTTCCAATACGATGACGCCGCGGATCAGGTTGCCGAGGCCGAGTTCCTCGGCAAGGGCCGGCGAGAGGTTGCCGATGGTGGCGCCGGCCAGGATGTGTTTGTTTGGCAGCTTCGTGAGGTTTCGCGGCGGCTCCTCCGGCGCCCTGACGAGACTAATGCGCACCGACCTTTGCTTGGACTTGCGCAGGATCGTCAGGGTTACCACGCCGCCGACGGGCTTCGTCACGACGCGAAACTGCAATCCCTGGGGATCGAAGATGTCTCTGCCGTCCACTTCCGTGACGACATCGCCGATCCTTAGGCCGGCTTCGTCAGCCGGACCGCCCTTGAAGATCGAGTTGATCAGGACACCGCCCGGACGATCAAGGCCATGGGCCGCCGCGAGGTCGCGCGTAACGGCCTGGCCCGAGGCGCCCAGCCAGGGCCGGACGATGCGCCCGCCCTGAGCCGCGCTTTCCACGATGGCGCGCACCATGTTGGCCGGAATGGCGAAGCCGATGCCGATGGAGCCGCCGGTTTTGGAGAATATCGCGGTGTTGACGCCCGCCAGGCGTCCGTCCATGGTCACCAGCGCCCCGCCGGAGTTGCCGGGATTGATGGCAGCATCGGTCTGTATGAAAAAGCTGTAATCCGAGACGCCGACCTGGGTGCGGGCCAGCGCGGAAACGATACCGCTGGTAACGGTTTGCCCCACGCCGAACGGATTGCCGATGGCCAGCACCAGATCGCCGACTTCCAGGTCGTCAGAATCCATGAATTCAAGGAAAGCAAAACTCTCCCGGTCCGCTTGCAGGCGCAGGACGGCAAGATCGGTGCGTTCGTCCTTGAGAATGACCTTGGCTTCGAACTCGCGGCGGTCGGAAAGGGCCACGATGATCTGATCCGCCCCCTTCACGACATGGTGGTTGGTGACCACCAGCCCATCCGCCCGCACGATGACGCCTGAGCCGAGCGAATTCTGGATGCGCTCCCGAGTGCCGCCCCGGCCGAAGCCCTCACCGAAAAACCGCCGGAAGAACGGGTCATCGAAAAAGGGCGAGCGGAAGCGCGTCTTGACCACCGTCCGGGTGTAGATATTGACGACAGCCGGCTTAACCATGCGAACCAGCGGCGCGTAGGACAGCATGATCTGGTTTTGGTCTTGCGGAAGTACCCTTTTCTGGGCCTGAGACGGCATGGCGAAAGTGATCGCCAGCAGCACACTTGCCGCAATGACGGCCACCCCACGCTTTCCGTTGCCTTGTAAACCTGCCCAAATCATGTATTCACGTTCCCGCTAACCCAAGAAGTGGGTGCTAATTTAACGCTTCAAACAGAAAAGGGCAGCCCATTCGGCTGCCCTTTCCGACAAGCGCGTAGTCGCGCTCAAGCAAATTCTTCAGACTTACGCCGCGGCGTCGGCCAACTCTTCGTCGTCGTCACCGGGCACCGGACCGGAATCCTGGCCTTTGGCATCGACGTCGCGGTCGACCAACTCGATAACGGCCATGGGCGAAGCGTCGCCGTAACGGTAGCCTGCCTTGAGCACCCGGGTGTAGCCGCCAGGGCGGTCGGCATAGCGTTCCGCCAGAACCGTGAAAAGCTTGTCGACGAGCTTGGCGTCGGGAATGACGGCCAAGACCTGCCGGCGGGCATGAAGGCCGCCGCGCTTGCCGAGCGTAATCAGCTTGTCGACCACGCCGCGAAGCTCCTTGGCCTTGGGCAATGTCGTTTTGATCTGTTCGTGCTTGACCAGCGCCGCCGCCATGTTGCGGAACATGGCCTTGCGGTGAGAACTGGTGCGGTTGAGCTTTCGCCCACTTCTGCGGTGACGCATCTATCGTCTCCTGAACCTAATACTGGACCTGGTCCCTCGGCGCCGCTAGAACGGCTCCTCGAGCTTCTTGGCCATTTCCTCAATGTTCTCCGGCGGCCAGTCCGTCACCTCCATGCCGAGGTGAAGACCCATCTGCATGAGAACTTCCTTGATCTCGTTAAGCGACTTGCGGCCGAAATTCGGCGTCCGCAGCATTTCCGCCTCGGTCTTCTGGATCAAATCGCCGATGTAGACGATGTTGTCGTTCTTGAGGCAGTTGGCCGAGCGAACCGACAATTCCAATTCGTCGACCTTGCGCAGCAGGTTGCGGTTGAATTCCGGCTCCTCGCGCTCCTCGACGGTCTCGCGCACTGTGGGCTCTTCGAAATTGATGAAGAGCTGCAACTGGTCCTGCAGAATGCGCGCAGCTAGGGCAACGGCGTCGTCGGGCGAAACCGTACCGTCGGTTTCCAGGTCCAGGACAAGTTTGTCGTAATCCAGAACCTGACCTTCGCGCGTGTTTTCGACCTTGTAGGAAACGCGGCGCACGGGGCTGTACAGCGCATCGACCGGGATCAACCCGATCGGCGCGTCCTCGGCTCTATTCTGGGCCGCCGGCACGTAGCCCATGCCGGTCTCGACCGAAAGTTCCATCGACAGCGAGGCGGCGTCATCCAGGGTACAGATCACCAGGTCCGGATTGAGAACCTCGATGTCGTGACCCGGATCAATATCGCCCGCGGTAACCTCGCCCGGACCCTTGGCGGTCAACGACATGCGGCGCGGACCGTCGGCATGGCTGCGCAGCGCCAAACCCTTGATATTGAGGACGATATCGGTGACATCCTCGCGCACGCCCGGAATCGACGAAAATTCGTGCAAAACGCCGTCGACCTGGATCGACGTCACCGCCGAACCCTGTAGCGACGACAGCAGCACGCGGCGCAGGGCATTGCCCAGCGTCAGGCCGAAGCCGCGTTCCAGTGGTTCGGCGACGATGGTCGCACTGCGGTCGGCATCGACGCCGCTTTCGACGTCGAGTTTGTGGGGCTTTATCAGCTCTTGCCAGTTCTTGTGAATCACGCGATCACCCTTATGCCCAATTTGGCGCCAGCGCCCGGATGTCAAACATCCGGTTTGCGGCACCATTTTCCTTCACATACGGCGGAACCCCGCCGCAAATCTCTTAACTTAACCGCTCCGCCAATCTGCGGAGATACGCTTAGACGCGGCGGCGCTTCGGCGGACGGCAGCCGTTATGCGGGATCGGCGTCACATCCGTGATGGCCGTTACCGTAAAGCCGACGACCTGAAGCGCACGCAAGGCCGATTCACGTCCCGAACCCGGACCCTTGACCTGAACCTCAAGGGTCTTCACCCCGTGCTCCATGGCTTTCTTGCCGGCATCCTCCGCCGCCATCTGGGCCGCATACGGGGTCGACTTGCGCGATCCCTTGAAACCCTGCTGGCCGGCCGACGCCCACGAGATCGTATTGCCCTGTGCGTCGGCAATGGTAATCATCGTGTTGTTGAACGTGGCGTTTACGTGCGCCACGCCGGAGGTGATGTTTTTCCGCTCGCGACGGCGAACTCGACTGGTATCCCGCGCCATAATTTCTACCTTCTAACCGCTTTGGCCTTCCCGAAATCGGGAGGGCAATTACTTTTTCTTGCCCGCGATCGCCCGGGCCGGACCTTTGCGGGTCCGGGCATTCGTGTGCGTCCGCTGACCGCGCACCGGCAGTCCGCGGCGATGCCTCAGGCCCCGGTAGCAACCGAGATCCATCAGGCGTTTGATGTTCATCGAGGTCTCGCGGCGAAGATCGCCCTCGACCAGGTAATCGCGGTCGATGATCTCGCGAATTTGGATGACCTCGGCGTCCGTCAATTCATTGACGCGCCGCTCCCGCGGAATCGAGGCTTTGCCGCAAATCTCGGTGGCCTTGGTGCGGCCGATACCGAAGATGTAGGTCAAGCCGATTTCGACCCTTTTGTTGGTCGGAATGTTAACGCCAGCTATACGCGCCACGACCGTAACTCCTTATTTGTTTTCAAGCACTTGAGCTTCATTTCAAAAGGCTTCGTTGCAGCACAAAATGCCCCGCACCGGGTCACTGACCCGGGGCAAAAGGCCCTGAGAAATACGCTTTTCGCGGCTCCAATGAATGGGTGCCGGATTATTGGTAAATCCCGTGTCCAAGTCAACCATTTACGCGGCCTCCATGGCCATAACGATACTTTTTTCGACCGTCTGCATATCCGCCATGCCGTCGATCGAGTGCAGCTTGCCGCGCCCGCGGTAGTAGGGCAGCAGCGGCGCCGTCTGTTCGTTGTAAGCCTTGAGGCGGATGCGTACCGAATCGGCATTGTCGTCGGCCCGGCGTTCAAACTCCGTACCGCCGCAGTTGTCGCATTTACCTTCGACCTCGGTCGGTTTGAAGGTGTCGTGATAGCCCGCCTTGCACTTGACGCAGGCAAAGCGGCCCGAGATGCGCTCGATCAGCGCTTCATCGTCAACCGACATTTCGACCACCAGGCGCAATTCCATGCCCTTGTCGTCGAGCAGGCGGTCCAGCGCTTCGGCCTGGGCGACCGTCCGCGGAAAGCCGTCGAGCACGAAGCCTTCGGCGCAGTCTGGTTCTTCGATGCGGTCCGACAGCATGGCGATGACGGTGTCGTCGTCAACTAAATCGCCGGCCGCCATGATTTCCTTCACCCGCAATCCCACCGGCGTTTCCGCCGCGATGGCGGCCCGCAGCATCTCGCCGGTCGACAGTTGCACGAGGCCGTGCTTTTCCTGCAGGCGGCTGGCCTGGGTGCCCTTGCCGCAGCCCGGCGGGCCCAGCAGGATCATGTTCATCTTCCCGCTCATCGCCGCTTGCCCCTGATCTTGGACTTCTTGATCAGGCCTTCGTACTGATGGGCCAGCAGGTGCGACTGGATTTGGCCGACGGTGTCCATGGTGACGGTCACGACGATCAGCAACGAGGTTCCGCCGAAGTAGAACGGCACGGCGTATTGCGAAATGAGAATTTCCGGCAGCAGGCAAACCGCTGAAAGGTAAGCCGCGCCGACCACAGTGAGGCGGGTCAGGACATGGTCCAGGTAATCCGACGTGTTCTTGCCCGGCCGGATGCCCGGAATGAAACCGCCGTATTTCTTGAGGTTGTCCGCCGTATCCGCCGGATTGAAGACGACCGCCGTGTAGAAGAAGCAGAAGAAGACGATGCCCGAGAGATACATCAGCATGTAGAGCGGCTGTCCGCGCCCCAGCAAAGCCGTTACCGACGTCAGCCATTCCGGCCCCTGCCCGGCCGAGAAGTTGGCCATGGTGATGGGCAGCAGCAGCAGCGACGAAGCGAAAATCGGCGGAATAACGCCCGCCGTATTGAGTTTGAGCGGAATGTGCGAGCTTTCGCCGCCGAACATCTTGTTGCCGACCTGGCGCTTCGGATATTGCACGACGATGCGCCGCTGGGCCCGCTCCATGAAAACGATGAACATGATCACGGCGGCGACCATGACCAACAGGAACAGGATGAACAGGGTCGACAGGGCGCCCGTCCGGCCCAGTTCCAGGGTGCCCACCAGGGCGCTCGGCAGTTCCGCGACAATGCCGGAGAAGATGATCAGCGAAATACCGTTGCCGATACCACGCGCGGTGATCTGTTCGCCCAGCCACATCAGGAAGATCGTGCCGCCCGTCAGGGTAATGACGGTGACGGCGCGGAAATAAAGGCCGGGCTCGGCGACGGCGGGACCTTGCGAGCCGGTCATGCTTTCGAGACCGACGGCGATGCCGTAGGCCTGAACGGCGGCCAGCATCACAGTACCGTAGCGGGTGTACTGATTGATCTTCTTGCGGCCCTGTTCGCCTTCTTTCTTGAGCGCCTCCAGGTGGGGCGACACCGTCGTCATCAACTGAATGATAATCGACGAGGAAATGTACGGCATGATGTTGAGGGCGAAGATCGTCATGCGGCCCAGAGCGCCGCCGGCAAACATGTCGAACATGCCGAGAATGCCGCTCTGGTTCTGCCGGAAAATGTCCTGCAGCACGCCGGGATCGATGCCGGGCAACGGAATGTAGGTACCCAGGCGATAGATGATCAGCGCGCCGAGCGTGAACCAGATACGCTTCTTCAGTTCCGTCGCCTTGGCAAAGGCGCCGAAATTGATATTCGCGGCTAGTTGTTCGGCGGCAGATGCCATCAATTATGCTCCCAGTGAGCGCATATGGGGATTACTCGGCGTCCTTGCCAGCTTTGGCGTCGCCTTCATCGGCTTTTTCCGCCGCCGGCGCGGCGGGCGCCGCGACCGTGACTTTGCCGCCGGCGGCCTCGACCGCGGCGATGGCCGCTTTGGAAGCGCCGCTGACTTCGATGTTGAGCTTGGCCTTCAATTCGCCTTTAGCCAGCAGGCGGACACCATCTTTAACGCGGCCGACGATGCCGGCCTCTTTCAGAACATCGATCGTCACGGGCTTCTTGGCGTCTAGCTTGCCGGCGTCGACCGCGGCCTGCAGACGGCCGATGTTGACCGGCTCGAAGACCTTGCGGAAAATGTTGTTGAAGCCGCGCTTCGGCAGACGCCGGTGCAGCGGCATCTGGCCACCCTCAAATCCCTTGATGGCAACGCCGGTGCGGGACTTCTGGCCCTTATGGCCACGGCCCGCGGTTTTGCCGGTGCCGGAAGCGATGCCGCGTCCGACCCGGGTCCGGGCCTTGCGGGCGCCTGCGTTGTCCGAAAGCTGATTGAGTTTCATGAGCTTATTCCTGCTTACAAACCCGGCTTAAATTGGTTAGCCGGCTTCCTCGACGCGCACGAGGTGCGAAACTTTGTTGATCATGCCGCGTACCGACGGCGTGTCTTCCAACACGCTGGTGCGGTGCATTTTGTTCAGGCCCAAGCCGACCAGCGTCGCCCGCTGTTCTTTGGGGCGGCCGATCGGGCTTTTGATCTGGGTGACCGTGACGGTCTGTTTTTTGTCCGCCATCGGCCTACTCCTGAACGTCGTCGGCGGATTTGCCGCGACGGCCAACGATCTCACTCACCTTCTTGCCCCGGCGGGCGGCGACGGAACGCGGTGACATCATGTGGTTCAAGGCGTCGAACGTGGCCTTGATCATGTTGTAGGGGTTGGACGTGCCGATCGACTTGGTGACGATGTCCTGGACGCCCAGCGTCTCGAACACGGCGCGCATCGGACCGCCGGCGATGATGCCGGTACCCGGAGGCGCGGCGCGCAGAACCACGCGGCCCGCACCGAAGCGGCCCTTGACGTCGTGGTGCAGCGTCCGACCTTCACGCAAAGGCACCCGGATCATGTTCTTCTTGGCGCTCTCGGTCGCCTTGCGGATGGCTTCGGGAACTTCCCGCGCCTTACCGTGACCGAAACCAACACGGCCCTTCTGATCGCCGGCGACGACCAGGGCGGCGAAACCGAAACGGCGTCCGCCCTTGACCACCTTGGCGACGCGATTGATGCCGACAAGCTTGTCGACCAGTTCGCTTTCGCCGCGCTCCATATGTTGCGAAGACATTCTTTATTCCTTCCGCATTAGAAGTTCAGGCCGCCTTCGCGCGCAGCTTCCGCCAGCGCCTTGACTCGGCCGTGAAAGAGATACCCACCGCGGTCGAAGGCAACCTCGGTAACGCCGGCGGCCTTTGCCCGCTCGGCGACGAGGGTTCCGACTTCGGCAGCGGCGTCCTTGTTGCCGCCGGAGGAAAGCTTGGTCCGCATGTCCTTTTCCAGGCTCGACGCGGCGGCCAACGTGCGGCCCTCCGCATCGTCAATGATCTGGGCGTAGATGTGCTTGCCCGAGCGGTGGACGCTGAGACGCGGACGTCCGGTGCCCCGTTTGGCCAGGCTGCTGCGGACGCGGGCCTTGCGGCGTTCAAAGAGTGATTTTTGTTTGCTCATGATCCGGCGGTCCTACTTCTTCTTGCCTTCCTTGCGGAAGATCTGCTCGTTGGCGTAGCGCACGCCCTTGCCCTTGTAGGGTTCCGGCTTGCGGTAGGCGCGGATTTCCGCGGCCACCTGGCCAACGACCTGTTTGTCGGCGCCCGAAATGGCGATCGCCGTGGGCTTTTCGCACTTGATCTCGATGCCCTCGGGGATGGGGTAGTGGACGTCGTGGCTGAAGCCCAGCTGAAGATTGAGGTTCTTGCCCTCAACGGCGGCGCGATAGCCCACGCCGACGATTTCCAGGTTCACCGAAAAGCCTTCGGAGACCCCGACAACGATGTTGTTGGCCAGCGTGCGCTGCATGCCCCACATGGTGCGGGCACGCTTGGAATCGCTACGCGGCAGAACGACGACGGTGCCGTCTTCCTGCTTGGCTTCGACATCGTCGACGAAAGTCATCGCCAGTTCGCCTTTCGGCCCCTTGGCTTTGAAATCCTGGCCGCTCAATTCAACGGTAACACCGTCCGGAATGGCGACAGGTTTTTGTCCGATACGAGACATGACGCTTCCTAAATGATGTTACAGAGGACTTCGCCGCCGACGTTGGCCTCGCGGGCTTCGGCGTCCGACATGACGCCGCGCGGGGTCGACAGGATGGCGATGCCGAGGCCGTTGCAGATCCTCGGCAAGTCCTTGATCGATGAATAAACACGGCGGCCCGGCGTCGACACGCGGTCGATGGTGCGAATGACGGGTTCGCCTTCGGCGTACTTCAACTCGATGACGAGTTCGGGCTTGGTCGGATTGGTCTCGTCCTTTTCCCAGCCGCGAATGTAACCTTCGCGCTTGAGCACATCGAGAACGTTGCTGCGGAAACTCGAGGCGGGGGACTTGACCCTGCCCAGGCCGGCGCGTTGTCCGTTGCGGATACGCGTCAACATGTCACCGATGGGATCGGTCATCGACATCTTCGGCTCTCCTCTACCAGCTAGACTTGACCATGCCGGGGATCTGGCCGATCGAGGCCAGATCACGCAGCGCGATCCGCGACATTTTGAGCTTGCGGTAATAACCGCGCGGACGGCCCGTCACTTCGCAGCGATTGCGGATGCGGGTCTTCGAACCATTGCGCGGCATTTCCGCCAGTTTCAGGCGGGCGGCGAAGCGCTCTTCCTGGGGCAGCGACGGATCCTTGGCGATGGCGCGCAAACGCTCCCGCTTGGCGGCATCCCGCGCGACGTTCCGCCGACGCCGGTTGTTTTTCTCGATGGCACTCTTTTTAGCCATTTCGGCTTTCTCCTTTTTCGACGGATATCATTTACGGAACGGCATGCCGAACTCGGCGAGAAGCTCACGCGCTTCGTCGTCACTGTCGGCAGTCGTCACAATGATCACGTCAAAACCACGAACTTGGTCGACTTCGTCATATTCGATTTCCGGGAACACGATCTGTTCCTTGAAGCCCATCGCAAAATTACCGCGGCCGTCGAAGCTCTTGGCCGAAACGCCTTGGAAGTCACGCACCCGCGGCATGGCGATGTTGATCATGCGGTCAAGGAATTCGTACATGCGGGCGCGCCGGAGCGTCACCTTGCAGCCGATTTCCATGCCCTCACGAAGCTTGTAGTTGGCGACCGATTGCTTGGCCTTGTTGATCACCGGTTTCTGGCCGGCGATCGCAGTCAGATCGGCCACGGCGCCCTTCATCAACTTGGAATCCTTGGCGGCCTCGCCGACCCCCATGTTGATAACGATCTTATCAAGCTTGGGAATCTGCATGGGATTTGTGTACGAGAAGCGCTCTTGCAGCTTCGGCCGTACAACGTCTTTGTAATGTTCGTTCAAGCGGGTCATTTGACTATCCTAGAGATCGATGACTTCGCCCGACCGCTTGGCAAAGCGAACCTTGCGGCCATCGTCGAGGAATTTGTAACCAACGCGGGTTGCTTCGCCGGTCTTGGGATCGACCAGGGCGACGTTCGAAACGGCAAGAGGAGCTTCCTTTTCGATGATGCCGCCGGCGCTGGCGCCCGTCGGGCGCGTGTGGCGTTTGATCATGTTGACGCCCTGTACCAAGACGCGGTGCGACTTGCGGTCGATGTTGAGGACGCTGCCCTTGCGGCCTTTTTCGCGGCCGGTGACAACGACGACTTCGTCGCCCTTCTTGATTTTGTACTTGTCTGCCATCACAGCACCTCCGGCGCCAAGGACACGATTTTCATGTGCTGGCGCGCTCTGAGTTCGCGGGTCACCGGGCCGAAAATACGGGTTCCGATCGGCTCACCCTGCGGATTGATCAAAACGGCCGCGTTGCGGTCGAAGCGGATCGCGCTGCCGTCCTTGCGCCGGACTTCCTTGGCCGTGCGGACGATGACGGCGCGGTGCACGTCACCTTTCTTCACGCGGCCACGCGGAATGGCTTCCTTCACGGACACGACTATGGTGTCGCCCACGGACGCGGTGCGCCGTTTCGAGCCACCCAGCACCTTGATGCACTGGACTCGACGCGCGCCGGAATTGTCGGCGACCTCAAGGTTTGTCTGCGGCTGAATCATCGAACTTTACCTTTATCAATGCTCGTTGCGGATTATTCCGCGGACGGCAGAACTTCCCAGGTTTTCTTCTTGGAACGCGGACGGCATTCCTGAATACGGACGAGATCACCCTGCTTGAAGGTGTTCTCCTCGTCGTGCGCGTGGTAGCGCTTGGACCTACGGATGAACTTCTTGTACAGCGGGTGCATGACGCGGCGGTCGACTTTGACGACGACGGTTTTGTCGCCGGCGTCGCTCACGACTTCACCTTGGAGGATGCGTTTGGGCATGCGTGGGCTCCGTTTATGACGCAGGTTGCGCGGTGCGCATAATGGTTTTGATGCGGGCAATATCACGGCGTACCTGCCGCATCCGCGCGGTGTTTTCTAGTTGTCCGGATGCCCGCTGGAAGCGCAGGTTAAGCGCTTCTTTCTTGAGGTCCAGCAACTGGTCTTTCAATTCGTCGGGGGTCTTGCCCCTGATTTCCTCGGCTTTCATCGCCTACGATCCTTCACCTGGCCGCGTCACAATGCGCGTGTCCACTGACAATTTGGCGGCCCCGCGTTCGAGGGCTTCGTGTGCGAGCGCCGGCGCCACGCCGTCCAGCTCGAACATCACCCGGCCCGGTTTCACCCGGCAAACCCAGAATTCAGGCGATCCCTTGCCCTTACCCATGCGCACTTCGGTCGGCTTCTTGGAGACCGGCACATCGGGAAAGATGCGGATCCAGATACGGCCGGCACGCTTGATGTGGCGGGTGATGGCCCGGCGGCAGGCTTCGATCTGGCGGGCGTTGACGCGTCCCGGCGAAACGGCTTTCAGGCCGTAGGTGCCGAAGTTCAGCGTGGTGCCGCCCTTGGCGTGGCCATGAATGCGGCCTTTATGGGCCTTGCGGAACTTGGTGCGCTTTGGTTGCAGCATGGTTCTAACTCTCTACTCGATGCCGGGCCTAGCGCTGACCGGCTTCGGCCAGACGCTTGTCCTGCGCCATGGGATCGTGGGTCATGATCTCGCCTTTGAAGACCCAAACCTTGACGCCGCAGGCGCCGTAGGTCGTGAAACCGGTGGCTTCGCCGTAATCGATATCGGCACGTAGGGTATGCAGCGGCACGCGGCCCTCACGGTACCATTCGGTACGGGCGATCTCGGCGCCGCCGAGCCGGCCGGAACAGTTGATGCGGATGCCCTGGGCGCCGAGGCGGATAGCCGACTGCACCGAGCGCTTCATGGCGCGGCGGAAAGCGACGCGGCGTTCCAGCTGCTGGGCGATGTTTTCGGCCACCAGCTTGGCGTCGATCTCGGGCTTGCGGATCTCGACGATGTTCAGGTGCACGTCGGAACCGGTCATCTTCGACAGGGTTTCGCGCAACTTCTCGATGTCCGCGCCCTTCTTGCCGATGACGACGCCGGGACGGGCCGTGTGGATGGTAACGCGGGCTTTCTTGGCCGGACGCTCGATGATGATGCGGCTGACGCCGGCCTGAGCCAGGCG
Organism: uncultured Rhodospirillaceae bacterium; assembly: GCA_964528595.1. GTDB lineage: Bacteria > Pseudomonadota > Alphaproteobacteria > UBA2966 > UBA2966 > CAYFKJ01. The sequence goes on from CAZGTM010000021.1 coordinate 57,373, forward strand.
CTTCTCCAGGTAGGCCCGGATCGCCAGATCCTCATGCAATTGCTTGCCGTAATCGTCGCCTTCGGCATACCAGCGGGAAGCCCAGGTCCGGTTGATACCGAGGCGAAGCCCGATCGGATTTACTTTTTGACCCATTACGCTATCTCCTCGCGCTCACGCACGATTACGGTTATTTGGCTGAAGGGTTTCTGGATGCGCCCAACGCGGCCACGGGCGCGGGCGCGCCAGCGTTTCATCACCATCTGCTTGCCGACGAAGGCTTCGGCCACGAAAAGCCGGTCGACGTCGAGCTGATGGTTGTTCTCGGCGTTGGCGACGGCAGACTGCAGGGCCTTCTTGACGTCGCCCGCGATGCGGCGCTTCGAGAATGTCAGGCTGGCCAGAGCCGCCTCGACATCCTTGCCGCGAATGGTCTGGGCCACCAGATTGAGTTTCTGCGGGCTGACCCGGAGATTGTTCGCCACGGCGCGGGCGTCGGTGTCCGGCAGTCGGCGGGGAGCGGATTGCTTACCCATCGTCAGTCCCTCTTCGCTTTCTTATCGGCGGCGTGGCCGTGATAAGTGCGGGTCGGCGAGAACTCGCCGAGCTTGTGCCCGACCATGCTCTCGTTGACCATCACCGGGATGAATTTCTGGCCGTTGTAGACGCCGAACGTCAAACCGACGAACTGCGGCAGGATCGTCGAACGGCGCGACCAGGTCTTGATGACCTCCTTGCGCCCCGACTGCCGCGCGGTTTCCGCTTTCTTGAGCAGATAGCCGTCAACGAACGGACCTTTCCAGACTGAACGTGCCACGGTAGGCGCTCCTTATCGTTTTTTCTTCAGGTGGCGGCTGCGCATGATGAACTTGTCGGTCGACTTGTTCGAACGCGTGCGCTTGCCCTTGGTCGGTTTGCCCCAGGGGGTAACCGGATGACGGCCGCCGGATGTCCGGCCTTCACCACCACCGTGCGGATGGTCGATTGGGTTCATGGCCACGCCGCGGACCGAAGGGCGCTTGCCCAGCCAGCGTTTGCGGCCGGCTTTACCCAGCTTGATGTTCTTGTGGTCGGGGTTGGAGACGGCGCCGATGGTCGCCATGCAATCCGCCCGCACCATGCGTTGTTCGCCTGAACCCAGACGGAGCAGCGCGTAACCGGCATCCTTGCCGACGAGCTGAACATAGGCGCCGGCCGAACGGGCGATCTGTGCGCCCTTGCCCGGCTTCATCTCCACATTGTGGATGATGGTGCCGACCGGAATGTTGCGCATGGGCATCGCGTTGCCCGGCTTGATGTCGGCGCGGTCGCCCGAGATCACCTTGTCGCCGGCCTTCACGCGTTGCGGCGCCAGGATGTAGGAAAGTTCGCCGTCGTCATACTTGATCAGCGCGATGAAGGCGGAGCGCACCGGATCGTATTCCAGGCGCTCGATCGTCGCCGAAACGTCGAACTTGGTGCGCTTAAAATCGATCTTGCGGTAACGCTGCTTGTGGCCACCGCCGATACGCCGGGCCGTGATGCGGCCGGTGTTGTTGCGGCCGCCGTTTTTGGACATGCCCTCGGTCAATTGCTTGACCGGTTTGCCCTTCCACAGACCGGCACGGTCGACCATCACTAGTTGACGGCGGCCGGGTGTGGTTGGTTTGAATGTTTTCAAAGCCATCGACTAAATCCCCGTCGTAACGTCGATCGATTGGCCTTCGGCGAGAGTCACCATGGCCTTCTTGTACTCCACGCGGCGTCCGGGACGGCCACGGAAGCGTTTAACCTTGCCTGCCTGGCGCAGCGTGTTGACGCCTTCCACCTTGACGGAGAAAAGTTCTTCAACAGCGGCCTTGATCTCAGGCTTGGTGGCGTCCAGCGAGACCCGGAAGGTGACCTGGCCGTGCTCGGAGCCGAGGGTCGCTTTTTCCGTAATCACCGGACCGCGGATGATGTCGTACATCCGCTCTTTGGAAATCTTGGCGGACTTCATTTGAGACGCGCCTCCAGGTGTTCGACCGCGGCCTTGGTCAGGACCAGGGTATCGCGGCGCAGGATGTCATAGACGTTCGCGCCCTGCTGCGGCAGCACGTCGAAGTGGGCGAGGTTCGAAGCGGCCCGCGCGAAGTTGTCGTCAACCTCGGGACCGTCGATGACCAGGACCGAACCCCAGGACTGCTTGGACATGGCCTTGACCAGATCCTTGGTCTTGGGTGCCTTGAGCTTGGCTTCGTCAACGATCACCAGCTTGCCGTCGGCCTGTTTGGCCGAGAGCGCGTTGCGCAGGCCAAGCTTGCGGACCTTCTTCGGCAGCGCATGGGCATGGCTACGGACGACCGGGCCGAAAGTCGTGGCGCCGCCCCGCATCTGGGCCGCTCGGCTGCTGCCCTGGCGAGCCCGGCCGGTGCCTTTTTGCTTGAATGGTTTGGCCGTCGAGCCACGGATTTCACTGACGGTTCTAGTCTTGTGTGTTCCAGCGCGGCGCTTGGCGAGCTGCCAGTTGACGACGCGGGCAAGGATATCCTTGCGCGGTTTCAGACCGAAGACGGCATCATCGAGTTCGATGTCGCCGGCGGCCTTGTTCTGGAACGTGGTTACCTTGGCTTTCATCGCCTTCAGTCCTTGTTCTCTTCGTCACCGGTCGCGGCGTCGCCATCTTCGGCGGCCGCATCCTCGGCGGGGGCTTCTTCGGCAGGCGCCTCGGCGGGTGCCTCTTCGGCGGGAGCTTCCTCGGCCGGGGCCTCTTCGGCGGCGGCATCTTCGACCGGGGCTTCCTCGGCTTCAGCCGGAACTTCCTCGACCGCGGCCGGGGCGTCGCTCATCAGCGCGGCGGGCAGCGGTGCGTCCGGCATGGCGACCTTGACGGCGTCCTTGATCAGCACCCAGCCGCCCTTCGGACCGGGCACGGCGCCTTTGACCAGCACCAGACCGCGATCTTCGTCGGTCGAGACAACCTCGAGGTTCTGAACCGTGACGCGTTCGGCGCCCATGTGGCCAGCCATCTTCTTGCCCTTGAACACCTTGCCGGGGTCCTGGCACTGGCCGGTCGAGCCGTGGCTGCGGTGAGAGATGGAGACACCGTGCGAGGCGCGCAGACCGCTGAAATTGTGGCGCTTCATGGCGCCGGCAAATCCCTTACCGATGCTGGTGCCGGAAACGTCGACCTTCTGGCCGTCGATGAAGTGAGCGGGGCTCAGTTCGGCGCCGATGTCGATCATGTTTTCCGCGCTGACGCGGAATTCGGCCAGCTTGCGGCGGGGTTCCACCTTCGCTTTGGCGAAATGTCCGCGCATGGCTTTCGAGACGTTTTTAACCTTGGCTTGGCCGATGCCGAGTTGGACGGCGTCATAGCCGTTCTTTTCGGCGGTGCATTGAGCGACAACCTGACAGCCGTCGACTTTCAGCACCGTCACCGGGAGATGCAGGCCGTCGTCGGTGAAGACGCGCGACATGCCAAGCTTCTGGGCAATAAGACCGGTACGCATAATGGCGTTCCCTTAAACCTTTAAGACCTTTAGACCTTGATTTCGACGTCGACGCCGGCGGCAAGATCCAATTTCATCAATGCGTCAACCGTTTGCGGCGTCGGATCGACGATGTCGAGCAAGCGTCGGTGGGTGCGCATTTCGAACTGTTCACGCGACTTCTTGTCGATGTGCGGCGACCGCAGCACCGTGTACTTTTCGATCTTCGTCGGCAGCGGAATCGGTCCCCGAACCTGAGCGCCGGTGCGCTTGGCGGTGTTGAGGATCTCGCTGGTCGACTGGTCGAGCACGCGGTGATCGAACGCTTTCAGTCGGATGCGTATGTTTTGGTTGACCATTGTCAAACTCCAAAAACGAATTGGGGTCCAAAGACGAACCAGGGCGGCAATGCCACCCCGGATCTATCCTTGTACTACTCGATGATACCCGCCACGACGCCGGCGCCGACGGTGCGGCCGCCTTCGCGGATGGCGAAGCGGAGGCCGTCTTCCATGGCGATCGGCGCGATCAGTTCGACTTCCATGTCGATGTTGTCGCCCGGCATCACCATCTCGGTGCCTTCGGGAAGTGCCACCATGCCCGTCACGTCCGTCGTCCGGAAGTAGAACTGCGGACGATAGTTGGTGAAGAACGGCGTGTGACGGCCACCCTCCTCCTTGGTCAGAATGTAGGCCGAGGCCTTGAACTTGGTGTGCGGCGT
>CAZGTM010000022.1:0-60038 GCA_964528595.1 uncultured Rhodospirillaceae bacterium
GAAGCAACAAGTGTTCGTCTACGGCACCCTGAAGCGCGGTTTCCCCAACGATATCACCGCCATCATGACGGTGAAGTGTCTTGGCCGTTTCATCACCGTCAAGGCCTTCCCCCTTGTCGTGGGCGGCAGCTGGTTCTCGCCCTACCTGATTCCCGAACCCGGCGAAGGCCACCGAGCCGTCGGCGAAGTATTCGAAGTTGATGACAATCAGCTAGCGGAGTTGGACCGTATGGAAGGCACGCACCTTCCGAACGCCTATCACCGGGACCACGTGGAAGTCACACCGGAGAGCGGCGGAGCCTCATGTGAAGCATGGACGTATTTCAAGGACCGCCAGACCATCGATGGCATCCATTCGGGACCGATGCCTCAGTACGAACTGGATCCGAGGTACGTCGGTCCGGCTGAACGGACCCGGCCGTTTTAGATTTCCCCGAGATGCGAGGCGCGGGCGTGCCACCATTCCATGAACATGCGGCACTGCCGGGGGCCGCTTTCGCCGGGCTCGAACTGGCAGTGGAAGACGCCGTCCAACTCGACCCGTTCGTGGGTGGCGTTGCGGATGAAACTGGCCCGCCAATGGCAGATGCCGATGTCCTCGATCACGCCCCAGATCGTGTAGTCGAAGGAAATGTCGCGCTGACCTTCGACCGCGTGTTCCTGCCAGTATTCGCGGATAGCTTCGCGGCCCTCCATGGGCGTGCCATGGGGTGTTTCCCGGTAGATGATTTCGCGGCTGAAAATTTTGGCGGCGGCCTCGGGGTCCTGGCCTTCCCAGGCGGATTTATAGGCGTCGAGCCAGTCGGCATATTGCTCTCTGGTTAGCATCGGACCTCCCAAAGATTTACCAATCAAGGGCTAAAGCGTACTAGAAACTCGGCGGCGTGCAAGCGCTGACGACGACGCAGTCGACGTCGCCCAGATTGCGGAAGCGGTGGGGCTGGTTGGATTCGAAATAGTAGGCCTCACCCGGCCCCAGTATCCGCTGGCGCGTGCCCACCGTGACTTCCAATTCTCCCTCGATGATCATCGCCGCTTCCTCGCCTTCGTGCGACAGCATGGCCCGGCCGGTATCGGCGCCGGGCGCATAGCGTTCCAACATCATCTGCAGGGCACGTTCGGAGAGATCCCGGCCCACCTGACGGAACGAAATTTCGCCGCTGACGATTTCCGTCAACTCGTGGCCGGCGAAGAAAATCTGTGGCTGGACGTCCCCGTCGCCGGCGAAGAAGTCGTTGAGGGTGATGGGGATGCCGTCCAGCACCTTCTTCAGCGATCCCACGGACGGGCTGGTGCGGTTCTGTTCGATCAACGAGATCGTGCCGTTGGTCACGCCGGCGCGCCGCGCCAGTTCGCGCTGCGAGAGGTTGTGGGATTGGCGCACCGATTTGAGGCGGGCGCCGAGATCGAATTCCGTATCAACGTCTTGGGTCATGAACCATGTCCGACTTTGTTGTGCAATATATTAAACATAATGCTCCCAATTAGATCAAGTTTTAATATTTTAAACGAAAAAACGATTCTCGTGTTTAATTTATCCCATCGCCATGCTAGATTGTGGTTGAATTTCGAACAAATCAACAATGAAACCCGAAATCGGAGGCCGCCATGTCGACGTCCCAAGTGCCCAACAGTCTCGAAGAATTCTGGATGCCGTTTACGGCCAACCGCCAGTTCAAGTCCGCACCCAGGCTTCTCAAGGGCGCCAAGGACATGCATTACACCTCCCACGACGACCGTTCGGTGCTGGACGGCACGGCGGGTCTGTGGTGCTGCAATGCCGGCCACAACCGGGCGCCGATCGTTGAGGCCATCCAGGCCCAGGCCGCCGAAATGGACTACGCGCCGGCCTTTCAGATGGGCCATCCCAAAAGCTTCGAACTTGCCGCCCGCCTGGTCGGCATGTCGCCTGACGGCCTCGATCATGCCTTCTTCACCAACTCAGGCTCCGAATCCGTCGATACGGCCCTCAAGATCGCCATCGCCTACCACCGCGCCCGCGGCGAGGGTGGCCGCACCCGCTTGATCGGACGGGAGAAGGGCTATCACGGCGTCGGCTTCGGCGGCATTTCCGTCGGCGGCATCGTCAACAACCGGAAATTTTTCGGATCGTTGCTGAACGGTGTCGATCATCTACCGCACACCCACGACATGGCGCGCAACGCCTTCACCAAAGGCCAGCCGGAATACGGCGCCGAACTGGCGGACGACCTGGAGCGCATCGTGGCGCTGCACGACGCCTCGACCATCGCCGCCGTCATCGTCGAGCCCATGGCGGGCTCAGCCGGCGTCCTGCTGCCGCCCAAGGGTTATCTCCAGCGCCTGCGCGAGATTTGCGACCAGCACGGCATCCTGTTGATTTTCGACGAGGTCATTACCGGCTTCGGCCGGCTCGGTTCGTCCTTTGCCGCTGAGCACTACGGCGTGCGGCCCGACATCATGACCTTGGCCAAGGGACTGACCAGCGGCACCGTGCCCATGGGCGCCGTGCTGACATCGGGCGACATCTACGACGCCTTCATGACCGGTCCGGAAAATGCCATCGAGCTTTTCCACGGCTATACCTATTCAGCTCATCCGTTGGCCTGCGCCGCCGCGCTGGCCACGCTCGACGTTTACCGTGACGATGGCATGTTCGAACACTGCGCCGAGATCGCGCCCTATTGGGAGGAGGCGGTGCACAGCCTCAAGGGTCTGCCCAACGTGATCGACCTGAGAAACACCGGCCTGATCGCGGGCATCGAGCTTGAACCCATCGCCGGGGAGCCCACCAAGCGGGCCTTCTCCGCGTTCCTCAAGGCTTACGACGCGGGCCTGCTGGTCCGCACCACCGGAGACATCATCGCATTGTCGCCGCCGCTCATGATCGAAAAATCACACATCGATGAGATGTTCGGCATCATTGCCGGCATTCTCAAGGAACTTGACTGATGACATCCACCAGGAGTGCCCCCCATGCAGATCGGCGTGCCCAAAGAAATCAAAACCCACGAATACCGCGTTGGCATGACGCCGGCGAGCGTTCGCGAAGTAATCGAGCACGGCCATAGCGTGATCGTACAGACTAAGGCCGGCGAAGCCATCGGCATGGAGGACGACGACTACCGCGCCGCCGGCGCCGAAATCGCCGGTAGCGCCGCCGACGTCTTTGCCATGTCGGACATGATCGTCAAGGTAAAGGAGCCGCAGGCGGCGGAAATCGCCATGCTGCGCGAGGGTCAGATCCTGTTCACTTATCTGCATCTGGCGCCCGATCCCGAACAGACCAAAGGTCTTCTGGACAGCGGCTGTATCGGCATCGCTTACGAGACTGTGACGGACCCCCGCGGCCATTTGCCTTTGCTGGCGCCGATGAGCGAAGTGGCCGGCCGCATGGCCGTTCAGGCCGGCGCCCACTGCCTTGAGATGTACCAGGGTGGCCGCGGCGTTTTGCTGGGTGGCGTGCCCGGCGTGCCTTCGGGCAAGGTTGTCATCATTGGCGGTGGCGTCGTCGGCACCAACGCCGCGCGCATGGCGGTCGGTCTGGAATGCGACGTCGTGATGATCGACCGCTCGCTCGACCGCCTGGCCCAGCTCGATGAGATGTTCCGCGGCCGCATCAACACGATCTATTCGACCAAGGGAAATATCGAGGAACAGGTGCTGAGCGCCGACCTCGTCGTCGGCGCCGTTCTCGTGCCCGGCGCCGCGGCGCCGCACCTCGTCACCGCCGACATGGTAAAGGCGATGAAGCGAGGATCGGTCATCGTCGATGTTGCCATCGACCAGGGCGGCTGCTTCGCCACCAGCAAGCCGACGACGCACGACAAGCCGACCTATGTCGTTGATGACGTCGTGCACTACTGCGTCGCCAACATGCCGGGCGCGGTTGCCGGAACCTCGACATTCGCTCTGAATAACGCCACGCTGCCATTTACCTTGGCCCTGGCAGACCAGGGCTATCGCGAAGCGCTTTTGACGGATCCCCACCTCTGCGCCGGACTGAACGTGCACACCGGCAGCCTCACCTACGAGGCGGTGGCGCGCGATCAGGATTTGCCGTACGTTCCGGCGGATCAAGTTCTCGCCGCCTGATATTGAAACGACCACGCTACACAAGGAAAAGAAGACGATGACCAGAACGCTGACCCACTACGTCGACGGCAAGTCCGTGGAAGGAACTTCGGGGCGGTTCGCCGAAGTTGATGAAAGCGCGACCGGCGAAATCGTCGCCCAGGTGCCGTTGGCCACCGCGGAGGAAGTTTCGTCGGTCGTCGCCTCGTCCAAGGCGGCTTTTCCCGAATGGGCGGCCACGTCGCCGCTGCGCCGCGCGCGCGTCATGTTCGAATTCAAGGCGCTGATGGAAAAGAATATCGATGCGCTGGCCGATATCGTTGTCGAGGAGCACGGCAAGGTCCATTCCGACGCCAAGGGGTCGATCACGCGCGGCATCGAGATCGTCGAGTTCGCCTGCGGCATCCCGCATCTGTTGAAAGGCGCGTTTTCGGATGACGTCGCCGCCGGTATCGATATGCACAGCCTGCGTCAGCCGCTGGGCGTGGTAGCCGGCATCACGCCGTTCAACTTTCCGGCCATGGTGCCGATGTGGATGTTCCCTATCGCGCTGGCCAGCGGCAACACGTTTGTCCTGAAGCCCTCGGAGAAGGATCCGACGATGGCCAATAAAATGGCCGAGCTGCTTAAGGAAGCGGGCCTGCCGGACGGCGTGTTTAATGTCGTGCATGGCGACAAGGTCGCCGTCGATGCCCTGCTGGAACACCCCGACATCAAGGCCGTCAGCTTCGTCGGATCGACACCGATCGCCGAATACGTCTACCAGACCGGCACGGCCCATGGAAAACGCGTGCAAGCTTTGGGCGGCGCCAAGAACCACATGGTTGTCATGCCGGACGCCGATATGGACCAGGCCGCCGACGCGCTGATGGGTGCGGCCTACGGGTCGGCCGGCGAACGCTGCATGGCGGTGTCGGTTGCCGTCGCCGTCGGTAATGCCGGCGAACAGCTGCTGGAACGACTGGTGCCGGCCGCCGAAGCGCTCAAGACCGGTCCCGGTATGGACCCGCAGTCCGAAATGGGACCCCTGATCACGGGCGAACATGCGGCCAAGGTTCGCGGTTACGTCGACCTCGGCGTCGAGGAAGGCGCCGATCTGGTCGTTGACGGCCGGAGTTATACGCCGCCACAGGGCTATGAGGGCGGCCACTTCATCGGCCCGTCGATCTTCGACAACGTCACCACGGACATGCGCATCTACAACGAGGAGATCTTCGGTCCCGTGCTCAGCATGGTCCGGGCACAGGATTTCGATAGCGCATTGGGTATGGTCAACGACCATGAATTCGGCAACGGCACGGCGATATACACGCGTGATGGCGACGCCGCCCGCACCTTCGCCAACCAGGCCCAGATCGGCATGGTCGGCGTCAACGTGCCGATCCCGGTGCCGCTTGCTTTCCACAGCTTCGGCGGCTGGAAGCGATCGCTGTTTGGCGACCTTCACATGCACGGACCGGAAGGCGTAATGTTCTATACCAAGCTGAAAACCGTGACCTCGCGCTGGCCGACCGGCATTCGTGCGGGCGCCGAATTCACCATGCCCGTGCTGAAGTAGGAGCCGGCGCCGACAACAAAGGGGGGAAGACGATGAACAACCTCAAAGGCGGCCTCATCCAGATGTCGCTGAAGGCCGACACGTCCGAGTCCGTCGAAACCATCCGCGACGCCATGATCGAAGCCCACATCCCCTTGATCGAAAAGGCCGGTCAGGAGGGCGTTCAGGTGCTGTCGATGCAGGAGGTTTTCACCCAGCCCTATTTCTGCCCGAGCCAGGACGCCAAGTGGTACGCCTCTGCCGAACTGATCCCAGACGGCCCGACGACGCAATTGATGATGGAGTACGCCAAGAAGTACAACATGGTCATCGTCGTGCCGATCTACGAAATGGAGCAGACCGGCATCTACTACAACGCCGCCGCGGTGATCGACGCCGACGGCACGTATCTCGGCAAGTACCGCAAGACGCACATCCCCCAGGTCGCCGGTTTCTATGAGAAGTTCTTCTTCAAACCCGGCAACACGGGCTGGCCGGTATTCGAGACGGCCTACTGCAAGCTCGGCGTCTACATCTGCTACGACAGGCATTTCCCGGAAGGCTGGCGCGGACTGGCGCTGAACGGCGCCGAATATATCGTCAATCCCTCAGCCACCGTCGCCGGTCTGTCGCAATATCTCTGGGAATTGGAGCAGCCCGCCAGCGCCGTCGCCAACGGCTGCTATATCGGGGCCAACAACCGGGTCGGCGAAGAAGGACCGTGGGATATCGGCAGGTTCTACGGCTCCAGCTACTTCGTCAATCCGCGCGGCAAGATCATCGCCCAGGCCAGCGAGGATCAGGACGAGCTGGTCACCGCCGACATGGACATGGACATGGTGCGGGAAGTGCGCGATCTCTGGCAGTTCTTCCGCGACCGCCGGCCGGAAATGTACGACGAACTAGCCAATCCCTACCACGCCTGAGCCCGCCGAGGCCTGGTCTGCGGATCAATCGCCGTCCACCCAGTCGAATCCCAGCACGACGCCGAGGGCACGGGCCGTTTCCTCGCCCAGCAGGCGCTGCAGATTGCGCATGAGCTTGCCGAGGTAGATCAACCGGTCCCTTTGGGCCGGGTCGCCGACGGCGTCGGGTAAGCTCTTTTCGAGGTCGGCAAGGACCTCGGCCGCCAGTTCGAAATTCGACCGCGCTGACGAGGCGATCCAGCGCTCTTTCTCCGGCAAGACTTCCCCCAGCCCCGATATCGTATAGAGGTCTTTCAACGCCTGGATGTTGAGGGTGAGAGAGTGCAGTCCGAGACCGCTCAATCGCCACTGTGTCCGCTTGGGCTTGGCGCGACCCGGCTCCCGGCCCAGAGGCCCGTAAATTTTACGGTCGCGGAGGAATTCCAGGGCGAACGTGAATGTCGCGACGAGGGACGCCGCCACGCTGTTGCTGTCCACGTAAATCGGCGTGTGAAAGCCCGGATTGAGCATGTAATCGGCATAAGACGGGCTTTTCGACCACTCGTCCAGCACCCGTCCTCCCTGATAGGCGACGTTCGCCGCCACCGCCGCACCAAATCCGCAGGCAAAGACGGCCGCCTCCGTCCCGGACGCGAGCCTTTCCGAGGATTTGTCAAAGAGGACACGTTCGAGTGCGGTCATGCTTTGAACCGCCACGCTCTTTCCCCGCAAGGTTTCGGCCTCGAGGGCATCCGGATCGCGCGAGCGCATGAGCTGTCTGTATTGACGCGCGCCGATGCCCCGGACGTCCGGCCAGAACGAGATGCGCTCGAGGCGGCCGAAATTGAGTACGGGACCGAAGCGGATAACCTCCGCGCGCGACCAGGAACTCACCAACTGCTTGAAAGCCGCACGGGCGCCGTCAAGCCCATCGGCCGTGGGCTGTTGACAGAAGCTTTCCATTTCCCGATGCATGAGCCTGGCTTGGCCGACGAAATCCCGGTAGGCCGGGACATAGAATTGTTCGACCGCGCGGCGGATGACTTCGGGGTGTTTGAATTCCGGCGGTTCGTCCTGTTGGGCGACGGCCATCGTTTGCGGCAACCAGCAGAGGGCGACGGCCAAAAGCAGGGGTCGGATCATCCTCGAGTCTCCACAAGCGTCAGGTGGTTGTCCCAGCGGACGTCGCTTCGGTTGCGCCGGCCGGTTGCCGTGTCGATGGACCGTCCGCTGCCGCTGGTGGCGGTAAACGACGATGGTCCGGCGGGTGCGATCCCGGTTGCGCTGCGCAAACCGATTTTATTGACAAGACGATGCGTCACCGTCTCCCAGACGATGACGGCGCCGCCCCGTGAACTGGTTGCCGCCAATCGCGTGCCTGAGCGGTTGACGGCTATGGATCCGACATAGTTCTTCAGCGCGTGCGTTGCGGTGACCGGCAAATCGATCATCGCCGGCGGTCGGCCCCGGCGATGGCTGCCGACAAGAGGCATGAGATCGTCCGGCCGGCCTTCGTACTGGCAGCCAAACCAAACATCTCCCGTGATGTCCAGGCAGAGATGGCGGATCGACAGTTGATGCCGAGAGGCGGGAAGGGCGACCTGCTCGACGATACGGCCGCTTCGGCGATCCAGATACGCGAGTGACGGCTCCATCATCGCGAGGTTGAGCTTTTGCCGGCCGTAATCCGGGTGGGTGAGTATGCCGCCGTTGGCGACGACAATGGTTTCGCCATCGGGCAGCAATAAGGCCTCGTGCGGCCCAATGCCGCCGGTCGGGAACTCTCCGACGCGTCGGTAAGCTGCGCCCGTTTCATAGATACCGATGCGCCCCTCAGAGACGTCGTAGGCGTTTTCCGTAGCGTAGAGCAGCCCGCCATCGGGCGAAAAACATCCATGACCATAGAAATGGCGCTGCTTCGCAGCCTGGATCAGATGGCTGGATTTCTCGCCTTGAATATCGAGCACAGCGGCAAACTCACCCGGCCGGCGGGCGAAGACGACTGCCGTTAGTCCATCGGGACCGATCGCGCAGCCGTGCCCCCGTCCGGGCAGCGGTGCTGAGAAGACGATCCCGCCGTTGCTGTCCCGTAGCGCGGCAGCGTAAGCGCCATTCGGATTTCGACAGGCGGAGAGATAGGTTTCTCCCTCGCCGCCCACGGCCAGACGGGGCAGCAGCCCGGCTCCGCCGGTTGCGGCCATCAGGCCCAAAACCGTCCGTCTGTTCAGGCGTTTACCGCGGCCGGTCATAGCGACCGCAGGAATTTGATCAACGCCGACCGATCCGCCGGCGGCAAGTCAACGATGGCCTGACGCGCAGGCTGTGCCTCGCCACCGTGCCATAGAATGGCCTCCAGCAGGTTCCGCGCCCGGCCGTCATGCAGGAAGTAGGTGTGACCGTTCACCGTCTTAGTCAGGCCGATGCCCCACAGGGGTGCGGTGCGCCAATCGCTGCCGGAGGCATCGCCGACGGGCCGGTGGTCGGCCAACCCCTCGCCCATATCGTGCAGCAGCAGGTCCGTGTAGGGCCAGATCAGCTGAAAGCGATGTGCCTGGTTGGGGGCGTCGCGCCGGGTGACGTATTTTGGCCGGTGGCAGGCGATGCAGCCCGTTTTATAGAAGATTTTCTTGCCACGCAAAACCTCACCATCGTCAACATCCCGGCGGGCCGGTACGGCAAGATTTCGGGAATAATGGACCACCAGCGGCAGCACCGGATCCGGCGCCTCGGTCGTGGCCGAGTTCTTTTCAATTCCGGCCGGCATGGCCAGGCAATCGGGTTGATTTTTGGTGCAGTCGCCCCAGGCGTTTGGCACCAGCGGCGTCGAGATGCCGATGTCGCCGACGAAGGCGCCAGCCGATTGGGACTCGATCGACGGCATCGATGCCTTCCAGCCGAACCGCCCGATGACCAGTTCGCCGGTTTTGGCGTTTCTGGTCAGGCTGAGATGTCCTCTGATGCCGTTGCCGTCCTGGTCTTCAGGATCCGCGTTAGCGCGGATGTCGTGGGGATGGATCTGTTCGATAAGACCCAACCCAATCATCTGCGGTGCCACACGGGGCGAGAGCTGAACTTCCGGATGTGCTGGGCCATAACCTGGATCGTCGAAGCGGTACCGCGGTTTGCGCAAGTATGCGGTTTCCCCCCCACCTAGTTTGACCTCAATTTCCTCGTAGCTGATCGCCATGCGTCCTTCGGCCCGCAGCCCGGGAACGGCTAAATCCTGCAACTGTCCGCCGTAGGTCGGCTCGGCGATCCTCAACACCCGTTTTTCCGCCAGGGCCTCCCGCTCGGCTGCCGTCTGCGGCGGGATCGAAAGTCGGAGAAACATTGAAACCGCGTTGTCCGCGGCATTCTCCGGCGGGTGGCCCCGGCCGTCCTTGAGGTGGCAGCGCTGACAGGATCGTGCGTTGAACAACGGTCCAAGCCCGTCCGACGCCTTGGTCGAGGCCGGCGCTGAAACCCAGACCTTTCTGAAGAGGCCGTTGCCGATCTTGAAATCGCGCTCATCCTCGGCGCTCAGGTTGGCCAGGGGGTGGGAGAAGGCGTTGCGGTCAGGCCGCCTGAGGGACGTCCCCGCCCCGGCGGACATGACTTCAAACGGCTCGGCTTTCGAAAAATCATCAGTTGGGCGGGTAACCGCTTCCACCCGCGCCTGGTCTCCGTCGCTCAAATCGGAACGCGGAGCCTGCGCGATGGCCGTTCCAAAAAGGCAAGGTGACGTGGTGGCGGCTATCACCACGATCACCCGGGCACGCGCAAATAATCTGACCATAACCATCGTTCGAATTTGCCGTTTATTTGAACACCGCGTTGGGATTGTCGAGACTGTCGGAGCGCTCGTGTTTCAATCTACCCAGGCCGAGCACCGCCACCACCCGTTCAATGGACCGGAACTGATCGACCAGGGCGTCGATGGCATTTTGCACGAGGCGGTTTCCGGCGGTATTTTTCTCCCGGATCAACTGATCATAGGCCTCGCCGGCCACGGCACGGTCTACGATGGCAGCCATCGCCGCCTGCGTTTTTTCCAGCTTCGCAATGAGTTCGTCATTCGTCCGGCTGTCGCTGGCGGCGACGAGGGCCGAGAGACTGGGACCCCCGACCACCGATCCGTCGGTCCGCCGGTAGCGCCCGAGGAAGACGTTTTGGATGCCCTGGGCATCGTAATAGTGCGAGTTGTGCGTATTGTCCGAAAAGCAGTCGTGTTCTTCTTCGGGGTCGTGCAGCAGCAGCCCCAACTTCATGCGCTCGCCTGCCAACTCGCCAAACGTCAACGAGCCCATCCCCAGCAGTATGCGCGCGAGGCCTTGGTCCGCGGACCGGTTCATGAGATCGTTCCGAGCATCACCACCGGGTTTCCAGGCGTCCCTCATGTAACTCAGATCCGTTACCAACAGCTGGACTGCCGCTTTCAGGTAGGCGGCCCGTCGATCGCAATTTCCGTTACTGCAGTTCCCGATGTCGTAATCGCTGGCCGGACGGTCGCCGGCGCCCGGACCCGTGAAGTTCAGATCCTGTCCCCAGAGCAGAAATTCGATGGCGTGGTAACCGGTTGCGACATTGCCCTCGACGCCACCCGCTTCATGAAGTTTTGTGGCGAGCAGGTCAGGTGTAATTCGGCTGGCATCCACTTCCTTCCCGTCGATCTTTAGGATCGGATTGGCGATCACGTTGACCGTGTACAGGTCGTTTTCGTCCGATTCGGCGCCGTAGTAATCCGCGTCCACGTAGTCAATCAAGCCTTCGTCCAAGGGCCAGGCATTTACCTTGCCTTCCCATTCATCGACCAGCGGATTGCCGAACCGGAATACTTCGGACTGTTGGTAGGGGACGCGGGCGTTCAACCATGCCTGTCTGGCAGCGCCAAGCGTTTTTTCGGTGGGGCTTTCGATCAATAGGTCAACGGCCGCCTTGAGGCCCTTGGCGTGTTCCAGGGAGTCATCGTAAACGGCGTGTGCGATGTCCGCATAGGTTTCCAGGACGGCCTTCGCCGCCGTCTGATCGGCGATCGCGGGAGCGGCCTGTAGGAGCCCGGTTGCCAGACCGGCCAGGGGTAAAATCCCAAATGTCGTCAGGAACGGCCAGCGCCACATGTTGCAGCCTCCTATCTCTTCAGCGCTTCCAAGCCGCAGGCCGCCAGTACCATCTGCGTGACGGTCGCCTGCGCTTGGTCGTAATCCGCCTTGCCCAGCCGTTTCTTGCCCAGGACCGCCGCCACCTGGACTTCGAAATCGGCGTAGGTTTGGGTCGAGGCCCAAATCAGGAAGAACAGGTGAACGGTGTCAACCGGCGCCATGCGGCCGTCCTTGATCCATGTATTGAGGACAGCCGCTTTTTCCTCCACGAGTTCCCTAAGGTGCCCACCGAGGTAACCGTCCAGTTGTGGTGCGCCGTGCAGCAGTTCGTTGGCGAACACCTTCGAAGCGCTTGGGCGTGTCTTGGAGTACCAGATTTTGGTCCGGATGTAGGAGGTTATGGCTTCCGCCGGATCCGCACCTGTGTGGATGTCATCCATCGGCGCCAGCCACAAACTCAATATATTGTCCAGGACCGCCCGGTAGAGCTGTTTCTTGGTGCCGAAATAGTAATGGATATTGGCCTTTGGGAGTTTGGCCGCCGCGGCGATGGCCGCGGTGGTGGCGCCGCCGAAACCCCGGTCCGCGAAGATGCTCTCCGCCGCCCGAAGAATGCGGGCTTCATTGGCACGGCGGTTGGCCGCACGCTTGGCCGGCGGCAGCCCGTTGAGGCCGTCGCCCGCGCCCCCTTTGCGCGGAGACCTGACGGTCTTCACGTTTTGACCCGTACGCGCCATGCAAACCCCTTGTATCAGCCTATTAAACTTGACCAATTGGTCAAACTTACATTAGCTTTGATCAACAATATAGTCCGGCGGCGGAGAAATTTGTACGCCGGCAATTCACGGGGCGCAGAGGGGGTGAAATGAGTCAAAACCGCGATGTCGCGACGGGGCGCCGCAGCGCAGCGGAATACGCCGAGGCGTTCTCGGATCTGCATCCGCCGCTGACCGACCGCCAGGCGGCGGTGGAAGCCAGCCGCTGTCATTATTGCCACGACGCCCCCTGTGTCGAAGCCTGCCCGACCGGCATCGACATTCCAGGATTTATCCGAAGAATCGCCACCGACAACGCCGTGGGCGCCGGCAAGACCATTTTGGACGCCAATATCATGGGCGCCACATGTGCCCGCGTTTGCCCCGTGGAAGAGCTTTGCGAACAGGTCTGCGTGCGCAATGAGGGCGAACACAAACCCGTCACTATTGCGCAGCTTCAGCGCCACGCTACCGATGCCCTCATGGCCACCGGGCGGCAGCCCTACTCCAGGCAATCGGAGAGCGGCAAGCGGGTGGCCGTCGTTGGCGCGGGGCCGGCGGGACTGGCCTGCGCCCACCGGCTGGCGACCTATGGTCACGACGTCACGGTCTTCGAATCGAGGGCGAAACCGGGCGGTCTGAACGAATACGGTTTGGCGGCTTACAAAATGCCGGACGACATCGCTCAGAAGGAAGTGGATTTCATTCTCGGCGTCGGCGGGATCAGCATCGAAACCGGCAAGGCGCTGGGATCTCGCGTTACCCTCGACCAGCTTCGCGACGGCTACGATGGCGTTTTCATCGGTATCGGGCTGGGCGGGGTCAACGCCTTGGGCGTTGACGGCGAGGACGATGACGCCGTTCTTGATGCCGTTTCCTACATCGCCGATATTCGCCAGGCCGGCGACCTTGCCGACCTGCCCGTGGGCGGCCGCGCCGTCGTGATCGGCGGCGGCAACACGGCGATTGATATCGCGGTTCAGGTCAAGCGCCTGGGCGCCGACGAGGTGACGCTGGTTTACCGGCGCGGGCCGGCGCAAATGGGAGCGACGGATTTCGAACAGGAGCTGGCGCAGACCAGCGGCGTCATCATCCGGCACTGGGCTAAGCCCGCGGGCATCACCGGCGGCAACGGCGCGGCGGCCCGGATCAAATTTCAAAACACGCAGCTCGGCAGTGACGGCAAGCTGGAAGACGCAGATGGCGGCTTTGAATTGACGGCGGACCAGATTTTCAGGGCGATCGGACAAACTTTCGATGGCGGACCGCTGGCCGGCGGCGAAGCGCCCACGATGACAGGCGGCCGCATCGAAATCGACGAGGAACGTAATACCTCGCTACCCGACGTTTGGGCCGGCGGCGACTGCGTTCCGGGTCAGGATTTAACGGTGAGTGCGGTTGAAGACGGCAAGCTGGCGGCGGAAGCCATTCACCGCCGGCTCTCGCAATAGATATTGGAGACGAACGATGGCTGATCTCTCGTGCACGATCGGTGGTATCAAGTCACCCAACCCGTTCTGGCTGGCCTCGGCGCCGCCAACCGACAAGGAATACAACGTCGTCCGCGCCTACAAGGCGGGCTGGGGCGGCGTGGTCTGGAAGACCCTGGGCGAGGAGGGGCCGCCCGTCGTCAATGTCTCCTCGCGTTATGGCGCCGTGCATATCGGCGAACAGCGCATCTTCGGTCTCAACAACATCGAACTTATCACCGACCGGCCGCTGGAAGTGAACCTGAGGGAAATCAAGCAGGTCAAGAAGGACTGGCCCGACCGCGCCCTCGTCGTGTCCCTGATGGTGCCGTGCGAGGAAGAAGCCTGGATAAAGATCCTGCGTGAGGTCGAGGATACCGAGTGTGACGGCGTTGAGTTGAACTTCGGTTGCCCCCACGGCATGTCTGAACGAGGCATGGGCTCGGCGGTCGGCCAGGTGCCGGAGTACGTCGAGATGGTGACGCGCTGGTGCAAGGCGCACACCAACATGCCGGTATTGGTCAAATTGACACCCAACGTGACCAATGTGCTGGGCCCGGCCCGCGCGGCCCATCAGGGCGGCGCTGACGGCGTGTCGCTGATCAACACGATCAATTCGATCACCTCCATCGATCTCGATATCATGGCGCCGACGCCGACGGTTGACGGCAAGGGCTCCCACGGCGGCTATTGCGGTCCGGCGGTCAAGCCCATCGCCATGCACATGGTGGCGGAGATCGCCCGTGATCCCGAATGCGCCGGCCTGCCCATATCGGCTATCGGCGGCATCTCAAACTGGCGCGACGCGGCGGAGTTCATGTCGCTCAACGCCGGCAGCGTGCAAGTCTGCACCGCCGCCATGCACTACGGCTTCAAGATCGTCGAGGACATGATCGACGGCATGTCCAACTGGATGGACGCCAAGGGCTACGCCAGGCTCTCCGATTTCCAGGGCAAGGCGGTGCCCAACGTCACGGACTGGCAGTCGCTCAACATGAACTACGAGATCGTCGCCGAAATCGATCAGGCGGCTTGCGTCAAATGTGGTCTTTGCCACATCGTCTGCGAGGACACCTCGCACCAGGCTGTGGCGGCCGAACGCCGAGACGGCGAGCGTCATTATTCGGTGATCGACGAGGAATGCGTCGGCTGCAATCTCTGCATGCACGTGTGCCCGGAAAACTGCATCACGATGCGCAAAGTTGAGAACGACAAGCCTTACATGAACTGGACGGAAGATCCCCGCAACCCGCACCGCCAGGCTGCGGAATAGCGGCGGTCGGGATTAAAAGAAGGAATAGGCCAAGTGAGCGAAGCTTTGTCGCGTGGGGATAACCTCCGCGTTAACGGTCAGCGGCTCTGGGATTCGCTGATGGAAATGGCGCAAATCGGCGCGACCGAAAAGGGCGGCGTCTGCCGTCTGGCCCTGACCGATCTCGACCGCGAGAGCCGGGATCTCTTTTCCAAGTGGTGCGTCGACGCCGGCTGCACCATCCGGGTCGACAAGATGGGCAACATGTTCGCCCGGCGTCCGGGCAAGAACAACGACTTGCCTCCGATTATGACGGGCAGCCATCTCGACAGCCAGCCCACCGGCGGCAAGTACGACGGCGTCTATGGTGTTCTGGCCGGCCTGGAGGTCGTGCGCACGCTCAACGACCTCAACCTCGAAACCGAAGCGCCGGTGGAAGTCGCGGTGTGGACCAACGAGGAAGGCTCGCGCTTCGCCCCGGCCATGGTGGCGTCCGGGGTTTTCGCCGGGGTCTTCGACCTGGAATACGGGCTTTCCCGCGCCGACCTCGACGGCAAGACGATGGGCGAGGAGTTGGAGCGCATCGGCTACGCCGGCGATGACGATGTCGGCGGACGCGACGTCGGCGCCTATTTCGAAGCGCACATCGAACAGGGACCGATACTTGAGGACGAGGAGAAGACCGTCGGCGTCGTCACAGGCGCCCAGGGTCAGCGCTGGTACGAGGTGACGCTGACGGGCCAGGAAGCCCATGCCGGCCCGACACCGATGCATACCCGCCGCGACGCGTTGGTGGGGGCCTCGCGTATCGTGACGGAGGTCAACCGCATCGGGCTTGAAAACCAGCCTTACGCCTGCGCCACGGTCGGTCTGATGCAGGTCACGCCCAATTCGCGTAATGTCATCCCCGGCAGCGTCTTTTTCGCCGTCGATTTTCGTCACCCGACCGACGAGGTTCTGTCCAAGATGGATGCCGAATTGCGCGAGGTGGCGGACACCATCGCCAAGGACATCGGTTTGGAAATGGTATTCGAGGAAATCTGGTATTCGCCCCCCGTCGCCTTCAACGAAGACTGCGTCTCGGCCGTGCGCTCGGCGGCAGAGAGCAGCGGCATCCCCCACATGGATATCGTCTCGGGCGCCGGCCACGACGCCTGTTACGTGGCCCGCGTGGCGCCGACAGCGATGATCTTCACGCCTTGTCTCAACGGCATCAGCCACAACGAAATCGAATCGGCCGAGCCCGACGATCTTGAAGCCGGTTGCAATGTTCTGCTGCAGGCCATGATCGACCGAGCCAACGCCGGATAGGGTTTGCCGGCACATCACAACAGGGGCACGCCAATGATTGTTGAACAGATCTGGACTGGAAACGCTTACCGCAATTTCAATTATTTGATTGCCTGTCCGGAAACCGGCGAGGCGATGGCGATCGATCCGCTCGATCACGCTAAATGCCTGGGCTTGGCCGGAGAAAAGGGCTGGAACATTACGCAGGTGTTGAATACGCACGAACATGGCGATCACACCGGCGGTAATTCGAAGGTCATCGAGGCAACGGGGGCGAAGCTTTTGGCCCACCACAACGCCCAGGGAAAGATCCCGGGGATGGACCGGGGACTGGATGCCGGCGACGTCATCCGGATCGGCAAGACCGTGGAGATCGAGGCTCTCGATACGCCGGGCCACACCATGAGCCACATCTGCCTGTTGACGCGAACCGACCAGCCGGCCCTGATCTGCGGCGATACGTTGTTTAACGCCGGGGCCGGCAATTGCCACAACGGCGGCCATCCCAACGAGCTTTACGATACCTTCGCCAATCTCCTCTCGCAGTTGCCGGACGAGACCCTGATCTATCCCGGCCACGACTACATGACCAACAATCTGGAGTTTACGCTCAACCGGGAGCCCGATAACGAACGCGCCAAGTCATTGCTCGACGATCTGTCCGATCAGGATCCCGATGATGCAATGGTCTCGACGATGGCTCTGGAGAAGGAAATCAACACTTTCCTGCGCTTGCGAAGCCCCAGTGTCATCGCGGCCATCCGCGAGAGCTTTCCCGACCTACCCGACGATCCCGATCCCCGTTCGGTGTTCCTGAAGCTCCGTGAACTCCGCAACAGCTGGTGACGGCGCGGGAGGACATCACATGGCGACCGATCCCGGACCTTACCTTCTCGAATCGACCAGGCTGATCCTCGCACCCGACGGCAAGGCCACGCCGAAAGACGTCACGCCCAACTTCTACGCGGAACTCGATACGGAATT
Source organism: uncultured Rhodospirillaceae bacterium (assembly GCA_964528595.1). Classification (GTDB taxonomy): domain Bacteria; phylum Pseudomonadota; class Alphaproteobacteria; order UBA2966; family UBA2966; genus CAYFKJ01. The sequence goes on from CAZGTM010000022.1 coordinate 17,324, forward strand.
CGACGGGTTCAAGGGACATATCCTGGTCTCCAAGCATGAATTTACCGCCGCCTGGGAAAGCTGGGAGGTGCATCCCGAATCGGACGAACTTGTCTATCTGATATCGGGCGATATCGATTTCGTCTTGTGGCGGGACGGGGCTGAGGTGGTGCTCCGGGTCGACCAGCCGGGTTCGTGCGTCGTGGTGCCGAAAGGGATTTGGCATACCGCCCGGCCCCATGAAACCACGGCCATGCTTTTCATGACACCGGGCGAGGGAACCTTGAACGCCGCCGAACCCGAGGGTGAACCGTTCTAGAACCTACGGCCGCGTCCCCACCATCAACTTGGCTTCGCAGGAAAAGACCAGTGTGTCGTCCTGATTGAAGAGCTCATTCAGAATGGTGATGTAGCCCCGGCCCGGCTTGCTTGATGGCGCCTTGTCGATCATTTCGATGCGCAGGCGAACCTGGTCGTCGGGCCTCACCGGCGCTTTCAGCTTCACCAGCCATTCCAGCCCGCCCAGTAGTTCGATGTCCGCCAGGACGGGAACCGAGGTGCGGTACCACAGCGTAACGACGTAGCTGCCGCTGGCGATCAGGCCGCCGAACTGCGATGCCTTCGCCGCTTCCTCGTCGAGGTGAAAGGGCAGGGGGTCGTTGCGCCTGGCGTAGTCGAGCATTTCCTCGCGGTCGGCGCCGACGGTCGCGCCCCAGAATACGTCACCCAGGTTGAGATCTTCCCAGTGGAGTTTGGCCATGGATATTCCGGTCAGCGGAAACGGTGGGCGAGCAGCTGGATCAGCCCCAAATACGTGACGACGGCGCCCATGACGATAACGGAGATCATGAAGATCAGTAAAAGGTAGCGATGGACGTTGGCCTCGCGCTTTGACTTGATACGGCGGATGCGCGTGAACAGCGTTGAGAAGTGGCGGTTGATCTCCTCGATCTTCACCAGTTCCGTGTGCTGCCAAAACTGGTAGACGACGATCGTGAAAATGACGGCGAGCGTCAGCACGATGACCACACCGGTGAGAATATCCGTATAGCCCTTGTCTGCGGTTACAAGCTTGGCGACGCCGAGAATGGCGCCGAAAGCCAGCAGGGTCGAACCGACGGTCCACCATTGGAGATGCTTGGCAAAACGCACCGTGTCGGTGCTCTCTTTATAGAGGACGGCCATCTCCTGGTGGGTTTGCTCGTCAAGCTCCGACGGCTCGTTCTCAAACCGGGTCTCTGCGCCGCCGCCTTCGTCCTTGGATTTCTTGTCAGCCAACGTGTTTCACCGAATGGGTTAAGGTTTCCGTAACCAAGAATAGCGGCCTAAAGATTGACAATTTCCAAACAAATTCGGGCAAAAAAATCCTCCCCGGCGGCGAAACCGGGGAGGCAGGGCTTCGATGGGAGGAGAGTTTCTTTCCTTATTCAGCGGCCTTGGCCCGTTCGACGGCCGTCGGCGTCATCAACTCGCTGCGTCGTTCCATGGCTGCATAGAAGGGCGCGAATGCCGGCCGGTCGATATAGCGGCCGCTGCCCTTCTCCATGTCGATCTGACCATCGGCATAGACCACCCGGCCCTGGCTTAGAGTATGGGTGTTGATGCCTTTCACCGTCATGCCTTCGAAAATGTTGAAATCGACATTTTGGTGATGGGTCTTGGCGGAAATCGTGCGCGAGCCTTCCGGGTCCCAGACCACCAGGTCGGCATCGGCGCCGACGTTGACCGAGCCTTTGCGCGGGTAGATGTTGAAGATCTTCGCAGCGTTGGTCGATGTCGCGGCGACGAATTCGTTCTCCGTCAACCGGCCCGTGCCGACGCCCTGGTCCCACATCACCGACATGCGGTCCTCGACGCCGCCGGTGCCGTTGGGAATGAGCGAGAAGTCATCAATGCCGGCCGCCTTTTGCGGCGCGCAGAAACAACAGTGATCCGTCGCGGTGGTTTGCAGATTGCCCGACTGAAGGCCCCGCCACAGTGCTTCCTGATGTCCCTTGGGCCGGAACGGCGGGCTCATGACGTGGGCTGCGGCGAATTCGAAGTCCGGATTGCGGTAGACGCTGTCGTCGACCACCAGATGCCCGGCCAGAACCTCGCCGAATACGCGTTGGCCCTCTAGGCGGGCGCGGGTGATGGCCTCCAGGGATTCCCGGCAGCTGTTGTGCACGACATAGAGCGGCACATTGAGAACCTGGGCGATGCGGATCGCCCGGTTGGCCGCTTCGCCCTCGACCTCCGGCGGTCGGGACAACGGGTGACCTTCCGGCCCGGTGATGCCGCGGTCCTTCATTTCCTGTTGCAGGCGGAAAACAAGCTCGCCGTTTTCGGCATGGACAGTGCAGATGGCGCCGAGCTCTCGGGCTCGGCTGAAGCTGTTCACCAGGACCTCGTCGTCGGCCATGATGGCGCCTTTGTAGGCCATGAAATGCTTGAAACTGTTGACGCCCTTCTCGTTCACCAGCGTGCCCATGTCGCGGTGCACGCTCTCGTCCCACCAGGTGACGGCGACGTGGAAGGAATAATCGGCCGCCGCCTTTTCCGACCAGCCGCGCCACTTCTCGTAGGCTTCCAGCAAGGGTTCCTGGGGATTGGGGATGACAAAGTCGATGATCATCGTCGTACCGCCGGCCGCACCAGCACAGGTGCCGGAATAGAAATCCTCGCTCGCCACCGTGCCCATGAACGGCAGTTCCATGTGGGTGTGGGGATCGATGCCGCCCGGCATTACCAGTAGGCCGCCGGCGTCGATCACGCGCGCGTCGGATGGCGCTTCGATATCCTCGCCGACCGCCTTGATGACGCCCTTGTCGGTGTAGACGTCGGCGCGATAGCTGGCATCCGCCGTGACGACGGTGCCGCCGCGAATAAGTGTCGACATGGTGTGCTCCCCGTATGCTTCTCAGTGGATCTAAAACCTGACCACTTGGACAGATATTAGCTGAAAAAACGCCGCCTGCGCCAGCCGATTATGAACTTTTCACCCGGCGGTGCAGCAGCAGAACAGCGACGCCGCCGCAAAGCGACATCCCGGTCATCAGAAAAAATGCCCATGCTCCGGTTAATTCATAAGTCCAGCCCGCAATGGCCATGGCGATGCCGAACAGCAGGCCCATGGCAAGGGAATCGTAGATGCCCTGGGCGGAGGCCGATTGTTCCTCCGGCACTGATTGCATAATGAAAGCGAAGGCGGCGATGTGCGTCCCGCCGAAGGTAAATCCGTGCAGTAACTGGCCCGCCACAAGCCAGGGCAGCGAAACCGTGAGACCGAGTACCGTCCAGCGCACGATGCCCGCGACTGCGGCCATCATCATCAAGCTTGTCGCGCCGAACCTGTCGATCAGGCGTCGGGCGAAACTGAAAAGCGTGATTTCCGCCACCACGCCCACCGACCATAGAAGGCCGATGGTGCTTTCGGAAATTCCCGCTTCCAGCCAGTGCAGCGAGGCGAATCCGTAAAGCGCCGCATGGCTGGCCTGCAGCAATGCCGCGGCAATGGCAAAGGTGCGGAAGGTCGGTGATTTGAGCACGTCGATGAAGGCGGGCCGTTTACGCTTGCGGGATTCCAACCGCAGGTCCGGCAGTGTGAAAGACGCGAACAATAGCGCGAATGCCGTGGCGATCATCAACCCCAAAACGCTTTCGCTGTCGCGTCCAATGAGGTACCAGCCGCCGGCCGTCGAAGCGACAACGAAACTGATGGAGCCCCAGCGCCTGACGGCGCCGTAATTCATGCCAAATCGGTTAGCCGAGAGGATCGCCAGGCTATCGACGATGGGGACATTGGTCGTGATCAGCGCACCGACGACGAGCCAGCCGACTAACAGCAGCCAGAAACCGAACGTGACCTTGAACAGGATGAAGCCGGCGACGATGGCGATGGCCATGACGACCAGGATGCGGCGGCGTTCGCCGCTTTGGTCGGCCAAGGTGGTGAGGCCGACACCGAACGGAATTTTCGCCCACAAGGCCGCTGCCAGGATCAGGCCGATTTGTTCGGCGCCGAGACCGCGCCCTTCCAGCCACAGCGGTAGGAACGGAACCCAAATGCCGTACAGCAGGAACAGCGCGAAAAAGTAGGTGCCGATCCTGAAGGCGTTGCTGTGGAAGGTCATGCGGATCCGTTCGCCAAATGATTCATTTGCTTGACAACAGGTCCATATAGGCGCAATTTGAAAAAAATTTCATTAAATAAAAAAAATTCCATAAACGGTCAGAGACAGGGAATATGGCCGGCAGAAAAAAAGACACCGGGGAACAGGATTTGAGTTTGGCGGCGCGCGCTGCCTGGCTCAGTTATATCGGTGGCCACACCCAAAGTGAAATTGCAAGTCGGCTCGGCGTTTCGCCCGGCAAGGCGCATCGTCTGATCGCGCTGGCCCACGACAACGGTCTGGTCAAGGTCTTCATCGAAGGCGCTCCCGATCAGTGCCTTGAACTGGAAACCCGGATCGCCGGTGACTATGGTCTGGATAACTGCATCGTCGCGCCGGACCTGGGCGAGGACACCGAAGATACGCACCACGGCGATTTCGCCGCCGTCGGCGCGGCCGCCGCCCGTTTCCTCCACGGCATCATGGAAAACGCCGGCTCCCTGATGATCGGCGTGGGCAAGGGACGCTCTCTTGCCGCCATGGTGAAGAACCTGCCGACCATGCAGCGCCCCGATCTCAAGTTCGTGTCGGTGTCGGGAAGCCTGACCCGTAACCTGTCCGCCAATCCCTTCGACGTCGTCCACAAACTGGTCGATCGCACAGGGGGGGAAGGCTATTTCCTGCCGGTTCCCTACATCGCGGCCAGCGTCGAGGAAAAGGAACTGCTGCTGGCGCAACGCAGCGTTCAGGATCTGTTGGCCCTGGCCCGCCAGGCGGACATGTTCGTGATCGGCATCGGCACGCTGGAAGGCGACGCCCACGTCAAACAGGTCGGCATGGTGACCGACGACGAGTGGAAGGAATTGCGGTCCCTGCAAGCCGTCGGCGACGTCATGGGCAGTTTTGTTGACGCCTATGGTATCGCCGTCGATTCGGAAGTTAACCAACACTCCCTCGGCCTCGGGATCGAGGATCTGCGCGGCCGTCGTGTGGTCGCCGTCGTGGGTGGTGAAACCAAAGGCGATGCCGTCATGGCGGCATTGAAAACGGGCGCGATTACCGATCTCGTATTGGGTGAGGTGGCGGCGCGCCGGATCGTCGAGCGCCTGGACGCCGAGCACCTGGATGAACCGAAGAGGCAGGTGGGATGAGCGCAAAAATCGAATCCCTGCCGCTCGGCGTGGCGGCCAACTCGGCCGGCGACGAACACCGCAATCCCGGAACGGCGCTGGATCTTGACTGGGTCGAAAGCCTGCGCGTCAACCGCAGCGCGGTCGAACGCCGGACCTCGACGCTGGGAGGCCGGCGCACGGTCAAGAAGGCTTGGCAGGCGGCCTGGCTGCTTAAGGCCGTCTCCTGCATCGACCTGACGACGCTGGCTGGCGACGACACGCCGGGCCGCGTCAAACGGCTTTGCGCCAAGGCCCGCCAACCCGTGCGCCCGGAGGTTCTGGCGGCCCTGGGAGCGGGCGATCTCGACCTCACGGTCGGCGCCGTCTGCGTTTACCATCAGATGGTCAAAACCGCCGTCGAGGCGTTGGCCGGGACGAATATTCCCGTCGCTGCCGTGTCCACCGGGTTTCCGGCCGGATTGGCGCCGATGGATACCAAGCTTCGGGAAATCAAGGCGTCGGTCCGGGCCGGTGCCGCCGAAATCGATATCGTCATCACGCGCGGCAATGTGCTGACCGGCAATTGGCGCGCCCTTTACGACGAAGTCCGGGCGTTCCGCGAGGCCTGCGGCCCGGCCCATATGAAAACCATCCTCGGCACCGGCGATCTGGTGACCCTGCGAAACGTGGCGCGGGCCTCGGCGGTGTGCATGATGGCGGGGGCGGATTTCATCAAAACCTCGACCGGCAAGGAAGGCGTCAACGCGACGCTGCCGGTGAGCCTCGTCATGGTCCGCCTTATCCGTGAGTATCTGGAACGCACCGGTTGCCGTATCGGCTACAAACCGGCGGGCGGTGTCAGCACCGCCAAGGACGCCCTGGCCTATCTCATCCTGATGAAGGAGGAACTGGGACGCGACTGGCTCGATCCTTCGCTCTTCCGTTTCGGCGCATCCAGCCTGCTGGGCGACATCGAGCGCCAGCTTGAACACAATGCGACCGGCCGCTACGCCGCGTCCTACCGCCAGCCGATGGGATAGAGGCAGATGAGCGTACTTGAAATCCTCGACACCATGGAATACGGCCCGGCGCCGGAGGCGCGGGATCATGCCGATGCCTGGATCAAGGAACATGGCGGCGCCTTCAAGCTGTTTATCGATGGCAGGTGGCGCGGCGCAAAATCGGGCGAGAGCTTTGCCACGCACAACCCTGCGGACGGCAAGCGGCTGGCGACGCTCTCCCAGGCCAACAAAGCCGACATCAACGCGGCGGTGAAGGCTGCGCGCAAGGCGCAAGCCCCGTGGGCGGCGCTCGACGGGCATGAGCGGGCAAAATATCTTTACGCCCTGGCGCGGCTGATGCAAAAGCACTCGCGCCTGTTCTCGGTCCTGGAAACCATCGACAACGGCAAAACGGTGCGCGAAACCCGCGACATCGATATCCCGCTGGTCGCCCGCCATTTCTATCATCACGCCGGCTGGGCCCAGTTGCTGGAGAGCGAGTTTCCCGACCATGAACCGGTCGGTGTCGTCGGTCAGGTCATTCCCTGGAATTTCCCGCTGCTGATGCTGGCCTGGAAAATCGCGCCGGCCCTGGCGGCGGGAAATACCGTGGTTCTCAAACCGGCCGAATACACCAGCCTGACGGCGTTGCTGTTTGCGGAAATCTGCCTGGAAGCGGGCTTACCCGCCGGTGTCGTCAACATCGTGACGGGCGACGGCCGCACCGGCGAACTGATCGTCAATCATGCCGGCGTCGACAAGATCGCGTTCACGGGATCCACCGAAGTGGGCCGCCGCATCCGCGAAGCGACCGCGGGCAGCGGTAAGAAACTCTCCCTGGAACTCGGCGGCAAGTCGCCGTTCATCGTGTTCGACGACGCCGACCTCGACAGCGCCGTCGAGGGCATCGTCGACGCCATCTGGTTCAACCAGGGCCAGGTCTGCTGCGCCGGTTCACGCCTCCTGGTCCAGGAGGGCGTGGCGCAGCGCATGTACAAGAAACTGCGGGCGCGCATGAAAAACCTGCGAGTCGGCGATCCGCTCGATAAGACCAACGATATCGGGGCCATCGTCCACCCTGTGCAAAAAGAGCGTATCGAGGAACTGGTCAGCCGAGGCGTCGACGAGGGCGCGGAGCTTTGGCAAGCCGACGCCAAGGTTCCCGGAAACGGTTGCTTCTATCCGCCGACACTGATGACGGGCGTCGAGCCCTCTGCAACCGTGGCGCGGGAGGAAATATTCGGGCCCGTGCTGGTCGCCATGACGTTCCGCACGCCGGGTGAAGCGGCGGCGCTGGCCAACGACACGCGCTACGGGCTGGCCTCCAGCATCTGGACGGAGAACATCAATCTCGCGCTCGACATGGCGCCCAAGATCAAGGCCGGCGTCGTCTGGATCAACACCACCAACCAGTTCGATGCCGGTGTCGGTTTCGGTGGCTACCGCGAATCCGGCTTCGGCCGCGAAGGGGGCGTCGAAGGCCTCTACGAATATCTCAAGCCGAAGTCGGCTAGTAGGTCGGTTGCCAGGCCTGCCGTTCAAAAACAAGCCGTCCGGGCAAAAATCGTCCAGACGCCCGACATTGACCGAACCGCCAAACTCTACATCGGCGGTAAACAGGCACGGCCGGATGGCGGCTACAGCCTGCCTGTTTCCGGCGCGGACGGGCGGTTGCTCGGACAGGTCGGCGAAGGAAACCGCAAAGACATCAGAAACGCCGTGGAGGCAGCGCGCAAGTCGACGACATGGTCGACGGCAACGACGCACAATCGGGCCCAGGTCATCTACTACATCGCCGAAAACTTGGCGGCGCGGTCGCGTGAATTTGCCGACCGCCTGCGGGCGATGACTGGGGGGAGTGCAAAAGCCGCCGCAGACGAGGTGGGGGCCTCGGTGCGGCGGCTTTTCACTTACGGTGCCTGGGCCGACAAGTTCGACGGCGCGGTGCATTCACCGCCGCTGCGCGGGGTCGCCCTGGCCATGAACGAACCATTGGGCGTCGTGGGCGTTGCCTGTCCCGATGAACACCCTTTGTTGGCGTTCGTCTCGCTGCTGGCGCCGGCCGTCGCGATGGGCAACCGGATCATCGTTATTCCGTCTCAGCGCCACCCCTTGGCCGCAACGGATTTCTATCAGGTGCTCGAAACATCAGATGTACCCGGCGGCGTCATCAACATCGTGACGGGCGAACGGGATCAACTAGCTGCCGTTTTGGCCGAACATGATGAGGTCGACGCGATCTGGTACGCCGGCAGTGCCGAAGGAAGCAAGTTGGTGGAACTTGCATCTGCTGGTGACCTGAAACAAACATGGGTTAATAATGGTCGTGCAATTGATTGGCGCGACGGGAGCGTAGCCGAAGGCAGGGCGTTCCTGCGCCGCGCCACCCAAGTTAAGAATATTTGGATACCTTATGGGGAATGACCGAGGGAGGCCGGCATTCGCTGCTTGGATAGAAGCCTCTGAAAACCGCAAACCGGGAGGAAGTATAAGATGAAAATGTTTTTGCGGACCGCCAGCGCGGCAGCGGTGCTTTTGGCATCGTTCGCGGCATCGGCTGCCGATATCAAACCTGCTGTTGTGTTCGATATGGGCGGCAAATTCGACAAGTCCTTTAACCAGGGCGTCTACGACGGTGTCGAGAAATTCAAGAAGGACACCGGCATCTCCTATCGTGAATTCGAAGTCACGAACGAAGCGCAACGCGAGCAGGCAATCCGCAAGATGGCCCAGCGCGGTTCCGACATCGTTCTCGGCATCGGTTTTGCGCAATCGGATGCGATCAAAAAAGTTGCGGCTGAATTTCCGGACACCAAGTTCGCGATCATCGACGGCTGGGTCCAGGCGCCCAACGTTCAGGCTATCTTGTTCAAGGAACATGAAGGCTCGTTCCTGGTCGGCATGATGGCCGCCATGGCCTCGAAGACCGGCAAAGTCGGCTTCGTCGGCGGCATGGACATTCCGCTCATTCGCAGGTTCGCCTGCGGCTACGTACAAGGCGTCAAGCACGCCAACGGCAGCACCAAGGTCATCCAGAACATGACCGGCACCACGCCGTCGGCCTGGAACGATCCGAGCCGGGGCGCGGAGCTTACCCGTGGCCAGTTCGACCAGGGCGTTGACGTCGTTTATGCCGCCGCCGGCGGCACCGGTGTTGGCGTCTATCAGGCCGCCAAGGATGCCGGCAAGCTTGCCATCGGCGTCGATTCCAACCAGAACTACCTGCACCCGGGCACGATGCTGACCTCGATGCTGAAGCGCGTCGACGTGGCTGCCTTCGACACCTTCATGACGGTGAAGAACGGTACCTGGAAGCCTGGTATCAAGGTCATGGGTCTTGCCGAAAACGCCATCGATTGGGCGTTGGACGAGCACAACATGTCCCTGGTCTCCGACGGCATGAAGTCGAAGATCAATCAGGCCAAGGCCGACATCATTTCGGGCAAGATCAAAGTCCACAACTACACCGACGGCAATACCTGCACCATGTAGGCGGGTAGAGTACCGGTTTGATGGCGAACGCCAACGATACTGACGTCAGCGGCGTCACGCCGGGGGGGGGAAATCCCTCTCCGGCGGCCATCGAATTGCGCAATATCAGCAAGTCATTCGGCCCCGTGCGGGCCAATCACAACGTTTCGATGACGGTCGAGGCCGGCGCGATCCACGGGATTGTCGGTGAAAACGGCGCCGGTAAATCGACGTTGATGAGCATTCTTTACGGATTTTACGAGGCGGACGCCGGCGAAATATTTATCGGCGGCGAACCCGTGAAAATTCTAAGTTCCAATGACGCCATCGCCTCCGGCATCGGCATGGTTCACCAGCACTTCATGCTGGTCGATACCTTTACCGTGCTGGAAAACGTCATGATGGGCGCCGAATCGGGCGCCTTGCTCAAGGAGAGCATCGACAAGGCCCGGGGCGAACTGGAACGGCTGGAAAACGAATACGGCCTGCAGGTCGATCCCGACTCCCTGGCAGAGGAACTTCCCGTAGGCGAACTGCAGCGGGTGGAAATCCTCAAAGCGCTCTATCGCGGCGCCCGCATTCTGATCCTCGATGAACCGACCGGCGTTTTGACGCCCCAGGAAACGGATCAGCTCTTCCGCATATTCCAGGCGCTCAAGGAGCAAGGCACCACCGTCATACTGATTACCCACAAGCTGCGGGAGATCATGGCGATAACCGATACCGTGTCCGTCATGCGGCACGGCGAGATGGTGGCCCACAGGAAGACCAGCGACACCTCGAAGGAGGAGCTGGCCGAACTCATGGTCGGGCGGAAGGTCCGGGCCGATCTGGAAAAGAAGCCATGCCAACCAGGCGCCGCCGCCCTCGTGGTCGAAGGTCTGACCGTTCGGGACGCTTACGACGTTGCCAAGGTCGATGACGTCAGTTTTGAAGTCCGCAAGGGCGAAATCGTGGGAATTGCCGGCGTCTCCGGCAACGGCCAGAGCGAACTGCTTGACGCCTTGTCGGGCATTCAGCGCATTGTCCGCGGCCGCATCAAGGTGGGAGACAGAGAAGTCAGCAGCGAGGCGCACTGCAATCCGGCTGAAATGCGCGCGATGAAAATGGCGCATGTTCCGGAGGACCGCCAGCGCCTCGGCATGGTGACGGATTTTTCGGCTCAGGAATCAGCCATTCTCGGGTACCAGCACGACGACAAGTACCAGTCGGGCATCCTGTTCGATCTGCAGGCCATCAGAACCCATTGTTCCGAGATCATGGAGCGTTTCGACGTCCGGCCGCCTCATCCGGATACCAAGTCCGCGAATTTTTCCGGCGGTAACCAGCAAAAGCTTATTTTGGCCCGGGAAATTGACCGCGATCCCGAAGTGCTTCTGGTCGGTCAGCCGACCCGAGGCGTCGATATCGGCGCCATCGAATTCATCCACCGGCATTTGGTCGACTTGCGCGACAATGGCTGCGCCGTCCTTCTGGTCTCCGTCGAACTCGATGAAATCATGTCGCTGGCGGACCGCATTCTGGTGATGTTCGAGGGCCGCATCGTTGCCGAGGTGGCGGGCGACGAGGCCGATGAGCGCACCTTGGGTCTGATGATGGCCAACGCCATGACGGAAGAAGGGCCAAAGGCATCAGAGGAAACCGCCGATGCAGGAGCGACGATATGAGTGACGGCAGCCAGAGGCTCCCGCGGTGGATCGATATCGGACTGATTCCTGTTATCAATATCGCCATGGCGCTGGCCGTCTCGGGCATCATCATCGCGTTGATCGGCGAGGACCCGTTCGAAGCCGTGGTCATCATGCTGCGCGGCGCACTGGGGTATGACGAGGGCATCGGCTATACGCTCTACTACGCCACGAACTTCATATTTACCGGTTTGGCGGTGGCGATCGCCTTTCACACCAACCTTTTCAACATCGGCGGCGAGGGCCAAGCGTACATCGGCGGCCTGGGGGTCGGCCTGGTCATGCTGGCCTTCCACCAGACGCTGCCGTTCATCGTCCTGCTGCCACTGGGCATATTGGCCGCCGGGTTGTTCGGCGCCGCCTGGGCGATCATTCCCGGCTATCTGCAGGCCTATCGGGGCAGCCACATTGTTATCACGACCATCATGTTCAACTTCATCGCGGCGGCGCTGATGGTCTACCTGATGGTCAATATCCTGATCAAACCGAACCAGATGTCGCCGCAGAGCATCACCTTCGAAAAGGCCGCCCATCTGCCGTTCATGCACGAAATATTCGGTTGGTTCGGCATGGAGATCACCCGCACCCCGCTCAACGCCACCGTCATCTGGGCGGCAATCTGCTGCGTCGGTCTGTGGTTCTATTTGTGGCGCACCAAGTGGGGCTATGACGTCCGCGCCGTTGGTCACAACGAGAAAGCGGCGATCTACGCCGGCGTCGACCCGAAACGGACCATCGTCATCGTCATGTGCATCTCCGGCGGCCTCGCCGGCATGGTTGGCCTGAACGAAATCATGGGTGTGCACCACAAATTGCTGCTGAACTTTACCGCCGGCTACGGCTTCACCGGTATCGCGGTGTCGTTGATGGGACGCAACCACCCTGTCGGCATCGTGCTCGCCAGCCTGTTGTTCGGGGTGCTCTATCAGGGCGGGGCGGAACTGGCCTTCGAAATTCCCACCATTACCCGCGAAATGATCGTGTTGATCCAGGGTTTGGTCATCCTGTTCTCCGGCGCCCTGGCTTACATGCTGGCGCCGACTATCGAGCGCATTTACCGGAACCTGACGTCTTCGCGCGGTGATGCGGCGGCGGCGGAGGAAGCCTGAGATGGAAGACGCCATCGTTTTCATCACGCTAACCGCCAACGCCATGGTGCGGGTCTCAACCCCCTTGGTGCTTTGCGCCATGGCGGGGCTGTTTTCCGAGCGTTCCGGAACCATCGACATCAGCCTCGAAGGCAAGATGCTCGGCGGCGCCTTTATCGCCGGCAGCGTCGCGGCCGTGACGGGATCGGCCTGGTTGGCGCTCTTTGGCGCCATGGCCTTTACGGTATGTCTTGCCCTCGTCCACGGCTTCGCCTGCATTACCCACAAGGGCAACCAGGTCGTCAGCGGCGTCGCCATCAACATGCTGATGTCCGGCTTGACCGTGGTTCTCGGTATCGCCTGGTTCCACCGGGGCGGCCAGACACCGAGCCTGCCGTCCGAAGCCCGCTTTATGCCGATCCAGTTGCCGCTGGCGGAAGCGCTCGCTGATGTCCCTGTCATCGGCACGCTCTATAGCGGTTTTTTCAGCGGTCACAACCTGCTGGCCTACACGGCATTCGCCGCCGTTCCCATCACCTGGTGGGTGGTGTTCCGCACCCGCTTCGGGTTGCGTCTGCGGGCCGTCGGTGAAAATCCGCATGCCGTCGACACCGCCGGCATTTCCGTCACCTGGCTGCGCTACCGCGCCGTGATGATTACCGGCATGCTGACCGGGGTCGCAGGAACGTATTTATCCATCGCCCAAAACGCCGGTTTCGTGCGGGAGATGTCGGCGGGGCAGGGCTACATCGCCCTGGCGGCGCTGATTTTCGGCAAGTGGCGGCCGTTCCAGGCCATGGGTGCGTGTTTGATGTTCGGCCTGCTGGATGCCATCGCGATCCGCCTGCAGGGCGTGGTCATACCGGGCGTCGGTGAAGTGCCGGTGCAATTGATCCAGGCGCTGCCCTATGCCCTCACGGTTATCTTGTTGGCTGGATTTATCGGCAAAGCCGTCGCCCCGAAGGCGATCGGCGAGCCCTACGTCAAAGAGCGGTAATATGGACCAGGAGATGCTCGACCTTGTCCGCGCTGCCATGGATAAGGCTTACGCCCCGTATTCGGAATTCCAGGTCGGCGCAGTCGTGAAAACCGACGGCGGCAAGCTCTATGCCGGCTGCAACGTCGAAAACGCCGCCTACCCGCAAGGCTGCTGCGCCGAAGCGTCGGCCATCTCGGCCATGATCATGGCGGGCGAACAACGCATCGCCGAGGTTGCCGTGATGGGGCGGGGCGACGGTCTGGTCACGCCCTGCGGCGGCTGCCGCCAGCGCATCCGGGAATTTGCCGACGACGCCACGCCGATCCATATCTGTGGGACGGAAGGACTACGCCAAACCATGACGCTCGGGGAACTTTTGCCGTATTCCTTCGGCCCTGAAAACCTCGAGTAACGGTCAAAACGGAAAAAGGGGGGGTGCGTGAGCACTGACATCGAAACATCCGCACGTGTGATCGCGGAACGCGCGCCTGGATTCTCGCCCCGGATCGGTATGGTCCTGGGATCGGGCCTTGGGCCGTTCGCCGAAACCATCGAAAACCGGACCGTCATATCTTACGGGGACCTGCCCGGATTTCCCGAACCCGGCGTGGCCGGCCATGCGGGCCAGCTGATCCTGGGAACGGTCGGCGCGACACCCGTTGCCGTGATGCAGGGCCGGGCGCACTTCTATGAGACGGGCACCGCCGATGCCATGAAAACGCCTGTGCGGACGCTGCACACCGCCGGTTGCGAGACTTTGGTCGTAACCAATGCGGCGGGCAGCACGGATATCGACGCCGGACCGGGCAGCGTCATGCTGCTCACCGACCACATCAGCTTCACCGGCGCCTCCCCATTGTTCGGCGAGGAAGGTAGCGAACGCTTCGTCGACCTTGTCGACGCCTACGATCCCGGCCTATGTGACCAACTGCGCAGAGCGGCGGCGGCCGTCAACGTGAGCTTGGCCGAGGGCGTGTACATGTGGTTTTGCGGCCCGCACTTTGAAACACCCGCTGAAATCCGCGCCGCCAAAGTGCTGGGGGCCAGTGCCGTCGGCATGTCGACAGTGCCGGAGGTCATCCTGGCGCGCCATGCCGGCATGCGGGTGGCGGCGCTTTCCATCATCACCAATTTGGCGGCGGGCATGAGCGACGTGAAACTCACCCACGACCAGACCATGACGATGGCGGCCCAGGCGGCGGGATCGGTGCAGAGCCTGCTGACCGAATTCCTGACGAAGTTCGAGGCCTGAGCGGGATGCTGCCGCAGGAAATCATCCGCCGGAAACGCGACGGCGCCGTGCTGGACGACGAGGAAATCGTTTTCATGGTCCGGGGCCTGGCCGACGAAAGCATCAGCGAGGGACAAATCGCCGCTTTCGCCATGGCCGTCTTCTTCAAGGGCATGACCATGGACGAACGCGTCGTGCTGACGCGTGAAATGACGCGGTCGGGCGAAGTGCTCGACTGGTCGGACCTCGATCTGCCGGGGCCGATCCTCGACAAGCATTCCACCGGCGGCGTCGGCGACAAGGTGAGCCTGATGCTGGGCCCGGTCGTGGCGGCGGCCGGCGGCTTCGTGCCGATGATTTCGGGGCGCGGCCTAGGTCATACCGGCGGGACGCTGGACAAGCTCGATTCCATACCCGGTTACTCGACAACCCCCGACAACGCCCTGTTCCGCAAGGTGGTGGCCGAAGCCGGCGTCGCCATCATCGGCCAGACCGGCGATCTGGCGCCGGCGGACAAGCGCTTCTACGGTATCCGCGACGTCACGGCGACGGTGGAATCGGTACCGCTGATAACGGCTTCGATCCTGTCGAAAAAACTGGCGGCTGGTCTGCAGGGCCTGGTAATGGATGTGAAGACCGGCAGCGGAGCCTTCGCCGATACTATGGAAATGGCGCAGGAACTGGCCACCAGTATCGTTGAGGTCGCCAACGGCGCGGGTCTTGCCACCAGCGCCCTCATTACAGACATGGATCAGGTTCTGGGCACCGGCGTCGGCAACGCCCTGGAGGTGGCCGAAACGGTCGATTACCTGACGGGGACGCGCGACATCCGGCTGCACGAAATCGTCATGGCGCTTGCCTCGGAAATGCTCGTGCTCGGCGGTTTGGCGGCCGATGCCGAGGCTGCCCGGGCCAAGGCGGAGGATGCCCTGACGAGCGGTGCCGCCGCCGAAGCATTCGGGCGCATGGTGGCGGCCTTGGGCGGTCCGTCGGACTTCCTCGAAAAAAGCAGCGAGTATTTGCCTGTGGCGCCGGTGGTCGTGCCTTGTATGGCGGAAATACCGGGCGTGGTGACGGGCATGAATGCGCGGGACGTCGGCGTTGCCGTTGTCGGCCTGGGCGGTGGCCGCCGCCGCGCCAGCGACGGTATCGACTATGCCGTTGGCCTCAGCGACGTGGTCAATATCTGCGAGGACGTCGGGCCCGACCGGCCGCTGGCCATAGTGCACGCCGCCAGCGAGGAAGCGGCCCATGCCGCAATCGCCGAGGTTCGGGCGGCCATCCAGGTGGACGGCGAGCAGCCGGAAAATATTCCCATCGTTCATCAGCGCATCGGCGGCTGAGCGATGAAACGCGCCTTCATATTGGTACTCGATTCGCTGGGGATCGGTGCCGCGGCGGATGCCGATCGTTGGGGCGAGGCAGATGCGGATACCTTCGGACACATCGCCGAGGCCTGCGCCGAAGGCCGCGCCGACCGGGACGGCCTGCGCCAGGGGCCATTGGTTATCCCCAATCTCACGCGTCTCGGGCTGGCGCACGCCGCCGCCGCCAGCCGCGGCGTCTTTCCCGCTGGCCTGGACGCGGCGGTGTCGCCGGTTTCGGCATTTGGCTTCGCCGGCGAGCAAAGCCTGGGCAAGGACACCCCGAGCGGTCACTGGGAGATGGCAGGTCTGCCGGTCACGTTCGACTGGGGATATTTCCCGCAGACCGAAAACTGCTTCCCGGAAGAGGTACTGGCTGCGTTGATCGATCGGGGCGGGTTGCCCGGCACCCTCGGCAATTGCCACGCCTCTGGGACACAGATCATTGAGGAACTCGGCGAGGAGCATATCCGCAGCGGCAAGCCCATTTGCTATACCTCGGCGGACTCGGTTTTCCAGATCGCTGCGCACGAAACCCATTTCGGTTTGCAGCGTCTCTACGACCTTTGCGCTGTCGCCAAGGAAATTCTCGAGCCGCTCGCCATCGGGCGGGTCATTGCCCGGCCCTTCGTGGGCGATGACCCGGCGAGCTTCACGCGGACCGCCAACCGCCGCGATCTGACGACGCCGCCCCATGACGTAACGCTGCTCGACCGCGTGACGGAAGCCGGCGGCGAGGTCGTTTCGGTGGGCAAGATTTCCGACATATTTGCCCACCGGGGCGTATCGCGCACGGTCAAGGCCGGGAACACGGAGGGCTTGTTCGATCTCATGCTGACGGAAGCGGAGACGGTGGGCGACGGCGCCCTCGTTTTCGTCAACTTCGTCGATTTCGACAGTCTGTTCGGCCACCGCCGGGACGTCGTGGGCTATGCCGCGGAACTAGAGGCCATCGACAAGCGACTGCCCGAGTTCGAAGCGAAACTGCAACCGGGTGACGTCGCCGTACTCACCGCCGACCACGGTTGTGATCCCACCTGGCCCGGCAGTGACCACACGCGCGAGAATGTGCCGTTCCTGATGTTCGGGCCGGAGATCGGCGCACGCGATCTCGGCCGGCGCGAAACCTTTGCCGATATCGGCCAAACCCTGGCGGCGCACCTGGGCGTCGATCCGCTCAAGCACGGAACGGCGGTCTGAAATGCCGGACGCTGAGCGATTTACGCTGCCCGCCGACGGCGCCTTGAGCGACGATATGAAGGCGGCCTACGCGCGAGACGGATTTCTGGTGATCGAGGGTTTCAAGTCGCCGGATGAATGCGACGCGCTGGTCGACCGTGCCTTGGAAATCGTCGATGACTTTGATCCCGCCAGCGCCGGCGTTTTTTCCTCCGTGCGCGAGGGCGAAGGCAGGGACGAGTATTTCAAGAGCTCCGGCGACAAGATCCGCTGCTTCCTCGAGGATGAAGCCATAGACAGCCGGGGCGAACTGATTGCCGACAAAAGGGGTGCAGTGAACAAGATCGGCCACGCCATGCATGATCTCGATCCGGTTTTCGATGAGTTTTCCCATGGCGGTGGCCTGGCCGGAATTGCTGCGGACATCGGCTTCTCGGATCCTTTGGTCCTGCAATCGATGTTCATCTTCAAACCGCCCGAAATCGGCGGCGAGGTGATGTGGCACCAAGACGCCACCTATCTTTACACCGAACCGGAAAGCGTCACGGGGTTCTGGTTTGCGCTCGATGAGGCGACGACGGAAAACGGCTGCCTGCAGGCGATACCCGGCGGGCACCTCGGTCCCTTGCGCAGCCGCTTCCGGCGGCTCGGTGATGACCTAAAAATCGATGTCCTGGACGAGACGCCGCTCGAGACCATGGATGCCGCGTATCTGCCGGCGCGTAAGGGCGATCTTGTGCTGTTGCACGGCCGGTTGCCGCATGCCAGCACTGCCAACCGCAGCAGCCTTTCGCGCCATGCCTACACGCTTCATGTCATCGACGGCGCTTGCCACTATACCGACGATAATTGGCTTCGGCGCGCGCCCGATCTGCCCTTGAGAGGTTTTCTATGACGGTCGCCCTGCCCAAAGCTGAACTGCACGCCCATTTCGAAGGGACGATGTCGCCCGACCTTGTCCGCCGGCTGGCAGAACGCAATAGCATCTCTGTGCCGGCGGGATTGTTCCGTTCCGAAAACGAATTCGCCTGGACCGATTTTCCCGATTTTCTCGATACCTACGACATGGCGGCGAGCTGTCTCAGGACGCCCAGCGATTTCCGCGACGCCATGTACGAATACCTGGCGGCGTGCGCGGCGGAGGGCGCGCTTTACGTCGAGGTGTTCACCTCGCCGGACCACGCGGCGGAGATGGGCCTCAGCTACGCGGCCCACACCGAAGGCATCGCCGAGGGCATCGACGACGCCCATCGGGATTTCGGCATCGTCGGACGCATCATCGTGACGTGCGTGCGTCACCTGGGTCCGGATCAATCCATCGGTGTCGTCAAAGCCATGATCGCGGAACCACACCCCTATGTCGTCGGATTCGGCATGGGCGGCAACGAGATGGATTTCACATTCGAGGATTTCAGGCCGGCTTTCGAAATGGCGGCGGATGCCGGATACCTCTGCACCGTTCATGCCGGTGAAATCGACGGCGCCGCCAGCGTCCGCGCCGCTCTAGATACCCTGCCGGTGGTACGACTAGGACATGGCGTGCGGGCCATCGAGGACCCTGATCTGGTCGCCGAGATTGCCGAGCGCGGCATCGTTCTGGAAGTCTGTCCCGGCAGCAACCTGGCCGTCGGCGTTTTCAAGGATTATGACGACCACCCCTTGCCCAGGCTGATGGCGGCGGGCTGCCGCGTCACGCTGAGCTCCGACGATCCGCCCTATTTCGCCACCAGCATCGGGCGGGAGTATGCCAATGCGGCGAAAGGGTTCGGCCTGAGCGACGAGCAACTTCTCGGCATGACGCGAACGGCGCTGGAAGCGGCATTCGCCGACGAGGTCACCAAGGCCGATCTTCTCTCCCGCCTGGACGGGGCGATCGCTGCGCAATGAACCCGATCGATGTCATCGCCTTCGATGCCGACGACACGCTTTGGCACAACGAAAGCCTGTTTCAGGAAACCCAGGTGCGGCTGGCCGAGATCCTCGACCACTATGCGCCGCACGCCGAGGTCATGGCGCGCCTGCACGAAACGGAAGCCAACAACATCAGCCTCTTCGGTTACGGCATCAAGGGCTTCACGCTGTCGATGGTGGAAACTGCCATCCAAATCTCGAGGCAGAAAATCTCGGCTGCCGATATCCACGAAATCGTCATGATGGGCAAAGCCATGCTGGACAGCCCGCTTGAGCTGATGCCCGGTGTGGAGGAAGTCCTGGAGAAGCTCGGCGCCGATCGTCCGCTATTTCTCATTACCAAGGGCGACATGCTGGATCAGCGCAACAAGGTCGATAATTCGGGGCTGGCCGACCACTTTTCCGAAATCGAGGTGGTTTCGGAAAAAGACTCGGCGACCTATCTGGAGTTATTCGACCGGCACGGCGTTACGCCGTCGCGTGTGATCATGGTGGGGAACTCGCTGCCATCCGATG
This sequence comes from uncultured Rhodospirillaceae bacterium, assembly GCA_964528595.1. Taxonomy (GTDB): domain Bacteria; phylum Pseudomonadota; class Alphaproteobacteria; order UBA2966; family UBA2966; genus CAYFKJ01. The sequence goes on from CAZGTM010000022.1 coordinate 36,934, forward strand.
TCCTGCCGGTTCTGGCGCTGGACGGCTATGCCGTTCACATTCCCTACCATGTGACGGCCTCCATCGAGCAGACGGACGAAGAACCCGATAACCCGAAGTTTTTCCAACTCGATCATATCGCGGACCTTCCCGTGCTGATTGCCGCGGTCGAGGCGCAGGCGGACGAATAGCGACGACACCAACTAGCCAGGGACACCGGCGCCCGGCAACTCCTAAGTATTTGAAAATTAGCGTGAAAATCGTCATCGGAGAGGCCGCGTTGGGCGCCTCTATCCCATTTGGCGTGATGTAACGCTTGATCAACAGCCTAGGGTTATGTATATTAGAAAAAACTAATATAAAAATACGATTTATAACCGGATCGCAATTTGATGCGGGTGGTCGAACAGGGGGATGCATGGACCGGTTTCCGACGCTGAATTCTCACCTTCGGGTTTGGGCGGGCGATAATGTTCACCGCGAGGCCGTCGCGGACACCGTCCTCGCCATCGCCGCGGCGTGCCGCGAAGTTGCGGGCATCATCGCCGCCGGTAAACTGCGGGGAGGCCTCGAAGTTGGCACGGGGGTCAATGCGGATGGCGACCAACAGACGGCTCTCGACGTCATCGCCAACGACATCCTAATCGACTCCTTGTGGTCGGCGCCTGTCGCTTACGCGCTATCGGAAGAACTCGACAAACCCGCCGCCGTTCGCGCGTTCGAGCCGTTGTACGTTGCTCTCGATCCGCTCGACGGTTCCTCGAACATCGATACGAACGTGTCCGTGGGCACGATCTTCTCGATCTTGCCCATGCCGCGAGCGGATCAGACCGCACGTCCGGAAGATCTGCTTCAAGCGGGCCGACATCAACTGGCTGCCGGTTACGTGATCTACGGACCGCAAACCGCATTGGTTCTCACGCTCGGGGCCGGCACCCAGATTTTCACACTCGACGCCACATCCGGTGACTTCCGCCTGACTTCGGCAAACGTTCGGATTAAGTCCTCGGCAACGGAGTTTGCCATTAACACCTCCAACTACCGGCACTGGGACAGGCATATCCGGGCCTATGTCGACGACTGTCTTGACGGCGCGGAGGGGCATCTTACCGAGAACTACAACATGCGCTGGATCGCCTCCCTAGTGGCGGAAGCCCACCGCATCCTGTCGCGAGGCGGCACTTTCCTCTATCCGGGCGACGCACGCGAGGGTTATAGCGCTGGACGGTTGAGGCTGATTTACGAAGCTAATCCCATCGCCTGGCTGATCGAGCAGGCCGGCGGTGCGGCCACGACGGGATGGGAGGATATTTTGGACATCGAACCCCAGTCCTTCCACGAACGCGTACCCCTCATATTTGGCTCGAGCGAAGAAGTGCTTCGGGTGGAGCGCTACTACAGCGACCTTCATGCAATCGGTAACCGCTCGCCGCTCTTCAACCAACGCGGCCTCTTTAGGTCGTAGGTGGAGCCCGGCATGACGGTCAATCATCCCATCATTTCGGTCACCGGCTCGTCCGGGTCGGGCACGTCGTCGGTCAGACAGACCTTCTCCCAGATTTTCCGGCGTGAGGGCGTTGAAGCGGTCTATATCGAAGGCGACGCCTTTCACCGCCATGACCGCCAGGGAATGCGTGCAGCCACGGCGGCGGAGGCCGAGAAGGGCAACAACCATTTCAGTCATTTCGGGCCGGACGCCAATCTCCTGGAAGAACTCGAAGCTGTCTTCCGGGAATTCGGTCAACGCGGCACGGGCCGCACCCGCCACTACATCCACGATGCAGAGGAGCAGGAGCTCTACGGCGCTCCGCCCGGTACCTTCACCGACTGGGAAGATCTCGAGGAAGGCGCCGATCTACTGTTTTACGAAGGTCTCCATGGCGCCGTGGTGACGGAGAGCGTCAACGTTGCCCGGCACGCAGATCTGAAAATCGGTGTGGTGCCCGTGATCAACCTCGAATGGATCCAGAAGATCCACCGCGACAAGGAGACCCGCGGCTATTCGACCGAGGCGGTGACGGACACGATCCTTCGGCGCATGCCGGACTACGTCAATTACATTTGCCCGCAGTTCACCGAAACGGACATCAACTTCCAGCGAATACCCACCGTCGATACCTCGAACGCCTTCATCGCGCGTTGGATACCGACGGCGGACGAATCAATGGTCGTGATCCGTTTCCGCGACCCGCACGGCATCGATTTTTCGTATCTCGTATCGATGATCCACGACAGCTACATGTCGCGGGCAAACTCGATCGTCATTCCCGGCGCCAAGATGGACCTCGCCATGCAACTCATCTTGACGCCCATGATCATGCAATTGATCGAACGGAAGAAGCGGGCGGCCTGACGGTACGCCCAGTTAGGACCAACAGAAGGAAGGGAAATAATGGACCAGTCCAGCCGCTACGCCGACCTAAGCCTGCGCGAGGACGATCTGATCGCCGCGGGTCAACACGTGCTCTGCGCTTATTTGATGAGGCCGAAGGAAGGTTACGGTTTCCTCGAAACCGCAGCCCACTTCGCCGCCGAATCTTCGACGGGAACCAACGTTGAGATTTCGACCACGGACGATTTTACCCGCGGCGTCGACGCCATTGTCTACGAGGTCGACGAGGCCACCGAGGTCATGAAGATCGCCTACCCCGTTGAGCTTTTCGACCGCAACATCATCGATGGCCGCGCCATGCTGGCCTCGTTCCTGACACTGACGATCGGCAACAACCAGGGCATGGGTGACGTCGAATACGCCAAGATGCACGATTTCTACGCGCCGCCCGCCTATCTCAAATTATTTGACGGTCCGGCCACGACAATCGCCGACCTCTGGCGGGTGTTGGGGCGGCCGGTGGTGGACGGCGGATTCATCGTCGGTACCATCGTCAAACCGAAGCTCGGCCTGCGCCCCGGTCCGTTCGCCCAGGCGGCGTACGAATTCTGGCTCGGCGGCGATTTCATCAAGAACGACGAACCGCAGGGCAATCAGACCTTCGCGCCCCTAAAGGAAACCATCGTCGCCGTCGCCGACGCCATGCGGCGGGCGCAGGACGAAACCGGGGAAGCGAAGCTCTTCTCCGCCAACATCACGGCGGACGACTACCGCGAGATGCTGGCGCGGGGCGAATTCATTCTCGAAACCTTTGGCGAATTTGCCGACCACGTCGCTTTCCTGGTCGACGGATATGTCGCCGGGCCGCAGGCGGTTACGACGGCCCGGCGCGCCTTTCCCAAGCAATTCATTCACTACCACCGGGCCGGACATGGGGCGGTGACGTCACCGCAGAGCAAGCGGGGCTATACCGCCTTCGTTCTGGCCAAGATGTCCCGCCTGCAGGGCGCTTCCGGCATCCACACCGGAACGATGGGTTTCGGCAAAATGGAGGGAGAGGAAGCCGACCGGCAAATGGCCTATATGATTGAGCAGGACCGGGCCGAGGGTCCGTTCTACCGTCAGGACTGGCTCGGTATGGCGTTGACGACACCGATTATCTCGGGCGGGATGAATGCCCTTCGCATGCCCGGATTCTTCAAGAACCTCGGCCACTCCAACCTGATATTGACGGCGGGCGGCGGTTCCTATGGGCATCTCGACGGGGCCGCGGCGGGTGCGCGATCCCTGCGCCAGGCCGAACAATGTTGGAAGGAGGGGGCAGATCCCATCGCGTTCGCCAAGGAGAACTTTGAATTCGCCCGCGCCTTTGAGAGTTTCCCGCATGACGCCGACGTCCTGTTCCCCAATTGGCGCAGCGAATTGATTGCCGCCGCCTGATCCATATCTCGCCCCTAGCGAGCAACTGGGAGGTGCCGTGTAAACGGTGCCTCCCTTTTTTTAGCCATGGGTTGTGCTGGACGGTAGGCCAGTTTGATTGGATCGGTTAGAATAATTCAATTGTTCGTTCACCGGGAGGCTGCCGTGTCCCACGACCACGATCACGACCATACCGAACCACCGTCGGATCCAGCGCTGCGGGTGAAGGCGTTGGAATCCCTGTTGGTGGAGAAGGGGCTGGTCGACCCGAGAGCCATCGACGAGTTGGTCGACATGTACGAAACCAAGGTCGGCCCGAGAAACGGGGCCAAGGTCGTGGTGCGCGCCTGGACCGATCCGGAATACAAGGAATGGCTCCTGCGGGACGCCACGGCGGCGATCTCTTCTTTGGGCTACGTGGGCCGGCAGGGCGAGCACATGAAGGTGGTCGAAAACACCTCCGATACTCACAACGTCGTGGTCTGTACTCTGTGCTCCTGCTATCCCTGGCCGGTGTTGGGCCTGCCACCGGTTTGGTACAAATCGGCGCCTTACCGCTCCCGCGTCGTGCAGGACCCGCGCGGCGTTCTGGCGGAATTCGGCACCACGCTGGGCGACGACGTATCGGTCCAGGTCTGGGACTCGACCTCAGAAATGCGTTTCCTGGTGTTGCCCGAAAGGCCCGACGGGACCGACGGCATGACGCAGGAGGAACTGGAAACCCTGGTTTCCCGCAATTCGATGATCGGCGTGGAAAAGGCGCGGGACGTCGGTAATCCGGTGCGCGAGGTAGCGGAATGAACGGACCCCACGACCTCGGTGGCCAACACGGGCTCGGGCCCGTCGATCCGGAACCGGAGAGCGAGGAGCCGGTCTTTCACGCCGATTGGGAGCGCAAGGCTCTGGGCCTTACATTGGCGGCGGGATTCCTCGGCCAGTGGAACATCGACAAGTCCCGCTACTCGCGCGAGACGCAGCACCCCGTCGATTACCTGCGGCAGAGTTACTACGAGAACTGGCTGGTGGGCTTGGAAAAGCTGCTCGTCGAGAACGGCGTCATCAGCGCCGAGGAATTGGCGAACCATAAACCGTCGGGCGAGACGCCGGTGGCGCTTGCCGAAAGAATTCTCCTGGCCGAAAACGTCGAGAACGCCATTGCCGCCGGCGGTCCGGTCGACCTGGCGACCGATGCCGCGCCGGCCTTCGCGCCGGGCGACCGCGTCAGGGCGAAGAACCGCCATCCCACCGGCCATACGCGGGAACCGGGCTACGTCCGCAATCGCGTCGGCACCGTGCACGAGCACCATGGTTCGCACATCCTGCCCGACCAGAATGCGTTGGGGAACAAAATCGGAGAGCACCTCTACAGCGTTCGCTTCGACGCCGCCGAGCTGTGGGGTGACGAGGGCAGGGCGGGCGACGGCGTCCATGTGGACTTGTGGGAATCGTATCTGGAGCCGGCATGACCCTGGATCGCCAAATCGAGGACCTGCCTTCCCTGCCGCGCGACGACGACGGGCCGGTCTTTCGTGAGCCGTGGGAGGCGCAGGCCTTCGCCATGGCGGTCGGCCTGTCGGCGGCGGGACACTTTACCTGGCCCGAATGGACCGAAACTTTCAGCGCCGCCATCGAACGGGCGCAAAGGGAGGGCGATCCCGACCTTGGCGATACCTATTACCTTCACTGGATCAACGCCCTGGAGCGCATCGTCGAGGACAAAGGCATTGTGCTGCAGCCTGAAATGTCGAGCCGCAAGGATGAATGGCGCCGGGCCTATCTGAACACGCCGCACGGTAAGCCGATCGAGCTTTCGGCGGCGGACTGAAGCGAGCCGAATTTCGCCGCACGTTTTCTTGGTTCGGCCTAAAAACTGTCAAGTCTCCTGGGGTGCGTCAAACGACCGCAGAGACAATCGACCGCATGGTCAATTCCCACCTCTAAATCCAATATCCGCCCGTCAGGAGGACGTTGGTCCGCTATGGACCGGCCTCCGCTGCCCGAATAACGCTTCTGCCCCTCCCAAAGACGGCGATGCCATCAGGCGGCGAAGACATTTTGATATTTGGAGTGAAAAGAAATGTCGGAACACAATAAACAGAGCGGCGGAGTTTCGCGCCGCGAACTACTTGGCAACACGACCAAGGTAGCCACCCTCACGGGTCTCGGAGCGGCGGCCGGCATGGGCGCCATGCTGACGCCCGCGCAGGTTCGTGCCGCATCCAACAACAGGGCCGAAGTCGGCCCCGGCGATCTCGACGAGTATTACGGTTTTTGGTCCGGCGGTCAGTCGGGCGAAGTCCGCATCCTGGGTCTGCCGTCCATGCGCGAACTGATGCGCATTCCGGTTTTCAATCGTGAAAGCGCGACCGGTTGGGGTCAGACCAACGAGAGCCTCAAGATCCTCACGGAAGGCCAGCTTCCCCATGAGAAGGAATTCCTGAAGGACAAGGGCGGTATTCACCATAACGGTGACACCCACCATCCGCATATGTCGTTCACCGACGGCACCTATGACGGGCGCTACGTCTTCATCAACGACAAGGCAAACACGCGCGTTGCCCGCATCCGCTGCGATGTCATGAAGGTGGACAAGATCATCACGATCCCCAACGCCGCCGACATCCACGGCCTGCGTCCCCAGAAGTATCCGCGCACGGGTTACGTCTTCGCCAACGGCGAACACCGCGTGCCGATGCCGAACGACGGCCGCGACCTGGAGAACGACAAGGAATACCATGCCGTCTTCAGCGCCATCGACGGCGACACCATGAAGGTGGCCTGGCAGGTCATGGTCGACGGCAACCTCGACAATGTCGATGCCGACTACCAGGGCAAGTACGCCGTCGCCAGCTGCTACAACGGCGAGGAGGGCCTGACGCTGGAGGATATGACCTCGGCGGAAGCCGACTGGGCCGTGATCTTCGACATCGCCGCCATCGAGGCGGGCGTCAAGGCCGGCGACTTCAAGACCTTCGAAGGCGACACGCCGGTGCTCGACGGCCGCAAGGGTTCCAAGTACACCCGCTACGTACCGATCCCCAACAGCCCGCACGGCGTCAACACCGCGCCCGACGGCAAGTACATCATGATCAACGGCAAGCTCTCGCCCACCGTTTCGATCATGGACGTGCGCAAAATTCCGGATCTCTTCGCGGACAAGATCAAGCCGCGCGACGTCATCGTCGGCGAGCCGGAACTGGGTCTCGGCCCGCTCCACACCGCCTTCGACGGCAAGGGCAACGCCTTCACCACGTTGTTCCTCGACAGCCAGGTGGCGAAGTGGAACATCGACAAGGCGGTCCGCGCCTATGCCGGTGAGAAGGTCGATCCGATCATGCAGAAGATCGACGTTCAGTACCAACCGGGCCACAACCACACCTCGATGGGTGAAACCAAAGGGGCCGACGGCCAGTGGTTGATCTCGCTCAACAAGTTCTCCAAGGACCGCTTCATTAACGTCGGTCCGCTGAAGCCGGAGAACGAGCAGCTGATCGATATCTCGGGCGACGAGATGAAAATCGTCCATGACGGACCGACCTTCGGCGAGCCGCACGATTGCATGATCGTCCACCGCTCGTTGGTCAACCCGAAGAAAGTCTGGGACCGCAACGACCCGATCTGGGCCGACGCAGCGGCTTTGGCCAAGAAGGACGGCGTCGATCTCGAAGATGCGGAACACGTCATCCGCGACGGCAACAAGGTGCGCGTCTATATGCACTCCGTGGCGCCGAAGTTCAGCCTTGAGAAGTTCACGGTCAAACAGGGCGACGAAGTTACGATCATCGTCACCAACATGGATGACCTGGACGACCTGACTCACGGTATCACCATCGCCAACTACGGCGTCTGCATGGAGGTCGCACCGCAGGCAACTGCGTCGGTGACGTTCAAAGCCGACCTGCCGGGCGTTCACTGGTTCTACTGCCAGTGGTTCTGCCACGCGCTCCACATGGAAATGCGGGGCCGGATGCTGGTCGAAAAGGCCTAGAAGGAACCCCTTCGGTGGTGGTGGCACGCCAGAAGATGAAGAGATGGTTCAAGGTGGTGGTTTTGACGGCCGCCACCTTGGTACCCCTTTGTTCGGCTGGTGCCGGGGCAGTCACCATCGAGGTAGCGCCGAGACCTGGGCGCTTGGCCGCCGCACTAGCGGCGGCCGGGTCCGGGTCTTTCATCAAGCTCCTGCCGGGCGTCCACAGCGGTCCCATTATCATCGACCGTGCCCTCACACTCAGCGGCGGTCCCGAAGCGGTCATCGACGGCGGCGGACAGGGTTCGACCATCACGGTTGCCGCGGCTGACGTCACCATCAGGGGCATCACCATCCGCAATTCCGGGCGGGCGCTCGAAACCATGGACTCGGGCATATTCGTCAACAAAGCCGGCGACCGGGCACTGATCGAAAACAACCGCATCGAAGGCAATCTTTTCGGCATCTACCTCTGGGGGCCCGACGATGCCGTGGCGCGCGGCAACACGATTACCGGCTTGAAGACCACCCACGTGAACAGCCGGGGCAATGGCGTTTCGGTCTGGAATTCGCCGGGTTCGATCGTCGAGAGCAATGACATCCGGTACGGCCGGGACGGCATATTCTCGACGACCAGCAAAAAAAACATATTCAGAAACAACCGCTTCCGCGACACCCGCATCGCGATCCATTACATGTACACCAACCGTTCGACGGTGACCGGGAATCTCTCGGAAGGAAACCACGTCGGTTTCGCCCTGATGTTTTCCAAGAAACTGACCGTCCGGGGTAACCGCTCGGTCGGCGACCGCGATCACGGCATCCTTTTGAACTACGCCAATCAGGCGCTGATCGAGGACAACGTCGTCGAGAACGGCAAGACCAAATGCGTGTTTATCTACAATTCGTCGAAAAACACTTTCCGCGGCAACCGCTTCGACGGCTGCGATATCGGCATTCACTTCACCGCGGGCTCGGAGCGCAACAAGATCACCGGCAACGCCTTCGTCAACAACCGGACACAGGTGAAATACGTCGGGACGCGCCACCTCGATTGGTCGCTGGACGGCCAAGGCAATTACTGGAGCGACAATCCGGCTTTCGATCTCGACGGCAACGGCGTCGCCGATACACCCTACCGGCCCAACGATCTGGTCGACCAGGTCGTCTGGGCGCATCCCGCCGCCAAGCTGTTGTTAAACAGCCCGGCGGTGCAGGTATTGCGCTGGGCCCAATCGCGCTTCCCCTCGCTGCACCCCGGCGGCGTGGTCGACAGCGCACCGCTGATGAAGCCCCTTGAAATCAGCGACAACCGAGACTGGACGAAGCAATGAACGCGCCTGAGATAAACCTTCAACTCGAACGGACGTCGAAGGCCTATGACGGCTTGGAAGTCCTCCACGATGTGACCTTCACCGTTTCTCCTGGCGAAGTGGTTGCGCTGGTCGGCCACAACGGCGCCGGCAAGACGACGATCATGAAGCTTTTGCTCGGGCTGATCCGGCCGACGGACGGCGATGTTCGGGTGCTGGGGCTTGATCCCGCCGGGCCGCACGCCGCCGACGCCCGATTGGGCATGGGATTTCTGCCGGAAACGGTTTCCTTTCCGCCCAATATGACGGGTCGGGAAATCATGAACTTCTACGCCCGCCTCAAGCGCCGGGACCGGAACGACAATGATCGGCTGCTCGACATGGTCGGTCTCGCCGATGCCGTGAACCGGCGCGTGAAGACCTACTCCAAGGGCATGCGCCAGCGTCTCGGACTGGCGCAGGCGCTGATCGGTTCCCCCCGGGTGCTATTGCTGGACGAACCGACGACGGGCCTCGATCCTTCCCTGAGGCGGTCCTTCTATGACACCGTCTTGGCTTTGAAGGCCGATGGCGTGACCGTACTGCTGGCCTCCCATGCCCTGAGTGAATTGGAAACGCGGGTGGACCGGATTGCCATCATGAGCCAGGGCCGCATGCTGGCGGACGGCACCATGGCGGATCTGCGCAAGGTCGCCAAACTGCCGGCCCGCATTCGTCTCACGACCAATGCCGGCGCGGCGTCGCAAGCGGCCGAACGGCTTCACGGCGCGGACATCCGCCGCGTCAACGGCCGCACGGTCGAGTTCGCCTGTCCCCCTGAGGAAAAGATGGAACTGGTGAGGCGCGTAACCGATTTGGGCGTCGCCGTCGAGGATATGGAGATCGAGTTGCCTAATCTCGACCGCATTTACGCCCACTTCCAAGGTCAGGAGGTCTCCTCATGAACGCGCTTGTAGCAATTGCCGGTCAGGAGGTGCGCGACGGCTTCCGCAACAAATGGATCGTCGCCATGACCTTGCTACTGGCCGGCTTCGCCCTCAGCCTGACGCTGCTGGGTAGTGCGCCGACCGGGACGGTCGGCACGAATTCCCTGCTGGTCACGGTGGTGAGCCTTTCCAGCCTGACGATTTTCCTTATACCGCTGATCGCCCTGATGCTGTCCTACGATGCCGTTATCGGCGAGGTCGAGCGCGGCACCCTGCTGCTGTTGCTGTCCTACCCGTTGGCGCGGTGGCACGCCATCGGCGGCAAATTCCTGGGACATCTCCTGGTTCTGGCTTTTGCCACGGTCGTGGGATACGGCTCTGCGGGGGCCGTGTTGATGATCCAGGGCGTTGAGGCAGACGCCTCCAATTGGCTGGCGTTTTCGGCCGTGATCGGCTCGTCGGTCCTGCTCGGCGCTGCCTTCCTCGCCATCGGCTATCTCGTCAGCACGCTGGTGAAGGAACGCGCCACGGCGGCGGGACTGGCGGTGGCGATCTGGCTCCTGTTCGTGCTGATCTACGATATGGCGCTGCTGGGCCTGTTGGTGTCGGACGGCGGTTCGGCCGTGGGGTCGTCGGTTTTCAACGCCTTGTTGCTGGCCAATCCGACGGATGCCTACAGACTGTTCAATCTGGCGGGCTTCGACGGCGTTGCTTCCTTCTCGGGCACCATCGGCCTGTCGGCAAATGCCGAGTTTTCGCCCTGGTCGCTGCTGTCGGTCCAGCTGGCCTGGATCGTCGTTCCCTTGGGCCTCGCGACCTATGTCTTCCAACGCAAAGAAATCTGATATGCGAAACTTTCTGACAATAGCGGTTCTTGCCGCCGGCTTGCCGTTCTTGGCGGCCTGCGGCCCGGATGAGGCCGCTGAGATTCCGAAACCGATCAGTCTCACCCAAGAGGCCAGCGGCTATTTCTGCAATATGACCGTGGTCGACCACCCCGGTCCCAAGGCCCACGCCTTCGTAAAGGGCAGCAAGACGCCGTTCTGGTTCACCTCGGCGCGCGACGCCGTCGCCTTCGCCATGTTGCCCGAATCGGCCAACGGTATTGCCGCGATCTACGTGACCGACATGGGAACGGTCGCCGTTTGGGAGGACGCCGCGAAGGGGGAATGGATTGAGGCGCGAACGGCTTTTTATGTGATCGGAAGCACGAAACGCGGCGGTATGGGGGCGCCCGAAGCCGTCCCATTTGCCGACCAGGCCCAGGCCAAGCAATTTCAAGTGCAATTCGGCGGTGAGGTTTTGAGTTATTCAGACATTCCCCGGGATTACGTGCTTGAGGCCGATCAAACCGCAAGCGTCGAGGAGAGCGGAAGTTGAGTATGTCCGTCGGGCGCCGCCGCTTCATCGCCATCAGTGCGGCCGCCGGCGCCAGTGCATGGGCGCTGGCCCAATCAGGTCCGGCCGCGACGGCGCCGGCCGCGCCCCACCGCTGGCGCGGCATCGCACTGGGCGCCCAGGCGAGCCTTCTGCTGCACCACCCCGACGCGGCAAAAGCCCAGCGCTTGATCCAAGCCTGTGTGGCGGAAATCGAACGGCTCGAAAATATCTTCAGCCTCTATCGCGAAGAATCGGCGGTGGCGCGCCTGAACCGCGCCGACCGGCTCGATCAGCCGCCGCTGGAACTGGTGCGGGCGCTGGCGGATTGCCGACGGCTCGGCAACCTGACCAACGGGGCATTCGACATTTCGGTTCAGCCGTTGTGGCGGCTTTACGCCCGGCATTTTGGCTCGGCGGACATTCGAAAAGGTCCGGCGATTTCCGAAATCCGGGAAGTTGGCAAGCTCGTCGATTACCGCAATATCTCGATCAGCGCGGAACATATCGAATTTGAAAAACCCGGCATGGCCATCACCCTCAATGGGTTTGCCCAAGGCTTCATTACCGACCGCATCGCCGAACTGCTGCGCGCCGAAGGGCTCAGGAACGTATTGGTCGACATCGGTGAAACCCGGGCGTTGGATGAACATCCCGAAGGTCGGCCCTGGCGGGTCGGGATCAGGATGCCGGATTCGGATACGGTCCTTCCACAAAAACTATCGATCGAGGACGAGGCCGTAGCGACTTCCGGCGGCTATGGCCAGACGTTCGACGCTTCGGGCGACTACCACCATCTCTTCGATCCCAAATCGGGAAAAAGCGGTGGGCGCTATGCCAGCGTTACCGTCGTCGCGCCTCAGGCCGCCACCGCAGACGGTTTGTCGACCGCTCTGTCCGTCCTGCCCATCACCGCCGCCGCCCCTTGTCTGCGGAAGGCGGACGCCAGCGCGGCCCACTATCTACACCACGACGGATCATTCGAGACCGTAAGGACTTAGGCGTCAGGCCAGCGCTTCAAGGTGGGCGGTGAGGCGATCGCGCAACCGCTCCAGACGCCTTACGCAAGCCGCAGCCAAAACTTGAGCGGCTTTGGCCATTTCTTCATCCGTTGCCTTTTCGGCAACCGCCATGAATGCGTCAAAAGCCGCTTCGGTTTCCCGCAGGGCGTCGCGCAAAATATCCGTGACGGCTCCAACGGCCTCTTCGTCGGGCAGGGGGCGCGCACTTCGCTCGGCGTCGATTTCCGCGGCCAAATCCCTCAAGAGACCGGCCGTTGCGCCGTCACCAGCAATGTCGGCGTCGTTTCCAAGGCGTTGATAGCGTTCGCGCAGGGCGGCGAGCAATTTGTCCGCGGATGCCTTGAAAGCGGCGAACGAGCGCGGAATGTCCCTTCCGACGATCGCCTCAAGGCGCGTGCGTTCCGCCGTCCGGTAGGCGCGCTTTCGCTCTAGCCTGAGCAAGGCCAGGTGTTCGAGTTTGAGAGAGGCGAAACTTTCGGCTTGCTGCCGGACCTCATCGGTTTCGCAGTTTGCAGCAATCGAGGTAAAGAATTCAAAGGCGCTGCGCTCATTCTGCACCGCCAAATTGAGGGCTCTCCAGGGCGTTAGCACGAGGTCATGGGCGGCGCGCTCCTCCGCCTCACCGGTCTTGTCTTCGGGAGGCGCGGTGGCCGCTGGAGGCACGGTCAGACCGAGCTTCTTCACCTGGTCGATAACCTCCTGTTCTTGCTCCTGTTCAACCGCCACCAACCGTTCGAACATCTCGACGGCCGCGGGGTTGTACAGTCTGCCCATTTCCTCCGCGAGGCGACAATAAGTCGCGGCTGCGGCCCGTTCCAACGAGACGGCAATCTGGGCTAAGTTCTCGGCAGTTACGTCGGACGGAGGTGTCTGCAATCCAACAGCCATCGTGCTCAGGCCTTTCCTTACCACGCGTGACGCATCTCTGAAGATTCGGCGGGTCTCTGCAACTTAACCACGGCACGCCGATTTCAACCACCCCTTGACAAATATCAAGGTTGATACCGCCCTAAACTCCTAGATTTGCCCCATGAAATTACTGCTGACGAAATCCCTATCGATGGTCCGGCGTGCCGTTCGCCCGGTTTTGGCGCTGACGTTTCTGGCAGGCTTCCTGCTCGTGCCGGACGCGCCCGCGCGGGCTTTCGATCTTGGCATGTTCGCGGACAAATTCGCCCTGTCGGACGTGATGCCGGGCGCCGACAGAATGGGCGCGGAGGAAGGTAATCCGCCGTCCGCCGCTGCCTACAAGGGTGATAAACTCGTCGGCTACGTCTTCCTCAATTCCGCCGTGGTCAACGCCATCGGTTACTCCGGTAAGCCCATCCACATCGTCATCGGCATGGACACCAACGGCGTCATTACCGGCGCCAAAATGGTGAAGCATTCGGAACCCATCGTGCTGGTGGGGATCCCCGTCAGCAAGGTCAACGACTTCATTGCCAAGTATGTCGGGCTCAACGTGCTGGACATCGCCAAGACCGGCAAGGATGACCGCGAGCTTGACATCGTCAGCGGGGCCACCGTCACCGTGATGATCATCGACGACACCATCGTGCGATCCGCCACCCGCGTTATCCGCCAGCGCGGCATCGGCGGGCTGAGGGACGAGAGCGCCGATCCGAACCGGGTGACGTACTCGATCCGCTCGACCCTGGACGAAGAACTCGACTGGATGACGATGCTAGGCGACGGTTCGGTGCGGCGGCGGCTGATCAGCGTCGGCGACATCAATGCGGCCTTCGAAAGTGCGGGCAAAGCGGAAGCTGCCGCGCGGCCGGAAAAAGGCGATCCCAACGAACCATTTGTCGATCTCTACATCGCCAACGCCGCGGTTCCTTCCATCGGTCACAGTCTGCTGGGCGATCAGGAATACAAGAACATGCGGGCCGCCCTGCAGCCGGGCGAACACGCCGTCCTCATTGCCGGCTCGGGCCGCTATTCGTTCAAGGGTTCGGGCTACGTGCGGGGTGGCATCTTCGACCGCATTCAGCTTATCCAGGGCGACCGCAGCGTTCGTTTCCGCTCAAAGGAGCACAAACGCCTGGGCGATTTCGAAGCGGACGGCGCGCCCCACTTCGCCGAAACGGGCCTGTTCGTCATCCCGGCCGACAGCGGCTTTGATCCGGCGCGGCCCTGGCGTCTGCAGTTGCTGGTTCATCGCGCCATCGGACCGATCAAGAAGGAATTCCTCACGTTCGACATCGGCTACGTGACGCCTCCCAGGTTCATCGAAAAGCATGAACCTGTGGCCGCCGCGCCGGCCGCCACCAGGGGTTCGGGATCGCCCTTGGCCGATGCTAAATCCGGTAATCCACTCTGGGTCAAGATCTGGCTGTCCAAGATCCCCGATATCATCGTCCTGATGCTTGGCCTCAGCGTTCTGACGGCCATCTTCTTCTTCCAGGACTGGTTGGCCAAACGGCCCGTACTGACCGACCGCATCCGCATTGCCTTTCTGGTCTACACCGTGGTGTGGATCGGTTTCTATGCTCAGGCGCAGCTTTCGATCGTCAACGTGCTGACGTTCATCGGCGCCCTCATGCAGGGTTTTGACTGGGGTTTCTTCCTGCTGGAGCCGCTGATCTTCATCCTCTGGGGATCGGTGGCGGCCTCCCTGCTGTTCTGGGGCAGGGGCGTTTACTGCGGCTGGCTTTGCCCCTTCGGCGCCCTCCAGGAGTTGCTGAACCGCGTCGCCAAGTATCTCAAGGTGCCGCAGGTCACCGTGCCCTGGGGCCTGCACGAGCGCGCCTGGCCGCTCAAATACCTGATCTTTCTCGGGCTGTTCGGGGTATCGCTCGAATCCTTCGAAATGGCCGAGAAACTGGCGGAAATCGAACCCTTCAAGACCACCATCATCCTAGTGTTCCAGCGCAGTTGGCCATTCGTGTTCTTTGCCGTGGGCTTGCTGGTCGCGGGTCTGTTCATCGAACGCTTTTTCTGCCGTTATCTGTGCCCGCTGGGCGGTGCGCTTGGCATTCCCGGCCGCCTGCGCATGAACGAGTGGCTGCGGCGCTACCGTGAGTGCGGTAACCCCTGTCAGCGTTGCGCCCGCGAGTGCATGGTCCAGGCGATCCACCCCGACGGCCACATCAACCCCAACGAATGCCTGCAGTGTCTGCATTGCCAGACGCTCTACTACGACGACCGCAAGTGCCCGCCGATGATCCAGAAGCGCCTCAAGCGGGAACGCCGCCAGGCCATGAGTTCGAAGAGCATGCGCTCAGACGCCGCCTAGACGCACGCGCACCCGCCGATTGTGGCGGCCCTTATTCTCGACCTTTTGGATGCTCAGCGGCCTCGATTGGCCGGTCGAGACAAGATGCGTGCCGCCGCAGGCCTGCCGGTCGAGACCGGCAATCTCGACGACGCGTACGGTGCCGTCGTCCTGAGGTGGCGGGGCGACGGATTTGCTGCGAAACATGCCGTCGATGTCAGCCGCTTCGGCCCACGGCATGTCGAACGTACGGACCGCCAAATTTTGCCTGACGATATCGTTCAGGGCGCCTTCCAGGGCCCTGAGCCGATCATTGTCGGCCCCGGGCAGATCGAAATCCACCCGCAGCCTGTGGTCCGCGGCAAGCTGCGCGCCCGTCAGCAGTGCCCCCTCAAACTCCTGGAAAACGACGGCGTTAACGAGGTGGGCTGCTGTGTGTAGTTCGCTCATCAAGTGGCGGAATTCCGCATCGACGGTCAATCTGACCGTTCCGTCGATGACCGTTTCGGTTCCCAACGAATGCCATAACCTGCCGTCTTCGAGACTCAAGCCCGTTATTTCGACCTGGCCGCCCGACCAGGCAATCGTACCCCGGTCGGCAAGCTGGCCGCCGCCGCCCGGATAGAACGGCGTGCGGTCCAGAGCGACGGCGCCGGGGCGCGCTTCGACCACCGTTGCGTCGAGTTCAAGCTCCGCCGGGTGCGTGATGCAATGCAGTCTTTCCATGGCGCCAAGACCGTAACCCGTCCTGCCCGTGCTGAACAACTCCGGCGCACAGTTCCAGGGAATGTCCGCTAGTGGCTGGTGCCGGCCGAGTAGGTGATCTTGTTGAAGACGTTGTACTTGCCCGACGGCTTCACCATGGGGATGCGTTTGACCTCCTGGAATGTCGCCGCGTCGTAGATAACCAGCGCGCCGTCCATGTCCCACACGCTGACCAGGGCGAAGCGTCCGTCGCGGGTGAACTCGACGTGCGCGCCGGTTTTGCCGGGCGCCGGGCGGATCGTTTTGACGATCTCCAGCGAGCGTTTGTCAATGACGTGGAGGGCGTCCCGGTTGGGGCCGAAGAAGACATCGGTCCAGGCGTAGGGCGTATTCTCATGGCTTCGCATGAAGAAGCCCGGCCCTAACGTCTTGATTTTTTTGATAGTTTCCCAGGTTTCCATATCGATGACGCTGACGGCAGGTTCCTTCAGATGTGGTGTCGCCATGACCAGCCGGCCGTTGTGCTCCCAGGTGATGCCGGAGCCCAGATGCGGCATGCCGTCGAGCGCCAGGTTGGAAACCCGGCGACGGGCGTCGAGGTTGTAGACCGCTCCCCCCTTGCCGTCGCGCGAGGCGCCGATCACTTCGGCGTAGTAGGGGTCGAAGAAGAAATCGTCGAGGTAGTCCTCCAATTTGATGCGGCGCCGGGCGAACGGTTGTTCCTCGACAATGACGCCTTCCTCCTGGCCGCTGCGATAATTGTGGACGAAGTTGGCGTAGACCGGTTGCGCCTCGGGATCGTAGGAAAGTTCCCAGACCTCCTTGAAATCCTTGAGTGCGACGATGAAACTCTGGCGCGGCGGCGCGTTGTAAACCGCGCTGATGCGGGAGGAGTTGCCTTCGCCGTCGTCGGCCTTGATCACTTTGAAGAGGCTCAAGTCGTGGGCATTCAGCACCACCAGCGTGTGCGGCAGGAAGTTGCCCGCCAGCACCCACTTGCCGTCCGACGACACCGCGATATTCCGGGTGTTAATGCCGACGCGGATCTCGGCCACCGGCTTGAAGCTATGCAGATCGTATTTGCTCACCCAGCCGTCGCGGGAGGCGAGGTAGACGAAGCGGCCTTGCGGCGAGTACTTGGCGCCGCCGTGTAAGGCGAAGCGGGATTTGAAACGCCACAAGGGCTCGAAGCGGTCGCCGTCGAGGATCGTCACATGGTGATCACCGGTTTCGACCACCGTGAAGAGGTTGAGCGGGTCGGCCTTGTGCAGGGGTGCTGCGGGCAGGGTCGCCGGGTCGTTGTGAACGGTCCGGCTGGCCACAATTTCAGCCGCCCCCCAAACCGGCAAAGCGGCGAGTGGGGTGTAGATCAGGTCGGTCAGCGCGGTAATCTGATCACCACTTAGCGTTTCGCCAAACCCCGGCATCTGCGTTGCCGGCCGACCCTTGGCAATCGTCGCGGCGGCTTTCTTGCGCCGCAGCCGCTTCAGGTTTTCCGGCAGAAGGGCGGGGCCGATCGATCCCAGGCGCTCCGCGCCATGGCACTCCGCACAGTGTTCCATGTAGAGATCGCGGGGAGTCCAGTCCGACGCGGCGCCGCCGGCAGGTAGGGCCAATCCGGCGGCCACGACAACATGCCGGATCAATTTGGTTTGGGCTCTCGAGATCATGGTGACGTGTCCGTTCTGGGGGCTTCATGGAACCAAAGCCGATGTCATTTCCCCCCTTCTGTAGCACGACGAATTCGGTTAAACCGAGCAAGATTGCTGCGCTGCGACAATGGGTCGCAAGTTGCAGTTATATAAGGCTTTTTGTTCAAATCTCCGACCTATTCCACGGTAGTAACCTTATGATTTCTAAGGTTAATTCCATGGTTTTCCCATCTCTAAATCGAACCCCTAGAGGCACTTTCCGGAGTGGTCCGCAAGGCGTATCCACACCACCGGCGGGACCATTGACCAAGGTCAAATTTGCCCTCCCGGACGCGTGCTAGGCATGCGTCATTAGCCGTTCAAGCGGAGGCCGAGATCGAACGATTTCAGCGCCCGCGCAACGGCGGGGCAGCGGAGGAAACAGATGTCTGTTCGCCGGACAAGGATCTTCATGACGCAACCAGCGTCTGGGGTTGTTTGCCTGGAAACGGCGTTACGTCGCCCTAATCGCACGACGTTCAGGGACGAACTGAATAATCGTTGGCACTGGTGGAACTGTGCCGCTCATGGGGGGGTAGGAAATTCCTGTGCGAATTCGACCCTACGGAACCTACCTTTTGGAGGCGATAACGAATGATAAAGACCCCATTGATGGCAACCGCTCTGGCGCTCGCCGGACTTGCCTTCGTCGGCTCACCCGGAGCGGTGTGGGCTGCTGAACCGACGCTGTCGGAAAAAGACTTCGAGGAATCCAAGACTCTGTACTTCCAGCGTTGCGCCGGTTGCCACGGCGTGCTGCGTAAGGGTGCGACGGGTAAGAACCTCGAACCCAAACCCATGATGAAACTCGGTCAGAAGCGTCTTGAGAAAATCATTACGCTGGGCACCGAAGGCGGCATGAACAACTTCGACGATCTTTTCTCCAAGAAGCAGATCGCGAATTTGGCCACCTACATCCAGATGGAGGTTCCGCCGCCCGCCGAGCTCGGCCTGGCCGAGATGAAGAAGCGCTGGAAGGTTATGGTCAAGCCGGAAGATTATCCCAAGAAGCCGATGCACAGTCGGAACTGGGAAAACTTCTTCATGGTCATTCTGCGTGATGCCGGCAAGGTCGGCGTGGTCGACGGCGACACCAAGGAAACCGTCGCCAAGATCGACACCGGTTACGCCGTTCACGTCATGAAGGAAAGCTCCGACGGCCGCTTCTGGTACACCATGGGCCGCGACGGCAAGATGACCAAGATCGATCTCTGGATGGATCCGCCCCAACTGGTGGCCGAAGCCCAGATCGCTTCGGATGCCCGTGACGTCGCCGTTTCCCACTATGGGGAATGGAAGGACAAGTACGTCATCGGCGGTGGCTACTGGCCGCCTCACTTCGTCATCCTGGATGCCGTGACCATGGAGCCGCTCAAGGTTATCTCTACCCGCGGCGTCAACGTCGACGGCGAGTATGTCAACGAAGCCCGCGTGGCTGCCGTTTACAACACACCGAACGCACCGACGTGGATGGTCGCCGTGAAGGAACTGGGCCAGATGTGGCAGGTCGATTATTCCGATCTCGACAACCTGCGCATCGAGCAGATCAACACCCACAAGTTCCTGCACGATGGCTTCTTCGATCCGACCCAGCGCTACTTCCAGATCGCGGCCAATGCCTCGAACCGGATGGAGTTCCTGGACACCGAAACCCGCAAGGCCGTCGGTTCGCTCGTGACCGGCAAAAAGCCGCATCCGGGCGCCGGCGCCAACTGGGTCGATCCACAGTGCGGTCCCGTGGCCGGCACCACCCACCTGGGTGAAGGCAAGGTGACTGTTTGGGGCAACGATCCCAAGGGGCATCCGGATCAGGCCTGGAAAGAGTGCTACGCCGTCGAGAGTGACGGGCCGGGCCTATTCATCCGGACCCATCCGAACTCCGACTACGTCGTGTTCGATCAGACCAAGCACCCGGACCCCGAAGTCCAGCAGGCCATCAAGGTCCTGGACAAGAAGAGCCGGAAGATCGTCAAGACGATCCAGGTCACGGACATGGATAAGGCGCTTGCCGTGCACACCGAATTCAACGCGGACGGATCCGAATTTTGGGTTTCCGTGTGGGTTCGCGGCGGCAAGAAGAACTGGCTGAAAGGCGAAATCGTCGTCTACGATTCGAAGACCCTCAAGGAAAAAACCCGGGTCAAGAATCTCGAAACGCCGACCGGCAAGTTCAACGTTTCGAACCGGAAGCATCACCGGACGTAACGTTCAACCAAGACCCGAGGTTGAGAGGCGGGAACACATCGTTCCCGCCTCTTCTCCCCGCCCAAATTTCTTTTTTTCAAATTTTCAGTACGTATCCGATTGGTCGATCCATCTGGGGTGAAACGAGGCAGACATGATCTTACGGCTTTACAAATGGTTCTGGGCGCCGACCGCGCGCTACACCTGGGGCGCCATCTTCATCGTCGGCGGCATCGCCGGAATCATCTTCTGGGGCGGCTTCAACACCGCGATGGAAGCGACCAACACCATGGAATTCTGCGTCTCCTGCCACGAGATGGAGGAGAACGTCTACGCCGAATACAAAGAGACGATCCACTACGAGAACCGCACCGGCGTGCGGGCCACCTGTTCCGATTGCCACGTGCCCGATCCCTGGGTGCACAAGTTCGTGCGCAAAATCCAGGCGACGAATGAGCTTTTCCACAAGGTTCTCGGCACCGTCGACACCCCCGACAAGTTTGAGAACAAGCGCCTGACGTTGGCCAAGAACGTCTGGCGTTCGATGAAACAGACGGACAGCCGCGAGTGCCGCAACTGCCACTCCTGGGAAGCGATGTCGAGCAAGATGCAGAAACGCCGGGCGCAAAAACGCCACATTGCGGCGCGCGACGAAAAAATGACCTGTATCGACTGCCACAAGGGCGTCGCCCACCGCGCCGTCCACCAGTTGCTCGACGAAGACGACGATCCCTACGATGGCGTGGCCGACAGCCGCCGCCTGCCTTCGAAAGAAGAGGTCGCCAAGGCGAAGGCCGAAAAAGCCGCGAAGCTGGCCGCCGCAGCCGCAGCCGCCGAGAAGGCCGCCGAAGAGGCCAAAGCCAAGGCGGAAGCCCAAGCGGCCGAAGCCGCTAAACAGCAGGAAGCCGCTTCGGCCGGCGGCGGCGATTGGTCCTCGATCGAGGGCACGGAAATCGTTCTTCTTTACCCCGGCCAAACCTCCATCGAGTGGGTTTTCAACGGCCGTGACCACGGCGGCGGGCGCGCGGTGCGCAAGATCAACGACCGCTGCCGCGAATGCCACAAGGACGAGGAAGCCGCCATGGGCGCCAAGATGGTCTCGGGCGAGAAGGCCGAAGCCACCCCGATCCCCGGCAAGCGCGCCAGCATCGCCGTCAACGTAAAGGCCAAGCACGGCGGTGAAAACCTGACCATGCGCTTCGAATGGCCCGATACCGGCCACACCCCGGCGCCTTTCGCCGATGGCGGCAAGATGGATCCGGAAAACCAGATCAAGCTCGCCGTCATGTTCGACGACGGGGCGGTCGAGATGGCCGGATACGCCGGTTGCTGGGCCACCTGCCACCACGATTCGCGCTATATGCCGGATCAGCCCAAGCCAGAAGGTCTCACGGCGGCCAGCGCCGTTGCGGCCATGATCGACCTCAAGGATGGCGTCACCAAGTACCTGCCCGACAGCCGCAGCGAGTTCGAATACAAGGGCAAGAACAAGAAGCCCCGGGGCTCCTGGGACAAGCTGGTCGAAAAGGCGGAGCTCGACGGTCTGATGGAGAAGGGCGCCTACATGGATCTGCTGCGCTACAACAGCGGTTCGAAGACCACCGAGAGCGGTTCGATCATGGCCCAGCGCCTGCTCGAATCGTCCGACAAGGTCAGCGGCCAAGGCACGCTGAAGGACGGCGTCTGGACGGTCACCGTCACACGGCCGCTGAAGGCCGACAAGCCGGGCGGCGTCAGTTTCGAGGCCGGTAAGACCTACACCATGGGCTTCGCCATCCACGACGACTACACCACGGCGCGGTTCCACCATGTCTCACTGGAATACAAGATGGCCCTCGATGATCCGGAGGCGGAAATTAATGTCGCCAAGCAGTAAGCTCGTCATCGCCGCCGGCGTCTTCGCCGCCGTCATCCTGGCCGCCAGCGCGTTGCTGGCGCAGACCACCGGCAAGTTGGAGGTTACGCCCAAGCAGGAGAAGATCTGCGCCAAGGCCGAGGCCCGCTACCAGGAGCTTTACCCCGGCGCCAAGGACGATGGCGTCGTCGTGGTCAAGCTCTACAAGTACACTTTCTGTCCGCGCAACGTGACGGTGAAGCCCGGTACGACGGTGCGCTGGGTCAACGTGGACAAGCGCACCAGCCACAGCGTCTGGCTGAAGCAGGCGGGCGAGGCGGAGAGCGAGCGCTTCTTCCCCGAGGAACAATGGGAATTCCCCTTCATCAGCGCCGGCGAGTACCCCTACCTCTGCGGCCCCCACTGGGACCAGGAAGGCATGACCGGCTACGTGAAGGTGGTGGAGTAAATTGGTGTGCTAGACATTGGTCGCAGAAGGCAATAACTCGCCATCATATTTACTTGTGCTGTAATTTGTGTTGACAACCAAATGTTGCTCGTCTCCAATTTCTTGCCTCTCTGGGTAGGAGGTAGGGGATGCCAAACTGGTTGATACACTTGCTAAATGATTTTGCTTGTTGGGCACAAACTGTATTGCAGGCCGAATTGACTTCAACATTTGCTGTTGCGACTGTATCTGCATTAGCAGGTGCATGGCTAGGTGCGTATGCCGCGCAGCGAATTGCCGAGAACAGCAAAATTAAGGACGATCTTATCCTCGAAATAAGAAGTACGAACGCAGGAATTGCAATTGCATTTGATATTTTCCAAACCAACGTAACCCTAAAAGATCAACTGTTTTTGGCTTTAAAAAACGAATTTGACACTGGAAAAGAAAGGCATGAGGAATTCTTAAGGAAGCTCCAAATTGATCCTCAGGGGACTGGTGCGTTTGAATTTGTAATGGATTTTCAGGAATTTTCACCTGCATATGTGCCGATTGAGAAACTCCAAGAAATCTTATTTGAAAAACTCTCAGTTGTCGGCAAGCCTTTAAGCCTCGCTTCGGTATTGATGAAGTCGAACTTCAGCCTGACTGCAAATATTGAAGGCCGCAATCAATTAATCAATGCTTATAG
>CAZGTM010000023.1:0-57958 GCA_964528595.1 uncultured Rhodospirillaceae bacterium
CAAACGAGGACTTAGTAAAAATCAAAAATAAATATTATTTTCTGTCTTACTCCAGTGACGCCGGCATAAATGCCAGCGTGATTAATAAGGACTTAATTTTATTCAAAGTGTTTATGTCCACTCATCGGCGTAATTTAATTTTGAATAGAACTCTTGGAAAATTAGGTTATTTCCCTAATGGTGATTTAGAGTTTCTCGAAGATGCAGTGATAGTACGATGGCAAAAATCATATCTTAAAAACGTTGGCGGGGCGTTTTGGTATGATAGCAAAAGAGATTACAGCGGAAATCTTATAGAATTTTTAGATGTTCGTGATGGCAAGTGCATCGACAGAAAATATTTCTATGAGGAGATGGAAAAAAGATTGATTGCGTCTGGAAAAACCCAACTGTGTGTTTTTGTAAAGTGAAAGTGCTTTGGTATTCAGGTAACGATCATAAAAATTTCCCCTGAATGTGTCCGCAAGAACTACAAAAGATGTTGGGTGAAACTCCACCAGACTCCCCAGCTCCCACATTTCCTGTCAAACTTTCCCTATGAGACACATTCTTACATCTGTGTTCCTGGTGGTCCTTCTGTTTCCGTCACTCGCATTGGGGGAGACGGTCAACGCAGAGGATTTGTTCTTAAAGGACGGTATTCACTATAAGAAGTTCACCAGTGTACCGTTCACTGGAAAGGTTCAGAGGTCATTTGAGGGCGGAAACCTTCACACGTCATTCAAGAACGGGAAGTTAGACGGTCCTTGGGTTTTTTACTGGAAAAATGGGCAATTAAGGGAGAAAGGAACCTTCAAGGACGGGGAGAGGAAAGGTCCTTGGGTCACGTATCACAAAAACGGACAGTTAAAGTCCCAAAGTCACTACAAGAACGGTGAGAGAGACGGTCCTTGGGTCTCATACCATAAAAACGGACATATACGGTCCAAGGGCACCTACAAGGACTGGAAGAAAGAAGGACCTTGGATCGAGTCCGATGAAGACGGATATTTAGTAAAAAAAGGAACCTACAAGGACGGTAAGAAAGAAGGCTCTTGGGTCGGTTACTCGGACAATGGACATTTAAGAACCTCTCCGAACATTTGTCAGAAATGCACCAGGAGATCGCCAAGGTACAGGCGGGCAAGATCAAGGGCGAGAAACTGCCGAGCGCCGGCGAGGAACTCAACGCCATCGTTCAGTCGACCGAAGAGGCCACCAACACTATCATGGAAGCGGCCGAGGAGATCATGGCCGGCGACATCAACGATCCGGCGGCCTTCAAGGCGATGGCCGATGACGCCTGCATGCGCATGTTCGAAGCCTGTTCATTTCAGGATATCACCGGCCAGCGCATCACCAAGGTCATCGGGACGCTGACCTACATCGAGGAACGCATCGGTCAGTTCGTCACTATCGCGGGCGATGTCACGGCCGAGGACGACGAGGCCGGGCCGACCGGCGATGCGGCGTTGCTCCATGGCCCGCAGCTGGACGGAGAAGGTGTTAGCCAGGACGCGGTCGACGCCATGATGAGTGGCGACGACGCGCCGGTGGCCGCGGAGGCAGCGCCGATTGCGGAAGCCGCGCCAGAGCCCGAATCGGAACCGGCTCCAGCACCCGAACCGGCAGCGGAGGCAGCGCCGGCACCGGAAGCTGCCGCGGAGCCTGAACCTGCGCCGGCCCCCGAACCCGAACCAGCTCCCGAGCCTGAACCAGAACCGGCTCCGGAACCCGAACCAGCGCCGGCGGCGGCTGAAGCAGCAGCGCCGGCGGCCGGGGAAGAGCAGAGCCAGGGCGATATCGATGCCCTGTTTGACGAGACTCCGGCTGCGGCACCCGAACCTGCACCCGAACCCGCACCTGAACCTGCTCCGGAACCCGCCCCCGCGCCGGCGGCCGAATCCGCGCCAGCGCCCGAACCGGCGCCGGATAAGAAAGAAAACGGCGGCGAAGCCAGTCAGGCCGACATCGACGCCCTGTTCGATTAGCTCCCTGGGAAACTCCGGCGGGGGGTAATATTAAGCCGCTTTTCCGGCAATATTTTCCCAATGACCCTTGACCGGAACGAAAACCGGTCGACTGCAACACTTCTCCACGAAATAGATTTATTCTGAAAAATCAATCGGTTAATCGAATGAAATTCGATTTGACCCTGTTTGGCATGTGAGTTGCTCAGCTCTTGGCGAAGGCTGTCCGTTTGGGCGGCCGCTGACCTCTAATTTCGTGGAGACGGGGTAACACCATGGCTATGTCAATTAACACCAATGTTGGTGCGATGGCTGCGCTTAGAAATCTAAGCGTAACCAACAAAGGTCTGGAACAGACCCAACTTCACGTCACCACCGGCCTGAAGGTGAACGGTCCGAAGGACGACGCGTCGACCTATGCTATCGCCCAGCGCATGCGGGGTGATATCGCCGGTATGCAGGCGGTTAAGACCGCTCTGGCCGCCGGTGAATCCTCGGTCAACGTGGCCATCACGGCAGGTAAGGCCGCGGCCGATCTTCTCACCGAGATGAAAGCCAAAGTCGTGCAGGCCAACCAGGCCGGTCTCGACAATGACTCCAAGTCTGCGCTGCACAACGACTTTACGGCGTTGCGCGATCAGCTTGAGACCATCGTCAAAACCGCCGAGTTCAACGGCAAGAACCTCCTCACCTCCTCGGCGACGGATCTCACGGTTCTCAGTACCGTGGACGGCAGCACGATCACGGTGACCAAGCAGGTCCTCGACGCGACCACTTTGACAATCCAGACTTCCGACCTGTCGAGTTCGGCGGCCGCCGCAACTGCGTTGACGCAAATCGATACCGCGATCAACACGGTGACGACCGCCCTCGCGGCCCTCGGCTCATCGTCCAAACGCATCGAAGTCCAGACCGAGTTCACCACCCAGCTCGTCGACATCCTGAAAGAAGGCGTCGGCAACCTGGTGGATGCCGATCTGGCGGAAGAAAGCGCCAAACTGCAGTCCTTGCAGATCAAGCAGCAGCTGGGCGTGCAGGCGCTGTCGATCGCCAACTCCGGCCCGCAGAGCATCCTCGCCCTGTTCGGCGGCTAAGGACGGCGGAAACACTCTTCCTTCGCCTAGTTATTTTCGCGCCGGCGAAAGGCTTTTCCCAGCACGGGATTTGCCTTCGCCGGCCGCGCTGATTCCGAAATCGCTCCGACAATCCATCGAACTCCAGCATGCCTGACGCATCAAAAGGGCTGGCAATATTCGCCGCGATTGCGTTCACTTAAAGGCATCTGGTTTCGGGGCGGCTGCGACGTTCATTTCCTCCGCCCGACAGCGATACGGGTTGGGAGGCCTGGCCGTCATGAGCCGAGAATCAATTCAAACCGGCGAGAACCGTTACCGCGAATCGTTCGGCCGCTATTTCGAGGAGTTCGACGTCGGCGCCGTTTACGAACATCGTCCCGGGCGCACGATCTCCGAGGCGGACAACACCTGGTTCACGCTGCTCACCATGAACCAGCATCCACTGCACTTCGACCATGAATATTGCCGTCATACCGAGTTCGGCAAACCGCTGGTCAACAGCGCCCTGACGCTGTCGATCGTCGCCGGCATGAGCGTTTCCGACGTCAGCCAGAAGGCCATCGCCAACCTGGGCTGGACGGATATCCGCATGCCGGCACCGGTGTTTCACGGCGACACGATCTACGCCGAATCCGAGGTGCTGGAAAAACGCCTGTCCAAGTCCCGGCCCACCCAGGGCATCGTCACCGTCGAGACGCGCGCCCACAAGCAGGACGGCACCGAGATCATGAGCTACAAGCGCTCGGTCCTGGTACCCAAAGTCGGACATGGCGTCGACGACAAGGTGGCGGCGGCGAAAAACCAGGGAGGCGGATGATGGCGGAAGAAATGCTGAACCGGGCCGGAGAAAGCTTCTCCGCCGAGGACGAACGCCTGATGCTCGACAACATCAGCCGCTGGCTCGAGCGCGAGGTCAAGGACAAGGTGATGGCGCTGGAGGCGGCCGACGAATACCCCCACGAAATGGTCGCCCAGATGAAGGAGCTCGGCCTGTTCGGCGCCACGATTTCGAGGGAATACGGCGGGCTGGCCCTGCCGGCGTCGAGCTACGCCAAGATCGTGACGACCATCTCCGAGGTCTGGATGTCGCTGACCGGTATCTTCAACTCCCACCTCATCATGGCCGCCGCGGTGGAGCGTTTCGGCACCGAGGACCAGAAGCAGGAATTCCTGCCCAGGTTCGCCACCGGCGAAATCCGCGGTGGCCTGGCCCTGACCGAACCCAACTGCGGCACCGATTTGCAGGCCATCCGCACCGGCGCCGTGCGCCAGGGCGACAACTACACCATCAACGGCACCAAGACCTGGATCTCCAACGGCATCGAGGGCAGTTGTTTCGCGCTGCTGGTCAAGACCGATCCGAATGCCGAACCGCGCCATAAGGGCATGAGCTTGTTCCTGGCGGAAAAGGGGGACGGCTTCACGGTCAGCCGCAAGCTGAAGAAGATCGGCTACAAGGGCATCGATTCGGCCGAGCTCGTCTTCGACAACTTCCTGGTCTCCAAGGATCGCCTGATCGGCGGCGAGGAGGGTCACGGCTTTCAACACACCGCCGGCGGCTTGGAACTCGGGCGCATCAATGTCGCCGCCCGCGGCGTCGGCCTGGCCAATGCCGCCCTGCGCGAGGCCACGGCCTACAGCCAGGTGCGCGAGACCATGGGCAAGCCGATCTGCCAGCACCAGGCCATCCAGCTCAAGCTCGGCGACATGGCGACGCGCTGCGAAGCCGCCAAGCTGCTCACCGAATCCGCCGCCCTGGCCTACGACAGGGGCGAACGGGTCGATATGGAAGCCGGCATGGCCAAATTGTTCGCTTCCGAGGCGGCGCTGAAGAACGCCGAGGAATGCATGCGCATCTTCGGCGGTTACGGCTATTCCACGGAATACCCGGTCGAGCGCCTCTACCGCGATGCCCCGCTGATGTGCATCGGCGAGGGTACCAACGAGATGCAGCGCATCATCATCGCCCGCCAGTTGATTGCCAGGAACCCGGTATGACCGCCCCGCTGGCCGGTCTCAAGTTGATTGCGGTCGAGCGTTTCGGCGCCGGCCCCTACGGCTCGGGACATTTCGCCGACATGGGCGCCGACGTCATCAAGATCGAACATGCCACCGGCGGCTTCGACACCGCCCGGTCGGTCGGGCCGTATTTCCTGGGTGAGGACGATTCCCAGTACTTCCAGGCCTTCAACCGCAACAAACGGTCGCTCTCGCTCGACCTCAAGCACGACAAAGGCCGTGAGGTATTGGGCCGCCTGGTGGCCGGCGCCGACGGCGTGCTCGACAACCTGCGGGGCGACCAGCCGGAGAAGCTGGGCATCACATACGACGATCTCAGGGTTCACAACGAAAAGATCGTCTGCGCCCACATCTCCGCCTATGGCCGCGAGGGCGAACGCAAGGGCTGGCCGGGCTACGATTACCTGATGCAGGCGGAAGCCGGCTTTCTCTCCCTCACCGGTGAACCGGACGGACCGCCGACGCGCCTCGGCCTTTCCATGGTCGATTTCATGAGCGGCATGACGGCGGCGTTCGCCCTGTTGGCCGGCATCGTATCGGCGCGCGAAACAGGCGTGGGCCGCGACGTCGACGTCTCGCTTTACGACGTCGCCATGCACCAGCTGACCTACCCCGGTGTCTGGTATTTGAACGAGGGGCTTGTCACCGGCCGCATTCCACGATCGGGCCATCCCTACGCCGTCCCCTCGCAACTGTGCAAGACGGCCGACGGCTGGATTTTCGTCATGTGTCTGGCGCCCAAGTTCTGGGGTATCCTGTGCGAGAAGATGGAGTGGCCGGAGCTGGCCGGCGATGAGCGCTTCGCCGACCAGGCGGCGCGCCATCAAAACCGCGAGGAACTGACCGAGATCCTGGATGAAATTCTTTCGGCGCGAACGACGAACGAATGGATCGAACGTTTCGCCGGCGCCCTGCCCTGCGGTCCGGTCTACGACATCGCCCAGGCGCTGGAGAACCCGTATTTCACGGAGCGCGGCGGCGTGCGCACGGTAAATCATCCCGACAAGCCCGACCTCAAGATGATCGCCAATCCGATCCGCACTGGCGAACCGGTCCCCGACCGTCCCGGCCCCAAGCTCGGCGGCGACAGCGACGCCATCCTGGCCGAACTGGGCTATGACGAAGATGAGGTCGAAGCTTTGAAGGCCAGCGGCGCCGTATAGGGAGGCCAAACGATGAAACTGGAAGGTATCCGCGTTCTGGATCTTTCGCTGTTCCTACCGGGACCCATGCTGACGCAGATGATGGCCGATCACGGCGCCGAGGTGATCAAGGTCGAACCCTGGGGCAACGGCGAGCCGAACCGCGAAATCGATCTCAAGCGTGACGGCGTCTCGGTTTTTTTCGCCAACACCCACCGTGGCAAGAAATCCATCGAGCTTAATCTCAAAACCGAACAGGGACGGGAAATACTCTACCGCTTGGCCGCGACCTGCGATGTCTTTGTCGAGG
This sequence comes from uncultured Rhodospirillaceae bacterium, assembly GCA_964528595.1. Taxonomy (GTDB): domain Bacteria; phylum Pseudomonadota; class Alphaproteobacteria; order UBA2966; family UBA2966; genus CAYFKJ01. The sequence goes on from CAZGTM010000023.1 coordinate 6,497, forward strand.
CCTTCCGCCCCGGCGTCGTCGACCGGCTGGAGGTGAATTACGACACGATCAAGCAACACGCCCCGGCCATCGTCTACATTTCCCTGTCGGCCTTCGGACAGACCGGTCCCTACGCCGGAAAACCGGCCCACGATCTGGCGACCGAAGCCCTGGCCGGAATCCTCAGCGTCAATCTCGGCCCGGACGGCGGCCCCGCCATGCCGGGTATCGCCAACGCCGATATCCTCAGTTCCATGATGGGGCTGTCGGCCGTGCTGATGGCGCTCTTGCGGCGGCAGGAAACCGGCAGGGGCGATTACATCGACATGGCCATGATGGACAGCCTGGTTGCCGCCATCCCCAACAACATGGGCTCGGTCTTCGCCAACAAGCAGCCGCCCGAGGTCAAACACCAGCGGCCCTGGGGCGGCAACGCCATGTACGGCATCTATGCCACCAAGGACGACAAATGGGTCGTGCTTGGCGCGGCGGAACTTCATTTCGCCAGGAACGTGCTGGAGGCGCTGGGGCGGCCCGACCTTGTCGAGCTGTGCAAACCGCCGCCGGGTGCCAATCAGGATCCTGTGCGGGCGTTTCTCAAAGCAACTTTTCTCACCCGGACGCGCGACGAATGGGTTGCCTTTTTCGAGGGCATCGAATGCGCCTTCGCGCCCGTGCAAAACATGCGCGAGGCGGCGGACGACCCCCAGGTCCGTTTTCGTGAGATGGTGGTCGAAGACGAGCGCGGCTGGGAGCACCTCGGCATGCCGATCAAGTTCCGGGACGAGCCCGGCGAGCTGAATTTCGACCTGCCGGAGCGCGGCCAGCATGCCGAGGAAATCGTCCGTGAGTTGGGCTACGGCGATGACGAGATTGCCTTGCTGAAACGGGACAACGTAATCTAAGGCCGTCCATCCAACGAGGAGACCATTCCGTGGAAGAAACAGCCGCCATACGCGATTCCGTTCGGGCCTTGTGCGCCGAGTATCCCGGCGAATACTGGCGGCAGAAGGACCGGGAGCGGGCCTACCCCACCGAATTCGTCGAGGCCTTGACCAAGGGCGGCTTCCTGGCCGTGCTGATCCCGGAGGAATTCGGCGGCAGCGGGCTGGGCATCGGCGCGGCTGCGGCAATCCTCGAGGAAATCCAGCACAGCGGCGCCAACGGGGCGGCCTGTCACGCCCAGATGTACATCATGGGCACCATCCTGCGGCATGGCAGCGAGGCGCAGAAATCGCAATGGCTGCCGCAGATCGCCAGCGGCGAGGCCCGGCTGCAAGCCTTCGGCGTCACCGAACCGACCAGCGGCACCGCTACCCTCAGCCTGAAAACCACGGCGGTGCAAGAAGGCGACAAGTTCGTCATCAACGGCCAGAAGGTTTTTACCTCGCGGGCCGAACATTCGGACCTGATTCTCTTGCTGGCCCGCACGACGCCCAAGGACGAAGTGGCGAAACGCACCCTCGGCCTGTCCGTTTTCCTGATCGATATGCGCGAAGCGCTGGGCAACGGCCTGACCATCCGGCCCATCCGGGCGATGATCAATCACGCCACCACGGAGATCTTTTTCGACGACCTCGAAATCCCCGCCGACAGCCTGATCGGCGAACTGGATCAGGGTTTCCGCTACATTCTCGACGGCATGAACGCCGAACGCACCCTGGTCGCCGCCGAATGCATCGGCGACGCCCGCTGGTTCATCGACAAGGCGACGGATTACGCCAAGGAACGCGTCGTGTTCGACCGGCCCATCGGACAGAACCAGGGCGTCCAGTTTCCCATCGCCAAGGCCTACGCCTCGACCGAAGCGGCCGACCTGATGGTGCAGAAGGCGATCCGCCTGTTCGATGCCGGCGAGCCCGCCGGCGAAGCGGCCAATCTGGCCAAGTTGCTGGCCTCGGAAGCGTCGTGGGAGGCGGCCAATGCCTGCCTGCAGACCCACGGCGGCTTCGGTTTCGCCGAGGAGTTCGACGTCGAGCGAAAATTCCGCGAGACCCGGCTCTACCAGATCGCACCGATCTCGACCAATCTCATCCTGTCCTATGTCGCGGAACACGTCCTCGGCCTGCCGCGCTCGTTCTGACGGGAATTCGCAATGGGGGAATGACGGTGGATATCAAAACGGACGACGGCGCAACCCTTCATGTCGAGCAAACCGGCAGCGGCGTACCCGTCATCTTCGTCCATGAGTTCGCCGGCGACTGCCGAAGCTGGGAACCGCAGGTGCGTCATTTCGCCCGCACCAACCGCTGCATCACCTTCAACGCCCGCGGCTATCCGCCGTCCGATGTTCCTGATGATCCCGAGATGTATTCCCAGGACCGGGCGCGAGATGACATTCGCGACGTTCTCGTCGGCCTTGATATCGAAGCCGCCCATGTCATCGGCCTCTCGATGGGTGGATTCGCCGCGCTCCATTTCGGTCTGACCTATCCCGATCGCACGTTGTCGATGGTAGTGGCCGGTTGCGGCTACGGAGCAGGCGAAGACAGCCGCGAGCAGTTTCAGCGTGAAACCACGGAGGCTGCCGGGCGCATGGAAAGCGAAACCATGGACGTCTTCGGCGCCGCCTACGCCTTAGGCCCGACGCGGGTACAGTTCCAGAACAAAGATCCGCGCGGCTGGCGGGAGTTCGAGAGCCAACTGAGGGAGCACTCCAGCCTCGGGTCGGCTAACACCATGCGCGGCGTCCAGCGCCGCCGGCCGTCGCTCTATGATCTGGAAGAACGGATCCGGGCCATCGAAGTGCCGACTTTGATCCTGAACGGTGATGAGGACGATCCCTGCCTGGATGTCGGCTTGTTCCTGAAACGCGCCATCCGTTCCTCCGCCCTGGTGCTGCTGCCCCGCACCGGACACGCCTGTAACCTGGAGGAACCGGCGCTGTTCAACCGGTTCTGCGAAGATTTCATCCGTCAGGTTGAGGCCGGGCGCTGGGATATGAGGGATGCGCGATCCATCACCCGGGGCATCCTGTCGACAACTGACGAGCCCTGATTTCCCGAGGAAGTCGCCATGGCAAATCGATACCATCGCTTGACCGTCACCAGCGTGGCATTGGTATTTCTATGCTTGTTGTCGGCCGGTATTTTGGCGACAAAAGTCTCCGCCGACGCCGGCCACGACGCCTATAACCGAGGTGATTTCGCCGAAGCCAGAAAGGTATGGCGGGAAGCAGCCATCAGCGACCCGCGGGCCGCGTTCAATCTCGCGGTCCTCATCGAGACCGGCCAGGGCGGACCGGCGGACTACAAGGAAGCCTTCAAGTGGTACGAACGGGCGGTCAGGAAAGGCATCATGCAGGCCCGGCTTGAACTTGCCCGCATCGTCATCGAAACCGGCGATATTAGTCTGTTCGCGACGGCCTCGATGTATATCGGGCGGGCGATAAAAACCAAGGAGGCACAGGCCATCTACACGGCCGGCAGGCTGAATGAAGTTCAGGGCGTCGAGTCGAAAAAACGCCAGATTGCGCGTTGGTACAATCCGCTAATCTTCGCTTGGGGCCTTTATAAGGCGGCGGCATTCTACGGCGGCCATCCGCACGCCGAAGGCGCGGCTCGGCGGGTTAAGGAAATGCTCGGATCCAAATACGACGACCAGTTGAAGGACTCCGTTCTTCTTGTGCGTGAGAAAATCGACGGTAAGCGGTTGACGAAATAGTCAGTCGCTGCCGCCTTCGACCGAACAGCGCTGCGCCCGCCAGCGCAGCATGCCGCCGGCCAGGTTTGCGACGTCCTCGAAGCCGGCTTTGCGCAATATGACGGTGGCCTGGGCGGAGCGCCCGCCGGCCCGGCACACGGTGACGACGGGCGTGTCCTTGCTGATCTCGGAGGTGCGGCCGGCCATCTCGCCCAACGGCACCAGCTTGGCGCCCGGTATGCGGCCCAGTGGACCGTCGAATTCGCCGGGTTCACGCACGTCAATGATCTGAATGCCGCTCCGGTTATCCTCAAGCCAGTGGGGCTGGATTTCCCAGATGCCGGCAAAGGTGTAGGTAAGGGGCGCCCAACTGGGTTCGGTCAGGGGCGCCAGATCGGCTTCGGGCTTGCCGCAGACCATGTTGGCGGGCACGGCGATGTCGATTTTTTTCGGATGGTCGAGGCCCAAATTCGCCATGTATCCCGCGAAGTCGCTTTCACTGAGATCACCGCCGAGCCGCGGGTTAAAGGCCTTTTCCTCGGCCACGCTGGTCACTAACAGCCCGCGGTAGTCATGTCCCGGATAGAGCAGGCAGTCGTCGGGCAGGCTGAAAATCTGGAGATGGACGGAGCGGTAAAGCTCGGCGGCGTCGCCCTGCTGGAAATCCGTCCGGCCGCAGCCCCGGATCAATAGGCTGTCGCCGGTGAAGGCCTTGCTTTCATCGTCGAGGACGTAGGTCAGGCAGCCGCCGGTATGGCCAGGGGTCGCCCGAACCTCCAGATAGCGGTCGCCGAACGGCACCCGGTCGCCATGGCGGAGATAGCGGTCGGCGCCGTCCGCCCCGCTGGTTTCGGCCAGGGCGATTTCGCTGCCCAAGCGTTGTTTCTGGGCCCAGGCCCCCGTCACGTGATCGGCATGAACATGGGTTTCCAGCGTACAGCAAACGCTTAAGTCGAGTTCCTCGACCAGCGCCGCATCGCGCAAAACCTGCTCGTAGACGGGGTCGATCAGGACCGCTTCCCGCTTTTCCCAATCCGCAATCAGGTAGGTGTAAGTTGCCGATTCCGGATCGAACAACTGACGGAAGATGATCATTTTCGCAGCCCTTGAAATTTTCGGTCGGTCCGGAGCCAATTTACTTTGCTATCCGCCACCTGTCAGCCGGCACGTGGTGGCGTCAGCGGCCTTTGTATTCCGGCTGCCTTTTTTCAACGAAGGCCGAGACGGCCTCAACGTGATCTTCGGTGTTGTGGCAGACGCCCTGCCAGACGGCGCATAGATCGAGGAAATCCGGCAACTCCATGCGCTGCGCCTTTTTCATCAGGCGCTTGGCATAGCGCAGCGCCTGAGGCGGCTTGGCGGCAATGGATTGCGCCATCTCCAGGGTCCGGTCTATCAGGGCGTCGGGTTCGGTGACCTCCAGCAGCAGGCCGATTTCCTGGGCCTCGGCGGCATCGACCAACCTGCCCGTAAAGGCCATTTCCGCCGCCCGCTGGTAGCCGATCAGGCGTTGGATGAACCAGGCGCCCCCGTCGCCCGGGATGATGCCGAGGTTGACGAAGGTCTCGCCAAACAGGGCGCTGGTTGAACCGATCCTCAGATCGCACATGCAGGCCAGATCGCACCCGGCGCCGATGGCCGGCCCGTTGACGGCGGCGATAATCGGCACGTCGGCATTGTGCATGGCCAGGGGAATGGCCTGGATGCCGTCGCGGTAACGCGCCTCCACCTCGCCGACGTTGCCGGCGAAACTGCCCGACCTGTCCTGCATGTCTTTGATGTTGCCGCCCGCCGAAAACGCCTTGCCGTCACCGGTCAGGACGAGAACGGAGACGTCGGTGTTGGCGTTGACCCAATCGAGCGTATTGATGATGTCATCGAGCAGTCCGGTGCCGGTCAGGGCATTGCGCACATCGTTGCGTTCAAGGGTCAGGACGGCGACACCGCCGTCGAAGGTAAGCGACGATTCCTTGGTTTCAATAATCTCGGTCATAACCTGTCCGTTCCTACAAAGTGCCGTTGATGGCATAGGCCAGCAGGCGCACCACCTGGTTCGGCGTTTCGGCCACCGCCAGGGCGGCGCCGTCGACCTCCTTGAGAGGATGCGTCAGGCCGGGGTCGTGCAACGTGATGTACGGCGTGTTGAGCGCGGCCGCGTAACCTGCATCGAACGCCGCGTTCCACTGCTTGTATTTATCGCCGAAACGGACGACGACGACATCCGCCCGTTCGATCAGGGTACGGGTGCGGATGGCGTTGACCTTGGCGCCCTTGTGATCCTTCCAGAAGCCTTCGGCCTCGTCGCCCAGGATGTTGACGCCGCAAGCGTCACTGTCCTCGTGCACGGTGACGGGACCGGTGAGGGTGACGGGCAGGCCGGCTTCGGCGACACCGTCGCGGATCTGCTCGCGCCAATCGCTGTGAATCTCACCGGACAGGTACACGACCCATTCGTCCTGTAGATCGTCGAATTGCTGGCTGGGGGCGGAACTCATTGGGCTTCTCCTGCTTGATGTTGGACAAAGCAGAATATAGCCCTTCGAAGTGAGCGTCAGCCCCCAGCGCGCAGGCGCTCGTAGATGCGCACGAACGGCAATGCGTACATGCGCCCGACGCCGTGGTAGTCGGGCTCCGTACCGTCGCCCAGCCCGTAGACGATGTCTTCCTCGCCGTCGGGTACGTAAAGGGTGCCGAACAGGCGATCCCATACGGCAAAGGCGCGCCCCATGTTCTTGTGGAAGTGTTTTTCCTCGACGCTGTGGTGGATCTGGTGTTGCGCCGGGCTGACCAGCCAGTGCTCGACCGCCGGCCCATACGAGACCCAGACGTGGCTGTGCCTGAGGTTGCTGACGGCATGGTAAAGCGCGGTGCCGGCGCTCATGCCGAGGATGGTATAGCCACCGATCGCGCCGCCGGTGACGGCCTGAGACAGGCCCAGCACAATGCCGGTACAAATGCCGGGCGGGACCGACATCAGCAATAGATCGACGGGGTGCAGGCGGAAACTGGTGATCGGCGTCAGCACCTGGGCGGAATGATGGATCTTGTGAAACTCCCACAACCAGGAATTCGTGTGCTGGACCCAGTGTCCGACGTAATGGCCGAAATCATAAGCGATGAAAATGAGCACGCTCATAACCGCGATCGCAGCCCATCCGGGTTCTCCAGCCGCCACGGCGCCTTCCACGGGCGCACCCGACCAAATACCCACAACCTGGGCCGTCAGTGCCGAGGCGGCAAAAAACGGGGCGAACACGATGGGGAATAGTGCGCCGTTGACGAAATAATAGCGGTAATCGGCCCGGGCGGAAGAATGCCACCAGACCTGCGCCGTGAAATATTTGCCGACAAATCCGGCGATGCTGGGCCGTTCGCCTACTGCTCTTCGGCGCACAACGAACACCAGGCCGGCAATGACCAAGGCGCAGGCCAGAAACGGCCAGTGCAGCAGGGTGCCCTGATCGAGCGGCGCCCGCAGCGTCGCCAGAATGGCCTCGATCAATCTATCCGCCCAACCGGGCAGATTGTTGAACAATTCCATTTCGTGCCTCCAGGGCCCCGCTCCGCCGGGGAATCAGAATATCCGCGGAGTTAGTGGCCGTAGACCTCGGCCGGAACCAACGACATGCTGCCTTCCTCGTCATCCGGCTGGAGCCAAAACAGTTGCAGGGTCGACGTGTTCTTGCGCTCGAAGTATAGCACCTCGAGGGGGTACCAGCCGGCGCTGCCGATCTCGACCTCGACGGGGTCGGAATACCGGTCGGCGTGAACGTCCGGATCCTCGAGGATCATCTTACCGCCGATCGTCAGGCGCACGCCGTCATTGGAGTGGGTGGCAAAGGTATAGGTTCCGGCGGCTTCGAATTTAATAAACCCCTTGATATGAGCGCCGACGCCGTCTTCCCCGTTGCTGGTCAAGACGGCATCGAGGCCGGTGCGGTAATTTAACGAATGAAGCGGTTTACCCGGCTTGCCGTCCCGGTATTTGGCCCAATCCGGGATCTCATCGACGTTGCGGAACATATGCCGGTAGTAAACCACGGAAAGGCCAGGTTTCAGGCTGCCGTCCGCCGGCTGTGGTGAAGCGGCTTCAATGCCGCTGACGGCGGCAGAAGCCCCCGAAATGGTTAGGCCGGCGACCAACACGGCCGGCGCCAAGGGCTTCAGGTATCGAAGAAACGGCATTTTTCACTCCACACGAAATTTTGATCCGGCGAATGATAGCGTCATCACGGAAAGAGGCAAAGTTCGTCTCGATCAGATGAATTGCGCGTGATCGGACGCCGACCTACCATCTTCCCTGTTCGATCATCCCCGGCTGGATCTATTTCAGAGCGTAATCGAGGGCGGACGTATTTTGAGGAGCGCAATAGCATGATATCGATGACCGTGATGTACCCTAACGAAGAAGGTGGCCATTTCGATTTTGACTACTACCTGAATACCCACATGCCGATGGTGAGCGGTCTCTGGACGCCGATGGGAATGAAGGGCACGCAAGTCAACAAGGGTATCGGCGGCGGCGCTGAGGGAACGGAAGCACCGTTCGTCGTCATTGCACAAGTCGTGTTCGATAGTTTGGAAGACCTGCAGGCGGCCCAAGCCGCGCACGGCGGCGAAATATTCCATGACTTGGCGAATTTTACCGATCTCACTCCCAGAGTGCAGATCAGCGAAGTCGTCGGCTAAGTTTTATCGCCGTATTCGGGGGGATTTGAAATGTGCGCAAAACGGGCAACCGAAATAGACGGGTTCATGCAGGGCGTGGCCGCTCGCAATCCGGGCGAGGCCGAATTTCAACAGGCCGTGCGTGAAGTTGCCGGCGACATTATTCCCTGGATTCAGGACAAGCCGGATTACATCGATCAGCAAATCCTCGAACGCATGGCGGAACCCGACCGGATCGTTTCTTTCCGGGTGTGCTGGGCCGACGACGCGGGCAACGTCCGGGTCAACCGCGGTTATCGTATCCAGAACAACAACGCCATCGGACCCTATAAAGGGGGGTTGAGGTTTCATCCTTCGGTCAATCAATCGATCCTGAAATTCCTCGCGTTCGAACAGACTTTCAAGAATTCCCTCACGGGCCTGCCCATGGGTGGCGGCAAGGGCGGATCGGACTTCAATCCGAAAGGCAAATCCGACGGCGAGGTCATGCGGTTTTGCCAATCGTTCATGACCGAACTTTACCGCCATGTCGGTGCCGATATCGACATTCCCGCCGGCGACATCGGGGTCGGGGCGCGCGAAATCGGCTACATGTTTGGCCAGTACAAACGGATTTCCAACCAGTTCACCGGCATTCTCACCGGCAAGGGCATGGAATACGGTGGCAGCGAAATGCGTCCCGAGGCGACGGGCTACGGTGCCGTCTATTTCTTGGAAGACATGCTGCACACGCGGGGCGAGGCGATCGAGGGCAAATCGGTGGCGATCTCCGGCTCCGGAAACGTTGCAACGTTCGCCGCCGAAAAGATCAACCACCGCGGCGGCAAGGTCTTGACGCTGTCCGATTCCGGCGGTTTCGTCTTCGACAAGGACGGCATCGACGCCGAAAAGCTCGCCTGGATCAAGGAACTCAAAACCGTTCGTCGCGGCCGAATCAGCGACTACGCCGAGGAATTCGGCGCGGAATTTCATGCCGGCAAAAGACCGTGGGGGGTCACCTGCGACGCGGCGTTGCCTTGCGCCACGCAAAACGAGGTTTCGCTCGATGACGCCAAGACGCTGCTGGCCAACGGCGTGTCCGCGGTCTCGGAGGGCGCCAACATGCCGACGGAGATCGCTGGTATCGAGGCCTTCCAGGAAGCCAAAATCCTGTTCGGGCCGTCAAAAGCCGCCAACGCCGGCGGCGTCGCCATGTCGGGATTGGAAATGAGCCAGAATTCCGGCCGGCGGGCCTGGAGCCAGGAAGAATTGCGCACCCTGCTGCGCGAAATCATGGATGGCATACACGCCCACTGCCATGAGGCGGGCATTGAAGACGATGGCTACTGCAACTACGTGCGCGGCGCCAACATCGCCGGCTTCAGGAAGGTCGCCGACGCCATGTTGGCGTTTGGGGTGGTGTAAACGCCAAGACGTGAACTTTGACTGGTCGCGCAGTGCGCCCACAGAGTGTTCGCGTGGAACCGTGACGCAAGTGCCCGCAGCCAATGTCCTCTTAGCGGCTTACCCCTCGCGGCACTTCTCACCCATCATCTGGCCGACTTTCGCGCCCGCAGTTCCCGGGTCTTTCAATTTCCCCGTTTGCGCCATCTCGACGGCATATTTGGTGACCACCGAACGAATATTGCTCTCACCGCTTTTGCAGAGCTTTTTCAAATCCTCTTTCTTGGCGATTTTTTCCAAAAGCGAATCGATTTCGTCCGCCCATGCCGGACCGGAAAGACTCACGCCTCCCGCGATGATTAGCGCTACGGCAAGTGTGCCGAGCTTTCTCGTTTTCATGATCCGCCTCCCTGATCGGTTGTTTGTTCAGCTGTATTAACCGCTGGGGAGGGGCCACGGTACATACGGAAGAGTGCGTATTATTGCATCTCCCGGTCGGAGGCAACGTCAGGACCAGGGCGTTTTGACTTTTTCCTCCGGTTCGCTGTCGACCAGGACGGCATCGACCTTTTCGTTGAAGAAACAGATCAGGTCCTTGATGCGGCCGACCTCGGGCAGGGGATTGGTGTAATACCAGACGATGTTGTCGAAGGTCTCCCCCTTGACCTCAAGCGAGTGGTAGCTGGCGCGGCCCTTGTAGGGGCAGGCGGTTTGATGGTCGGTGGGGCTTAGCAAATCCATGCGGACGTCATCCGCCGGCAGGTAGTAGCGCGTCGGCAATCCGGTTTCGAACAGGAACATGGCGCGGCTGGACGATGCCACGGTTTCACCGCCCGCCACGACGTCGATGCGCCGCGTGCTGGGGATCACGTCGATGCGCTTATAGGGATCGCGGGCGTGGATGAAGATCTCCTCGTCCTCCTCCATCCACTTATCCACCTTGTTCCAGTAAAAGGCGACGTGACCGGCCAGTTCCGGCACTTCGGGCAGCGGATCCTCATAGCCCCACATGGCGTTTTCGGCGGACCTGCCGCCCGCGTTGATGGTCCAGTAACTGGCATCCCCCTTGAACGGGCAGTGGCTGGCATGATCGGTGCGTTCCATCAGGTCCATGCGCACGTCGCTCAGCGGAAAGTAATAAACCGGTATGTGGTGGGATTCGAACAGCAGCTTGGCCTCCGTACTGTCGGCGATGGTTTCGCCGCCGAACATGACCCGCAGCCATTTGGGGCTTGGCTCAAAGTGCACGTCGTAGCCCGGGTGATCGACATAGCCCTGGCTGAGTTTGACCTCTGGTATTTCCGTCGCCATCATTTATCCTCCATGGCCGTATGACCATATTTAGTCCACTCGAACGGAAATAACAGTAACGGATCGACCCGATGCCGATGACCTACCGCATTGACCACGACATGAAGGTCGTTCGCATGAAAGGATCGGGCACCCTGACCGACGAGGAATTGGTGTCCTGCATCAGCCGGCTGCGTCAGGATCCGGAGTTGCCTTTCGGCCTGCCCACTATTTCCGATTTGCGCCAGGTCGACATACTGGAGGTCACCTATGAAGGCTTTCAAAAGGTCGCCGAAATCATGGTGGATACCGACCAACGACGCGGACCCGTCCGCGTCGCCATGGTGGTCTTGAAGGAAAGCGATGTCGCCATGGCGAAGCTCTATTCCATCGTCAGCGAAAACGCAGCCACGGGAACCAGCTTCGAAATATTCGATAGTCCGGCGGCTGCCGAAGCATGGTTGGGCCTGACTTAAGGTCTACCCCCCGTGGCGCGAACCCGGCGCGCGCGAGGGAATTTCACCCGAACGGCCCGGCGTGTAGAGACCGCCGTAGGCGCCGCGTTTGACGAACTCGCCGTCGCCGGCGCGGCCAAGATACTGCCCCTTATCGATGATCATGCGGCCCCGGCTTAAGACGGTTTCGGTGAAGCCCTTAACCGGCATACCTTCGAAGGCGTTGTAGTCAATGTTCATGTGATGGGTGTGGCTGTTGTAGTAGCTGATCGTTTCCTCGCGTTCGGGATCGAATATCACGATGTCTGCGTCGCTGCCGACGGCGATCGTGCCTTTTTTGGGAAACAGCCCGAAAATCTTTGCCGGCGCGGTCGAGGTCAACTCGACGAAGCGGTTGAGACCGATATAGCCGCCGCCGACGCCATAGTGGTAAATCAGGCTCATGCGGTTTTCGATGCCGGGACCGCCGTTGGGGATCTTGCTGAAATCGTCCTTGCCCAGTTCCTTCTGCTCCTTGAGGCAGAACGGGCAGTGATCGGTCGATATGGCGTGCAGCGCATTGCCGCGCAAGCCCCGCCATAGTTCTTCCTGATTCCATTTTTCCCGCAAGGGCGGCGTCAGCACGTACTTGGCGCCGTCAAAACCCGGTGCGTCGTAGGCCGAGACGTCGAGCAGGAGATATTGCGGACAGGTTTCGGCGTGCGCCATGACGCCGCGCGCCTGCGCCAGGCGCAATTCCTGCAACGCGTCGTAACTGGAAAGGTGCACGATATAGACCGGCGACTTGGCGACCTCGGCGATGGCCAGCGCGCGGTGCACGCCCTCGGCCTCCAACCGGGTGGGCCGGGTCAGGGCGTGATACTTGGGCTCGATATGGCCTTCGGAAAGGGCGATCTTGATCAGTTCATCCATGACAATGCCGTTTTCGGCGTGCATGCAGACCAGCGTGCCGTCTTCGCCGGCCTGACGCATGACGCGGAAAATCGTCCCGTCGTCGGACAGCATGGCGCCGGGATAGGCCATGAAGAGCTTGTAACTTGTGATGCCTTCGTCGGCCAGGCGGCGCATATCGCGCGTCCGGCTCTCCGGCACGTCGGTCAAAATCATGTGAAAGCAATAGTCGATGGCGGTTTTTCCGGCTGCCTTGAGGTGCCATTTTTCGAGCGACTCAAGAGGATCTTCGCCCTTCAACTGAACGGCAAAATCAATGATGCAGGTTGTACCGCCGTACGCCGCTGCCCGTGTACCGGTTTCAAAGGTATCCGAGGTGACAGTGCCGCCAAAGGGCAGTTCCAGGTGCGTATGGGGGTCAATACCGCCCGGAATTACTAGTTTTCCGCCGGCATCGACGACCTGGTCGGCGTCGATCGACAAATTCTTGCCGATCAGGTCGACCTTGGAACCGCTGACAAATATATCGCCTTCATAATCGTCGGTCGCCGTAACAATCCGACCGTTCTTAATCAGTACACTCACCCCGATCCTCCCCGGTATTCCTCCAGGTTATTTACGTCCTGGTTTATGTCTCGGTAGTTTCCTCCAGAATGACTCTAATGTATCATCAATATGTTCTGCGATCGAAGAATTCATCACGAAGCCTCGGTCGTTGTCTGATTATGTTTGTCATGGAGCGAATTTTCGAGGCGACCTAAAACAATAAACACAAAGGGGAGACGAAGATGGCTAAGAACAAGCGCAGAGTACCCGGCAAGGACATTACCCGCCGGACGTTCGTGGGAGGAGCCGCCGGCACTGTTGCAGCCGGGTCGATAGTCGGTTTTCCTGCCATCGTAGAGGCTGCCGATCCGCTTCGCACCATCGGACTGGGCGTTAGCATCATCAACGAAATTCAAAGCAAGGCTGCGAAGGACGTTGGATTCACCATCAATGGCCAGGCGCTTGGCTACGGCGCACTTTTCGGCAAGAGCCTGAATCAAAACGACCAGTTTGAAGTTTCCGAATGCTACTTCGACATGTTCGACGCCATGATTCCGGCGGGCGTCTTCCAGCCCATCGACACGCACCGCATCACGAACTGGGACAAGGTTTCCAACCTGACCAAAACCGGCATGTTGACGCCGGGATCCCAGATCGGCGACGGCGACGCGCCGGTCAAACAGATGTGGGTCGACAAGGACGGCAAACGGACGAAGGGTCCGTCACGCTGGATTTCCGCACTGCCGACCATCCACAACGCCGACAGCCTGGGGTATGCGCCCGAGGATACCGGCCGTGACATCGAAAGCTGGGCCGAAATGTACAGCCCGGATTTCAAAGGCCAGGTTGCACTCATCAACGTACCGCAGGTCGGCGTCATGGATGCCGCCATGGGCGTCGAGGCGCTGGGCCTCAGGAAGTTCGGCGACAAGGGCGATATGACCAGGGACGAGATTGATTTCCTGATCAACTTCCTGATCAAGAAGAAGAAGGAAGGCCACTTCCGCGCGTTCTGGGAAACCTTCGGCCAATCGGTCAACCTGATGGTGTCGGGCGAGGTTATCCTGCAGAGCATGTGGTCGCCGGCCGTTACGGCGGTCAACGCCGAAGGCGTCAAGTGCATCTACGCATCGCCCAAGGAAGGCATGCGCGGCTGGCACGGCGCGGCGTCGATCTCGGCCAAGGCCACCGGCAAGAAACTGGATCAGGCGTACGAATACCTGAACTGGTGGCTCGACGGCTGGGCCGGCGCGTTCGTGGCGCGTCAGGGCTACTACATGTCGGCGTTCGAGCCGGTTAAGAAGCACCTGCCCAAGGACGAGTGGGACTTCTGGTACGAAGGTAAGGCGGCGGCGAAGGAACTGCCCGATCCCTTCGGCAACCCGTTGATCGACAAAGGCCTTGTGCGCGATGGCGGTTCCTACGAGCAACGCTTCAAGAAGATCGCCGTATGGAATTCCATCATGAAGGAGAACGATTACCTCGTGAAACGCTGGACGGAGTTCCTGACGGCGTAAACGCGGCGTGGTTCCATGTCCGGAACCCTGCGTTCGTTAAGATGATGGGCCGGTGCGGATTTTTTCGCACCGGCCCCTTTTTCACGGCGGGCTCGAGCGAATATAATTAGACCGCAATGACAGAAGTTTCCGCCCATCACCCCGGACTGATCGGCAACCAGCCGAAGCCGGACGAAAAGGCCGTCCGGGCCAAGATCATCAAGCCGCAGGAGGGCTTCTCCACCGGCTGGCTGATCGCGCCGGCAACGCTCTGGCTTGTGCTCTTTCTCGTCATTCCCCTGGCCTCGATCATCGTCTTCAGTTTTTGGCGGTCGACGCCACACGGCATGTTCCCCGACTTCTCACTCAAGTTTTATATCGAATTCTTTTTCACCGAAGGTTTTTTCGACCCGGAGTCCGACCGCTTCCTGTTACCCAGCGTTTTCATCCGCACCCTGGGCTCGACGATTTACTACACCCTTGTCGTCATGGTGTTGTGCCTGATCGTCGGCTATCCCATCGCCTACTTCCTGTCCATGCAGGTCCAAGCCTTTAAATGGCAACTGGCTTTGTTTCTCCTGTGCATGGTGCCGTTCTGGACCAGCTATCTGATCCGCGCCGTCGCCTGGCTGCCCATGCTGGGGCGCCGAGGGCTGATCAATCAAGCGCTGACGGGGATGGGTATCGTCGACCGGCCGGTCAGCTTCCTGTTCTACTCCGAATTCGGCTACACCATGGCGCTGGTGCAGATTTACGTCGTGCTCTGCATCGGCCCGATTTTCTTTTCTCTGGCCAAGATCGACAACGCCATTATCGAGGCGGCTCGCGACATGGGCGCGACCCCGTTCCAGATTTTCCGCGAAATCATCGGTCCGCTTTCGTTGCCCGGCATTGCCATCGGACTGATTTTCATTTTCGTCATTCTGATGGGAGAGTTCGCCACCGCCGTCGTTGTATACGGTGGCAAGACCTCCACGACCGGCACCGTCATTCTCAACTACTATGGCATCGCGAATTATCCCTTCGCGGCGGTGAACGCCTTGATGCTGATGCTGGCCATGGTCGTCGGCATCGTCGTCATTCTGCGCGTTGTCGATATCCGGAAGGAGCTCTGAGATGAAGCGGCGCTGGACACCGGAACGCAAACGCAAGCTCTGGGTGAAATCCGGCTTCAGCGCGTATTACATTCTCTTTCTTATTTTCATCTACGGACCGATGTTCGCCATGTTCGTGCTGTCCTTCCAGGGCCGGCGCGGCGGCACCAGCTTCCCCATGCGGGGCACCAGCCTTTATTGGTGGAACAAACTTATCGAACCCTCGACGGTGGGCGATCTGCAGGGCGCCATGGGCCGCTCGATCATGCTGGCCATCATGGTGATGATCATCACGGCTCTTTTTTCGACCATGCTGGCGATGGCGTTCCGCAAGAAGTTCCGCTTTTCCAACGTATTGTTCTACACCATTTTGTCCGGCCTGATGGTGCCGGGCGTCCTGCTCGGCCTGGGGTTAGCCATGCTGGCCCGGCAGCTGGGGCTGGCGCCGGCCTGGTATTCGACCGGCCTCGCCGTGCATGTCGTCTGGGCCCTGCCTTTCGGCTACCTGGTCATGATGGCAGTCTTCAACCGGTTCGATTCAAGCCTGGAGGAGGCGGCCCGCGACATGGGCGCCAGTGAATGGACGGTGTTCAAAGAGGTGACGCTGCCGCTGATCACGCCCGGCGTGGTTGCCGCCGGCCTGTTCGGCTTTACGCTGTCCTATGATGAGTTTGCCCGGACAACCTTACTGGCGGGCCAGTTCAACACGCTGCCGCTCGACATCAACGCTCAAATGACCCAGCGCATCCGGCCCACCCTGTTCGCCCTGGGTACGGCTTCCACTCTATTCTCGCTTTGTATGATCGGGCTATTCATCGGTATCTACACCATCCTCTACCGCCGCTCGCGGTAAGGCTACTGCGCCGCTTCTTCGGCGCCTTCGATGTGGGCGCCCGCCTTCTCCAGTAGAATGCCCGCTTCTGCGGCCCAGCTGATGGTTTCCGTCTCGCCCATCTGGTAGACGTGATCGCTGAGCTTGCGGTGCTGTTCGACGTGGACGTAGTGTCCCGGACCGATCTCGAAAACATCTGTTTCCAGGGTGCCGAGGTATTCGGTTGTGACGTACGAACCCTGCACGCTGTTCGCCATGTCGCCGTTGCTGCCCGTGTGCATTAGATCGGCGCGAACCGAAAAGTTGGCTTCTTCGCCAATCGGGACGCGGCGGATGTATTCCGGCACGCGGACGTAATAGAGCTGGTCGTCCGACTCGACGAAGATGATCGATCCGCTTTGCGATTTGATGACGCCGCTGAACAGGTTGTTGTTACCGATGAAGTCCGCCACGAATTTGGTGCGCGGCGCCTCGGCAATTTCCCGCGACGAGCCGATCTGCTGCACCAGGGCATCCGACATGACGATGACCTTGTCGGCCAACGCCATGGCTTCCTGTTGGGAGTGCGTCACCATGATGAACGTGATGTCGAGTTCGCGCTGGATGCGTTTCAGCTCGATCATCATGGTTTGACGCAGGGAATAATCGAGGGCGCCGAGCGGCTCGTCCAGCAGCAGTAACGTCGGATTGCTGATCAGCGCCCGGGCCAGGGCGACACGTTGCTGCTGGCCG
This sequence comes from uncultured Rhodospirillaceae bacterium, assembly GCA_964528595.1. Classification (GTDB taxonomy): domain Bacteria; phylum Pseudomonadota; class Alphaproteobacteria; order UBA2966; family UBA2966; genus CAYFKJ01. Next base: position 23,505 of record CAZGTM010000023.1, read on the forward strand.
CCACTGAGGTCGTGGGGCCGACGCATGGCAAGCTCGGTCAGCCCCACCATCTCGATCATTTCCCAGACCTGCTTGGCCCGCACGTCCTTGTCGATGCCCTGCATCTTGAGGCTGAACTCGACGTTCTGGAAGACGTTGCGGTGAGGAAAGAGCGCAAAGCTCTGGAACATCATCGAGGTGTCGCGCTGCGACGGCGGCAGGTCGGTGACGTCTTCTCCGGCGATGGTGATGGTGCCGCGGGTGACCTCCTCAAGACCGCCGATCATCCTCAGCGTCGTCGTCTTGCCGCAGCCCGAGGGGCCGAGCATGGCAACGAACTCGCCGCGCTCGATCTCGGTATTGAAGTCGATGACCGCCTCGACGCCGCCGGGATAGGTCTTGTAGACGTGGTCGAGTACGACGTCATAGTCCGCCATGGTTAGCCGTTCCTCGTCTCGCTCAGTCGACGGCCTTGGCGGTCGCCTGCAACAGCGTCCAAACCGTATCGAACGGGACCTGTTCGAAAACGCCGTCTTCGTTGGCGTCACTCAGCAGTTTGAGCGCCTGAACCTGGGCCTCGTTACCGCTGGCCTTGCCCTCCAGCAACGTCAAGGCTTCGCCGAACGTGATTTCCCGCTTTTTCTTGGTGCCGAGGTTGTCACGCACCAGCTTGGACAGCTGTTCGGCCATTTCCTTGAACTGGCCGGTGCGGTAGGGCTTGCCGAAGATGCCGCGGATGCCGTTGCTGGCGAAGCGGCTGCGCAGGCCTTCCGGCAGCGACTGGGCGACGCCTTCCAACACCTCGCCCAGCGAGAAGCCGGAGGTGAACATGCCGCGGATGGTGTCGACGGTATCGTCGTTGCCGCCGCCATACATGCGGATCTGGGCCTGGCTCAGGGCATTGCCCATAGCCTTGGCCTGATCGATGTGGACGTCGCGCTCGGCCTCGATGTGCAGCTTGGAAAGCTCGAGGAACGTCGCGGCCTCGTTGTACTTCTTGAGGGCTTCGGCCTTGGCCTCCATACCGTTGGCCTCGGCCTCCAGCATGCGCTGGGTGTTGTCGACCCGCAGCGCTTCGACTTCGGCTTCGGCTTTACCGCGCGCCGCAGCCTCTTTCTCGATACCCTCGGCGCTGATCTTCTGGGCCTCGCTGGTGGCTTTGGCGCGGATCAGGGTAGCGTCCGATTCCTTGGCGGCGGATTCCTTTCGCGCATCTGCGCCCGTCACCATGTGCATGCGCGCAATGTCGGCTTGCGCTTCTTCCGAAATCTTCGCCGCTTCGGCTTCGCGTTCGGCCTGAATGCGCTCGATTTCCTTCAGGCGCTCGGCATCGGCGATTTTGCGGACGCTTTCGGCGGTGTGTTCGGCCTTTTCCTTGTCGGCCGTCACCTTGAGGCGTTTGATCTCCGCCTCCTCAAGCTCGCGCGTCTTGTTGACCAGCACGATCTCGCGGTCGCGTTCCTCCTTCTCGCGCGCCAGGTAGCGCAAGATGTCGGCCTTCTCGCGTTCCTGCTCCTTGGCGATGACCTTGATCTCGCGGTCCTTCTCCTCCAGTTCGACCGCCAGTTCCTGACGGACCTGGGCTTGTTTGAGCTCCTCTTCCTTGGCCACCAGGGCGATGTCGCGGTCGCGTTCTTCCTGCTCGCGGGCCAGCTGGCGCCTGATCTCGGCCGCTTCCCGCGACTTGCTCTCGTCGATAATCGCCGCTTCCATCTGGATGCGGGCCTGCTCCAGCGCTTGTTCCTTGGTGATCTCCTCCTGCTCGACTTCCCAGCGGCGGTCGAGGATGACACGCTGCTTCTCGCTGAGGACGCGGGCCTTCTCGGCGGCGACCTCCTGCTCCTGCTTGACCACGGCGAAGGCCTCGTCCTTGTCGATGTTGAGCACCTTGAGCTTGGTGTCGAGCGAGCGTTTACGCACGGTGAGCGAGACCTCCTCGTTCACCTTGTGGCGGGCGTCGCGGGCCGTTTCCTCCGACTTCATGACTTCGGTTTCACGGGCGATTTCCGCCTGCTGGCGTTGCTTTTCCATGGTCGAAAGTTCGATGGCCCGGTCGCGTTCCGCCTGCTCGCGCGCCAGCGTGCGGTCGATTTCGGCGATTTCCTCTTCTTTGGCCTTTTCGATCAGTTCGATCTGGCGGTCCTTCTCCGCCTTCTCGAGCGCCAGGTTGCGCTTGATGTTGGCCAATTCCTCTTCCCGCGCCTTGGCGATCAAGGCGATCTCCTTGTCGCGCCGTTCCTGCTCCAGGGTCAGCGCCCGCTGAATTTCGGATGACTCGCGCTTCTTGGCTTCCTCGGTGATGGCAACCTCGCGGTCGGTGCGCAGGCGCTCCAGTTCGACTTCGTTGGCCAGTTCGCGCTCTTCGACGCCGCGGCGCTGGTCAAGCATGTATTTCTGTTTTTCACCCAATTGCAGGGCCTGTTCGTTGGAAACGTCCTTGTCCTGGGAGGCCCGGGCGAAGGCTTCCTTGCGCTCGATTTCCAGCAATTCCAGTTGGGTATCGAGATCCTTCTGACGGATCGCCACGGTGGTGCGCTTTTCCGTGTCGTGCACCTTGCGCCGCGCGTCGGAGGTAATGTCGGTGATGATCTTCAAACCCTCGGCGTCGAACACGTTGTCGGACTTGAAGTATTCCTTGCTGGTCTGCTCCAGCGTGACGATGGTGACTTCCTCCAGCACCAGACCGTTGGCCTGGAAACTGGCGATGACGTTCTCCTTGACGTCCTGGGCAAAGCCATCGCGGTTCTCATGCAGCTCGCTCAGGGTTTTGGTCGCGGCAAAACTGCGCAGCGCACTGACGACCTTAGCTTCCAGCAGGTTGCGGACTTTTTCGGCATCGAAGGTTTTTTCACCCAGGCTGCGGCTGGCGGTCAGCAAATCGTCTTCGGTGCGGCCGACATGGGCGTAAAGTTCCGTCACGACGTCGATGCGGATCTTGTCCGATGTCAGAACCGCCTGGTCACGCGATCGCGCGACAATCAGCTTGATGGTCTCCAGCGATATCCACGACACCTCGTGAAAGACCGGCAGCACCATGGCGCCGCGCCCCAGGCACACCTTGGTGCCGAGGAAGCCCGTACGGATGAAGCCCATATTGGCGGGCGCCCGCTTGTAGACCCAGATCGAGATCACATAGAGGATGGCGATAACGATGATCGCCGTGAATATCAGTCCGATCCAAATTTCCAACATTGTCCCTACACCTGTCTCTCTGTCTTGTTATCCCGCGTGGAACTCAATCCCTAGACGTCACTACGCTACGCTCACTCAAGTGGCCGTTGACGGCCGGTCACCATAATCAAACAATTCCGCCGGCCGCCGGTTCTGCGACATGTTATCGCGCAAATCGGCGGTGCCGCGCAGATCAAGCTCCAATTTGGGGCCCGAAAGCACCACGCCGTATTCATCCCGCGCCTTGCCCGGAGACATCAGCCGCCGGGCTACATCGTTGCGCACGGCCCCGGCGTCGCGCTTGAGCGGATCGCCCCAGCCGCCGCCGCCCGCCGTACGGAAAATGATGCGGTCGCCGGCGCGGACATGAATGTCGTCGATCTTGGAGGGCAGCGCTTCCCGCTCGGTGCCCTTGCGTACGATGAATTTCTCCGAACAGGCGCCCGGCTTGCCCCCCAGAATCCCCCAGGGCTGCGTTAGATGGCGGTCGTCGTGAATCGAGACCCGGCCTTCCTCCAGCACCTGGTAAATCTTCTCGACGCCGTTGCCGCCCCGGTGCTGGCCAGCGCCGCCGCTGTCGCGGATGCTAACGCAGCCTTCGATCAGCAGCGGAAAGAAACTTTCGAGGTATTCAGTGGGGATGTTCTCGAACAACGGCCACCACGAATGGCCGTCCATGCCGTCGCCGATGGGCCGACCGGGAATGCCGCCGTAAAGGATTTCCATCAGCTGGAACGGACGCTTTTCCTTGTCGATACCGGAAAACAGGAAATGGGGGCTGGAGCCGTAGCCCGCGGCGGTCGCCATCTCGGGCGCATTGCGGCTGAGCGCCCCGCCCAGCACGTCGAACTGGCGCGACAGCGCATGCGTGCGGCAGCCCAGTGGCGCCGGGAAATCAGGATGCACGAGCGAGCCCTTGGGCAGCGTCACGTGGATCAGGTCGTAGAAGCCATCGTTGAACAGGATCTGGGGGTCGAACACCATGATCATGTAGACCCCGATGAACATCTTGAACATGCCTTCGTGCATATAGAAGTTGATCGGGCCGGGCGCTTGGGCCGACGTGCCGGTCCAGTCGAAATAGGCGTGCTCGCCCTCGCGCCAGACCGTCAGTTTCATTTTGTAGGGGCCGTTGCCGCAGCCGTCGTCGTCGACAAAATCTTCGAACGACTGGGGTTCTTCCGGCAGGTTCTGCACGATCAACTTCCGCATGGCGCGGTTGGTGCGGTCGAGCAATGCCTCGCAGGCCTGTTTATAGAGATCCTTGCCGAAGCGGGCGCATATCTCGACCACCCGGCGTTCACCCGCCCGGCAACCGGCGATGATCGCCATCAGGTCGCTGTAGTTCATTTCGGGCGTGCGCGTGTTGTTCATCAGGAGGTCGAGCGAGGCGTCGTTGAGCACGCCGGCGTCGAATATCTTGATCGGCGGGATGCGCATGCCCTCGCCGAAGATCGAATTGGCGGCAGTCGGCATGCTGCCCGGCACCGGGCCGCCGACATCCATCATGTGGCCAAACATGGAGGTGAAACTGATCAACTCGCCATCGAAGAACACCGGGATCAGCACCATCCAGTCGTTGATGTGGCTGATCGCGCCGCCGCACTTGTATGGGTCGCTCTGCAGGATGACGTCGCCCGGCGCCAGGTCGAAATCGCTGTCCGCCAGCATCTCCGCGATATAGGAGCCGAACTGGCCGACGATCATGCGGCCCTTGGCGTCGGTGATCATGGGAAATTCGTCGTGCTGCTCGCGGATCACCGGCGACATGGCCGAGCGGAACAGCACGGCGTCCATTTCGTGACGGGCATTACGCAAGGCGTTTTCGATGAGGTCCAGCGTCACCACGTCGAGCGTGCCGTGGTAGTCGCGGCGCGGCGCCGAATGGACGGGACGGGCCTGACTCTCAGCGATCGCCGGCGCCGCCGGGCGGCCGCCGGAGCGGGCCTGAACGGACGGCGCGCCGCCGTCGAACTGGGCGGCGCACTTCAGCAAGGCGTCGTCGGTGGCCATCTTCAAGGCCAGGGCGTCGTCCCCGCCGGCCCGGGCCGTGCCGACCTGAATTTTGGAGCTGCCGTTGACGGTCATACGCAGGCGCACCGTGGCGCTGCCGCCCTCGACCTTTTGCTCCATGACCTCGGACGACCAGTCCAGGCTGAAACGTTTATTCAGTTCCGCCGTGGCGTTGCCCGGCCCCGGAGCGGGCGCGGCTTCCATGCTGGCCGAGGCCAGGTCTTCCCGCGTCGGTGGTTTGGCCGTAGCGGCGACGACGCCCGCCTCCCCCATCTGCCGGGCGAACAACTGGTCGAACTGATCCTTGTTGGCCGTCAACAAGGCGTCGAGCGACACAGGCTTGGTGAAGGTGGCGTTCTCTGACATCGCTAATGCTGCCCCGGCAGCGCTTCGCCCTGCCGATGAATGAGGATATTGAGGTATTCGTCGACCTCGCCCACATGTCCGGGATGGATCACCGTCGTCGAATCGCGCTGGGTGATGACGGCGGGGCCGTTGATCTGATTGCCGGCCGCCAACTTGGCGCGGTCGTAAACGTTGGTCATGGTGAAGTTGCCCTCGAAGTAGACCTGGTGGGTCTCGATCAGGGCCGGCGAGGGATCGGGTCCGGCTTTTTCGAATTTGGGGAAGGCGACCTTGTCGACTTGGCCGGTGCCGACCGCCCGCAGATTGACCAGTTCCACAGGTTGGTCGAGGCGGAAGCCGTAAAGCCTTTCGTGGGCCGCGCCGAATCGGTTGGCGAGATCGTCGAGCCCGCCGTTGGACAACGCAACAGGTTCGACCTCGAGCGTAAATTCGTAGCCCTGGCGGAAGTAACGGACGTCGGCTTCATAGCTCAGGCTCTGGCTCTGTTCGCTGCGGCCTTCCTGCTGCAACCACGATTCCGCTTCGCGGCCCAGACCCGAAAGCACTTCGCTGATCTGTCCCGGCTGGACCTCGTCGAGGGTGCGGGCGAAGGTTTTGGCGAACTCGTTCTTGACGTCGGAATAGAGGAAGCCAAGCGCCGACAGGACGCCGGGCGTCGGCGGCACGATGACCGGATAGCTGCCGGCCAGTTCGCCCATGGCATTGCCGTGCAGGGGACCGGCCCCACCGAAAGCGACAAGGGCGAAGTCGCGCGGATCAAGGCCTTTCTGCACGCTGACCAGCCTAAGCGCGCCGAACATGTTTTCGTTGACGATATCGAGAATGCCCTCCGCCGCCTGGTAGACGTCGAGACCGAGTGTCTTGCCGATCTTGGAGACCGCTTCTTCCGCCGCCTGGGCGTCGAGCGCCATGCCGCCGCCCAACAGGCTCGGCGGCAGCCGGCCAAGGACGACGTTGGCGTCCGTCACCGTCGGCTCGGTGCCGCCCTTGCTGTAGCAGGCCGGCCCCGGTGCCGCCCCGGCGCTTTCCGGACCGACGCGCAGCGCGCCGGTCATCGGCACATGGGCGATCGAGCCGCCGCCGGCGCCGACGCTGTGGACTTCGACCGACGGCACCTTGATGGGGTAATAGCCCAGCGTGGTTTCGCGGCTGATCATCGGGCGGCCGTCCTGGATCAGCGAGACGTCCGTCGAAGTACCGCCCATGTCGAAGCCCAGCGCATTGGGATACCCCGCCAGGGTCGACAGGTAGGCCGCGCCGGAGACGCCGCCGGCGGGACCCGACAACATGGTGTGCACGGGCGATTCGGAAGCGCGGTCGACGCTCATCAGGCCGCCGTCGGACCGCACGATGTTGACCTGCGGACTGAACTGCACGCCGCGCAGCTTTTCCTCGAAACCGCTGAGGTACTTGCGCATGCTGGGCCGCACGTAGGCGTTCATGACGGTGACCAGGGTGCGCTCGTATTCGCGGAATTCCGGCAACAGCTCGGACGACAGCGAGACGGGGATGTCGGCGGCCATCTCGGCAATGATCGCCTTCAGACGCTGTTCGTGGATCGGGTTGGCGTAGGCATGCAGCAGCGACACCGTGATGCTCTCGACGCCGGCATCGAGCAACTGGCGGATGCTGGTGCGCGCATCGGTCTCGTCCATCGGCGTGATGACGTTGCCGTGGGCCGACATGCGTTCCTTGATGCCGCGCGTGTGTTCGAGATCGGCCAGGGGATCGGGCTTTTGCATGATCATCCAGCCGGCCAGCGGACCCGGCGTCTGGGACCGTGCGAGGTGGAGGATCTGTTCGAAGCTTTCGGTTACCAGGAGGCCGACGCGGGCGCCTTTTTCCTCCAGCACGATGTTGGTCGACACCGTCGTGCCGTGCAGCACGCCCTCGATATCGGACGGCGCGACACCGCTCTCATGGATGATGTCCTCGATACCGGTCTGAATGCCGATCGATTGGTCCTCGGGCGTCGACGGCGTCTTGAGCAGATGCATCTCGCCCGTCGAGCCGTCAAATAACAGGAGATCGGTAAACGTCCCCCCGACGTCAATGCCGAGACGGCTTGACATTGCTCCTCCCTGACTGCCGGCCTTGAGGAGACAACCTCCTGGCCGGTTCAAAATTTTATTCGGCGTCGGACCCCATAAGGGCAATCGCGCACCGGCCCAATAATAGGACAGTTGGCTGATTTGAGCAGGCTTTTAATGATTCTACAAGAACGCTTATTCGTCCATTTTGCTTGCATTTTTGTGAATAGATTCCTGTTTTGCCAATTTGACAGGAAAGTCATTTTCTATACCATTCCGACCGACGAATTCTTGGCGGTGCGCCAAAGGCTCAATTGAACCAGGGGGAAATTTCACCGTGGCAGAAGATCAACCAACCGGACGCAGACCCAGGTTTTGGATCACGCTGATCGCGGTCATCATCCTGTTGATCTTCCTCTACTTCTATGCGCCGTTCGAAAAGTTCCTGGTCGGCAGCATCCCGAACATTCACTTCAGCAACGTGATCTTCTGGTTTGCCTCGGTGGTCGGCGTCATCGCGTATGCGGTCGCCCACTGGTCGTCGTTCCGGCGCAACATCTACCGCCAGGTCAGCGACCTCGACGTCGGGCGCCTGGTGTTCGATTCACTTCAGGTCGCCATCCTGATCGCGGTGATTTTCTGCGCCGGCGCCACTTTACAGGCCGTGGCCATGCTGGCCGAGCACCTGATGGGCGGCGGGCCATTGATCGACTCACGCTTCGGCGAGAACCTGATGTCGATTATTCTGCTGGTCATCCTGGCGCTGCTGTTCTACCTGTTGCACCATGTTGTGCGCGGCTTCCGCGACGGCTGGCACACCCGCCGCCCGCCGCCGCGCGTTTCCAATTCGCAATAGACTACTTAAGCGGCGCTTGACGCCGTTTCGTCCGGATTGGCCAGCGCATTGAAGGCCGCCAGCGAAGCTTCGATTTTTTCCTGAGACAAGCCCCGCACGATGAAGATCAGGCGGGAGCGCTTATCGGCGTCGGGCCAGGCGTCCAGATGGACCGGCGGATGCACGACGTGCTGGACGCCGTTGATCAGAACCGGCGTCGCCACGTCCGCCACGTTCAGCATGCCCTTGAGGCGCAGGACCTTGTCGCCGTGGCGGTTGAGCAGCATGGTCATCCAGATTCCGAAGGCGGTCCAGTCGAGCGGCCGGTCGAAGATCATCGCGAAGGAATAGACGCCTTCGGTGTGACTATGGTCGTGGCCGGCGTGATCGTCGCTCTCCAGCCAACCGGCGACCTCCTTGGCCTTGCCGTCCGGGTCGTGGATATCCTCGGTGATCAGTCGGGCCGGTGACAAATCATCGAATTGGGCATCGAATAGCGGGGCGGAGAGATTGATGTGCTTGAGCGCGATCTTCAGGTCTTCGACCTCGTCGGGCGCGGCCAGGTCGGACTTGGTGATGACGATGCGGTCGGCCACCGCCACCTGTTTTTCCGATTCCTCGAATTCCACCAATCCGGCGGGGCCGTTGACGGCGTCCACCGTCGTGATGACGTTGCCCAGGCGGAAGTGGTGTTGCAAAACCGGTTCGGCCAGCACCGTGTAGGCGATGGGCACCGGGTCGGCGAGGCCGGACGTTTCGATTACCACGCGTTTGAAGGCCGGAATTTCGCCGCGTTCGCGCTGCGAATAGAGCTCGCGCAGGCTGTCCTGCAGGTCGCCCCGGATGGCGCAGCAAAGGCAGCCATTATCCATCAGCAGGGTGTTTTCCGTCACTCCCTGCAGCAGATGATGATCGAGGCCGACTTCGCCGAACTCGTTGACCAGGACGGCGGTGTCGGTCAATTGGGGCGATTCAAGTAACGCTTTGAGCAACGTCGTCTTGCCGCTGCCGAGAAAGCCGGTAACGACATTGACCGGAATGAAAGCCGAATAATCCGTCACGGCTTGTCACCCAGCGCCGCCAGCAGCCCATCGTCCAGTGGGTCGCAGTCGCGTCCCGTCATGGCCTCGGCTTCGGCCCACATCTGCGACAGGTTATCGACCAGCGCCGTCTTGCCGGTACCGCCGCGCAAAACGTAGGAGGCGGCATTCCAGTCCTTGAGGCTGAGGGCGTAATGGCCGAGCACCCGGTTGACCAGCGCCGTACGGGTCTGGCGTTCGCGGGCCAACGTGTGGCTGTCGGCGCGGCCCGAAAAGGCGCCGGGATTGGTCGCGGGATCGGTCCAGTGTCCGCGGCCGCCGAGTATTCCGCATAGACCGCACATCGGTTTCGTCCGTCAGTTGTTACTCCGCCGCGCGCGCCGGTTGTCCCCGTGGGAAGCGGCGGGCGAAATCGTCGGCGATTTCATCGAAGGTGCAGAAGCGCACGCCGGCGTGTCCCATGATGTAGTTGAGTATGCGCTCCAGCATCAACTGCACCTGAGGCCGGCCCGATACGTCGGGGTGGATGGTCAGGGTGTAAACCGCGTAATCGAACTCCCGGTAGACCCAGTCGAACTGGTCGCGCCAGATATCCTCGATGTCGCGCGGATTGACGAAGCCGTGGCTGTTGGGCGAGCCCTTGATGAACATCATCGGCGGCAGGTCGTCGAGGTACCAGCTGCCGGGAATGTCGATCAGATCGGTCTCGGTCCCGCGCACCAGCGGCTTCATCCATTCGTCGGGATGCTTGGAATAATCGATCGGCGTCCAGCTGTCGCCGACCCGGACGTAGAAGGGATGGAAATCGTCGTTCATCAGGCTGTGGTCGTACTTGATGCCCTTGGCCAGCAACAGTTCGTTGGTCACCGGACTGAACTCCCACCAGGGCGCCACGTACCCTGTCGGGCGGCGGCCGCACAGGCGCTCGATCAGCTCGATGCACTTGTCCAGCACGCGTTCTTCCTGCTCCGGCGTCATGGCGATGGGGTTTTCGTGGGAGTAGCCGTGCATGCCGATCTCATGGCCGGCGTCGACCACCATCTGGCATTCCTTGGGGAAGGTCTCGATGGAGTGGCCGGGAATGAACCAGGTGGTGGGTATCTGAAGCTTGTCGAAGAGCCGGACCATGCGCGGCGTGCCGACCTCTCCGGCAAACAGGCCGCGCGAGATGTCGCAGGGCGAATCCTCGCCGCCGTAGGAGCCCAGCCAACCGGCCACGGCGTCGACGTCGGCGCCGCCGAGACAGAGAATTTGCGTCTTGCCGCCCCAGCCGCTGCCCGCGCGCGGATGCGAGGCGCCGGGGCGCGACGCGGCGGATGACGAGAACGTCGGACGGGGCTGGTAACGGCCGCCGCTCGACCCCCCACCGCCGGAACCGTAAGCATTGCTCATGAAGACGCCCTCCCACATTTCGGCACTTCCGGCTACATCGTCCGGAATTTTTCTCCGTCAATTTGATACAAGCCGCCCTCGTGGAGTCAAGGCGCTCGTTGAAAACCGCTATCGCCGCGGCTTTACGATTTCAGGTCTTGGCGTATGATAGGCGGGAGGAAATTGGAGGGGACCATGGCCGATTGGCACGACGACACGCTGGCGAGCTACCAGAGCAAGGGGTTCGCCGAACGCGCCGGCTACGGTCGGCGCCCGGCGTTGCTGGTGGTCGATTTCATCAACGGCTTTACCGATCCGTCATCGCCCTTGGGCGGGGATTTTTCCAATGAGCTCGCCGCCACGGCCAAGTTGCTGGACGCCTTCCGCAACGCAGCACTACCCATCGCCTATACCACCATCGAATACGATGCCGACTTCCGTGACGCCGGCGTTTTCATCAAGAAAGTGCCCTCTCTCGCCGTGCTGCTGAGGGGCTCGCCCATGTGCGCCATCGATAACCGCATCGCCCCGCAAGGCAACGACTACATTATCTCCAAGAAGTACGCCTCGGCCTTCTTCGGCACCAACCTCGACACCTTCCTCAAAACCCAAGGCGCCGACACCGTCATCATCACGGGCTGCACCACGAGCGGCTGCGTGCGCGCCTCCGCCGTCGATTCGCTGCAGTCGGGCTACTACACCATCGTGGTCGAGGAAGCCGTCGGCGACCGGGCCCAGGGACCGCACGAGGCCAATCTGTTCGACATGGACGCCAAATATGCCGATGTCGTATCGCTTGAGGAGGCGCTGGGGTATCTCGGCAAACTGGGCGAGGCCAACGGCCAGCCGAACGGCGCCTCGGAGGATTTTCAGCGCTGGTGGAACCAGGGCTAGGGAGGGGCGGTTAGCGACATGTCGAAAAAAATCTCTTCCGCCTTCGACGATCTCCTGGCCGGCAACAATGAGGCCTTCGACCAGTTGATGGGATCGGGCCGTCCGTCGATCTTGCCGGCGCGCCCGGCCCCGCCCGTGCGCAAACCCAGTCTGGCCAGTGAGGAAAAGGCGGCCCCGTCAGCCGGCACGGTTCACGAAGGCACCGCCAACGGCGTCCCGTTCCGCCTAACCACGGATTGATGAATTAATTGGTGTCGAATTAATTGGTGTCAGGCACTTAATAATCGTTATCGGGCTGCGACCTCGGGGAACAAACCCGCCTTCATGACCTGACCCGGCAGGGGCGCGTCGAAATAACCTTCGGTCCATTCCGCCACGCCGATCAAACCGTGGAGATCGATGCCGGTCTCGTAGCCCATATTGCGCAGGAGGTATCCGAGATCCTCCGTCGCGATGTTGCCGGTGGCGCGCGGCGCGAAGGGACAGCCGCCGATGCCGCCGACCGACGAATCCAGCAATCTTACCCCGGCCATTACCGCCGCCGCCGCGTTGGCGATGCCGGTGTTGCGTGTGTTGTGGAAGTGGCAGCCCAGCGGCACACGTGCGCCGACGACCTCGCGCACGGCGTCGATGCGCTCGGCGATCTGATTGGGCACGGCACAGCCGATAGTGTCGGCCAGCACGATCTCATGGGCGCCCGCCGCCGCCAGCCGGCCGGCGCAGGCGGCGACCTGGTCGATGGCGATCTCACCCTCGAACGGGCAGCCGAACGAGGCGCCGATGACCGCAGAGAGCTTCAGGCCCGACTGCGCCACCCGGTCCGCGACATCCTCGAAGATCTTCAAGGATTGTTCGATGCCGGCGCCCTGGTTCTTCTGGCTAAAGGTTTCCGAGGCGACGATGACGTAGCGTACCTCGTCACAACCCGCCTCGATGGCGCGTTCGACGCCGCGCAGGTTGAGGGCCAGGCCCGTCAGGCTCAGGCCCTCCACGCGCGTCACCTGGGCCATCACGTCCTCGGCGTCGGCCATTTGCGGCACGCGCTTGGGGTTGACGAAGCTGACTGCCTCGATGCGCCGCAGGCCGGTGGCCACCAGGCGGTCGATCAGTTCGACCCGTTCGGCTACGCTCCAGATGCGTTTTTCGCTCTGCAGGCCGTCGCGCGGTCCAACCTCGCAGATTTCAATCCTATTGTCAGAACCGTTGGTTGCCGTCATTTTATCTTTCCGATCGTCCGTCGCCGATATTCCGGTGACCCAGTTTACACCATTGAGGGAGACCGAACGCCATGTTTGACGGCCAACCAATCGTAGAAGATGCCGCCCGGGTATTCGACGTCGTGCGGGGCGGCGGCGTGGCCGTCTTTCCGGTCAGCGTCGGCTACGCCATCGTCGGCCATGAAGAGGAAGCCGTCTCCCGCATCTACACCGCCAAGGAAAGATCGTTCGAGAAACCTTGCGGTAATTTCTGTGATTGGCAGCTTTTCAATGAGGCCATCGACTGTCCGCAGCAGGGCCGCGACGTGGTCGACACCATCATCCACAAGCACAACCTGCCCTTCTCCATCGTGGCGCCGTTCCGCGCCGATCATCCGGTCATTCAGAGCCTGCCGCCCTTCGCCCTGAAGAACGCCACCAAGGCCGGCACCATGGACATGCTGCTCAACGCCGGTCCCCTGCATGACGAAATCGCCCGCCTGGCGCGGGAAAACTCCTACGCCGTCGTCGGCTCGTCGGCCAACCGTTCGCTCACCGGCAGCAAGTTCGTCTTCGAGGACATCGAGGACCAGGTGGTTGAAGTCGCCGACATCACCGTCGACTATGGCCTTGTGCCCTACGCCACCCCCGGCGGCCTGGGCAGCACCATCGTCGACCTGATTTCTTACGAGACCATCCGCGTCGGCGCGGTCTACGACCAGATCTGCGACATTCTCAAGGAATCCCACGGCATCGACCTGAAAGACATCATGGCGGCAAAAGGCGACTAATCCGGACCGCGGTATTGGCACTCTCCCGCTTGGAGTGCCAATAACATCTTGTTATTAAACGAAAATTTGACGAATAGCGATGAGCGCTCCATATTAATGACAGGCTCGACCTGAACGAATGTGTCATTTTTCGGAGGGTTCTTGATGTCGTTGAAACTGCAACTGCAAGGCTATCGTCTGACGACCGCCAACATCGCCTACCACATGCCGGATCATCCCCACCTGCTGCAGGAATTCATCTGGCAGAACATGGATATCGCGCCGAAATATCCCAAGCTCACCAAGTTTCTCGATTTCTGGGAACGCGAAATCGAGGGTGCGCTGAACTCCGTCCGGGTAACCAGCGCCGAGTTGATCACCCCCGCCGAGTTCAAGCTGGTCGGCCATTCACTGACGCTGCACTAGAACCGGCCCTACCCCGCCCGGGGAGGCGGTTGTTGTCCTACTCCGCCGCCTCGGCCGCCGTGCGGTCGCCCATCCATTTCTGGAAGACCGGTGTGGTCGGTGGATCGAGGTGGGTGTCGGCCTTGCACCGGGCCTTGAGTTCCTCGACGGTGCCGCCCCGGTTAAAGAGTTCGATCTGGCCGCGCTCGCTGGCCATTTTCCGCCTTAGATCATTGGTCGCCGACTGATCGACGCTGAGATCGTTGTTGAGCACCACGCCGTAACGCCGCGCGCCTTCGGGCGTCACCAGACCGCGATCGGCGTCCAACGAAACCTGGGCAGGGTCGCGCTCCAGCGGATCGCCCCAGCCGCCGCCGCCCCAGGTGTTGAAATAGAGCGTATCGCCCGCCGCCACCTTGACGCGGTCGCACTTGGAGACCATCCATTCGCTGGACCCGTCGGCCCGCACCATCAGCTTGTCGCTGCGCTGGCCCGGCAGGCCGCCGCTGACACCCCAGGGATGGGTCAGCCAACGGTCGTCGTGGATCGAAATCTCACCGGGTTCGAGGAACTGGTAACCCATGGAAAGGCCGTTGCCGCCGCGGTGCAGACCGGGACCGCCGGAATCGGCAATGGTCTCGTACTTGACGATGCGCAGGGGAAAATAAGCCTCGAGGAATTCGTTGGGCACGTTGGTGAAGGCCGGCCACAGGGAATGGCCGTCGGGGCCATCGCCGGCCGGGCGGCCCGGTACGCCGCCGAAGCCGATCTGGTAGAGCTGATACCACTCGCCGTTCTTGTCGTAACCCGAATACATGAAATGCGGACTGTCGGAAAACCCGGCGGCGCAGAGGGCCTCGGGCGAGCCCTGGCCCAGCAGGCCCGACATGATGTCGAAAATGCGGGCCAGCATATGCGTCCGGGATGACAGGGCGGCCGGCCGAATGGGTTTTAGAATGGTGCCGCGCGGAATGCGCACGTCCACCAAATCGTAAAAGCCGTCGTTAAAGAGAATTTGCGGATCGAAGATGTTGATGAAGAACGAGCCCAGGAACATCTTGAACATCTCCTCATTGAGGAGAAAGTTCACCGAGGAAATGGACTGGGGATCGGTGCCCTCGAAATCGAAGATCACCCGGTCGCCCTCGCGCCACAAATGACAGGCCACCTTGTAGGGGCCCATGCCGAGACCGTCGTCGTCGATGTAATCCTCGAAATACTGCTTGGTCTCCGGCACCACCATCTTGAGGATTTCACCCATGGCCATCTTGTTGCGGTCGAGCATTTCCTCCATGGCGCAGACGAACAGATCGACGCCAAAGCGGTCCACCATTTCCAAAACGCGCCGTTCGGCAAGGCGCAAGGCGGCGATGATGGCGTTGAAGTCCGACTTGTTCCACTCAGGCAGGCGGCAGTTTCGCAGGATGAGGTTGAGAATTTCGGTGTTGAGCTCGCCCTTGCGGTAGATCTTCACCGGCGGAATCTGGATGCCTTCCTCGAAAACCTGGGCCGCGTCCGTGGGCAGGCTGCCGGGGACCTTGCCGCCGATATCCGTCATATGGCCGAACATGGCCGCCCAGGCCACGACCCGGCCATCCACGTAGATCGGCATCATGGTCAACCAGTCGTTCAAGTGGCTGACGGCGCCGTTGACGCCGTAGGGGTCGTTGGTGAGGAAAATATCGCCTTCTTCGATATCGCCTTCGTAGCCCTCGCGGAAGCCCGAGAAGAAGGAGCCGAACTGCCCCACCACCATCTTGCCGTCGGGATTGGCGATCATCGGGAAGGCGTCGTGCTGTTCGCGGATACCCGGCGACATGGCGGTGCGGAACAGCACGGCGTCCATTTCGCTGCGGGCGTTACGAAGCGCATTTTCGACAATGTCCAGGGTGATGGGATCGATCTCGACGTTCTCGAAGGGCTTGGTGTTGGTCTGGATGATTTTGGCGGGCATGGTTCAGCCTCCATCCGGTCGGATGATGATGTTGCCGACGGCGTCAACCTCGCCGGTGTGGTCCGGCAGGATGAGCGTCGTCGAGTCCATTTCGGTGACGATTGCCGGACCGGCGATGCGGTTGCCGGCCTGCAATTTGGCGCGGTCGTAAATCTTGGCGCCGTGATCCGCCCCGTTGACGAATACGGTGGTGTTCTCGTAAGCCGCGGCGCCGGCGTCGGCGGAACCGGCGGACAGCTTTTCCGCTTCGGCGCCGCTGTCGCGGCCCTGCACCAGCGCCCGCAGATTGTAGAGTTCCTGTTCGGCGTCCAGGGCGAAGGTGAAGAGTTGTTCGTGCATCACGTCGAAGCGCCGGCCCAAATCGGCAAGGCCGCCGCCGGCAAATTCCTCCGGCGTCATGTCGACCGTGAGGCGCATGCCCTGGCCGGCGTATCTGAGGTCCACCTGATAGAGCGTCGATTGCTCGGCCCGCGGCACGCCCTCGGCATTAAGCGTTTCGGCGGCGTGCTCGGCCAGTTCCTCCAGGATGCCGCGGACTTCATCGTCGCTGGTTTCGGTAAATCGCCGCACGAAGGTGCGCGAGGCTTCATTGCGCACCCGTGTGGTGGCGTCGCCGTAGGCGCACAAAACGCCGGGACCCGGCGGCACGATCACCGGCCAGGAGTTCATCAATTTTCCCAGCGCGTTGACGTGCAAAGGACCCGCGCCGCCGAAGCCAATCAGGGCGAAGTCGCGGGGATCGAAGCCCTGCTCCACCGACACCAACCGCAGCGCACCGAACATGTTCTCGTTCACGATGTTGATGATGCCCTCGGCGGTTTCCTTCATTCCCAGGCCCATGGCGTCGGCCACCGTCTTGACGGCGCGTTCGGCGGCCTGGCGGTCGAGCTGCATGTCGCCGCCCAGCTTGGCCTCCGCCGGCAGGTAGCCCAGCACGACGTTAGCGTCGGTGACGGTGGGCTCCTCACCGCCCTTGCCGTAGGCCGCCGGACCTGGTTCGGCGCCGGCGCTCTGCGGCCCGACGCGCAGGGCCTTGGTCAGGTCCGGCACGTAGGCGATAGAACCGCCGCCGGCGCCCACCGTGCGCACGTCCACCGACGACGCCCGCACCGTGACGTCGCCGACGCGGGTTTCGCGCCGGGTTTGGGCGATGCCGTTCTGGATCAGCGCCACGTCGGTTGACGTGCCGCCCATGTCGAAGGTCAGCAGATCCTGGTAACCGGCTTGCCGGGCCATCCAGATGGCGCCGGAAACACCGCCGGCCGGACCGCTCATCAGCAGGTTCACGGGCGTTTCCTTGGCCGCCTCGGCCGACGAGAGCCCGCCGTCCGAGCGTAGGATATGCAGCTGCACGCCCTTCATCTGGCGGTCGAGCTCGGCGAACAGGTTCTCGATGTAGGTCGACACCACGGGCCGGATGTAGGAATTGACCACCGTCGTTTCGGTGCGTTCGTATTCATACATCTCCGGCACCACCTCGGACGAGATGGAGACCGGCACGCCGGGCAGAATACCTTCCGCGATGGTGCGGATGCGCTGTTCGTGTTCGCCGTTGGTATAAGCGTTCATCAGCGACACCGTCAGCGCCTCGATGCCGCGGCCCTGGAGCTGCTGCAGATCCTCGCGCAGCTTCCCTTCGTTGAGGGGCTCGACGATTTCGCCGCCTGCACCGGTCCGCTCGTCGGCTTCGATGGTGAGTTCCAGCGGCGCCAGCGGATCGGTTTTATTGAAGATCACCCAACCGCCCAGGCCGCCCGGCACGTAGGAGCGGGCGATCTGCAGCACCTGTTTGTAGCCCTTGGTGGCGACCAGACCGACCTTGGCGCCGCTCGTGGTCAGCACCGTGTTGGTGGCCACCGTGGTGCCGTGCATGACATGACCGATAGCGCTGGGCTCGATGCCCGCCAGGCCGCAGATGCGCTCGATACCGTTCAAGACGCCCTGGGATGAATCCTGCGGCGTCGAGGGAACCTTGGCCGTGAAAGTGTGGCCGCTGGTTTCCTCGATCAGCAAAAGATCGGTAAATGTGCCGCCGACGTCGACGCCGAGGCGGTATTCGCCACCGGACGGCGCGCGGCGCTCGGTGCGTTCGGCGGGCGCGGGCGGCGGCGACGGGGCCGGTGCTGGAGGGGGCGGCGCGCGCCGGGCTTCCGGAGCGGGTTCTTCCCGGCGGGCCGTGGGTGCGGCCGGCGGCGCGGCAGGGGGTGCGATAGTCGGCGCCGGTGCGACGCTGGGCGGCGTGGAAGCCGGCGGCGGGGCGGGCGTTGCCGGCGGTGGCGCGGCCGTCGGCGGCGACGTGCGCGCGGCGGGAGAAGGCCGCCGGATGGTCGTACCGTCGCCGCCGCCCAGGCGGTCGAACTCCGATTTCATGTCGTCAAGCTGGTCGTCAAACCAGTTCGTCGTGCCGTTCCGTCGGTCCGTCATGCCTCTTTTCGCCCTTTATGTCTCGTTGCGCCCGCGCCAGTTTTCGATCCAGTCGATGGCGTCGTCCGCCGTGGTGACGTCGCAGTAGCGCCGCTCCACATCGCGCAGATTGTCCTGATGCGGCCGGTCGTCCTGATCACCGACGCAGTCTTCCGGCACGATGGTGCGGAAGCCCCATTGGAAGCTGTCGATCACCGATGCCCGGATGCAGCCAGAGGTGACGCAGCCCGTGACGATCACCGTGTCGACGTTCTCCTTGTTGAGGTAGGCCGCCGCCGGGGTCTGAAAGAAGAACGAGGCGCCCGTCTTGCGCATGGCCACGTCGTAGCCGGGATCGTAGAGCCGGGGGTCCAGTTCGGTCGAGGGATGGCCCTCGACCAGGTCCTCCAGGACCGCCGCGACCTTCCAGTACGGCATGTCTTTTTTGGAATTGTAAGCGGTGTAGCAGGTCGCCACCGGCACGCCGCAGCGCCGCGCCACGTCCAACAGGCGTTCGGTGTTGTCGACCGCGCGCTGGATCAGCGGCGCGCCCCCCAGCGGGTACTGCGGGTCGGTGAAGGCGGTCTGGAAATCGACGACAATGACGCCCGGCTTGTTGCCGTAGCCGATGTTGTGCGCACCGTAGGTGCGGTCCTTGTAGACCGCACCGGAGCCGTCGCTGACGCTGCTGTCGCTCAACTAGTCCTCCCCTATGGGCGGCGCGGTCCTGCGCTGGCGTGAACCGCTGCCTTTGTTCTTAAGATGGTCCCCGATATGGGGATGGCGGGTCAACCTCGGAATCCGCGCCTCGCCGGGACGTGATCCGCCCTGGAGTGGTTATGTCCCCAGCACTTGCTCCCTCAACACGCGTTTGAGGACCTTGCCGGTGGCGTTACGCGGCAGTTCGTCCATGAAAACCAATTGGCGGGGAATTTTGAATTTGGCCAGTTTGCCGTGGCAGTGTTCGATGATGTCGTCCACCGTCAGGTCGCTGCCTTCCTGGGCGACTGCGACGGCGCAGCCGATCTCGCCCCACTTTTCGTCCGGCACGCCGATCACGGCGACGTCCGCCAGTTGCTCGAGCTTGAAGAGCACGCTTTCGACCTCCGCCGGATAGACGTTCTCGCCGCCCGAGATGTACATGTCCTTCCAGCGGTCGACGATGTAGTAGTGCCCGTCAGCGTCGATGCGGCAGGCGTCACCGGTGTGGAACCAGCCGTCGGTGAAGCTCTCCTCGTTGGCTTCCGCACGGTTCCAGTAGCCCGGCGTGATGTTGGGTCCGCGCACCCACAATTCGCCGTTTTCGTCGACCTCGGCATCCGTGCCGTCCTCCCGCACGATGCGGGCCTCGGCGTGCAGGGCGAGCTTGCCGCAGGAGCCCGGTTTGCTGAGCGCCATCTCGCGGTCCTGGGCGAACACCAGCGGACTGGTCTCCGTCATGCCGTAGCCCTGCTGTAGCGCAACGCCCACGCCCTCGTAGGTTTCAAGCAGCGGGATCGGCGTCGGTGCGCCGCCGATACCGGCGGCAACGAGGCGCGAAAAATCGATGGTGGCGAAATCGGGGTGCTGGCTCATGAAGAGATAATTCGCCGGCACGCCGAAGAAGTGCGTCACGCCGACCTCCGCATCGCCGATCAGGCGCAGCATCTCGCCGGGCTCGAAGGCGCGGGCCACCAACACCGTGCCGCCGGTATGCAGCACCACCGAGGCATAGCAATTCAGGCCGCCGGTATGAAACAGCGGCAGGATGGCGAGCGCCACGCTGCCCGCCGTGATGTAGGTCGACATGGCCAGGTTGACGGCGTTGTAGAAGGTCATGCGGTAGGTGTTGACCGCCCCCTTGGGCAGGCCCGTGGTGCCCGAGGTGTACATGATGGTCCAGGTATCGTCGTGGGAAAGCTCGACCGCTTCGGGCTCGGCGCCGGCGCTGGCGATGGCCGCCTCGTACGGCGTGTCGCCGCCGCCGCCGGTGGTTTCGACGCAATGAGGCAGGTCGATCAGGTCCTGCAATTCCGCCACCTCGGCGGCGAAGGCGCGGTCGAAGACGAAGGCGGCGGGGCCGGCGTCCTCGATGATGAACGTCAGTTCCGTCACCGTGAGCCGCCAATTGAGCGGCAGGTAGACGGCGCCGATCTTGGCGCAGGCGAATTGAACCTCGAACATGTCGGTGGAATTCATCGCCAGCACGCCGATGCGGTCGCCCTTTTTGATGCCGCATTTGCTTTGCAGGTAAGCGCCGAGCCGCGCCGCCCGGTCGTTCGCCTGTGCATAGGTGAAGCTGCGGTTCGAGTGCAGATCGACCCAGGCCGTTTTGTCCGGCGTGCGATCGGCGTGGCAGCTAAGCCAGTCGTAGGTGCGAACGCTCATTCTTCTCCTCCCCGTTTGGCCGGCGGCTACATCGGCCAGACCCACAAGATCATCGGCATGGCGACGATGCATATCAAAACCTCCAATGGCAAGCCCATGCGCCAATAGTCGGAAAAGCGATACCCGCCCGGCCCCATGACGAGGGCGTTGTTCTTGTGGCCGATGGGCGTGAGGAAGGCGCAGCTCGCCGCCACCGCCACGGCCATCAGGAAACTGTCGGGATTGGCCCCCAGCGCCTTGGAAAGATCGATGGCGATGGGCGCCATCATGACGGCGGTGGCGACGTTGTTCATCAGGTCCGACAACGTCATGGTCACCAGGAACAAGGCAAACAGGATTACCGCGGGCGCGAGATCGCTGCCCAGGCTCAGCATGGCTTCGGTGATCAGGCCCGTCGCGCCCGTGGTCTCCAGCGCGCCGCCGATAGGGATCATGGCGCCGACCAACACGATCACCGGCCAGTCGATGGAATCGTAGAGATCGCGCAACGGCACGATGCGGCAGAGCACCATGCCGAGCGCTCCCGTCGCCAGGGCCACCGTCAGGCTGGTGAGACCCAGCGCCGTGATGCCCACGGCCCCGGCCAGAAGCGAAATGGCGATCCAGGCTTGGTGGCGCTTGCCCATCTGCAGCTTGCGCGGCGCCAAAGGCCAAAGGCCGAGGCGGGCGAAGCGGCGGTACATGCCGTCGCTGGCGGCCTGAACCAGCAGAATGTCGCCGGCCTGGAAATCGAGCTGGTGCAGCCGTTTGCGGATCGGCTTGCCCTGGCGCGACACGCCCAGAAGGTTCAGCCCGTAGCGCGACTTGAGCCGCATGTCGCCGATGCGGCGGCCGACGATGCGGCTGTCGGGGGAGACCGAAACCTCCACCAACACGACGTCCTCTGAGGCGAACAGCGCCTTGTCCTTTTCCACGTCGCCCTTGATCTCGGCGCCGATCTGGTGGGCGAACTTGTCCAGTTCCTCCGCCCCCGTCTCCAACAGCAGGATGTCGCCCGCCTTGATCTCCATGCTCCGCGCCAAACGCAGCATGCGGCTGTGGTTGCGGATCAGGCCGGCGATGCGGGCGCCGCATTCGTCGGCGATCACCTCCAGCTCGACGACCATCTTGCCGTCGCCGGCGCTGCCCTCGGGCACGACGACCTCGGCCACATAATCGTCGATCTCGAACAACTCCTCCGCCGCCGACTTGGCCGTGCGTTCCTTGGGCAGTAGCCGCCAGCCGACAAGGGAGAGGAAAACCACGCCCGCGGCCGCCACCGCCAAGCCGACGGGGGCGAAGTCGAACATGGCGAAAGGCGCGCCCAGGGCACCCTCGCGGTAATGCGCGATGACGATATTGGGCGGCGTGCCGATCAGCGTAATGAGCCCGCCGAGGATCGAACCGAACGACAGCGGCATCAACAACAGCGAGGGCGAGCGTCCGACCTTCTTGGCGCTTTCCATGGCGGTGGGCATGAGGAGCGCCAGCGCCGCCACGTTGTTCATGGCCGCCGAGAGGATGGCGGCAAATCCCGACATGGCGCCGATCTGCAGGGCCAGGTTCTGCACCGGCGGCACCACCAGGTGGGCGATGCGGTCGATGGCGCCCGAGGCCGACAGCCCCCGGCTGATCACCAGCACGGCGGCCACCGTGATCACCGCCGGATTGGAGAAGCCGTCGAACGCCGCCTCGCCCGGCACGACGCCCAGGAACACCGCCACGATCAGCGCCCCGAACGCCACGATGTCGTAGCGCAACCGCCCCCAGACAAAAAACCCGAAGACCCCCGCCAGGACCGCGAAAATACCGATCTGCTCAAATGTCATGGCGGAACGATAGCGGGTTGGGGTCGGACTGGCAAAATCCTCAGTTGATCGCCGCTAATGGGCACCCGATCAATTGCCCTTGAATTCCGCTTTGCGTTTTTCCAGGAAGGCCGTGACGCCTTCGGCCCAGTCGTTGGTCGCGGCGCAGCGGCCGAAGCTCTCGGCTTCCATGGCCAGTTGGCTCTCGAACGTGTTGGCGTGGGAGGCGTACATCAGCCGTTTGATGTTGCCGAGCGAGACGGTGGGGCCGTCCGCCAGCCGTCGCGCCAGCTTGTCGGTTTCGGCCTCGATGTCGGCCGCCGGTACGACCCAGTTGATCAGGCCCAGTTCTTCGGCTTTCTGGACATCAAAGGTATCGCCCAGCATGGCCAGTTCCATGGCTTTGCGCACGCCGACGATGCGCGGCATGTGGTACGAGCCGGAGCCGTCCGGACTGGCGCCGATGGCGACGTAGGAGAACTTGAAGAAGGCGTTGTCGGCGGCGATTGCCAGGTCACAAGCCATCATGAACGAGAGACCCGCGCCCGCCGCCGCGCCTTCGATGCTGGCGATGGTCGGCTTCTGCATGCGCCTGAGCGACATCAACATGGGATGCAGCCCATGTACGCGGCGCTCGAAAGCCTGCTGACGATCCGACGGCGTCATCTCCAGATATTCGTTGAAATTCTTGATGTCGCCGCCGGCCATGAAGTGCCCGCCGGCGCCGCGCAGCACCAGACAGCGGATGTCGTTGTCGTGCTCGATATCGTCGACGGCATCGAACATGGCGTGCCGCATGTCCATGGAAAGCGCGTTTCGCGCGTCGGGCCGGTTCATGGTTAGCGTGGCGATGCCGTCCTGCTTGGTGACCAGCAGATGATCGGTCATGGAGGGTCCTCTTGTTAGTCGGTCAGGCGTCAAGCCGGCCGATGATGGAAATGCCGGCGATGGAATTGTAGGGCGCGCCGCCGAGGTTGTGGGTCAGCGCGAGATCGGCGTTGTCCTTCTGGCGTTCGCCGGCCCGGCCCCGCAGCTGGTTGTAGTTTTCGTAAACCATGCGCAGGCCGCTGGCGCCGATGGGATGGCCGAAGCATTTGAGGCCACCATCGGTCTGGCACGGCAGGTCGCCGTCGGCGTCGAATACGCCGTCGAGCACGTCGTTGACGGCCTGGCCTTCCTCCGAGACGCCGAGGTCCTCCATCGTCACCAACTCAGTGACGGAGAAACAATCATGCACTTGGAACACCGAAAGCTCGTCGCGGGGTTTTTTGATGCCCGCTTCCGCATAGGCCGCCTTGGCCACAATGCGGGTGTTCTCGACGTAGGAACCGTCCCAGCTGTCGGTGCCGGCCTCAACGCCGGACGAGGCCGAGAGCTGCAGCGACTTGATCGAGACAATGTCGTGCTTGCCCATGGATCTCGCGATCTCGGGCGTCGTCACGATGGCGCAGGCGGCGCCGTCCGAGACGCCGCAGCAATCGTAGAGCCCCAGCGGATCGGCGACGATCGGTGCATCAAGGATGGTTTCGATGGAGACCTCACGCTGCAAGTGGGCCTTGGGGCTCTTGACGCCGTTGGCGTGGCTTTTCCATGAGATGTGCGCCATGGCGTCCTTCAGATCCTTGCGGTCTATGCCGTGGCGCGCCTGGTAGCCCGCCGCCAGTTGCGCGAACAACGCCGGGGCGGACCCATAGGGCATCCAGAGATCGTTCAGGGTGCCTTTGGTCGACAGCGGCAGGCCGCCGTAGCCCGTGTCTTTGAGCTTTTCCGCTCCGATGCCGATGGCGAAATCGACGACGCCCGCCGCCACGGCGTAGGCCGCCCCCCTAAGCGCCTCGGTGCCGGTGGCGCACATGTTCTCGACCCGCGTTACCGGAATGCCTCGCAGGCGCAGCGCGGTGGCCAGCGGAATGGCGCTGTTGCCGACATTGATGGAATCGAAGTAGGCGCCGAACCAAGCGGCGCCGATGTCTTCGGGCCCGATCCCGGCGTCGTCCAACGCCTCGCGGTAGGCCTCGTTCAGCAGATCGCTTTCAGAATCCTCCCAACGTTCGCCAAAGCGCGAACATCCCATGCCGACGATGGCGACTTTGTCCCGAATGCCCTCAGCCATGATCTCGTCCTCTCTTGTCTTTCGCGCGCGGTGGGCCGGCCGGTTCAACCGCCAACCGACCGCGCTTTCCAGAAGTAGGCCACGTTGTTCAGTCTGGCGTCTTTCGACTTGATGCGAAACGCCATTTCCAAGGGGGAGCCGACGTCAAAATTGTCCGCATCGACATCCACCATCTCCATCAGCACCCGGGCGCCGACATCGAACTGCACCAGGCCGACATAAAGCGGCGGCGACGGGTGGTACATCAAGTGATCGGCCGTGAAGGTCTTGACCTCGGCCTTTTCATCCGCCAGTTCGAACGGCGGCATCTCGCCGCCGGCGCCGCAGCTGACGCAGTTGGGCAGGCGCGGGAACTGGACGGCGCCGCAGGCGCTGCATTTACCGCCCGTGAAGGACAGGATCTGATCCGACGAGCGGTACAATTCGGTCTGGGCAACCTTGATGTTGCCTTCCGAGCGCATGCCGCCGTCCACCTCGATCTCACCGTAGTAGGCCAGGTACTGCGAATAACCGGCGGTTCTGCCGCCGGCGCCGGCCAAGTTCTCCAGTCCCGGACCCCGCGCCTGCCGGCCCGCGCCGCTGCCGGCTTCCAGCAACAATGCTTCCGCACCGCCGCCGAAACCACAGACCAGGATCAGGTCGCCCGGCTCGGCATTGTCCAGCGCATGCGACAGCATCATCAGGGGGTGGGCGACGCCGGCATCGCCGATCCGGCCGAAGAACTCATCGACGCAAACCTCGCCGGGAATTTCGGCGGCGCGGGCGACATGGGCGGCGGCGGTCGGGCAGACGAATTGCCTGATGTCGCCGGGCTTGGCCTGCGCTTTTTCCAGCACATCGGCGATCACCTGCGGCAGGAACCGGCGCACGCCGGCATCCCTGATCCAGCGTTCCTCCCAATAATAGTCGTGGCTTTCCCCGGCGGCGCGGAAGTGATCGAGGAAAGGCGAAGACAGCGACGACGCGGCAACCAGGCGCGCCGCATCACCGCCGGGCGCAACATGGATCGCGGCGGCGCCGGCGCCATAAGTCATCTCGGAAGCGCTGGCGGGCTTGGCCCGGCGGCGGTCGCTGGCCACCACGAGAGACGACGCCTGCGATTTCTCGAAGGCCTGGCGCAGGGCGGAGACGCCGACGCGCTGGGAGCCCACGTGATCGATGCTGGAGACCGCCTCCGGCAGCCTCAGCGCGGCGGTGACATACATCGAGGAGGCCGGTTCGACGAACGGGTGGGTCGAGGAGGCGACGGCGATATCGGTCACCGTTTGCCGAACATCGGGTGCGAGGCAGCTTCGCGCCGCTTCCACGGCCATGGTGATGCTGTCCTCATCCCACGAACAGATGGCGCGGCTGCCCTTCTTGGATTTGAGGCCGGTGTTGAACCAGCCGTTGAACGCCGCTACTTCCTGCCGCTCAAGCCTCAGGCGTGGGACATAAACGGCGTGGGAGGCAATGCCCATATCACTCATCTAAGCCTCGTATGTTCATCAGCCTTGATCCTCAATACGACTTCGGCATGCCGAGCACGCGTTCGGCGATGAAGCACTGGATCAGTTGTTCGGAGACCGGCGCGATGCGGGTGATCATGACCTCCCGCAGCAGCCGCTCGACATGGTATTCCTTGGCGTAGCCCATGCCGCCATGGGTCATCACCGCTTGCAGCGCCGCGTTGTAACCGGCCCGCCCGCCCAGAAACTTCGACGCGTTGGCTTCGGCGCCGCAAGGCTCATCCCGGTCGTAGAGCTCGGCGGCGCGGAGGCACATCAGCCAGGCCGCTTCGAGTTCCATCCAGTTTTCCGCCAAGGGGTGCTGGATGGCCTGGTTCTGGCCGATGGGCCGCCCGAACACTTCCCGCTCGACGGCGTAGGTGGATGCCCGGCGCAGACAATCCTGTCCGATGCCGACGCCTTCGGCCCCCACCAAAATACGTTCGGGGTTCATCGAATGCAGGATATAGCCGAAGCCCATGCCCTCCTCGCCGATCAGGTCCTCGTCGGGCACGAACAGGTTGTCGATGAAGAGCATGTTGGAATCGACCGCCTTGCGGCCCATTTTGGGGATCACCTGGGCCTCGATCTTGGTGCGGTCAAAGGCGGTATAGAAGATCGACAGCCCGGCGGACGGCTTCGCGGCCTCCTCGCGCTTTTGCGTACGGGCCAGCAGCATGATGCGGTCGGCTTCCTGGCCCGTGGTGTTCCAGATCTTGCGCCCGTTGACGACGTAGCCGCCGTCGACCTTTTCGGCGAACGTCGTGATGTTGGTGGTGTCGAGGCCGGCGTTGGGTTCGGTAACCCCAAATGAGACCTTGTCCAGCCCCTGCACCAGCCGCGGAATCCATTTTTTCTTCTGGTCGTCGGTGCCGAACACCACGATGGGGTGCGGCCCGAACATGTTGATGTGGAGGGTCGAGCACGCCGTCATGCCGCCGCAGGACGCCACGGCGTTCATCATCACCGCCGCTTCCGTGACGCCGAGGCCGGCGCCGCCGAATTCCTCGGGCATGGTGATGCCGAGCCAGCCGGCCTCCGCCATCGCCCGATGGAACTCCTCGGGGAAGACGCCGTCGGTGTCACGCGCCAGCCAATAATCGTCGCCGAAATTGTTGCAGACCGCCAGGACGCCCTCGCGGATCGTTCGGTGATCTTCCGATATGTCCCTTTGCATCACCATGTCCCGTGCATTTCGTTTAGTCGGACGTTTCCGGCCGTTTGTGCATAAGCGCGGTCCGCTTGCAATTGGCGACCAGTTCGTCCCGCTGATTGAAGGCCTCGTGATAGAATACGACAATCCCGTTGCTGGGGCGCGATTTGCTCTCCCTTTTTTCCAGAATGGTCGTCCGCGCCCGCAACGAATCGCCATGGAACACCGGTTTGGGGAAGTTGACGTCGGTCATCGCCAGATTGCCCACGGTGGTGCCCAAGGTGGTATCCGTGACGGTCATGCCGATCATCAGCCCGAGCGTAAAGATGCTGTTCACCAGTGGCTGTCCGAATTCCGAATCTTTCGCCCAATTGAAATCGATGTGCAGCGGCTGGGTGTTCAGGGTGGCGTTGCAGAACCACATGTTGTCGGCCTCGGTCACGGTGCGTGACAGCGGGTGATCGAACACCTGGCCTTCCGCGAATTCTTCAAACCAAAGTCCCGACATTTTTCTCCCTCTTCCGCCGAACTGGTGTCGGCATTTTTCTTTCCGAGCGGGCGCTGCCAGCCGAACGATTTGACCAGCGTTCGCCCATTTTCGCCGTTTGTTAAACCGTTGGAATACTTTCAGGCGCGTGGTCGACGGTCAACGGATCTTGAAAGCGGAAGATGTGGATTTCCCCGCAATGATTTTTGAACCATCGGCATTTGCGAAACGGGCCGCCGTCCGGTTACCCTCCGCACCATGATCAAGATCGTCAATTCGGACGCGCTGGAACTGGCCGACCATATTCGGGAAGGCGACAGACTGATCTGGGGCCAGGTGTCGTCGGAGCCTCTGACGCTGATCGACATGCTGATCGAACAGCGGGCGGCCATAGGGCGGATCGGCGTCTTCGTCGGGATGACGCTGACCGACACGCTCAAGCCTGAGCACACCGACTACATCAGTTTCACCAGCTACGGCGCGCTCGGCACGACGTCGAAACTGCTGGCGGCCGGAGCGCTCGATCTGCTGCCTTGTCATTATTCCGCCGTGCCCAAGTTGATCGATACGGACCGCCTGCCGGTCGACGTGGTGTTCGTCCAGCTCAGTCCGGCCGGCCCCGATGGCAGCCACAGCCTGGGCTACTGCAACGACTATCTCAAGATTGCCATGGCGAAAGCGCGCCTGGTGATTGCCGAGATTAACGAGCATACGCCCTGGAGCCGTATGGACGCGCCGCTCGATCCCGACCTGATCGATTTCGCCATCGAGACCGACCGGTTGCCACCGACCCTCGAGGCACCGGCGCCCGGCGAGGTCGAACGAACGATCGCCGGCCACATCGCCGGCGTGATCGAGGACGGCGCCACCCTGCAGTACGGCGTCGGGTCGGTCCCGGCGGCGATCCTCGAGGCTCTTTCCGATCATAAAGACATGGGCCTCCATTCGGGCCTGATCACGGAAGAGATCATCGACCTGGTCGAAAGCGGCGTGATCACCAACGCCCGCAAGGCGGTACACCGCGGCGTCAGCATCGGCACGATCTCCATCGGGGGGGCGCGACTGAAGGACTTCCTGCACGACAATCCGGCCATCGAAATGCACCCCAGCAGCACGACCCACGGTCCCGCGACGCTGTCTCAAATCGACAACCTGGTGGCCATCAATTCGGCGTTGGAGGTCGACCTCTACGGCCAGGTCAACGCGGAACAGATCGGCGAGCGCTACCTCGGCGCCATCGGCGGTCAGGTCGACTTCATGCACGCCGCGACGACCAGCGCCCGCGGCATTTCCATGATCGCCGTGCCGGCCAGCCTGGGCAAATCCGGCGCCAGCCGCATTACCGCGAAACTCAGCGGCCCGATCATCACGACTTGCCGCACCGACGTGGACATGGTGGTTACCGAATACGGCATCGCCGATTTGCGGGGCAAAACCCTGGAGGAGCGCGCCCGCAGCCTGATCGAGATCGCCCTACCCGGCCACCGCGATCAACTCGCAGCCTGCCTCCTATAGCGCTTTTGGGCGCAGAGAAAAGATCACAAGGAGCTATCCCAAAGCCTCGATCTGTTCGGCCAAGGCCAGAACATTGCGCGCCTGTTTGAGGTGCGGCATGTCGAGCATTTTGCCGTCGAGCCCGACCGTGCCGAGGCCGGGGTTCTGTTCGAACACGTCGATCACCCGGCGGGAAAACTCGATCTCGTCGGCCGAGGGCGTGAAGGCGCGGTTGATCACCTCGGACTGGGCCGGGTGGATGGCGATTTTACCGATAAAGCCGGATCGGCGGTCACGCAGGCATTCCTCCTCCAGAGCCGCCAGGTCCTTGTAGTCGACCACCACGCCGCCGATCGGCTGGGCATCGATGGCCCGCGCCGTGGCCAAGCACATGGTCCGGGCATAGAGGTAGGGATCGTCATAGTCGCCTGAGGTTGGATGCTGATTGTCGCTGGCGCCGAGGGCGGCGGCCAGATCCTCGCCGCCCCACGTCATGGCCGCCAGCCGGTCGCTGACGCCGTCCAGGTAGGAATGGAAGGTCAGTAGCGAAGCAGCCGTTTCCGTCGCGATGCAGAGGATATTGGTCGACCCCCGGGGCAATCCGTGGCTCGCCTCCAGAGCGTCGAGATAATTGGCCAGCGTATTGACCTCGGCCGCCGAATAAACCTTGGGCAGCACGATGCCGTCGGGCCCGCCCGGCATCACCGCCGCCAGATCCGGCAGCGAAAAATCATGATCGAGCGGATTGATGCGCACCCAGAGCTGCTGGCGCGATCGGTCCGCCCGGTCCTTGAGGTAGGCGCGGCACATTTCGCGGGCGATTTCCTGGCGGTCGTCGGCCACCGCGTCCTCAAGATCGAGTATCAGGGCGTCCGCCGGATTGTCACGGGCCCTCTCGAGCTTGCGCTCGCTGTCACCCGGCACGAACAGCCAGGAACGGATTATCTTCATGATCTCATCCTCGTCATAACGGTTTTGGCGCCAGTGTGTACAGACCGACGGGTTCGCTCAAACCCCGTATCTCTGTTTCGCCAATGCGGTGAAGTCCTTTATCTCCCAGCAGTTCCGCCGTCGATTGCGAAACCAACAGCGAGGTGCCGTGTTCCTTGTTCAGATTTTCCAGGCGGGCCGCCAGATTGACGGCATCGCCGTGCACCGTATAGCTCTGGCGGCCGCCGCCGCCCACGTTGCCGGCGATGACCGGTCCCGAGTTGAGACCGATGCGGATCTTCAATTCTTCGCCGGCGAAGCTTTCGTCCCTGACCGTGGAAAGGAGTTCCCCCGCCGCCTCGAAGGCATTTTGGGCGTGATCCTCGTCCTCGAACGGAACATTGAAGATGGCCAGAATGGCGTCGCCCTGAAACTGGGTCACGACGCCGTTGTGTTTGCCGATGATCTCGGTCGCCGCGTCGAAATAGGCGTTGAGAATGTCGACGATGGCCCTGGGTCCCTTGGCCTCGGTCAAATTGGTAAAACCGGCAAGATCGGTGAACAGGACCGTCGCCTGTCGCTCGATCGGGTCCAGCGCGCCACGGTCCTTGATCATGGAATCAACCACCGCTTCGGGCACGAAGCGGCCGAACATCTGTGACACCGCCGTCATGTCGCGCTCGGCCTCCAGCTGGCGCCGGACGGTCTGCCGGGCCCGGTACATGACGATGGCGATCAGGATAGCGACTACGAAATAAACGACGGCCTCCTGCGCCCGGCTGCCGGTCGCCGCGAAGTCGGCGCTCAGAAAGACTTCGAGGAACTCTTTTTCGCTCTTATCGAGCGGAACATCGGACCACTGCAACGGAGATTCCATCGCGGCCAACACCCAGGCGAACGCGCCCAGCCAGCCGGCCGCGCCGGCCGCGCCCGCCCACAGCACGAGACCGGGCGAAAAGCTGAAGGCGGCCACTCCGAGGATGACGAAGTAGTAGGGAAATACATCGAACTTGAACATGAAGATCTGGGGCAGGTTCAGTGCCGGTTCGGGCGGCAGGACGGCAACCGCTGTCGACATCAGCAGGATATCGATGGTGAGAAAAACATACTTCACCCACTTGCGGTCCAGCGCCGAACCGATCGTCACATGGTGGACAATGCCAAGAGCGACAAGGACCAACACCGCCAGGATGATATCCGCCGCCCGCTCAGGCCCGCGCGTCGCAACCATCAAGAAACCGAGCAGAAACAGAGCAATCAACCGCCCCTTGATGGCCAGCTTCAGTCCGGCCTGCTCGGCCGCATAAAAGGTTGCGTCGAGGTCGGTTTGCGGCTGTCCCTGGGTCATGGGTTGAACATTCCCCAGCCGGAACTTCGAAGTATGGGTAATCTGTCCTTCAAAACACCCCGCCTAGGATTTCGTCTTGTTGATCAGCGGCGCCATCATGCGCTGGGGTTCGTCGGTCCGGTAGGTTTCCTCCAGATAGTCGATGCCCAACTGAATTCCTTCGGCCGGGGTGATCTCCTCCCAGGCATTGATCAACTTCTTTTGCGCCCGCACGGCCAGCGGACCCGCGCCGAGGATTTGCGCCAACCTCAATTCCACCGCGTCGTCGAGTTCATCGGGTTCGCAGACCGATTCCAGGAACCCCATGGCCAGGCCTTCGGACGCCTTGTAGTTTGCGCCGGTCAGCAGCATCTCCCGCGTCTTGCCCCAACCGATAAGCAGGGGCAGCAGGGCTGCCTCGATCACCGACGGCAGGCCGACGTTGACCTCCGGCATACCGAAAATCACGGTCGTGTCGGCCATGCGAAAATCGCAGGCGGCGGCGAGTTCCGTGCCGGCACCGAGGCAATAACCCTGCATGCGGGCAATTACTGGCACGGCGCAATCGCGGATGGCCTGTATCGAGAGATGCAGCTTAGTGATGAAGTCCCGGCCGCTGTCGGGATTGAGGGAATGCAGTTCCGGTAGAAAGGCGCCGCCGATAAAGGCGCGCGATCCGGCGCCGGTAATGACCGCGGCGCGCAAGTTTTCACGGCCTTCCAGGTCGGTAAAAACCGATATCAGGTCGGCAATCATGGCACTGCCGATGGAGTTCATCTTGCCGGGATGGTCGAGCGTGATCCAGGCGACCTCGCCGCCCTCTCTGGATTCGATGCGGCAGCTCGCCGTACCGCGATCTTCGATTTTTCCCGTGGACGTTTGTTCGGTTTCCGGCGTCATGAATATCCTCGCATGGAGTGATCGGATCCCCCCATTGTTCCTTGTCTCGTCCGCGTGCGTCAATCACACTCACGCCCATAACGTCAGACGGAACGGGGAACAGGCCGATGCTTGACCGACTGCAGCAAGCCGTGAACGAAAACCCGCGGCTGGTGGAACGCGGACACCTGGTCTCCCTGGACATCCAGATTGGCATCGGCGGCGAAGACCATATCGTGACGATCGAGAAAGGCGGCATCGCCGCCCACCGGCCCCGGCGGCTGGCGGTGGAGGGCGGCGTGTTTTGCCTGAGCGCGGACAGCGAGGTCTGGGAGGAACACTGGGCGGAATCCCCGAAGCGCGACTATCACGATCTCTTTTCGCTGCTGTCGTCGGGCAAAGCGCGCCTCGACGGCGATATCAAGCCGCTGATGCGACACCTGCTTTATTTCAAGGACCTGTTCGCCGCCCCCCGGCCGCGATCCGTCTTGGCCACCCCAGCCAAAGCCGTAACCGGCGCCGCGTTCGAACCCATCACCGGGCGCTACGCCGAGATGACCCTGGGCGGCGAGACCTCGCGCGTTTACATCGAAGAGGCCGGCCACGGCATCCCGCTGGTCTGCCTGCACACCGCCGGTTCCGACGGCCGTCAGTTCCGACACATGCTGTGCGATCCCGCCATTACCGACCATTACCGGGTGATCGCCTTCGATCTGCCCTGGCACGGCAAGTCCAACCCGCCCGCGGGCTGGCAGGACGCGCCTTACCAACTCACCACCGAGCGTTACTTGCGCATCGTCGAGGATTTTTGCCAGGCGATGGACCTCGACACCCCGGTGCTGATCGGCTGTTCCATGGGCGGGCGCATCGTCCTGCATCTGGCGCTGGCCGCGCCGGACGATTATCGCGCCGTCATCGCGTTGGAGGGCGCCGACCGGCTGGAACCTTATTACGACACTTCCTGGCTGCACCGCGGCGACGTGCACGGCGGCGAGATCAGCGCCGGTTATGTCTCGGGCCAGGTGGCGCCGCAAAGCCCGGACGAATACCGCTGGGAAACCCTGTGGCACTACATGCAATCCGGCCCCGGCATCTTCAAGGGCGATCTATATTTCTACTGGCAGGACGGCCATTTCGACGCCCGCTCCAGCCGCATCGATACCATCAAGTGCCCGGTCTACCTGCTATCCGGCGAGTACGACAATTCCTGCACGCCCGAACGCATGCTGGCCACCGCCGACCGCATTAAGGGCTCGAAGGCCGTCATCATGGACGGCCTCGGCCACTTCCCCATGTCGGAAAACCCGGAACGCTTCGCCGGGCACCTGTTGCCGGTGCTGAACGAAATTCGCGGCGGTTAGGCGGTCCCCACTAGTCGTAGACCTGGCGGGGCAGCCAGAGGGAAATCTCGGGCTGCCACATCACCAGGATCAGCACCGAGGCCTGCAGGATCACGAAGGGAATGATGCCCCGGTAGATACTGATGGTGCGGACCTCGGGCGGGGCGATGCCTTTGAGGTAGAATAGGGCGAAGCCGAAGGGCGGCGTCAGGAACGAGGTCTGCAGGTTGATCGCCACCAGCACGGTAAACCAGAAAATCATTTCTTCCTGGGCCACGTGATCACCAAAATCAAGTTCCGCCACCATGGGCGCAAACACCGGCAGGATAATCAAGGTGATTTCGATCCAGTCGAGAAAGAAGCCCAGGATGAAGACGATGCCCATAATCAGGAAGAGCAAACCCCAGGAGCCCAGCCCGGCCTCGAGGATCAGCTCCTCGACGATATCGTCGCCGCCCAGCGAACGGAAGACGTAGGCGAAAGCGGTGGCGCCGATGATGATGAAGAAGATCATGGCGATGGTGAGGCCGGATGAGTGGCTGACGCCCTTGAGAATGTCCCACTTGAGCCGCCCCTTTATCCAGCCCAGGAATAGCGCGCCGAAGGCGCCGACCGCGCCGGCTTCGCTCGGCGTCGCCAGGCCGAACAGGATGGAGCCCTTGA
>CAZGTM010000024.1:0-56317 GCA_964528595.1 uncultured Rhodospirillaceae bacterium
CGCTTTGTCGCTGGTTCGAGTCCGGCCCGGGGAGCCAATCAGATCAGGGAGTTAGGCGTATTGGCCTAACTCCCTGTTTTGTTAATGTGACCATAATGTGACCATCCAAATGCATATCGACGAACCGTTTCCATTTCCTGGCTGGCCTATCAGACAATTGTTTTCGATCGGTGACGCACGGCGCCTAGGGGTTCGAACGCCTAGGTCTGGGTAATTGCGCCCCATTATCTTACATCCTGATGAATCATAATTAGTAGGTCGGGTGTTCGAATCATCCCTGCGGCACCAGCAATATCAAATCAGGCCCGCAAGACCCATTCGCAGCGCCACGGATCGCAGCCAAACGAATTATGTGACGATACAGAATAAATTTACTAAGCGCCCAATTGAAGATTGAGAGAGACTTGCTCGAATGGCACACCGGAAAGACGTGCAATCCGCGTTCTGGCATCCGCTAACACGTCGGCTATTGTTTCGGTAGAACCTGACGTTGGTATCGGCTCGGCGCTGACAATTTGTGTCACTGGACCGACGTCCAAAGGAAAAGTTCCAAGTTGTTCATGACCTTCGCGAAGCAGCAGTGATTCGAATCCCTGCCAATTTGATTTTTCATGGCGATCAAGTGGCACCCAAAGTCCGTAACCTTCGGTCACTGCTCGGCCTGTAGATTTTTTTGCGGCCTGGGCGGCTTTGAACGTCTCTCGTACAATGTCAGCAGGCATGGTGTAAACTTCCAAATTACGCGGGTTATCTACATCGTCTACCGCTGCAATGACAACAACGTCGACTTCATCGAGTGGTTTCCATCCTTCACCAACGGGGGCGAAAGCAATGAAGCGATCTTGCGTGGTACGTAAAACGGCAACTTGCTCCGCACCGTCCCGCTTCAAAGTCCAAATAGCGCCACGACCACGCTGAGGGCGTTTTTCAATTTCATATCCAACTGATTGCAAGGCTTTGACCGCGGCCTCGGACAATGCCCTACCAATTCTCGCTTTTCGTTCTTTTTTCTCTGATTTTGTCATCATAATCTCCTAATATTTTTCATATCATTAATTTCAAATATAGTTATGAATTGGCAATTAATCAACAAAAAAATTGTAAGAAATAAGAAAAATACCTAAGGAAATAGATGTTTTCAATACATGGCACGGCAACCAGGTGCCGGAATAGGCTCACCTGGTTCCACGGCGTCACAGAGGCTATCGCCTAGCGGACGCGGGCAATATCTCTCATCGTGTCAAGTTCCAACTGAGCCTGATCCAACTGGTGCTTTACGATATCACCGATGCTGATCATCCCCTGCAATTCACCCGCCACCACGACCGGTACGTGCCGGACGTGTTTATAGGTCATCAGGCGCATGACGCTGTTGACGTCGTCTTCGGGCTTGCAGG
Organism: uncultured Rhodospirillaceae bacterium; assembly: GCA_964528595.1. Taxonomy (GTDB): domain Bacteria; phylum Pseudomonadota; class Alphaproteobacteria; order UBA2966; family UBA2966; genus CAYFKJ01. The sequence continues at coordinate 1,398 of CAZGTM010000024.1, forward strand.
TGTGCACGCCGGACATCAGTTCCTGGACCTCGCACTCGAGCGCTTCGGCACCTGTTTCGGCCTGGCCGTGCAGGACGTCCCTTTCCGTCAGGATGCCGACGATGTCGCCGCGGGCTTCGCAGATCATGATGGCGCCGATCTTCTTGTCCCTGAAATTCCGGACCGCGGTTTCAATGCTGGCGGTCGGCAGCATTCTGAAAACGGAGCCGCTTTTTTTCTTCAAGATTTCCGATACAAGCATCACTCCACTCCTTTGCAATCAATGCACAAGCAGAACAATCGGCATGGCGCCGCGCGGCGCGCCTACCCGGTCAATGAAAATCGGAACGGAATTAGAATCGAGCGATGAGGGCGGAAAAAACTCTAAGTCGCCGCCTTCAACAGCTTCGTTACGTAAACCTTAATGACCAATTCCTCGCCAAGCTGCTCAACGGCGATTTTTGTCATCCGTTCCTTGATAAAACGAATATCAATGCCGGGAACGCCATCGGTCCGGTTGTTGGTTTCCCGATGCAAGTCCCGCAAAGCGGCGTCACGGAAGAAAGACATATTGGCAAGAACGTTATCCCGTTTATTTTTATCGGATATTTCAATCTTCACGTCCGCGACCATGTAGTGGGAGAATCGACGCCCCTTCCGAACCGGTATCGACAGATTGTCGATGGAGACGAAGGTATGGACTTTCTTGAAGGTGATGCCTTCTTCGGCGATGGTTTCGAAATCGCTCAGAACGAACCAAACGCCGGCGCCCAGCAGACCCAGGAAGAAGATAAAGCCGAAGGCGAATATCACGATTTTCTTGCTGGACATGCCTAGTCTCCGCGCAAATCAGCGTCGCTCATAATAGATCATTTCGGCTTAAAATTCAAAATTCCGCCGTCACCGACGAGCCGCTTTAGGCAGCGTCAGGCATTGTCCGTATACTTACGGACCTCCGGTGCATATTTCGGATCTTCCTCCAGGACGTGGTGGACCAGCCAATTTTTCAGAAATCCCAGAAAGCCGTCGAAATCGAACATCTTCGGCGCCACAATGTAGCTTTGTTTGGTGGAGAAAAAGGCCTGGACGAAATTTGCGTGCAGCCGCTTGTGTTCGGCGAGACCCCGGTATCCCGCTTCCTGCATCATTTGCTCTTCGCGGGCAAAATGTTCGTGTACGTAGCGCGTCAGCATATCGAACGTATCGGCAACGGCTTTTTTCCCCTCGCGGCGCTTGATCGCGCGGTGAAGATTGTTGGCGGCGATGAAGAGACCGCGATGATCTTCATCGACTGACGCGATACCGATTTCATAGTCGTCCGACCAGGGCATGAACTCTTCATCGGCATCTCCCCCCGAAGGTGCCTTGAACAAATTGAACATAACCTCTCCCCACCATTCCTTTTGTGGTTACATTATAGGATTTCCGCTTTGGCTCCAGCGGGTTTTTATCCATTTTTCAGCCAAAAACGAGGTTGGACGTCTGAACCCCCATGACCTCGTGGGTGGAAACCCTGGCGCCGGTCTCATCCGCCGCGCCGGCCGCTACCATGAGGGGTAGCAAATGCTCCTCGCGTGGATGGCTGGCACGTGCCTTTGGTGCTTTTTCCCAGCGGCTGAGAACCGACCAGCGTTCATCCGCAGGTAGTTGAGATGTTTCCGTCAGCCATTGGTCGAACTCAACGGAGTCGTCAAATCCACGCTCGGTCATGTATCCGTCGAAGTTGTGATAGCTAAAGCCGCTGCCAATGATCAACACGCCCTCGTCGCGCAACGGCGCAAGAGCGTGCCCGATCTCAAGGTGAAAGAGCGGGTCCAGGTCTCCCCGGAGTGAAAGAGCGACGGTGGGGATGTCGGCTTCGGGACGGACCAGCTTCATGGGCACGAAGACGCCGTGATCGAAACCGCGTCCTTGGTCCACGACATTGGGCAACCCGGCTTGCGACAGCAGCGCCGATGTTTTTTCGGCAAGTTCCGGGTCACCTGGCGCAGGCCAGGTCAATTCGTAGGTGTGATCGGGAAATCCGTAGTAATCGTAAATGAGTTCGGGCGCCGCGCCCCCGGTTACAGCGGTCGTCGGCGCCTCCCAGTGGGCCGAAACGATCAGGAACGCAGCCGGTTCGACACCGAGTTCCGCCAACAGTCCAGTCAACCAGTCACGCAGTTCGTGCCAGGTATTCGGCGGACCCATGGTCCACTCCATAAAAAAGCAGGGACCGCCGCCGTGGGCCAGGAAGATGGTCGGCATTTTTGTGGTTTCATTCATCCCCAAAGTCTATCGGAAAAGCGCCCTGCGGACAGGCCTATTCCCTTGACCGGGGGAGTTGGTTACTGTCGCTGTCGGTTAGTTATTTTGTTCGATAAGCGGAACCGGAGTACGGCGTGACGCTTCAAGGCAGGACGGCATTGGTAACAGGCGCGGCGCGCGGCATTGGCCGGGCGATCGCCCTGCGTCTGGCCCGGGACGGTGCAAACCTCGCCCTAATGGATGTATCGGACGAGGTCGAAGTGACCGCCGAGATGGTTCGTGAAATGGACGCCAAAGCGGTGACGGCGCTGGCAGACGTCAGTGATGCAAGGGCCATTGATGCGGCAGCGGAAACATTAGCGGCCGAACTCGGACCCATCGGCATATTGGTCAACAATGCCGGCCTGGTGAAAAACATCGCGCCCGTGGGCAAGATGTCTTCGGATGCATGGGATACCGAAATAGGCGTCAACCTTAGTGGCCCCTTCCATCTTATCCGCGCCCTGGTCGGACCGATGGCCGACGCAGGCTGGGGCCGGATCATCAATATCTCCTCGGTGGCGGCGCGGGCCGGCCTGCACTACCAGGCCGGCTACAGCGCCTCCAAAAGCGGCGTGTTGGGCCTGACCCATACCGTGACCCTGGAATACGCCCGCCACGGGATTACCTGCAACGCCGTTCTGCCGGGCGTGATCGAGACCGAAAACGTCCTGGCCATGCCCAAAGCCATCCGCGAGAGCGTCGAAGCCATCGCTCCTGCCCGGCGCCTGGGTAAGGTCGAGGAAGTCGCGCACCTCGTGGCCTTTCTGGCGTCGGACGAAGCGGCCTATATTAGCGGTGCGGAAATCGATATCGACGGCGGCACGCGCCTAAACGCCACGCCGCTCGGCAGCCGCGGCGAACTGAAGGAGCGCGCCGACGCGCTCACCCGTGCGCTCGACTAGGAGAAGACCATGACCGATTCCGGCACCAGTTATTCCGGCATCCCGCTTGAGCCGTTTTATGCGGCGGAGGGGGACGACGACAACGCCCCCGGCGCCTATCCCTACACCCGGGGCAAGCGCCTGCCGCGTCCCGGCCAATCCTGGATCCTGCGCGAACTCTCCGGCGAAGGGACGCCCGAACGCTCCAATGAGCAGTTCAAATCATTAATTAAGAAAGGCCAACAAGGCCTTGATATCATTGGTGATACGCCAACTATGGCGATGCTCGATCCCGACCATCCCCATGCCGTGCATGCGGTTGGCAGCCAGGGCGTGTCGCTGTGCTGTCGGGCCGATTACGAGGCCCTCTACCGCGACCTCGCGCTGGACGAACTGAGCTTTTCGCAGTCCCTGCCCTCCGTGCCGGGCATCGCTGGCCTCTACCTGGTGGCCAAGGAGCGCGGGATGCCCTCGGAGGTTTTGCGCGGCTCAGCCATACAGGTGGCGCTTTACGAGGACGACTGCAGTTACTCCCGCCATTTGCCACTGAAGCTGCGCATGCGCATGGCGACCGATTCGATCGCCTTCGCCACGGAAAAAATGCCCAAGTTTCATGCGCTGATGGAAGACACCTATTTCTTCAGCGAGACCGGTCTCGATTCGGTCGAGGAAATGGCGCTCGGATTTGTCGAGCTGCGCTACTACATCCGGGAATTGCTCAAAGCCGGTGTCGACGTCGACGCTTTCGCACCGCGCATCGGCATCCTGCTGACTTGCCGCATGGATCTCTTTGAGGAAATCGCCAAGATCCGCGCTACCCGGCGTATTTATGCCCGCATGATGAAGGAAGAGTTCGGCGCCCGCGATCCCCGTTCCATGGCGCTGACGGTGACGGCCCACACTTCGGGCCTGACGATGACCGCCCAGCAACCCGTCAACAACGTCGCGCGCGGTGGCATGCAGGCCGTGGCGATGGCGATGGCCGGGGTCCAGGCCATGGAGATATCGACCTTCGACGAGGCCTACCGAACGCCGAGCGAGGAAGCCCACATGGTCGGCCTGCGCACCCAGCAAATCGTGCAGCTCGAAACCAACGTCACCAAAGTGGCCGACCCCTTGGGCGGTTCCTACTACGTCGAGGCGCTGACGGACGAGCTGGAGCAACGCATCATGACCGAACTCGAGCGTATCGAGGCGGCCGGCGATATCGCAGAACTATCGGAACAGGGCTACTTCCGGCGTATCTTCAACCAGGCCATGGAACGCCTGGGCCGCGACGTCAACGACGGCACCATTCAACGGGTGGGCGTCAACAGCCACCAGATACCCGACGCCGAGTACCATATGCTGAAGGAGGCCTCGGAACAGAAGATCGAACCCTACCGCGGCCAGATCGACCGCATACGGGAATTCAAGCAAAACCGCGACCAGGAGCGTTTCAAACAAGCCCTCGGCGCGCTCTACGATGCGGCACGCGACGATCGCGTCAACATCATGGAGTCCTATGTGGCGGCCCTGGAAGCCGACGCCACCGTCGGGGAGACCGCGGGCGCGTTGCGCCAGGCTTACGGCCAACCGTACGATCCGCTAGGGCAGCAATCCTCGCCGCTAGGCATCTGATATGACGGCATCCGCCCCCCCAATCCGGATCCTCGTCACTATTCTCGGCATGGACCAGCACGAGGTCGGCGCCCTGGCCGTGGCGGCGACGTTGCGGGATGCGGGAATGGAAGTGGTTTACGGCGGCCGCTTCAATCTGCCGCCCGCCGTCATCAGCAGCGCCCTGCAGGAAGACGTCGACGTCATCGGCATCAGCGCCCACAGCTGGGAATACCTCTATTACCTCGACGATATCTTCAAGGGTCTGGCCGATGCCGGCATGGACATTCCTGTCATTGTCGGCGGCTCCGTCGTGACCGAAAAGGACAAGACGGATATTCTGGAAAAAGGCGTCGCGGCGGCCTTCGGCCCGACCGATACGACCGATGGCATGATCAGCGAAATCCAGAGCGTCGTCGAGAAATACCGCGCCAAGGAAGACGCTTAGTCCACTCAGACCAGAACGAACGCGTCCTGCTCGCCGCGCACCGCCCGCAGCAGCGACTGCCAGACCGAATCCGCCATTTCGGTACCGGAAACGCCGACCGCGGGCTGGCGCTTTTCGGTTCTCACATAGCTGCCGTCCCGGCCCCAGGCCTCGACCTCGGCCACCGCGCAATCGAGGCCGGGATCGGCCACGAACAGACACTCGCAGCGGTCCAATCCGGTCGACAGCAGCGCGCAGGTCACCATAGTGTTGACGTTGCGTGGGAATTTCGTGGCGATCTCACGGGCCGAGCCTTCGAAAATGGTGGTCGGGCCGTCCGCCGCCAGGCCGGCATTGCCGTGGTCGGAGAAATCGATGTTTTCAGGGTTCTTGCGGAAAGTGATGCGCACCCTGTTCCATTCATCGCGGCGCATCATCAGGGCGCTGCCGCCGATCAGGGCGCCGGCGGCGAGGTATAGCTTGGTGCCGCTCACCATTGCCGTTTCAGTCAGCTCGGCGCGCAAATCATCATCGACCAGCGCCGTCGTCGACAGCGGCATGTAATTGCTGTGGCGCAAAAAAGCCGCGCCGTATTCGGCCGTAATCGCGGGATGGGCGGTTTCGACGATCAGGTTGGCCGCATAATTACCGGCATTCGCCAGGTTCCGCAGCACCTTCATTTCTTCGATATGCGACAAGCGCTCCGGCGTCCGGTTATGGACGAACGCCAGGCCCAAGCCGTTCTCGAGGGCGCTGATGCGTTCGACCAAGGTTTGACCGATGAAACCGTAGCCGATAACGCCGATGCGCGGCCGTTTGGAAGAAGATTGGTTCATACGTTGGCCGATCCGTCCGTTCAGCAAAATGGTGGTATCAACAATACCGCCAGCCGCGGAAATTGTTCGAAAAATTCAATGAAATGGAAGTCCGGTTTTGAAGGTAAAGCGGCCTCGCTTTTTCGGCTCCGGACGCCCCAGACGGGCCGCTAGCATCTTTGCTTTCCAAACGGTTTTGAGTCACGCTTGGTGAACATTCGCCGCTTGGTTGATTGACTGGAGGTGCGTACCGTGAGCTACGAATTTATTATCATCGGCGCCGGCCACAACGGCCTGGCCTGTGCAGCATATCTTGCCAAGGCAGGGGCTAAAGTCTTGGTTGTGGAGCGCAGCACGCGCGTCGGCGGGGGCTGCCACACCGAGGAAGTCACGCTGCCGGGGTTCAAGCATAATATTTGCTCCGTCGTTCACACGCATATCCCCACCAGTCCGGTCTACCGCGATCTCGAACTCGAACGTCACGGCGTCAAGTACGTCTACCCGGACCACCCGCGCGGAACGATTTTTCCCGACCACAAGACCATCGTGATGTATCGAGAGCCGGAGCGGACGGCAGCCGAACTGGCTCGGTTCTCGCCGAGGGACGCGCAGACCTTCACGCAGCTGGTGGCGGACTACGGCGAATTTTTCGAAGCCACATACCTGCCGTTGATGTATTCGCCGCCGTCGCCGCCGTCGGCGCAAACCGCGGAACTTGAGAAATCAGAGGAGGGTAGGACGCTTTTGCAGTGGCAGATGAGCACGCCGGTGCAGCTGCTCGACGAACTGTTCGAAAGCGAAGAAGTGAAAGTCCACTTCCTTAATCGATTGACAGTGCTGAATATCGCCCCGGATCAACACGGACTGGGTTGGGTCTGCCTGTTCCGCATCCTGCTGGCCGAGGCGCCCATCTGCGTCGGCGGCTCCGGGCAGCTGGCGGTGGGATTGAGAAGCGCTTTCGAGGAGAACGGCGGCGCCGTCCAGACGGGGCTGGCCGTAAAGCAAATCCTCACGCACGGCAACCGGGCGACCGGCGTCGAATTCGAGGATGGGACCCGCGCCGAGGCGTCGAAAGCCGTGATCACCAACGTGGAACCGAAGAAGAGTTTCCTGAAAATGTTGGGAGAAGACAATCTGCCCGAAGCGTTTACGACGCGCGTCAAGAACTATCATTCGCGCGGGCGCTCGCTCTTTGCCTTGCACCTGGCGTTGTCGGAGCCACCCCATTATCTGGCCGCGGCTGATAATCCTTCGGTGGACGTCTCGTTCAGTCAGGAAATGTTTGGTGGCAGCATCGCGGATCAGGTTCGCGCCTACAAAGATATCTCCATGGGCATCCCACCCCGGCAGGAAATGTTGCAAGTCACGCTGCCGACGATTTTCGATCCCACCCAGGCGCCGGAGGGCAAACACACGGCCGTCATATGGCAGTACGCGCCGTACAACGTGGATCCCGAGGGACCGGAGGGATGGCGTAGTCTGCGCGAGGAATATGCCGAACATGTTTTGGGCCGCTGGCGGTCCTATGCGCCGAACATTACCCGGGACAAGATTTTGGCCATGACCATTCAGGACCCGACGGACACCGTGCAAATCAATGACAACTTCGTCAACGGTGTCGAAGTCGTGGGCGACCTGTCACCGGACCAGATGGGATTTTTCAGACCGTTCGCCAATTGGTCCGGCTACAAATCACCGCTCGACGGCCTCTACATGTGTGGTGGGTTTTGTCATCCAGGCGGTGGCGTGCATGCCGGGGCTGGCCATAACGCGGCCACCGTGATCGCCGATGACTTCGACCTGAACAAGTGGTGGGGCTGATGCACCGGCGCGAGGAAAAGTTTTCCGTAAACGCCTCACCCGATGCTCTCTGGACCTTCATTCGCGATTTCGAAGAACTGTGTGGCTGCATCCCCGGCGTCGAGCGGATTCACCCGGTGGACGACCTGACCGTCGAACTGACGGTGAAGGAGAAAATCGGCATCGTGCCGCTGATCGTGGATCTGGTGGGGCGGATCGAAGCCGAAGACCCGCCTCACAGCCTGCAGGCTGTCGCAACCGCCGAACACCTGACCATGAAGATGGACGTCGCTTTGCAGGGGACCGGAAGCCGAACCGAAATCACCGCCGTCTTCGAGGTTGCGGGCGAGGGGCCGCTCAAACCCATTGTTGATCGTTTGTTCGAACGCCGGGCAACCGAGCGGGCCGCCGAGTTCGCCGAAATTCTCGTGGAACGCTTTGGTGCGGTTTCGTCTGATGATGCGCTTGTGGACACGCCCGACCAGTTCCATCCCGCGCAAAACCGGCACGGGACGCTATGGCGGTGGCTAATCAGGCTCTGGCAGAATTTTTTTGGCCAGCCCGCACCCCCGAGAAGCTAGTGGTCTTGATATCAATTTGAAACGCATCTAAATACGGGCGCGCAGTTCCATGGAGAACCAGACGAAACGGTATTTGCGGCATTGAGAAAATTACCGTTTTTGCCTTGAAGGGAATGTAGTCAGGTGCAATCTTGATAAAGTGAAGACCGGTTACCCACCCCCCCAGATATGATGGCGCTTACGGAACGAGAACCAGTGCGAAAAGATTGGCCCTCAGGTGAATTCTCACGAAATTCCGGCCTTTCGGTCGGAAAATCTACGAACTGAGCAATTGCGATGACAAAACCCATTGTCGGCATTATTGCCAATTCCTATCTGATCGACGATCAGTATCCGGTGCAGACCACCGGCAAAATGAACGTCGAAGCGATTGCAATTGTCACCGGGGCGGTGCCGATGGTCGTGCCGTCCCTGCCCGATTGCGTCGACATCAACGAGATCATGGCCGTTTGTGACGGATTTCTTTTTACGGGCGGAAGACCCAACGTGCACGCGGAGGAATATGGCCATGACCACACGGATGCCCATGGTGCCTTCGACCAGGACAGGGACAAGATTGCCCTCCCCCTGATCCGCGCCTGCATCGATGTCGGGCAACCGGTACTGGGCGTCTGCCGGGGTTTTCAGGAATTCAACGTGGCCATGGGCGGCACGCTGCATCCGGAAATTCGCGACCTGCCCGGGCGCACCAATCACCGCATGCCGCCGGACGGCACGATCGAAGAAAAATTCGCCCACCGCCACGTCGTGCATCTGTCGCCGGGCAGCCCTTTCAGCCGCATGTTCGGCAGCGAGGAGGTTCTTGTCAATTCGCTGCACGGTCAGGGGATTGAAGAGCCGGGGTCGCGGATCGTGGTGGATGGTTATGCACCCGACGGCACCGCCGAGGCGATCTCCATCCAAAACGCCCCCGGTTTCGCCCTCGCCGTCCAATGGCATCCCGAATACAACGCCGCCAACGATATCGTCTCAAGACCTTTGTTTGAAGCGTTCGGCAAGGCCCTCATGGACTGGAAGCGTGCGGCGGCCAAGGTGCTTAGATCGGCCTAAGCCGGCGATAGCACCTCGTCACGCCCGACAAGACGTCCCGCCCCTACAACGGTTCCAGACGATCTTCCACGGCTTCGATGCCGGCCAGGGCGCAGTCGTCGTCGAGTGTACCACCGGGCGCGCCGCTGACGCCGATGGCGCCGACCAACTCACCCTTTGAGCGGATCATGATGCCGCCGCCCAGGGCCAGCGCGCCGTCGATGTGACGCATGCCGGATTGTTCCTCGCCGGCCTTCGTAGCCGCGGAGAGATCGGTCGTGTTGGTGCGGAAGCTCAAGGCCGTCCAGGCCTTGCCCGCCGCCGTCTTCGGCGTGTGAGGACCGGCAAAGCGGTCCTTCAGCATGACCTGCGTCACGCCGCCTCGGTCGAGCACCGCCACGGCAACCTGGTAGCCGCCGGCGCGGCAGTTCTCCAGTGCCGCCTTGGCAAGATCGAGCGCCAACTCGAGGCTGAGCGAACGCGTTACGACAAAATCCTCCTCCTCGCCCGCCAGGGCGGGAAAAGAGAGACCCAGCGCTAGCGCCGCCGCCATTGCCACTCTTTTTTTCATCTCGTTTTTCCCCTCACACTCTTGACGTCAGCTGCCGATTGAGGATCGTAACTTCTTGTTCCAGATCCTTCAAACGCAGTTCCACGACATCGCGAATACTGATCATGCCTTCCAGACAACCCTCGCCGTCCAGCACCGGCATGTGTCGAATTCTATGGAGATCGAGCGATTCGACAACGTCCGCGATCTTATCGCTGCTGTTGCAGCTGATCACGTCCTCGGTCATCAATTCGGCAACCTTGAATTCCAGGGCCTCGGGCCCTTGCAGCCGAAGTTCCTCGATGACATCGCGTTCGGAGATAATGCCTTCGACATGCCGCCCATCGTCCGATACCGGCACCGCGCCGATATAGCTGTCGGCCAGCATTTCGATAGCCTCCCGGACGTTGGCGTCCCTGGCGATGGTAACGACGATTTGGCCTTTTCTGGCCAGCAATTCCCTGATCAACATGACCGACCTCCCATAGCTCTCAATCACTACTCACCACGCGCCTAGGATCGGACATATCGGAGACAAATGGCATGCGGTTAGATGTCGCGCCGGGAGCGGCCAATTATCTGGCATAATAGGTTCAACGTCCGGTGGCACGGCCGTCATCCAGCCCGAAACTGGGGGGCAGTTACGATGTTTGAGTTTTTTAGCGGTGAAAAAGATAAAACCTTCATGGAATGGTCGACCGACTATTCCGTCGGTTCGAAGCGCATCGACGACGATCACCGCGGATTGTTCGATGTCGTTAACCACTACTACGATGCCGTCCACAAGGGCGAGGCACACGAATCGATCGAAGCCATCCTGAAGTTGTTGGAAAAATATATACGGGAACATTTCGCCCACGAGGAACGCCTGATGGCGGACATCGGTTACCCGAAGCTGGGCGAACACAAGAAACTGCACGCCGCCCTGATCGACGCCTATCACTCGACACAGTTCAGCTACAATCTGGCGCCCGATGAATTCGACGCAGACGGCTTTCTCGAGTTTCTGCAAACCTGGCTGACCACGCATATCCTGGTCGAGGACCACAAATTCGCGCCCTATGTGAAACGCTATCGGAAGACGCAGATCAACGAACTGCATATGCCGGACCCATCCGGCGACGGCGCTTGACCCGAACGATGCCGCTGTAATAGGTCTTGCCCCACGCCATGTCTGAAACATTCGTCGATATCGGGATCCTGACCCACGTCCTGGCCGGCCTGAACGGTACGACGCTGGTGTTTCTGGTCGCCGGTTACCTGTTTATCCGCCAAGGCCGGAAATCCGCTCACAAGGTGTGCATGTCGTCGGCGCTGGTTGTCATCGTCGCGTTCTTCATCGTCTACATCGTCTACCATGCCAACGCCGGGTTGGCGAAGTTCGGCGGCAGCGGCCTGGCTCACACGATTTACCTGACCTTGCTGGCAGCCCATATCAGCGTGGCGGTATCGATACCCGTGCTGGCGCCCATGACCGCCTACCGCGCCTTTCGTAAGCGGCACGAAAAACACAAGCGCCTGGCGCGCTGGACCTGGCCGCTCTGGACCTTTTCCTCGGTCTCGGGCCTGGTTGTCTACTTCATGGCCGTTCACCTCTACCCCTTCCAAGGGTGATGTGGTGATGTGGCGACATGCCGCATACCCAAGACGCCCATTTGCCTCCAAATATGTCCCGTAGGACGCGCACCGCTTTGTATCAGGAGGGGCAAATGAAGTATGACCTGCCCAACAAATTGATCCTCGCCATCAACCACGCCCTCGGTGAAAGCCGAAAGGCGCTCTGCGAGCACGCAGAATTGACCTTCCAATCACTCTGCGTCCAGGACGCCGATCACGAAGACGAAGAGGTTGACGAGGAAAAATTTCCGACTGTCCACTGACGGCCGTCAACCATGCTATGATCCAAGGGCGCGCCGAGAGGTGCGCCTTTATCATTCAGGAATGGGGAGAACGGGTTTATGGCGGATACAATCACGGGCGGATGCCACTGCGGCGCAGTTCGCTTTACGCTGTCGGCGGAACCACTTTGGGGCGGTCACTGCCAGTGCACGAATTGCCAAAAATTCAGCGGCACCGGACACGCCAGCAACCTGATCGTCGCCAAGGACGCCTTCGAGGTGAGCGGTGAACTCAACGCCTACGAATACGACGCCGATAGCGGAAATCACATGACGCGGTATGCCTGCCCGACCTGCAACACCCCGATTTACGGCACCAGCAGCGGCAATCCCACCGCGGTGGTGTTGCGCGCCGGCGGTCTAGATGACCCCAGCCGCTTTTCGCCGAAGGCCGTGATTTATACGGAAAGCTCCGTTTCGTGGGACGTCTCCGACCCCGACCTTCCGACATTTCCAGGCATGCCCCAGCGCTAACCGGCGAGTAATATCTTAGCGGGCGGGCCGGCCGGTTCAGTGGATCGTCCGGCCCAATTCGGGACTGGGCACCACGAGGCCGATTTTCTCGATCTGGGCGTCCAGGTCCGTCCGCCACATGTCCCTCAGTTCCTCGTTTCCCCACTTGCGGATGCCGTACTTGACGGCAAGGTCGCTGAACTTGCTCTCCTTGGCGCCGAATGTGTCGAGTGCATGGGGATACCATTTGTCGACCGTCGCCTGGGCATCTTCCGGCGTGGCGTTGCATGATTCCGCATAGTCCGGGTCCTGAAAGATGTCTTTGATGCGGCGTGCACCGAACGAGGCATGAAAGCGTTCCTCGTGGACCATCGACGTCATCTCGCGCGCCAGTGGCGCGAATGAACAGTTTTCCATGGCCAGCAAGTGGTACCAGGCCACGTGATCGAGCAGGAAACAGAAACCGCAGAGATCGGCCCAGCTCTCGAACGGCACATTGAAGGCGTTGAGCGGATGCTCGCCAAGTTTGAGATCGAGCAGTCCCTCGGCCTTGGCTTCGCCGTCCGGCCCGAATGACCGCAGCATGCGGCAGTCGATGAAGCCCTGGTGGGCCTCGTCAGCGCAAATCTGGGCCTGCACGAAACGGTCCTCGGGCGTCGGTCCCTTGTTAATCCAGGGCTGGTGCTGTTCGACAGAGGCGAACTCGGTCGACGCCAAGGCATAGATGATCTTTAACAGGGTCGTCCGGTACTCCTCCGGCATCTGCTCGACCGTCTCGATCTTATTCATGCCCTTCAGTTCGCCGTACGCAACGTGACGAGAAATTCCCGGTGGCATCGTTTTCCCCTTGATGTTGATTACCTCACCAGCCTATGCCGAAGTGGCGGCGGCGTCCATCGCACCTTGCCCCTTATCGACAAGCCCGGCAGGATAGGAAGCAACTCAAGGGGGTCGCGGGTCATGAGCAATTTTCTGCCGTTTGAGAAAGTTGAGTTCGAGCCAAACACGGTTGTCTTCATGGAAGGCGACGAGGGCGACGCGGCCTATCTCGTGGTCAGCGGCGAGGTTGCCATGCGTAAGAAAACCATGAGCGAAGCGCCCCAAATCCTCGGCGTTATCAAAAAGGGCGACGTCTTCGGCGAACTGGCCCTGTTCGACGGGCGACCGCGGATCGCCAGCGCCGTCACGCAAGAGAAGACGACCGTTATCCGCATTTCCCGGAAGGAATTTCTCAGCCGTCTGGCCGACATGGATCCGGTTCTGCGCTCCGTCGTCCTGAAGATGGTTTTCCGCAATCGCACGATGGCGGAGGAAGTTATGTACAAAAAGGGAGAAGCCAATTGGTCGAGCGACTTCGACCTTGGTTGACCAATCGGCTGTCCCGTCGAACTGAAATACGCCGGCAAGGCGAGCTTAAGTCTTACGCCGCCTGTCGTTCCTCCACGAACAGTCCCATCATCCGATCGGTGTAAGCGACCAAATTCCCATGCTTTTCCGCCGGCGCCTTGAGGAACGTCTCCAACTCGGGTGAAAAAACGTTGGCGAGCAGGCCGAAGGCGGTCGCATCGAGCAAAGTTACCTGGCTGCCCATCATGAACGGCTTGTCGGCCAGAAATGCCGCCAGCGCATCGATATCGGCGACGCCGAGGCTCTCTATTTCCGCCGTCGTATGACGCCCGATACCGTGGCCGATCATGTTCCGGCGAATGGTTTCGCGGGCTTTGTTTTCGATGATCTTGCGAATCAGACGCGGCACGCCGCCGAAGAAGGCACGTCGGATCACCTGCCAGTTCTGTTCGTCGAACCAGCGGCTGTGCACCAGCGTCCAATAGGTCCGCTCCTCCAACATCACACGCATGGCCCGGGAGACGGCCTTTTCCGACGGCGTCAAACCCGCATCCAAATCGATGCCGCGCGAATTTTTCAGGTGCTCCGTGATGAAGGTCGAATCGGCAATCATTTCACCGTCATCAACGATGACAGGTGCCTTGCTTTTAGGCAGTGGCGCTACGTTGGCAACGTTTGTAACCGAATAAGCCAGGCCTGACAGTTTGAACATGGTTTCGACCTTCAGGCAGAACGGGCTGGGGTTGGGCACGCCGAGGTTCGGCGCGAATTGATGCAGTTCGATCATTGAATACTCCTGGTTCCGAATTTAGTGAGGCGGCGCGTCGAATGTCCTTGATATCAGAGCCATCCTGACAGCATTATGTCAGGAGAATGTCAGGAGATGAATTTATGCGCCGGGCTGACCGTCTATTTCAAATCGTCCAAATTTTCCGCCGCCACGATGGCCCGATCACCGCCAAGGCCATGGCGGATGAACTTGAAGTCACGGAACGCACGATTTACCGCGATATTGTGGCGCTCCAATCCAGCCGGGTGCCGATTTCCGGCGAGGCCGGCGTCGGGTACATCCTGCGTTCCGGTTTCGATCTGCCGCCGCTGATGTTCAGCGAGGACGAACTGGAAGCGCTGCTGCTGGGCGCCCGCATCGTCGAGACCTGGGCCGATCCAGATCTTGCCGTCGCGGCCAAGGACCTGCTCGGCAAGATCGAAGCTGTCATTCCCGAAGACCTGAAACCCCTCATCGCCTCGCAGGCGCTGGCGGCGCCGAACAACCCCCGGCAAATTCCCATCGCTGTCGACATGGCCGAAATCCGCCGGGCCATCCGCCAGAAACGCAAAGTTGAGATCGACTACACCGCCGAGGACGACAGCCAATCAACGCGCGTCATATGGCCGCTTTCATTGACCTATTGGGGCTTGGTTTGGCTGGTGGTGGGCTGGTGCGAGATGCGCAACGACTTTCGCGCCTTCCGGCCGGACCGCATTCGCGCATCGCGGCCGCTGGATGAACACTACCCCGACAAGCGGGGGCGGCGCCTGGCCGACTACGTCCGTATCGAGGAATCTCGCGGCTGGGCGTAGCCGTCAATTTTCAAAGCCAGGCATCCTTCGTAGAACCGTAATCACCAACCGCTGCAGAGCTGATCAGTTCATCGATCTCCGACGATCCATAACCAGCTTGGCTCAAAATCTCGCGGCTGTGTTCGCCGAGATGCGGTGCTCCGGCTGCCAAACTGTCCGGCTCAACCCTTGGCGTTCCCGGAATGTTGACAATGGGAATGTCGCCGACGCCGGCATGTCTGGTGTAGATGACGCTGTCGGTTTCTTGAACGTGGGCGTCGGCCAGGAAATCGCCGTAGTCGGCGATGGGCGCGTTCATAATCCCCGCCTCCGACAGCAAGTTTTGCCAGTCGGCTGTGGTTTTTTTGACGAATTCGCCATGGACGATTTCAAGCAGTTCATCGGCATTCCCGAGCCGGGTGGCGCGCTCCGCAAATCGCGGGTCCTCAATCAGGTCGGGCCGGCCGATCGTCTCGCATATTGCGACATAGTGGGCATGCTTGACGCCCGAGATATTGATAAAGCCGTCGGCCGTCGGCATGGGCCCAAGAGGGACGAACAAAGCGGTTGGTTCGCCACCCTCAAGATAGTGTTCGAGAATTTTGGCCGACTGGAATGCAGCAGCCGATTGCATCATGTTGCAGTCGATAAATGCGCCTCGGCCAAACCGGAACCGCGTTAACATCGCCGCTGAAATTGACTGGAAGGCATAGAGGCCGGTCATCACGTCGATGGCGATCATACCGATACGCTGCGGCATTCCCCGGCTGTCTTTGTTCATGATCATCATCCCGGAAAAGGCCTGAATGATGCTGTCGCTGACCCGCCTTTCCCGGTTCGGACCTTCGTGGCCGAAACCGGAAATCGAACAGTAGACGACATCCGGACGACGCGCCTTGACGTCGTCGTAGGCCAAGCCGAAACCGGCCATGACGCCTGGGCGGAAGGCTTCGACGACGATGTCGGCCTCGGCGGCCAGGTTTTGCGCGATTCCCCGCCCGGCTTCCGATTTGAGGTCGAGCGCAATGCTGCGCTTGCCGCGGTTGAAGGCGAGGTAATGGGCGGAGAAATCCTCATAGGTCCGCCCGACGAAGCGGCCCCAGTCGCCCTCCAGCGGCTCCACCTTGACGATATCGGCGCCGTGCAGCCCCAATAGCATCGTCGCGTGGGGACCGGCTATGCCTTGCGTCGCATCGAAAACCCGAAGTCCGGAAAAGGGCCGCTCGTCAGTCATACCTTGGTCCCCTCATGTCCCCTGCCGCGAAGGCTTCGCGGCCTAGTCCGCGCCGGAAATATTCGGGGCGTTCGGATCCCATTCCCAGGGCTTGACGAATTCGCCGTGCCAAAGCCCGCGCTTGGCCGCCTTCGCCATTTTTTCAACGCCAACGTAGCGTTCCGAGACCCGGGTATCGGCAATCGCCCAGCCCATGCGGACTATCTGCGCACCGACGTCGATTTTGTCGACACGGCACACGGCGAAAACACCCTCCATGTCCTCGACTTTTCTCTTTTCACATACGATCGATTTGTTGTGGGCCAGATGGCGCATCGCTTTCAGGGCCATTTCGCCGCAGTTGATCCTCTCCTTCGGCCAATCGCAGGTCTGAGGAAGGCGGGGCGCAGATATGCCGTAGAATTGCACCCGCATATCGCCAACTTGGATAACGTTACCGTCGACGACGTGGGCGTATCCGACGATTTTTTCGCTCTCGTCGTCACCGGCACGAGCCCCGCCGACGATGAAAAAGCACAGTGACATCAGAGACAGAAAACCAAACGTCCACTCGGTATTTCGAGACCGCACGGCATACCTCATCGCTTATCTGCCTTACCCCAACTCCCGCGACCTTCGGAAACGATCTCCTTAGGCTGGCCCAATCCGGACCCAATCGGTAGAGTTGCCGGTATTCCAGTTCAAAGGATGGCATGGGTAGTATGAACAAATTGACACTATTTCTCGCTGGCGCAATGTCGGCGACGAAAGGCGATTTTCTCGAAGCCTCCCTGACGACCGACTGGCACATCGAAAGCTGGCACCCTGATGGGGACCGAGCCGATTTCGATCGGCTGCTGCCGGAAGCGGATGCTGTGGTCGGCGGTAACATTCTTGGCGGCTGGCCGGACGTTCCCCGCCTCAAACTCTATCAAATCCCTTTCGCGGGCTACAATTGGATCAGTCCCGGCGATATTCCCAAAGGCGTTACGTTCTGCAATACCTTCGAACACGAAATACCCATCGCCGAATACGTTATGCTGGCGATGCTGGACTGGGAAATCGGCTACGCCGCGGAGAGCGGCAGGTTCCAATCCATCGGCTGGAACGGCATCGGCGCCGGCGAGGGACCGATGCATACCGAGGTCTTGGGCAAAACCGTCGGCATCGTCGGCTATGGCCATATCGGCCGCGAAATCGCCAAAAGAGCCGACGCTTTCGGCATGCGCGTGATCGGACTTGCCCAGCGGGAACGGGAGACCCCGGCGCCGTTGGCCTGGCTGGGTACGGCCGGGGATCTCGAACGCTTGTTGGCCGAGAGCGATTATGTGGTCATCGCTTGTCCCCAAAACGACGACACCCTCGGTTTGATCGACGCCGCCATGTTCGACCGCATGAAACCGGAAGGCGTGATCATCAATGTCGCCCGCGGCCCCATCATCGACGAACAAGCGCTCTATGACGCGCTTTCCGAAAGGCGCATCGGCGGGGCGATCATCGACGTCTGGTATGACTATCCGGAAAAAGGCAGCCCGGCGGAATGGCCGTCAAAGCTACCCTTCCAAGAACTCGACAATATCCGCATGACGCCCCACAGCAGCGGCTGGACGCACGCCCTTCAGGAGCGGCGGTGGCGTTTCGTCGCCGCCAACCTCGATCGTCTGGCGCGCGGGGAAGTGTTGCAAAATGTCGTTTTCGAGGGAACCGGTTAACTCGGATCAGCGATCAGGCGGCAGGATTTCGACCGGGCAGACTTCGTCGGCAAGGTGATCCCGTTTCAAATCGGCCAGGTGCGCTCGTTTTTGATCGTTGGTGAGATTGGCGCCGACGCCCCGGGTCATGGCCAAAACAAAGGACTGATCGCTCAGGTCAAGCCAGTAAGCGCGGCGAACGAGCTTGCCGTCCTCACCGCGCGCGAAGGGGTTTCCAGGATCCGCGCCAAGGTCGGGGCTGAAAAAATTGCTCATGTCGTTACCTTAATCGCCATCCAAAATACTCCTGATTTTTTCCGCCAGGTCCGACTTCCGAAACGGCTTTTGCATTAAGACCGCGTTCTCATCCAGCCGCCCCTGGTGAAGCACGGCATTGTCTGTGTAACCCGACATATAGAGGATTTTCATGGCGGGCCTCTTCTCGAGCACGCGTTCCGCGATGTCCGGTCCGGACATGCCGCCGGGAAGCACGACGTCAGTCAGCAGCAAATCGATACTCGATTCCATTTCGATCAGCCGCAGGGCGGTCTCACCATCACCTGCTTCCAGCGTTGTGTAGCCGAGTGAATCTAGAAGCGCCACCACCAGCGTGCGAACTTCACCGCTATCCTCGACGACCAATATGGTTTCTCCTGAGGGAAGCTTCCCCTCGATACCCCCATTATCGTTATCGGCCGGTTCGGTCAGGCGCTCATGGGACCTTGGGAGATAGAGCATGACCGTCGTCCCCTCGCCCTCCTCACTGTCAATAATCACTTGTCCCCTCGATTGCTTGGCAAAGCCGAAGACCATGCTCAATCCAAGGCCCGTGCCCTTGCCGACTTCCTTGGTGCTGAAGAACGGCTCAAACACCCGGTCCATGACGTTCTTGGCCATGCCGACACCGGTATCGGTAACGGCCAGCATGACATACTCGCCCGGCTCCAGATCGACCTGAGCGGCAAGAGTCTCGTCCTCGAAATTGACGTTCGCCGTTTCGATCTTCAACGTACCGCCCAAAGGCATGGCGTCACGGGAATTAAGCGCCATATTGAGTAGCGCATTTTCCACCTGACCCGGATCGGCGAAAGCCATCCACAAATCCTTTGTTTCCGCGGTCTCGATGGTAATGGGCACGCCGAGCGTTCGTTTGAGAATATGGATCATCGCCTCCACCTGATCGCCGAGATGGATGCTCTCCGGTTCGAGCTTCTGGTTGCGCGAAAACGCCAACAATCGATGTGTTAGTTCCGAGCCGCGGATAGCGGAGCGCGTGATACCTTCCAACGCCGCAATCCGATCTGGCGCATCGTCGCTCAGGTCGTCCGACAGCATTTCGGCGTTGCCCAGAATAACCGCCAGAAGGTTGTTGAAATCGTGGGCGATGCCGCCCGTTAACTGGCCGATCGCCTCCATTTTCTGCGATTGGCGGAGATGTTGCTCGACCGTCTTGTGTTCGGTGATGTCGACCAGAGTGCCTTGCCGGGCCGGTTGTCCGTCCCATTCCACATTCATCATCATCACTTGGAGGACGACGGGTTGTCCGTCGCCGCGTATGGCATTTACTTCCACCAAACCTTCTGCTTTTACCTCACGAAATTTTTCCATTGATGAAAGATCGGAGGGCTGAACCAGGCTGAAGACCTCTAAACCGACAAGACTGCCGGGAGCATAGAGGAGTATTTCATGAGTGGCCTTGTTCGCGAAAACAACCTTGCCGGCAACGACCACGATGATGCCCTGGAGAGAGCCGTCCACCAGATTGCGGTACTTTTCCTCGCTTTCCGCCAGCGCCTGCTCCGAATTTTTGCGCTCGGTTATGTCGATCAGGGTGTATTGAATCGCGGGCGCATTGTTCCAGCGAAGCCCGCGGGTCAATGCCTCGATTTCAAATGTTGATCCGTCGGCGCGAACCGCCGTGAACTCAAGCAAATCGTCAAAGTGTTTTCCCGTCTCGAATATTTCATTGCGTCGGGACAGAATTTTTTCGAGATCGCCCGGTGACGTCCGGTCAAATGACGATCCACTCGCTGTAAGTTCATCGAAGCTGGAGAACCCGAACATCCGCAAATATGCGTCGTTGCAGAATAGAATTTCCCCGGCCTCGTTGATGATGACCACGCCCTGTATCGAACCTTCGATCAGTTCCCGAAACTGCGTTTCGGTCTGCTGCTTTGATATCTCCGCCAGGACGACGTCAGTTATATCGCTAACAGACCCACGGTAGCCGAGGAACGTTCCGTCGGCTTCAAAGAACGGGCGGCCGCTGACGGAAATACACCGCGTACCCAATATCGGCGTTTCGATATCGTAGGTGAAATCCCGAAACGGGAAATGATTGTTCAGCGTCGCGAAATGAGCTCGCCATTTTTCAGGATCTTCGGTGGTATCCACTAACTCCCACCGGGTCGAACCGATTACACGTTCACGCGTGAATCCCCAATCCTCGAACATCCGGTCCGACACCCAGGTATAGCGGAAGTCGGCATCCATCTCCCAAAACCAGTCGGATGCGGCTTCGTTGAAATCCTGGAATTTGCGCTCGGCATGGAGGCGCCGCGATTTCTCTAGGATCAGCGCCGCAAACTCCGCCAGGATACCCATGACGGTTTGTTCCTCGGGCGTCCATCTGCGGGTACCACCAAATTGCGACGCGACGACGGAACCGCCGAAATTACCGTCATTCCATATCGCGGCGTCGATAATCGCCGTAATACCGCGGGGCTCGATAATTGTTTCGCGGATATCGTCGACGCGCGAGTCCGTAGCCGCATCGTCAACGGCAAGAACGTATTGCCGGCCCAGTGATTCCAGGTAGTCGGCGCGGGGGGACAAATCCACCACCTCGCCCTTTTCGTGGCTCCGGGTTGCTATAGTGAAAGCGTCGACGCACCGGACCTTGTTCGTTCCCGCAATTCCCAGCCAAATACTGATGCGGTCGACGTCGAGAAATTTCGCCGCCGCCTCGGTAATTTCTTCGAAGGCGGCGTCATAACCTTGCTCTTCCAGAACGGTACTTGAGGCGAGTTGGCCAACCAGGTCGACCTGCCTGCGCACCTGCTCATGTTGAGGATCGGATTTCGCGTCGTTCATCACCATTCTCGTCGAAACCAGCGAACTATCCAGCACCTACCAATTTAGACCTATGCCGCGAAAACTCCCCAATTACTCGGGCCAGACCGGTTCTTGCCGACAGACGTCCATACCTAGTACAGCACGACAGACCGGATCGATTTCCCTTCATGCATCAGATCGAACGCCGAATTGATCTCTTCCAACGGCATCGTGTGGGTGATCAGCTCGTCGATGTTGATTTTGCCCTCCATGTACCAGTCGACGATCTTGGGTACATCCGTCCGTCCCCTGGCACCGCCAAACGCGGTGCCGCGCCAGACCCTGCCGGTCACCAACTGGAACGGGCGGGTTGAGATTTCCTGGCCGGCGCCGGCGACGCCGATAATGATGCTCTCGCCCCAACCCTTGTGACAGCATTCCAGCGCCTGACGCATGGTGTTCACGTTGCCAATACATTCGAACGAATAGTCCGCGCCGCCGCCGGTAACGTCCAAAATGGCCTCGACCACGTTATCCGTTTCCTGCGGATTGATGAAATCGGTCATGCCGAACTGACGTGCGAGATCTACTTTCGACGGATTAATATCGACGCCGACGATCTTGTCGGCGCCAACCATGCGCGCGCCTTGGATGACGTTCAATCCGATCCCGCCGAGACCGAACACGACGACATTGGAGCCCGGTTCCACCTTGGCGTCGAAGACAACAGCGCCGACACCGGTCGTCACGCCGCAGCCGATATAGCAAATCTTGTCGAACGGAGCGTCCGGATTGACCTTGGCCAGAGAAATCTCGGGCAAGACAGTATAGTTGGAAAAGGTCGAACATCCCATGTAATGCAGCACCGGCTTACCATCGAGGCTGAAACGGCTGGTGCCGTCCGGCATGACGCCCGCGCCCTGCGTTTCACGCACCTTTTGGCACAGATTGGTTTTCGGGTGCAGGCAGTATTCGCACTCTCGACATTCGGCGGTGTAAAGCGGTATGACGTGATCGCCGGGCGCCACTGACGAGACGTCCTCCCCCACCTCGACCACCACACCGGCACCTTCGTGTCCGAGAATGGCCGGGAAGGCGCCTTCCGGATCATCACCCGACAGCGTAAAGGCGTCCGTATGGCATATACCGGTGGCTTTCACTTCGACCAGAACTTCGCCGGCCCGCGGGCCTTCAAGGTCGACTTCCTCGATTGAGAGCGGTTTGCCGGCTTCAAATGCAACTGCGGCTTTAGACTTCACAATAAGACTCCCCGATCAAATTTAACCAACGAATAACCATGTGGGGATCGGTGAAAATTGTCCAGCATTTGCGGTTAATTTCCAGTGGCGTCGTCATTGAGGGACCAGTCATAAACAAACCCGGATATCGACCTCCTGCCGGCCAAATCATCTCTTAGTTCGGGAGAAGCATACTTCCGAAAATGATCGATCAAGAGTTCTTCCGAACGCCCAAAATCCTCTGCAAACCAGCTGTAGATTTTGGACGCCCGGATGCCGTCTTCCGAAACGTACACACCACGCCGATGATTGATGTAGGTCTTCGCCCCGTTTATCAACATGCGTTCCATGTTTTCCGGAGTGACGGCTGTCAGGGGCAAGTTGGGGCAGCCGAGCGACGCGCAGTTGAGGACGTAGTGAAGCCGATTGTCACGCCAGCCGGGCCGCAATATCCGGTGCTCGATATCGTTGAGGGAGAGGGCTTGCCCCTCGACGGTAAGCGATTTCCCGTCCCAAGGACCTGAGGAAAAAATGCCCGGTGAAGTATCGATCTCCGTGATGCTTTTTACGGGATAGTGCGCCAACACCAGCTGAACCGTATGGGCGTTGTAGAGATTTATCCAATAGGCCAATTGCGCCGCGTGCCGGTAGCCGCTGATCGGCAAGGCGGTCAGTGCGGCAATGTAGGCGTCCAAACGGCGGCGATCCGACGCGCTGACCCGTCCGTAGGCAACGCGATTAATGCCGCCTGCATCGGTTCGAACGTAGCGCTCCAGGAACATGCTCCAGGGGTCATGCCGGATATCTGAGCCGTTCGAGTCGTCGTGTTGTTCCCAGCGCGGCCAAGCTTCCATATCGGGGGCGAAGAACTTCTCTATCCAGGCAAAGCCCGGCAATAACAGGAGCACAAGCGCCAGCACAGCGGCCCGAACGGCTGCGCTGCTGAATTGTTGTCGATACCGCATACTCTGAATTTCCGGATTGAGGAACTGAACCGGGGCTGTATATGTCGTCCGCCCCAACTGACATAATCAAATTTCCGTGCGTCGAGTCCGCCTGAGAACCGTGAGGTGATCGAAATGAAAAAGCCGGCGACAATGTATTTCGATTTTGTTTCCCCGTTCGCCTATTTCGCTTTTTGCCACCTGGATGAACTTTCGGAACGTCTGGAGTTTAGCTACAAGCCAACTCTGTTTGCCGGGCTGCTCAATCACTGGGAACAAAAGGGTCCGGCGGAAATTCCGGCAAAGAAAATACACACGTTTCATTACGTGCGCTGGTACGCCACGAGCCACGAAATCGAGTTTAACACACCCCCCGCCCATCCCTTCAATCCGATTAGAGCCCTGAGGCTTGCCATCGCGCTGGGATCGACACGCGAGGTGGCGGATGCCTTGTTTCGCTGCATCTGGGTTGACGGTGACCTACCCGATTTCGATGCGGGCTGGGCGGCGATCAAAATAGCCGTGGGAAGAAACGACTCCGACGACCTTATCTCGAACCAGCAGGTCAAGGACGCGTTGAGGGCCAATGGCGAGGAAGCCATCGCACAGGGGGTTTTTGGCGTGCCCACGATTGCACTGGATGGTCACTTGTTCTGGGGCATCGATTCGTTCGGGATGCTGAAGGATTACCTCGATGATCCCGAGACGCTGGACGGGCCGGAGGGCCGGAGGGTTGCGTCCCTCCAGCCGTCGGCGACCCGCTAAGCGCTATTTCGTCGCGGCGAAAACGCCCGACGCTTTGTAGTTGGTCCCGCTGATCGAGAAGTGACCGCCCATGTTGGCATTTGCGGCACTGCTGCTCTCCATGAACGAGCCCAATAGGGAACCTGATTTACCCGAGCCGGTGCCCGACGTTCCGGTTATCGAGCCGGAGAAGGTATGCAGCGAATTCGATGCCGAAGCCAGGGTCAAACCAGCCATGGTGTAGCTACCGCCGTCGAAATTGGTGAGGGTTCCGGAAGACGATGAGGGCGTGTCGAAGTTGACGCTGTAGTTCCAGCTCCCGATCGCCAGGTAAACGTCACTGCTATTGATCACGCTGCCGATGGCATGCCCGGTGTAGCTTGCCGTGCCGCTGAGCGCGGAAATGGCGCTGAGCGCCGGAATATCACCCGCGACCCAAGTCGCCATGTGGACCTGATTGCGGTTGCTCGAGACCTGGAAATCGCTACTCCAGAAACCCCAGCTGAGATGCGCGCACGAGCACACCGACACGCCTGACGGAATAAAGCTCGAATCGAATTCGCTGGCTAGGGAAACGGAGACCATACCCGCCGCAACATCGCTCGCCGTGCCGGTGCTGATGCTTACCGGTGAGGTTTCGTTGTCCGCGGCGCCGAATGTATTATCGTCGATGAAGACGCTGTCGCCGGAGGTCGCGCTGCTGTCGCCAAAGGCCGTGTCATCGTCGCCAAATTCAGTTCTCAAGAATGTGAACAAGGATGTGTTGGCATCTTTGACGTTGATGTCGGCGGTAATCTTATTCGTCGCCGTACTGGTCTTGAGCGTGATGTTGTTGGGATCAGACGTTTCGTTCTGGAATACGACACTGTTGGTGACCGTGCCGCTTGAGTTCACGACCTGGAAGGCGCCACCGGAGTAACCGTTGTACGTATCCGTCGTGCGGGTACCCACCGTATCGTCCACCTTCAAGGCGATCGCGTTGGGAAAAATATCAGTCGATGTGCCCGATACCAGTGCCGCCACGCCGTCACTGTCGGTCGTATCGGATTCAAGGACGAAATAGTTGGCGTCAGTCCCTCCGCCGAAGAAATCGTTGTCGGTGGTTCCGCTTTCAGACGATTGAATTTCGCCATCCGTCATGCGCATGGCGGCGCTCGTCGACAATCTTGCAGTTGCTATTTGAAGGCCGTCGAGTATCGGCAGATTGCTGCTCAGTGTAACTTCGCCGACGGCTAAGCTCATGACCGATTTCTGGCTGCTTCCGGTACCGCTGATCAGTAGTGTCCTGTGACCAAATGCCCGGACCGCCGTCGAGGAGCCGGAAGTATCCCAGACGATGGCCGTATCTGAAGTGCTTTCCGCTTCGGCCGGCGTCAGGGAACCCCCGTCTGCATTGCGCAGGAACGGGAATTTGCTGTCCAACACGAAATCGTCCTGCAGGGCGTAGAATGTGGTGCCGCTGGTCGGCGCGCCGGTGACGGGCTCTCCGCCCCATCCGACGACTTTGTGGCCGTCGCCGGAATCGGTAAGTTCGTAGAAACCGAATTTTTCATCGGACGTCACGAATCCCGTGCCAGTCAGGGTTGACGAGCCAAACGGCTGGGCCGTGCTTTCGGCCGTAAAACTCCCGGTGGCGATATTTGCTGTGAAATCTCCCTGTGACGTTGAGGTGGTAAAGATGCCGTTGCTGACCGAACCGTTGGAAAAGGCCAAATTCAACGTCGAACTGCTATCGTCGGTGCCGTTCGCAGGCGTCGTTGCGTGTTTCAGTCGGCCCTTTATTGTCGACGAAATAGACAACCCGGAGTTTGATGACGCCGTCGACTGACTTGCGGTCTCCGTCTCAGCCGAGTCTTCCACTTCCGCGGTGTCGACGACTGTATCAACTGCTGCCAACGACGGACCTGTCGAGGGGCCCAGATCCGAAGGCGCATTGGAGGACCCTTCCTCTGCGATACCGCTGTCGGCAACATCATTGTCGCTGACGGCGCCACCGTCGCCCTCTTCTTCATCGCGGCCGCCCTCTTCCAGAGCGGAAAGCGATTGGTCCAGATCTGCATCGGTCGCCGGCGCCGGCTCCGTTGGGGGCTGGCCAGGGGCCACGGAAACAGTGTAGCCGGGGCGCGTAATCTCACGCGTAACGCCGCCAGCCTCCACGGTGAGGGATTCGCCAAACAGGAAAATTGCCTGCGTGGCGCCCGCATCGGCCACATTTACCAGGGTAATGCCGCCTCGAATGCCGATAGTGGCCGTCGGCGTTTTCAAGACCACGGGGGTTTTCTTGCTGATTTTCCCGCCGACAAACCGAAACACGCCCTTGACGGCGTTCAAGGCGATCTTGCCGGTTTTTGCGTTGGGATCGAAAACGAATTCGTCAAGAACGACGCTCGAGTCCGGACCGATCGTCAAGGCTGACTCGTCAAGGAACAACATCTGCGTTTGACCTTTTTCGCCGGTCGTAACGACTTCGTTCCCAAATACATTAATGCCCACGTGCAGTACTCGCGCTGCACCGGATGGGGGTTTGCCGACCGCTTCGGGATTGACCGCCGCGGTAACGCCAATCTCCAGATTCTGGGCGTACACCGGATAAGCAGTAATCAAGCCGAAACCCATGCCGGCCACGATCGTCGCTGGAAGCGCTCTGACAGCGCAACGGCAAGACAAAAAGATTTTCGTCAAAATGTTCGCCAAACAGCCCATATCTTCAACTCCCCGAAGGAAAAACGCAGTTAATGCTGAAGCGGCAATTCAAGCGCAATCAAATTCGCCTGAAGAAATCCGCGAACTCCACTACTACATGTTGTTGAAGAGATAATCACAGCACTTTCCGATCGGGCCCTCGGCCTTGGCGATCGCATCAACGATCGTCTCGTCGGGCAGTCTGCCGGCGTAACGTTCGTGTTTTTGGTTGATGACAAATGCGATCGCGTTTTCGTGCGCACCGTTAATTCTCAGTCTAACAATTTTTGGAACATAGGCGCCGCTAACCATCTCCCTGTTCCAAACCACGGAAAGCTCGTGATCCGCAAGGTTCGCATCCACTCGGTAGGCGATGCCGTTACAGGAACCGCCCGATTGAAGCCCAAGCATTAGTCCCGGTTGCTCGGGTGTGCCCCTACCCATGTGGGTCCAGAGGCAAAATTGCCGGTGATAACCGTAAAGCTTGGCGGCGGATCTCTCGACGTAATGGATTGTCGGGTTCCACATCAAAGAACCATATCCGAACAGCCAAACGTCATTACCGGACGGCAACAATGAGAGCGTCTTTTGTTTCGATATTTCCCTGTCTTCAGGCGTCATGCGCTTAAAGATGCCCCGCCTCTCGGCTTCGACGAGGAAGGCTTCCATTCGGCCGTCGAGTATCTCTTCGCGCTTAACGTTCATCGGAAAATCACTGCTCAGTCGGTCGGTGATACAGAATTAGGGTATCGATCGGCTGACGGCCAATCTTTCTTCCCCAAATACCCGCAACCGGCCAACCAGATCCGGTCAATTCAAACGAAAGCGAGCGCCCCGCGGGGCGCTCGCCATGTATCCCATTTGGGAAATCGTCATTTCGCCGAGGTCCGACAACCATTCCACATTGCTCCCCCAATGTGCCGTGCGGCTGGCTGGCAAACTACCAGGCGTTTCCCTTTTAGTCGTCCGACAACTCTTCCTCGCCCGAAAGACCAGCGACGACTTTTACCAGTTCAAAGACGCGCTTGCGGACGGCCGGGCTTTCGATAGCATAGTAAGCTCGAACGAGTTCCAGCGTTTCGCGGCGTGCAAACTGATTTTCCTCGGAAAGCGCGGGATTGCTTTCGGGGTCGATAACCGCTCCCGATCGAACATCGCCCGGCATATCATCGAAGAAGAAGGAAACCGGCACATCCAGAATTTGCGAAAACTGGTAGAGGCGGCTTGAGCCGATGCGGTTGGCTCCGCGCTCATACTTTTGAATTTGCTGGAACGTCAAACTCACGGCTTCACCCAGTTTACCTTGGGTCATGCCGAGTAGAGTCCGGCGCAATCGGACGCGACTGCCGACATGGACGTCGACGGGATTTGGTTTGGATACTTCAGTCGAAGACACTTTTGTCTCCTTTTTTCTGGGGGTGAACGATGGTAATAGGAATATATTACCTTCAATGAGTAGCATTATTCAACTGTTGATGGCAGTTTTTTCCCGATCGAAACACTCATCCGGGCGTTAAATTAGGAAATTTCCTATTTGTGTTTCAAAGTAAACTGCTCACCGCAGATTGTCTTGTAGAAATTGTATCCCGTGATTAATAAAGCAAGCGAAAGACGCGCTTAGTTATCCGCTCTTCCATTTTCCGCCAAATAATACAACGAGCCGTATTCGCGGTGTACCCGCTCCCCCACCTCCTCAAGAGCCGCGGCCAAAAGTGTCGCCGCAACGTTCAATCCCAGATGACGAGCCTCCCCCAGCCCTTTGGCTAATTCGACCTCCAATGCTTTCAAGCGATGTAGATCGATAAAAAGTTCAGTGTCAGACATGCCGTAAAAAATATCTCCATTGTGACGTGCATCACACTATTGTGATCATGGGACTTATGATAGACAACATTTCCGCAGACAAGAAGCTGCATTTTGGTTGAGTGAAGCGGTAAATATTAGTAGGGTTGTCTCCATCCGCGCAAACACACTTTCTAGTGTGCGAACTTGGAATTTGTAGAAAAAGCAACCTTTGGGAGCATGGTCCTTGGACTATCGTAGAAGCCGCACCCAGTACGCGCCCAGACCACATTTGGATGCAGCGTTCGCCGAGACGCTGGAATCCATCGCGGGCTCGTTGGACTGGAGTGTCTTCAACCGCTTTTTCTTATGGCTTGAAAAATCGAACGATCTGAACGGGCACCGGCCGCTGGTGCTGTTCCGTTCGATGCTGCTGCAGCACTTCTACGCCCTCAGCGCGCCTGAATTCGACCTTGATCTCAAGGACCGGATATCGTTTCGGAAATTTGCCGGGTTGGGGCAGGACGAGGTGGCGCCGGAGCATTCAGATCTGTCGCGTTTCCGCCGCCTCCTCGATGAGCGCAATCTCACAGAAGAAGTTTTCACGGAATTTCAGCAGCTGATCGACAAATGCGAACTGCCCGACCTCAAGCGCCAGGGCATGGCGGACGGTTTGGACCAATCGCTGACGGCCTCGACCGACATCTGGTCCAAGGGCCCGCCCGAGTGGATCAGCTTGCGCGAGTCTTTTCTTTCTTATTGGGACAGCAAGCGTAGCAGCGGCGAAATTCCCAACACCGATGAAATCAAGCTCTCGGAAGCGGAACACATCCGCCAGAACATGACCCTGATACGGGTCTTGCCCGACGATGAAGGATTTCGTTACGAGTGGGTCGGGGAGAATTTGCGCAACGCCAACGAAAACGACAATACAGGAGATACTATCGCGGAGAAGGCCGAAGATAATATTCGAAAACACGGTCACGCTGGCTTGCAAGGCGAGTTGCATTCCCTTTTTAGCAGCGTCACTGCACGAAGACGGCCGGTGTCTACGTCAACCTATTTCATTAACGCGGGCGGTCGAAGGTGTACTCTATGGACCGTCCAAGCGCCATTGCTAGGTGATAACGAATCCATTGACATGTTGCTCGGCATTGCAATGGTAAATCTTGTCGAGATTATTTGACAGGCTCCTAAATCCGACTAGGGCGTCCCTAAAATTCTACGCAGCTAATTCCATGGGCTGCAATGTCAGCCAGCGGCGCATGGCGTCGTTGGTGGCGTGTGAATTTTCCATCGTTATCATATGAGCAGCATCATCAATTTCCACCAGATCGCAATTTGGAATTTGCTCCGCCATTTCAAGATGTACATCTAACCCGGTTACTGTGTCATGCTTACCAACCAAAACCAGTGTGGGAACCCTTATTTGACATGCGGTACTCAAATATTCCGGGCGGTTAATTATTGCTGTTTGAAGCGTGCAGAAAGGATCTTTTCCAACTTCATAAGCTTGACGCACCAGAGATTCAACAATTTGCCCGCGCCGATTTCTTGGGTGTACGTAAATAGGGGCAAGACGCCGCATCGCATGCATGTATCCTTGGTTTCTGATGTTTGAGACGATGGCATGACGGCGTGCGGTCATGGCTTTGCTTTCACACCCTGCCATGGTGCTGAATAATCCAAGGTGCGTTACTCGTTCTGGAGCCCGTTTATAAATTTCGAAGCACAAATACCCGCCCATCGACCAACCTGCTAAGGCAAATCGGTCCGGTGCCCCCTCCAAAATTTCATCGGCGATTGTCCCTAGATCATCGCGAGGCGGAAGCGGTGTCACCCAACACTCGGCGATATCGCTGAGTGCGGCAATTTGCGATTCCCACATCAATCGATTTGCCGCCAATCCAGGAATCAATAATAAAGATTGCCTCTCTTGCATGAATCCGCCCTCCGTCAGTCATGGCTCCTTAAAGCAGCGCCACTTGCCACCTTTAACAATCAAAAATAATACACAGGTATGTGCTATTCGAAAATTTAGCTCGTAGTAATTGAATTGCATTTTTAAGTAATCATTTAAAAAGCTGTCACTAATTCGAACGGAGCCCTGCAAGTGGCCAACTTCCCGTAGTAAATAGCGGGTATGCTGTGCTATGATGCCGACGAAGCGCTAAACAACTTCAGGTATGTGGCGCGAGGCGTTCACCAACGAGGAATTTCCAGCTCAAAATTGAGCCGCCTCGAAGGTGTCAATGAGGAGCAGGTCCTTTGACTAACCAGGCATTGAACATGCGTCTTGATCCGGTGCGTCGGCGTATCGTCGAACTCACCCGGCAGCAGGGCACGAATTTGGCGCAGTTGTCGCGGCTGCTCGGACGCAATCACGCCTATCTGCAGCAGTTCATTCGGCGTGGTACGCCGAAGCGGCTGCCGGAAGACGTGAGACGTGATTTAGCCCGAATTTTGGCGGTTCCGGAGCCCGAGTTGGGTGCGTCGAACCCTAATCGCACGAGCCAAAATCGTCCGGCTATTTCTTCCTCGATGCCTCTAAACACCTTCGCCACCAGATTGGAAGCGGCACGGCAAAACTCGCTTTATCGAACGGCCGCGGAATTCTCCAAGGCGACGGATATCGATTATCTTCGCTACATCGAATTGGAGACGGGCGAGGAAGATCCGAGCATCCGGGAACTCGACCACATCTCACAAGTTGCCCGTATATCGTTGGATTGGTTGACCCGTGGAGACGGCTTTGATTCTCGTGAGGATGACGCCAAACTTGAATTGCCGAAGCATGGACTGCCGCGCCGCAGGACGATTTAGAATTACTGCAAACTTGATTAGACATAGTTCTTCGACGCGCGTATAAGTTGCTTTGCGGAAAATCGGGGCAATAGGAAAATTCCTATTGACCGGACGGAAGTCATTGTCGATGCTTTTGAGAAGCATGTTGAATGGGTTATTGATAGTCGGCGCGGGTCTCTCAGCTCAGAGCGAATGCCCAAGCTGACCGAGGTCAAAATCCCATCATCGAGATGTAACATTCACGGGTGGGCACGATGTCGGATGTGAAGACCAATCATACAAATGTTGTTGTCAATATGGCCGATGCCGTACGGAACCGGGCCAAGCCGGCTGCTCACGACGATGCAAATTTGGTCACCCCGGCCGAAACATTGGAATTGGTCCGCGCATTCAGCGAAATTAGAGATCCGGCGGTCCGCCTCATCGCCCTCAATCAACTGAGGGAACTCGTGACCTCCCAAAGCGCCTGACCGCCATACCGTCCGAACTTATTCTGGGCGTCGGCTAGCGACGAGGGCCCGCGTCGCCTACACCAGATCCAGCAAAACCCGTTCTCCCTCCTTCACCCTGCCGAGGATCCGAACGTCGTCGGTTGTCCGCGCCCAAATGTTGGTGGGTGATGCCAGCCGAATTTCATCGCCGACGGATATGGGAGTTCGGCCGAAGCCGATGGCGATCGCAGTCCCTTCCACCCAATATGCGAGTTCTCCCGCTTCAACGACATCGCGGGCATCGGCTTCTCGCGGCACCTCGACCGGCGTCGAAAAGTAAACCTCTTCCCCCCAGGTTTGCGCCCGGGCCGAGAACGGCAGAGCGTCAATGACAGCCTTGGCGGTCAGCGTATCGAGGGTATCCGCGGTAATCGCGCAGGTGTCGAACGTGAGTTTGATCTTTGCCATCTCGGTTTACCTCCCCTAGATATCCGGAAAAATCGATCTGCAGGCGGTCGTGTCGTGGCGACAACTGATCCACGTCAGCGAATATTTTTGGAAACCGCCGACGACACCCAGTTTCGCTCTGCGGGGAAGGTTATCCTCACCCTGGTTCCCTTGCCCGGCTCGCTCGTAATTCCCAGGGAAGCCCCATGCATTTCGGCCAGCGATTTGACCAGGGGCAGACCCAAACCCGTCCCGGGGTATTGTCCCTCAAAAGCGCTCTCAACCTGACCAAACGGTGACAGGGCAACGGGGATATCCTCCGGCGCCATGCCGATGCCGTCGTCGACAACATCGATCATGACACTTCCCTTGTCATTCTGCTGCGCAACGACGGTCACATGGCCTTTGGCCGGAGTGAATTTTACGGCGTTCGACAGCAGATTGATGAGGATCTGTTTCACCATGCGGTCATCCGCCAACAAGGCCGGCAATCCGGATTGGATATCAACCCTAAGATCCAGTTTGGCCGCCCTGGCGCGATCCTGAACGATCCGAAAGGCGCTCGAAACAGAGTTGGAGATTTCGACGGGCTCTTCATTCATCGTTTGTTCACCGGCCTCGATTTTCGAAAGGTCGAGGATATCGTTGATGATCTGCAGCAGATGCTCGCCCGAGTTGGTGATATCCGTGGCGTATCCGATTTGCTGATCCTCCAACGATCCGGCATATCCCGACCGCATCATTTCCGAGAACCCGATTATCGCGTTAAGCGGGGTGCGCAGCTCATGGCTCATATTGGCGAGGAATTCAGATTTGGCCCGGTCGGCAAACTCGGCTTCCTCCTTTGCCCTTATCATCGACGCCTCGGAACGTTGGCGCTCGATCTCCGCCGCCGCTCGAGCCGCATAAACCGGAAGCAACGCTTCAACCGCGGACGCATCCTCGATTTCGGAATTGAACATCACCGATAACAGTCCCAGGGAGTCGCCGTTTGAATCGAACAGAGGAACGCCGACATAGGCCTCAATCCCCTTTTTGGCGAGGTCGGCATCGTCGGGAAACATTGTCTGGAGATCTTTCTTGTACAGGCATAGTTCATTCCCGATTACGGATTCAGACGGCGTTCCCGCAATATCGTAGGAGTGGTTTTCTACGATCGCGCCATACAGGTATGCGGCCAAGGTCGTGACGCTTGTTCCGCCCTCGTCAATCAAGCCGACAAACACGGCCGCCGCCCCGACGGCTTCGGCCACGGACACGATCAATGAGCGATAGAATTCCTCGCCCGTCGAAGATGAAAGACCCTCGGCGATCTGGCGAAGAACGTCTTCCGCTTTCTGCCGCTCCGTGACGTTCAGTGACACGCCGATGGCGCCAACCTTTTCATTTGCGGCGACTGTCATCGGGATAAACCAGCTATCGAAGGTAAACTCGCCCATGGGAACAGTGGCGGTGACGGAGTCTCCCTTCAGGGCGGAGCGTATGCCCCAAATGGCCTGGGCGTTGTCAGCGTAAAGATCAAAGACATTGGCGCCCACGATCTCTCCCGGTTCCAGCCCGATCAACGACAGAGCCTTGCCCTCTGACATCGTAACGATACCATTTGGATCTACCGACCAAATGATGAGCGGCGCGTTTTCAATGATGGTGCGAAGCCTTTGGCGAGCGGTCTCCAAGGCGTCTTCCGCGGCGATCTGGTCGGTGACGTCCCGGGTGACGATGACAAAGCCTTTCACAACGGGATGATCCAGCATGTTGCGGCCGTGGGATTCCATGATCCGCCAGTCCCCATTAGCGAATTTCATGCGGTATTGCATGGGCGAAATGTTGGATTGGCCAGCAAGAGCGTCGGCAAACGCCCCCTGAATGACAGGCCTGTCGTCAGGATGGACCCATTCGCCCACAAATCGTCCGCGAAGATCACTGGAATCGTAGCCCGTAATTCGCTTGATGGACGGAGATTCATACTTCGACAAACCGTTCTCGTCGGTCACCAGGATCAAGTCCAGCGAGTCCTCGATCAGCGAACGGTAATACTCCTCGCTGCGCACCAGAGCTTGTTCGGACTCCCGGCGGGCGGTGATGTCGGTACGAATGCCCACCAACCCGCCATCGTGAGTTCTGTAGTCGTGCGAGAGCAACACCAAACCCTCGGGTGTGCGCATCTCAAACGGTTCGCTTTGGCCTTCGAAGGCAAGGTTTCGCTTGGTGATCCAATCGTCGAAATCCATATCGGATTCCGGTATCAGGCCGTGCTCATAATCCCACCGGCAAATATCCTCGAAGTGAACGCCGGGAACGTGGAGATGAGCGGTGGAGGGAAACATCTCCTTCAGCCGGCTGTTACACAAAACGATGTGTCTGTCAGCGTTATAAAGGATGAAACCTTCGGAAATCGTTTCGATAGCCTCGACCAGCCGCGTGCTGGCCTGCTCCGCGCGCTCGGTGGCTTCCGCTTCGGCGGTGACATCCGAACCCGTGCCCCGGTAACCGACAAACCTGTCGCCGTCAAAAACCGGGATACCGCTAACGCGGAATACCCTTTGCATACCCTCGGAATCGGCTGTTCTGTAGGTAAAGTTCCGAAACGGCTTTCGCGCTTCCAGGTCGCGGAAATGAGCCTCGATCACCTCCGGTTCCTCCTGCACCCCCTGCATGACCTCCCGTCGCGTCAGGCCGATGTACTTGCTCGACAAATCACCGAGAATCTCGGCATTGCGATCTGAGAGATACGTAAATCTCAGATCGGCGTCCATCTCCCAGAACCAGTCGGACGAGGCAACGGCGAAATCCATGAGTCGTTGCTTGCTGTCCTCCAGTTCTCTCATGGCCTGATCACGTTGGGCGCTTTGTCTTCGAGAGAATATTCCGAGGTAGTAGGCTATGAAGGCGGCTCCCGCCAGCGCAAACGCCGAAGAGATCCAATAGGCAAAATCGGGCAAATCGAGGAACGGCCAGCCGCCTGATCGGGCTAGGTGATCGGCGTGTTGCTCCCCGCCATGGGTCCGCCCGGCAAATTCGTTCGAGAAAGTCAAAATGAGCCAAAGGCCGATTGTCGCTGCGGAAATCACGACGGCTACGGACGGCAACGGCAGCATTGACGGCCCCAAACGTCGCGGTTCAGCAGCTTTGCTCCCGTCAGGCGGCGTTACATTTTCCTCCGCCATCAATTCCCTCGGCACCCATTCAACGCGATCAGACCTATCGACATAAATAACACAGATAACCTGGATCCGGAAAACTTGTACAATCTTCAGTGGCAGTGGCCAAAGGAAATATCACCCGTACCCTTTTAAACCTTAGCGCCGGTTTCGAAAATTCGCCGCCATGGAATATGGTGTGCCGCACAATCAGCCACGAAAGCAGGACAACGCCAAGATGGATATGCAGCGTCGAGACGTTGAGTTAGTCGAACACGAAACCCTATGTAAGAGCTTTTTCCGCCTGGACAAATATCGCTTTCGGCACCGCCTGTTCGAAGGCGGCTGGAGCGGTGAAATCACGCGAGAGGTCTTTGCCCGGGGACAGGCGGCTGCCGTGTTGCTGTATGACAAGGGTGCCGACAAAGTCGTATTGGTCGAGCAGTTTCGCCCCGGCGCTTACGCCGCCGGCGACGAAACCCCTTGGACCCTGGAAGCCGTGGCCGGCATTCTTGAGCCCGGTGAGGATGCCGCCGACCTGGTCATCCGCGAAGCGAGGGAAGAGGCGGATATTGCGGTAGAAAACCTCATTCAGCTACCCGGCGTCTACGCTTCTCCCGGCGGCAGTGACGAGTATGTCCGGCTGTTCTGCGGTTTTGCCAATGCTTCCGGCGCGGGCGGCGTCCACGGCAAGGACGACGAAGGCGAAGACATCCGGGTGGTCGTGATGGACCGCCGGGACGCCATGTCGGCAATCGATAGCGGTCGCATCGTTACATCATTTACCGTCGTACTTCTGCAGTGGTTGGCATTGAACCTGGAGAAAATCAGGGAAGGTAATGACAATCCGTAATTCTCACATCCTCGTGCCTTGATACATCCCCGCCGGGCCACTAAGTTTTCTCAACGCGCGATCACTGGGGCTCTCGGAAAACAGGCGGAAACACATGGATGTTCGGAACGGACTAATCGAGACGATCGGCAACACGCCGATGATACGCCTGCGCAAACTTTCCGATGAGACGGGCTGCGAAATTCTGGGCAAGGCCGAATTCCTCAATCCCGGCGGCTCGGTGAAAGACCGCGCCGCGCTGGGGATTATCAGGGCGGCCGAAGACAGCGGCGCGCTCAAACCCGGCGGGTTGATCGTCGAAGGCACCGCCGGCAACACCGGCATCGGCCTGGCGCTGGTCGGCGATGCGCTCGGCTACAAGTCGGTCATCGTTATTCCCGAAACCCAATCCGAGGAAAAGAAGGCGATGATCCGCATGTGCGGAGCCGAGCTCAAGCAGGTTCCCGCCGTGCCCTACAAGGATCCCAACAACTACGTGAAATTCTCGGGACGCCTGGCGGAGGAATTGAACGAAAGTTCGGAACACGGCGCGGTCTGGGCAAACCAGTTCGACAACGTCGCCAACCGCGACATTCATTATCAAACCACAGGTCCCGAAATATGGAGCCAGACGGACGGTAAGGTCGACGCCTTCATCTGCGCCGTCGGTTCGGGCGGTTCCCTGGGCGGCGTCGCCAAATACCTCAAGGAGCAAAACGCCAACGTTAAGATCGGCCTGTCCGATCCGCCGGGCGCCGCGCTTTACAACTACTACGCCAATGGCGAACTGAAGGCGGAAGGCAGTTCCATCACGGAGGGCATCGGCCAGGGCCGCATCACGGCGAACATCACGGAGCTCGAAATCGACATGCCCTACCAGATTCCCGATGAGGAATCGGTGCAATACGTCTTCGACATGATCGCCGACGAGGGCCTCGTGCTCGGCGGCTCCAGCGGCATCAACGTGGCGGGCGCCGTCCGCATGGCCCGTGAATTGGGTCCGGGACACACAATCGTCACGTTGCTCTGCGATTCCGGCGACCGCTATGCGAGCCGTCTGTTCAACCCCGATTTCCTGCGCGAAAAAGGCCTGCCGGTTGCGCCCTGGCTGGAAGATTAGGAAGCACAATGACGGAAGAACTGTTTCGCCAAGACGCCTACGCCAAATCCTGCGAGGCGGTAATCGCCAAAGTCGACGAAACCGGCATCTATCTGGACCGGACGGTATTCTACCCGACAGGCGGCGGCCAGCCGGGCGATACCGGCGTGCTCCGCGCTGCCGACGGAGCTGAGGCGCAGATCGTCGATACCCGCAAAGGACCGGAAGGCCAAGGCATCGTCCATATCCTGGCCGAGGGCGCACCGGCGTTTACCGAGGGCGCCGAAGTCAGCGTCGAACTCGACTGGGAGCGCCGCTACCGCCTGATGCGAATGCACACCTGCCTCCACCTGTTATCCGCCGTGCTGACCTATCCGGTCACCGGCGGCCAGGTTAGTGACGGCAAGGGTCGGCTCGATTTCGACATCCCCGAGGCTACCCTCGACAAGGAGGAACTCAACGCCGAACTCAACCGCCTGGTCCAGACCGACGCCGCTGTCAGCAGCGACTGGATTACCGACGCGGAATTGGCGGCGCAACCGGATTTGGTCAAAACCATGTCCGTCAAGCCGCCGTCCGGCGCGGGACGGGTCCGCCTGATCCGGGTCGAAGATCTGGACCTCCAGCCATGCGGCGGAACCCATGTGGCCCGCACCGGTGAAATCGGCGCTGTCGAGATCGGAAAAATCCAAAAGAAGGGGCGGCAAAACCGCCGTGTTTCCGTTAATCTTCTCTGAGCTTAGAATTCATACTTCAAGGACTCCCCGGTTTCATGGAATACGCCAACCCTCAATCACTCGTTTCGACCGAGTGGCTCGCCGAACATATGTCCGCGCCCGATGTGCGCATCGTCGATGCTTCCTGGTACATGCCCCAGGAAAAACGCGACCCCGCCGCCGAATACGAAATGCGCCACATTCGCGAGGCCGTATTTTTCGACATCGACGATATCGCCGATACCGACGACCCCCTGCCCCACATGCTGCCCAGTCCGGAGAAATTCGCCAGCCGCATGC
Organism: uncultured Rhodospirillaceae bacterium; assembly: GCA_964528595.1. Classification (GTDB taxonomy): domain Bacteria; phylum Pseudomonadota; class Alphaproteobacteria; order UBA2966; family UBA2966; genus CAYFKJ01. The sequence goes on from CAZGTM010000024.1 coordinate 39,727, forward strand.
GCAAGCTAGGCCTGGGCGACGGCAACCGCATCGTCTGCTATGACGGCGGCATGATGATGAGCGCCTCGCGCGCCTGGTGGATGCTGCGGACATTCGGCCATGACGACGTGGCGGTGCTGGACGGCGGTCTGAGCAAATGGCTGGACGAGGGCCGCCCCGTGGACGATCATCCGCGGTCGCCGCGGGAGCGTCACTTCACTGCCCGCCTCAATTCGACCATGGTGCGCAACATCGACCAAATGATCGCCAACCTCGATAGCGGCGCCGATCAGGTGGTTGACGCCCGTTCGCAAGGGCGTTTCGACGGCACCGCCCCCGAACCGCGCGAAGGATTGCGCAGCGGCCACATCCCCGGCAGTGTTTGCGTGCCCTTCACCGACCTCCTCAACGAGGATAAGACGCTGCTTGACGCAGACGGACTGTCGGCCGCCTTCGGACGGGCCGGCGTTGACATGCACAAATCGGTGGTCGCGTCCTGCGGTTCCGGTGTTAGCGCCGCCTTGACCGTGCTTGCCCTGCATCTGCTGGGCCACCGCCGCACCGCCGTCTACGACGGCTCCTGGACCGAATGGGGCGGACGGGACGACGTACCCGTCGAGGCGGCCTAACCGCAGCGCATGGAAATCCGCGTATTCGAGAAGTCGGACGAGGACGATGTCGTCGAACTCTGGGACGCCGCCGGCCTCAACATCAATCCGCTAAACAATCCCCGCGCCGACATCGAGCTGTGCCGGACCTCCGGCCACGGCGAAGTCCTGGTCGGCGTGGAGGGCAAAGACATTGTAGCGTCCGTCATGGTGGGTCATGACGGTCACCGGGGCTGGTATTATTACCTGGCGACGGCGCCCGAGCATCAGCGTAAGGGCTTCGGCCGGGCCATGGTCGAGGCGGCCGAGGATTGGCTGCGCCGGCGCGGCCTGCCAAAAGTCGAAATCCTGGTGCGGGACGTCAATCAGGATGTGCTCGATTTCTACGATTTCATCGGCTACGTCCACGAGCCAGTTAAAACCCTGTCGAAACGGCTTGATGGGCGTGAGCACGTACCGGTCAGCCAAACGGTCGAAACCATTGTCACCTCCCTGGAGATGACCGAGGCGCCCTCGACGGCGCCGGTACAGCCGCCGACGGATAAGCTTGTCTTGCTCCGCGCGCACGACATCGGCGTCGACTTCTATCGCTACGTTTACGGCGCCGTCGGCGACGCCTGGAACTGGACCGACCGCAAACGGCTGGGCGACGACGAGTTGGCGGTGATCCTGGGCGACGACAAGGTGGAGGTCTACATCCTCTACGTCGACGGCGAGCCCGCCGGTTTTGCCGAACTTGACCGGCGCAGCGGCAATGACATTGAACTCGCCTACTTCGGCATCATCACCCGCTTCATCGGCCGCAAGCTCGGACCCTATCTGCTTGACTGGGCCATTCGGCAAGCCTGGAGCTACGCCCCCGACCGTTTCTGGCTGCATACCTGCACGCTGGACCATCCCAAGGCGCTCGCCACATACCAGAAGGCCGGCTTCACGCCCTACAAGCAGGAAACCCACCAACAGGTCTTGTTGTAGGAATTAAGGCGTCATCATTCCGGTAAATGCTGGACCGATGCAGTGTGCGATCACAAAAAAGGGGCACACCGAAGTGTGCCCCTTTCGTTTATTTCGGTCGGATCAGTGAGCCAAAATCTGGCTCAGGAACAACTTGGTGCGGTCCGACTGCGGATTGTTGAAGAATTCGTTGGGTTCGTTCTGTTCGATGATCTCGCCGCCGTCCATGAAGATTACGCGGTTTGCAACCTGGTTGGCGAAGCCCATTTCGTGGGTCACGACCAGCATGGTCATGCCTTCCTTGGCCAGATCGACCATCACGTCGAGCACTTCCTTGATCATTTCCGGATCGAGCGCCGAGGTCGGTTCGTCGAACAGCATGATCGCGGGGTTCATGCAGAGTGAACGCGCGATGGCGACACGCTGCTGCTGACCACCGGAAAGCTGACCGGGGAACTTGTTGGCCTGCTCCGGAATCTTCACCCGGGTCAGGTACTTCATGGCGATCTCTTCGGCGTCCGCTTTGGGCATCTTGCGCACCCAGATCGGCGCCAGCGTGCAGTTCTGCAGCACGGTCAGGTGCGGAAACAGATTGAAGTGCTGGAACACCATGCCGACCTCGCGCCGGATCTGGTCGATGTGCTTGAGATCATTGGTGAGCTCGATGCCGTCCACCATGATTTGGCCCTGCTGGTGCTCTTCCAGCCGGTTGATGCAGCGGATCATGGTCGATTTGCCGGACCCGGAAGGTCCGCAAATGACGATGCGTTCGCCTTTTTCGACGGAGAGATTGATGTCCTTCAAGACATGAAAATCACCGTACCACTTGTGCATGCCCGTGATCTGAATGGCGACATCGTCGCTCGAGACTTCCACGTTTGTGGCTTCCGACATGATGTAGTACCCCCGTAAATTACCGCTTGTGTCCGGTATGAAGCTTGTTCTCGAGATACATCGAGTAGCGCGACATTCCGAAGCAGAAAATGAAAAATGTTAAGGCGACGAAGAAGTAGGCTTCGTGCTCGAGACCCAGCCACTTCTGATCGGCGATCGACGCCTTGCCGACACCCAGGAGATCCATCAAACCGATGATGCTGACCAGCGTGGTGTCTTTGAACAGGCCGATGAAATTGCCGACGATGCCCGGTATGACGATCTTCAGGGCCTGCGGCAGGATGATCAGCCTCATGTTGAGGTAGTAATTGAGACCGAGCGAATCGGCGGCCTCAAATTGACCCTTGGGTATCGCCTGCAGACCGCCGCGCACGACCTCCGCCATGTAGGCGGCGGCGAACAGCGACACGCCGACCAGGGCTCGTACCACGTTATCGAAGTTCATGCCTTCGGGCAGGAACAACGGCAGCATGAACTGCGCCATGAACAGCACGGTAATCAGCGGCACCGAACGGACGAGTTCGATAAAGCCGATGCACAGCAGTTGCACCACCGGCATCGAATTGGCCCGGCGCCCAAGAGCAAGAATGATACCGAGCGGCAGCGAGACCGCGATGGCGACGCAGGCCAGGATGAGCGTCAACAACAAGCCGCCATAGTTCGATGTTTCCATCACCGGGACGCCGAAGCCCCAGGCGATCATCATGACGAACGCGACGCAGTAGGAGATGCCGAACCCCAAGGTCGTCAGTCCGGGATTGCGTTGCTTCATGGAATACCAACCCAAAACGCCGCCGCCGACGAAGGCCAAGCCCCAGATGGTTTTGCCAAGCCCCGTCTGCATGGTGCTCATTTCGACCGGACCGTGGATCAAAGCAATGGCAACGGCCGGGTACACGAAGATCAAGAAAATGGCGCAGACGCCCCGACCCGGCAATTTGTCGAACATCACCGGCAGCATGGCGCCCATGAAGAGGACAAACGCCAAATTCGGCCGCCAAAATTCATCTGCGTCGTAGAAGCCGTAAATGAAGAGGTTGAAGCGGGCAGCGATCATCGCCCAGCAGGCGCCGGTTCCGTTCGCCTTGCATTCCTTGAAGTTGTTGGCGTCCCAAACGCTCGAGAAAATCGTCCAGTCGAGCAGCGGTGGGATCGTCAGATAGATCAGGTAAAGGATTATCACCGTCGCAATGGAGTTGTACCAGGTGCTGAACAGGTGATGGTGAAGCCAGCCGATGATGCCCCGTTCGGACGTCGGCGGCGGCAGATCCGGGTGAAGTTCGGTTTTGACGTATGCTTCAGCCATGACCTATCTCTCCACCAACGCGACGCGTTTGTTGTACCAGTTCATAAACACCGAAATCGCGATCGAGATCGTCAGGTACACCGCCATGGTCACGACAATGATCTCGACGGCATTACCGGTTTGGTTCAGCGAGATCCCCATGAAGACATTGGCGATATCAGGATAACCGATGGCAATTCCCAACGACGAGTTCTTCGTCAGGTTCAGGTACTGACTGGTGACCGGCGGCACGATGACCCTCAGCGCCTGAGGAATAATCACCAGGCGCATGGTCGTGCCAGGCCTGACGCCCAGCGCATGAGCAGCCTCGGTTTGACCGTGGCTTACCGCCTGGATGCCGGCCCGCACGTTTTCCGCAATGAACGCACCGGTATAAAACGTCAAGGCCATCAGCAGGCCTAGGAGCTGCGATGTTATCTGCCCGCCGCCCACATAGTTGAAGCCCTTCAGCGCCGGCACATCCCAACTAAGGGGGAAGCCCGCGACGGCCAGGCCTAAGAACGGCAAACCGATGAGAAGCCCGACGGAAGCCCAAAAGACCGGGAATTGCTCACCCGTTTGATCCTGCCGTTTGTGGGCCCAACGCGACATGGCAAAAATGCCGACGATAGCCGCAATCAGGGCAATGCCGGCGATCCACGCGCCTTCGGCAAACACCGGTGACGGGATCGCGATGTAACGGTCGCTGATGAAAATAATGTCGAATATCGGGAAGGCGTTGCGGACGTTCGGCAGCAACAGGATCACACCGAAATACCAGACCAAAATCTGCAGCAGCAACGGGACGTTGCGCGTGCCTTCGATATAAACGGCCGCCACCAACCGGACCAAGGAGTTCGAGGACAATCTCAAAACGCCGAAAATCAGCCCGACAATGGTTGCAAGGACGATGCCGATCGCGGAAATCAGCAGCGTGTTGACCAATCCCAGTAAAAACACGTCGCCATGGGTCGATACGTTGACGTCGAAACCCGTCAGGTTGAAATTCGGACTCGTCGGCATGAAGCCGGCGATCTGGTCCATAAATTCAAAACCTGGCGTGATGCCAATTTTCTGAAGATTGGCTGTCGTATTGCGGAATATGAAGGCAAGAAATCCAACCAAAATGACGACCGTAATGATCTGCGCGATAATGGCGCGGACCTTCGGATCGTTTAGGGGATTTCGCTTTGGCGTAGAATCGACGGTGTTGACGGTCATCACACCCCCCGTTTGCCCTTGTTATGGGCGCTCCCAGAATAACGCGCGGGCTTTGTGCCTCGCGGCCCGTTCATGCTCGTTGATCGGCTGAACTGGACCTGCCCACAAACCACCTAGTACCAAGCGGTCATAAAGAAAAGGCCGGAGGTTTTATCCTCCGGCCTCTCTTTAAATCCTAGCGGAACGGCGGCGAGTAGAGAATGCCGCCATTGGTCCACAGCGCGTTGACGCCGCGTGCCAGGGCAATCGGCGTATCCGGGCCGATGTTGCGGTTGTAGCTTTCGGAATAGTTACCGACAGCCTTGATGACGCGGGCGCCGAAGTCCTTGGAGAGACCCAGCATTCCGCCCAAGTTGCCTTCCGAACCCAGGAGACGCTTAACTTCCGGGTTGTTCGAGCCCATCATGCTGTCCGCATTGGCCTGCGTGATGCCGAGCTCTTCGCCACTGATCATCGCATTGAGCGTCCAGCGGACGATGTCGCCCCACTGGTTGTCGCCATGGCGAACCAACGGGCCGAGCGGCTCTTTGGAGATGATTTCAGGCAGGACCATATGGGCGTCCGGATCGGCCAGAACGGCGCGTTGCGCGGCGAGACCCGAGCGGTCCGTGGTGTAAACGTCGCAGGCGCCCTTGTCGTAGTTCGAGCGGGCTTCGGCGGCGTCTTCAACAACGACCGGCGTGAAGGACATCTTGTTGGAACGGAAGTAATCGGCGAGGTTCAGCTCGGTCGTGGTGCCGGTCTGGATGCAGACGCTGGCGCCAGAAAGCTCGGTGGCCGACTTGATGCCGAGGCTCTTGCGAACCATGAAGCCTTGTCCGTCATAGTAGTTGACACCGACGAATTCAAAGCCGAGATCGACGTCGCGGCTGAAGGTCCAGGTGGTGTTCCGGGCCAGCATGTCGACTTCGCCCGACTGCAGAGCCGGGAAACGGGTTTTACCCGTGGTGGGCGTAAACTTGACGGCCATTTTGTCGCCGAGAACGGCGGCGGCAACGGCGCGGCAGACGTCTACGTCAAAGCCTTCCCACACGCCTTTGTCGTTCGGCGCGGCAAAGCCGGCCAGGCCGGTGGAGACACCGCACTGAATAAAGCCTTTCGCCTTCACGTCATCAAGCGTGCCGGCGGAGGCGACTGTGGAGATTGCGGCGGCGGCTGCCGTCGCGGCGAGAAGTTTAAGGTACTTCATCGTCGTAGCCTTCCCTGTTTGTTATTTGGCAGTCCCACTTCGGTTTAGTTTCCCACCGCCACGATTGGGCACGTGTCGTTTTTTTTCAAAACGTTAGTACGCAAACCCTACGACGACAAACCTCCGAAAATGAACGCTGCGGTTTATCTTGATGTCAGCCCCCCTGAGTGGTTTGGCCGACGGCCTTTCCTTACTTTATGCCGGGACGGTAACAGAGTTTGTCCAAACGGACAAGAATGCATGAGGCCATATTTTCCGCCTCTTTCAAGCTTATGATATGATTAAAGAGAAAACTCGATTTTATTGATTTTAGTCATTTTTTCAGGAGCCCGCGAAGCATCCCGGTGACGACGAAAAGACCGGTCGCCGCAAGCACGATGCCGGGGCCTGCGGGAATGTCCCAGGTCAGCGAGGCGCCCAGGCCGCCGACCACCGACAGGCACCCCCCGACCGCGGCGATGACCGCCATCATCTCGGGCGTCGGCGATAGTGGCCGCGCCGCCGCCGCCGGAATAATCAGCAGCGAGACGATCAGCAGGACGCCGACCACTTTCATAGCCACGGCGATGACCACGGCGATAACGACCATGAAGGCCAGCCGGGCGGCCACGACAGGCACGCCTTCCACCACCGCCAGTTCCTCATGGACGGTCATGGCGAGCAGCGGCCGCCAGATCACAGCTAAGGTAAGGAGCGCTGCCGCGCCGCCGCCAAAAATCCAGATCAGATCGCCCATGCCCACCGCCAGAATATCGCCGAACAGATAGGCCATCAGGTCGACCCGGACGTTTTCGATCAGCGCCGTCGCCACCAGGCCCAAGGCCAGCATGGCATGGGCCAAAATGCCGAGCAGCGTATCGCTGGCCAGTTGCCGCTGCGACTGGGCCGCCGCCAGTATCAATCCGGCAACCACGCAAACAGCAACGATTCCCAAGGTCGGATCGATGTTGAGCAACAATCCCAGGGCGACGCCGAACAAGGCGGAATGGGCCAACGCCGCGCCGAAGTAGGCCATACGCCGCCAGACCACGAAACAGCCCAGCGGACCGGCCACCAGAGCCACCCCCAGTCCGGCGGCCAGCGCCCGGATCAGGAAATCATCCATGGTCGTGACTGTGGGAATGACCGTGGCCGTCGTCGGCCGGAATGACATTGCCGTGGGCGTCATGATCGTGGTCATGGTGATGGGCATAAAGCGCCAAACCGGCCGCCACCCGGTCCCCGAACAGGGCGACATATTCGGGATGGCGCTGCACGGTTTCCGGTGTCCCGTCGCAACAGACGTGCTGGTTCAGGCAGACCACATGATCCGTCGCCGCCATCACCAGGTGTAGGTCGTGCGAAACCATGACGACGCCGAACCCGTGCCGGTCCCGCAAGGTGGCGATGAGTTCGTAAATTTCGACCTGCCCGCCGATATCGACCCCCTGCACCGGTTCGTCCAACACCAATAACTCAGGGTCGCGCAACAGGGCGCGCGCCAGCATAACGCGCCGCAACTCGCCGCCCGACAGGTCATGCAACGAGCGGTCGATCAGGTGCGGTACGCCGACTTCGGTCATCAAGGCCGCGCGGGTGCCCGGTGGCGCGGCGATCCCTAGGGACAGAAAACGCCGCACGTTGAGCGGCAACACGGGGTCGATACTCATGGTTTGCGGCACATAGCCGATCACCAGCCCGGCTTTTCTTCGGATGCTGCCGCGGTCCGGTTTGATAAGACCCATGGCGGTGCGCAGAAGCGTTGATTTCCCGGCGCCGTTCGGTCCGACGACGGTAATGATTTCCTTTGGCCTCACCGCAAGGCTCACATCGTTGAGCAAAACAGTCTCGCCACGCCGGACGGAAACGCCTTTGACGTCGACCAGACAGTCGCCGGTCATTGTACCGGCGCCGTCAGGCATTCTTGACAATGGCCCCGGACCTCGACTGTTCGGGTGTCGACGGAAAACCCCTGGTCCTTTGCCGCCTTGTTGATGCAACGGGCGAGACCGTCGATCTCGATTTCCACGGCTGTGCCGCAGGCGTCGCAGATTAGATACTGCGCTTCATGAGCGAGTTCGGGATGGGAACAACCGACATAGGCGTTCTGCGATTCGATGCGGTGAACCAGTCCCTGGCTTATGAGAAAATCCAGGGCCCGGTAGACCGTGGGCGGAGCGGGACGCCGGCCTTCGCTCAAGCGTTCCAGGATTTCATAAGCGCCGATCGGCGCATGACTGGTCCACACCAGTTCAAGCACTGTCCGGCGCAACGGCGTCAGGCGCGCGCCGGTATCCCGGCACACGCGATCCGCGGCGGCCAGGGCGTTTTCAATGCAATGCCGGTGGTCGTGCAGCGCGTCTGACCTGTCTGATTTGATGCGGGTCGCCTGTCCCATCGCTCCACCTTCGGCCAACCGTTTCAAGGAGGTTTCATATTGTGTAATGTTATACTATAACAAAATCAAGAAATTCGCACGGTCCCCGCTTCAAGTTGAAAACCATGAACTCCCCCATCCGATTTCTTTGCGCCGCTATCAGCGCGTCAATCATCAGCGCGATGCCCGTTCCGGGAAACGCCGAAGCACCGCGCGTGGTGGCGACCATCCCGCCGATCCATGCTCTGGTCGCATCGGTTATGGAGGGGATCGGTAAACCGCAGCTTTTGATCGCCCAACGCGCCTCCCCCCACGAATTTAACCTGCGTCCCTCGCAGGCCCGCGCCATTGCCCGGGCGGATCTGATCGTCTGGGTCGGCCCCGAGCTCGAGGCGCCTCTCCAACGATCACTGGAAGCGCGGCGCACGGCCGGGGCGGAGCTTCGAATTCTTGATATTCCGGATCTTGAGCGCCTAGAAGCCAGACCGGGAGGTGCCTGGCTGGCCGATTCCCAGCATGAACACGAAAAGCACGGTCACTCGGAGAATGTTTTGGATCCGCACCTGTGGCTCTCGTTGAAAAATGCGGAGATGATCGGAAATGCGGTTGCGGGGGCATTGGCCGAGATCGATCGGCCGCATGCCGAAAAATACCAGCGAAATGCCGCCAACCTCAGTCAACAGCTTTCGGTTTTGCAGGGCGAGATCAAAGCCATCTTAGCTGCCGGTTCGGAAACGCGGTTTGTCCTGCTGCACGATTCGCTTCAGTATTTCGAACATGACTTCGGCCTGACCAGCGTTGGCGCGGCGACGACGGCGTCGGCGCAGGGTCCCGGCGCCCGCCGCCTACGGGCGCTAAAAAGATTGGTGGACGTCTCGGGCGTTCGCTGCATTGTTGCCGATCCTTACGTGTCCGGCGCCTTGGCCCGGACATTGGCGGAAGGAAGCGGCGCCAAAACCGCCGAAATCGATCCGCTTGGGTATTCACATCCGCCCGGCATCGGCCAATACGATGCTATGATGTTCGACATCGCCAAGAAACTGGCCGCCTGCCTGGCGCCCTAAACCGGAGTTCCCGATGGCCACCGACAATGAAACCGTGATGGACGAAGTTGCCTTCAACGAAGACGGTCTCGTGCCGGCCATCGCACAGCAGCACGACAGCGGCGAAATCCTGATGATGGCCTGGATGAACCGCGAGGCCGTGTCGGAAACCCTGGAGACCGGCCGCGTCTGTTACTACAGCCGATCGCGCGGTAAGCTCTGGCGTAAGGGGGAAAGCTCGGGTCAGGTACAGCAACTGCACGAGCTTCGCCTGGACTGCGACGGCGATACCGTCCTCCTGCTGGTCGACCAACAGGGCGTCGCCTGCCACACCGGCCGGCGAAACTGTTTTTTCAGGGCGGTGCGCGACGGCAAGCTTGAAACCATCGCGGATGTCGAGATCGATCCGGACGAGCTTTATTCGTAGGTCAACCGCCTAACCGACGCGGTCGTTCCAGCTCAAAGCCCAGTCGGCGAAGTCCTCCGCCGGCATGGGCGGAGCAACGAAGTAACCCTGCACCGTATCGCAACCCAACTCGGCAATCAGATTCCAATCGGCCTGGGTTTCGACACCCTCCGCAACGATCGACATATCGAACTTCCTGGCCAGATCGATGCTGTACTCCAGGATGGCTCGGGACGCCTCATTGTCGGACGCGCCGTTGACGAAGGAACGGTCGATCTTGAGTTCTGAGAACGGAATGCGCTTGAGCTGCTGCAGCGACGAATGACCGGTGCCGAAATCATCGATGGAAAGACCGATGCCCTTCAGGCGAAGCCGCGTCAGGATTTCCAGCGGAACCTTGACGTCCTGGATCAGTTGGCTTTCCGTCACTTCAAGGATGAGACATGAGGGATCGACGGCAAACCTCTCACTCGCATTGATCAGCGCGTCGGGCAAATCGAGCCGGTGGAGAGTATTGACCGAAACATTGAGGGCGAGCTTCAGATCGAACCCCTCCGCCTGCCACTCAAGCGCATGGACAAGCAGCGCCTTGAAAACGGCGTCAGTCAAGGCGTCGATCAATCCGCTTCGCTCCGCCAGGGAAATGAACGCGCCGGGCATGATGACGCCGGAATTCTTGTCATGCCAGCGGGCCAGCGCTTCGACGCCCACGACCTTGCCGCTGGCCACGTCGACCTTGGGCTGAAAATGCGGATACACGCTGCCGTTTGCGATGGCGCTGCGCAGATGATCGGCATCCAGCGGGCCATGGGGACTTAGGTCCTGGGCGGTGAATTCCACGTTCACCCGCCGCATGGCGTCGACAAAGTCCGGCAAGCCGACCGGTTTGCGCAGAACCCCCGGCACATTCAACTGATGTGCCTCCGCCAGTTCGCGCGTGCTGTCCAGAATGCGTTGGCTTTCACCGCTCACCAGAATAATCGAACCGGCGAAGCCGCGGGTCGCAACGTGGCGCAACAACTCCACGCCGTCCATGCCCGGCATATTTAGATCGCAAATCAAAACGTCCGGCGCCCGGTCAATCGTGTCGAGGGCTTCGAGGGCTTCGGCGCCATTGGCCGCAATGGCCGAAATATCGCCGCCCATCTTTCGGATGATCTTGGCGAAAAAGAGTGAGATCTCAGGCTCGTCATCAATGACCAAGAACGTCAAGCCCTGGCAAACTGCGTCCATTCGATAACCAGTCCCGATTGCGGATCGTGCCGTGCCGCGGAATCTTAGTTGAATTCCGCAACCCAAGTCCATGCGGCAAAATGCTATACCTGGGGCGGGAAGCGTTATATATCTTCGGATATAACCCTTAATAAAGTGCTGACACTTCAGGGAGATTGTCACCCGCCATGGCCTCCGTATTGAGCGCCTTACTGTGCCTCTGGCTGTTGATCGGAACGATCGGTGAAGCTCAGGCCGCCTCTCGTTCGCCCCTGACGCTCTTCGTGGCCGCCAGCGCGGTGAAGCCTGTTGAGATGGCGGTTCAATTGTTCCAGCAGGATCACGATGTCGAAGTCCGCGTTTCGGCTGCAGCGTCTTCGGTCCTGGCCCGGCAACTGAATGCCGGTGCGCCCGCCCATGTCTACGTTTCCGCCAACCCGGATTGGATGACCTGGGCCGCAGATAGGAACCTCATCGCCGGAGAAACGCGAACCAGCCTGATGGGCAATCGCCTGGTTGTCGTAACTCCGGCATCGGGCCGTCTTTCCGGCGAACCCGGCGACGTGCTGAAAAAGGCCGCCGAAACGGGACGCATCGCGGTGGCCGATCCCGACCATGTCCCGGCCGGTATTTACGCCCGCGCGGCGCTGGAGACCCTCGGCCTGTGGGAAACGCTCGGCCCTGTCCTGGCGAGGGCCGCCGATGCCCGCGCGGCCATCTCGTTTGTCGCCCGGGGCGAAGTTCCGGCCGGTATCGCCTATGCAAGCGACGCTCTGCTTTCCAAGCGCGTGCGGATTGCCGCCGACATTCCCGCCTCGGCTCATCCACCGGTCATTTATCAGGCTGCTGTCGTAAAGGTGGGTGATTCTCCTTCGGCACGCGCCCTCCTCGCCCACCTGCTGCAGCCGGCGAGCCAGGCCATTTTCACCAATCACGGTTTTGCAACGGCGAAACCCGGCAAGGACGGCGGATAGGATGCTGAGTCCTCTGGAGATCGAGGCCCTGGGCCTGTCGCTCAAGATCGCCGGCTGGTCGGTCGCGCTGAGTTTGCCGCTTGGCATCCTGACCGCCTGGGTGCTGGCGCGGCGGTCGTTTCCCGGCCGCGTGTTGCTGGACGGCATCGTGCACCTGCCCCTCGTCATCCCACCTGTCGCGGTTGGTTACATCCTGTTGGTGACCTTGGGACGCCAGGGACCGGTGGGCGGTCTGCTGTATGATTGGTTCGGCGTCACCCTGGTGTTTAGTTGGCAGGGCGCTGCGGTGGCGGCGGCGGTCATGGCCTTTCCGCTCATGGTGCGCGCCATCCGCTTGTCCCTCGAAGCCGTCGACCGCCGGCTGGAAACGGCGGCCCGGACGTTGGGCGCCGGCCCGGTCGACGTTTTCATCACGATCACGCTGCCGCTGATCGCGCCGGGCATTCTGACGGGCGCGGTTTTGGCCTTCGCCAGAGCCCTGGGCGAATTCGGCGCGACCATCACGTTCGTCTCCAATATCGCCGGTGAAACCCGCACCCTGCCGATCGCGCTCTATACGTTGATCCAATCGCCCGGCGGTGAAGACGCGGCCGTGCGCATCGTCGTCATTTCGATCGCCCTCGCCCTGGGCGCCATGCTGGTATCGGAACTTATCGCCCGCCGCGTGGCGCGCAGATTAACCGGTACGGCGCCGGGCGACGCCGTGGAGAACATCCGGTGAGCCGCCTTGAGGTCGACATCACGGGGCGACTCGGCGAATTTTCGCTGGAGGCGCAGTTCACGGGTGAGACCGGTGGCATCACGGCATTGCACGGCCGGTCGGGCGCCGGGAAAACATCCGTCGTTAACATGATCGCCGGGCTGACGACGCCGGATGCAGGGCGTATCGCGCTTGGGGAACGCGTCCTTTTCGACGCCGCCAAGGGCATCGACGTGCCGCCGGAAAATCGGCGCATCGGCTATGTCTTTCAGGAAGACCGGTTGTTTCCGCATCTGTCCGTGCGTTCGAACCTGGAGTACGGACTCAAACGCACGCCCCGAAGCGAGCGCCACACCGAATTCGGCACTGTCATCGAAATGCTGGGGATCGGAGACCTATTGGAAAGGCGGCCGCATCGTCTGTCGGGCGGTGAAAAACAGCGGGTGGCCATCGGCCGGGCGCTTTTGGCCAGTCCCGAGCTTCTGCTGATGGATGAACCCCTGGCCAACCTCGATCTGGCGCGCAAGGCTGAAATCCTGCCCTTCATCGAGCGTTTGCGCGATGCTCTGGGTCTGCCCATCGTTTACGTCAGCCATGCCGACGAGGAAGTCGTTCGGCTGGCCGATACAGTGGCCCTGATGGCTGACGGGCGCACCGTCGCCAGTGGACCGGTGGAAGACGTCATGAGCCGTCTCGACCTGCGACCCCTGACCGGCCGTTATGAAGCCGGCGCAGTGATCCCGGTCACCGTGACGGGGCACGACGACGAAGACAATCTCTCGGAACTCAGCTTCGACGGCGGCAGCTTGACGGTGCCGCGTGTCGACATGGCGCTCGGTCAGAGGCTTCGCGTTCGGGTGCGGGCGCGGGATGTGGCGCTGGCGCTGGAACGCCCGGCCGGCATCAGCATCCTGAACGTCTTCAAGGGGCCCGTGCTGGAGATCGCCGAAGCCGGCCCGGCGCAGATGGATATCCTGCTGGACATATCGCGGGGCGGCGGCACGGACGATTGCCGGCTGTGGGCCCGCATCACCCGGCGTTCAACACATGAGATGAAGTTGGAAGTCGGACGCGAAGTCCACGCCCTGATCAAGGCGGTCGCCATCGACCGTCACAGCCTGGGGCTTTGATCACTTGCCGCGGAGCAGCGGCGGGACTACCTTTTTCACCATGATCGCCCGCCTCAAACTGTGCCTAGCCGCAGCGCTCGCGGCGCTCGCATTGGCCACGCCGCCGGCCACCGCGGCGGAATTGCCGAGCGTCGAGAAATTTGTCGACTACTTCGATCTGATCGTCTTCCGCACCGAGATGAAGGGCGTGCGCAACACCTTTCAAATCCGCAAATGGCCGGGGCCGGAAATCAAATACAAGCTGGCCGGGCTGGCCAAGGAGGCGGCGCGATACAAACCCGTGATCGAGGCTCACGGCCGGACCCTCACCAGGTTTAGCGACATCAAATTCCGCCAAATCCCGGGCAAACAGCGCGGCGAGGACATGATCATCTGGTTCGCCCGCCAGAACGAGATGTTCCAAGTCGGACAGATCCTCGAAAAAGACGTCGCCGTGTTGCGGCAGCTCATTCGCGGCTCCTGCTACTTCCTGTCCTATCACATGCCGTCCGGCAAGATGGTCAAAGCCATGATCGTGGTGAACGTCGAATACCCGAGCGAAGGCATCAAACACTGCCTGTTGGAGGAGATGATCCAGTCCATGGGCTTACCCAACGACAGTCCCTACATCAGCCCGTCGATATTCAATGACAACGAACGGCGCAAAAACCTGTCGCTCATCGACAAGGTTCTGCTGAGAACGCTCTATGACAAGCGCATGACGGCGGGTATGGACCGGCGTGAGGCGTTGAAGACGCCGGCAGGCGTGAAATGCACGCCGCCCACCACGATGCCGACGAATATGCGGGATACGACGATGGCCGTGGCGTCGTTCATTAGGCTCTCGCCCTCGACCAATGTGGTCAGACGTTTGGGCGCACCAAGTTGCTTGAAAATCGCGATCACGGCGACCGGATCGGTGGCGCTGAGGATCGATCCGAGCATCAAGCTTTCCGCCGGACCGAGCGGCGTTAAAAACATCAACAGACCGCCGATGATGGCGGTCGACACGATAAGTCCGGGAATGGCGAGAGTGAGAACCGGCAGCAGGTTGCGCTGCAGTTGCCGGGCATCGAGGTTGTATGCGCTTTCGAACACCAGCGTCGGCAGGAAGACAAAAAGGATGACGTGGGGTGAGAGTTCCAGCGCCTCCCCCACAGCGGCCAGGGGTAAATAAACGCCCTCGATCTGCCCGAGGGCGATGCCGACGACGACGAGCACGACCGTGAACGGCAAGCCCAGCCGTTTCGACGCTGCGTAAGTGATGGCGGCAACGACGAGCAAGGCGGCGATACCGCCGACAATCTCAACGACAAACGAATCGGCATGCATCGGGTCGGGCTCCCCACTGGCCTAAATTCCCGCCAATAGTAGCGCGATTTCGGATATTTGTTGTCTGCTCAGGCCCCAGGCGACATTTCGCCGCAGGCGTCATAGTATCGGGCGAAATTTTGGAATTGTCTGGTGGTGTACTCTCCATGCAAATGAATCTGTCCAGACGGCTGGCCGCCGAAGCGCTCGGTACGTTCTTCCTGCTGGCCACCGTCGTCGGTTCGGGCATCATGGGAGAGGCGCTGTCGGGCGGCAACACAGCACTTGCCTTGTTGGCCAACAGCCTCGCGACCGGCGCCATCCTCGCCGTTCTCATCCTGATCTTCGGGCCGGTATCGGGGGCGCACTTCAATCCCGCCGTGACGTTGGCCTTTTATCTCAAGAAGGAAATCTCAGCTATTTCCGGAATGGCCTATGTGGCGGTCCAGGTCATCGGGGGAATCGCCGGCGTTGCGGCCGCCCACGTCATGTTCGACTTATCCATCGTTCAGGTGTCGGAGAGCATCCGGACGGGCTGGGGACAATGGTCTGCCGAGGTGATCGCCGCCTTTGGACTGGTCGGCACCATCCTCGGCTGCCTGCGCTGGCAGCCGGCAGCCGTGCCCTATGCCGTCGGGCTGTTCATCACCGCCGGCTACTGGTTTACCGCCTCGACCTCGTTCGCCAATCCCGCGGTTACGGTTGCCCGGATGTTTACCGATACGTTCTCGGGTGTTCGCCCGATTGACGCCGGACCCTTTGTTGTGGCCCAACTGGTCGGCGCGGTTCTTGCCGTTTTGTTTTTCGCCTGGCTGTTGGCCACGCCGGCCAAGGACCGTCCGTAACTAATATTTGGTGGACAAATCGCCGGCGGATAATGGGTCGATGACTGCTACTGATATTCTTTGTCGCGTCAGGGACGGACGCAATGGCTGAGGCAGCACCAGACTGGCAGGCCATGCGGGTGCTCTGCGTCGACGACGACCAGGATTTTCGCCACACAATTTCCGGCATTCTGCGCAACCTCGGCGTCGGCAGCACACCGATGGCCAAGGGTGCCGAAGACGCGTTCTACGAATTGGAGGCGTCCGCCGTCGACATGGTGATCGTCAACCGGCACATGAAGGGCATCGACGGTATCGAATTCGTTCGCACGGTGCGGGATCCGCAAAAAACCATGGCCCGCAACATCCCCGTCATCATGATCAGTGGCGAGGGCTCTGTCGCCACCGTGACACACGCCATCAAACAGGGCGTCGACTACTATATGGTCAAACCCATCTCCTCGAAGGACCTGGTGACGTGCCCCCAATGTTTGTACCACGTCCTATGTTAGTCTGTTTGCCATCC
>CAZGTM010000025.1:0-52250 GCA_964528595.1 uncultured Rhodospirillaceae bacterium
TCGACATTCTGGATCGACCTGCCGGAAGCCGAACCTCAGGACCAGGATTGGGTCGAAGGGTTCCCGTCCATCTACTCCCACGGCGGTGTCGAAACCAATTCCTCCCGCACGGTGCTGTATGTCGAGGACAACCCCTCCAACAGACGGCTGATGGAACGTATTATCGAACGGCGCCCGGACCTGGAACTGTTGTCCGCGCACGACGCCGAACTCGGACTCAAGATCGCCCGGGCGCGTTTACCCGACGTCATCCTCATGGATATCGGACTGCCGGGAATGAGCGGCTATCAGGCTCTGGAGGAGATGCGCGCTGACGGTCGTTTACGGCACATCCCCGTCCTCGCCGTAACCGCCAATGCAACGGCGGCAGACCGCGAACACGGAGCCAGAATGGGATTTCGAAGCTACCTCACAAAACCGCTGGTCATTGAAGAAGTACTGGCCGCAATTGACGCCGCCAAGCCAAAAGAAAAATAAACGGACCAGAATTCGTTTATTTGGCCGGATCCAGACCCAACCGGCATTTTTTCGGATCGAGGTTTGATTGATAGTCGATCCGGTAATCGCTCGCCACGCTCTCGCTATTTTCACCGGCGGCGAACATCGTCAACGTCATGCCATAGGCCGCGCCGCGCAGGTGGAGGCTCATTTCATAGTCCTGGGCCACTTCCCCGGAGCGGATGATCTTCGTCCGGCCCGTGGCATTTTCAACTTTGAAGTCGGCGTTCGGGCCGCCATTGCCGGTCGCCGTCCAGAGTTGGCTGACGATGCTGGAAAAACCGCCGGGCAGGTAAGTCGACGCCCAATAGAGCTTGCCGTTGCAGAACGAAACATAGACCTTTGGTTCGGCGCACGAGCGGACGACGAAAATTGAAGCGTCATGGCTCGATCTGACCACATCGTGCGCACAGGAACCCCGCTTGCGTTCTAACGCTCTGGCAAGGTCATCCGGGCTTGAGCCTTGAGCGACCTCCGGGAAGCCCATAACGCGAAAGCCGTTGGTCTCGGCCGCCCAAGCCGTGGACAG
Source organism: uncultured Rhodospirillaceae bacterium (assembly GCA_964528595.1). Classification (GTDB taxonomy): domain Bacteria; phylum Pseudomonadota; class Alphaproteobacteria; order UBA2966; family UBA2966; genus CAYFKJ01. Next base: position 1,028 of record CAZGTM010000025.1, read on the forward strand.
GGCCGCCCCCACAAACATCGCGACAGCTGCGGTAATCAATCGTCGAAGAAAAGCCACGCCAACCCCCTGGCTCGGATTGTTCCCCTCAATAGGAAACAGCCTATCACGTTCGGCGGCGGCTCAGAAAGCGCCTCATTCCGGAACAAAGGTCTGGTGCCCCCTCCCGGACTCGAACCGGGACGGCCTTTCGGCCTCGGGATTTTAAGTCCCGTATGTCTACCAATTCCATCAAGGGGGCGCCTGGTTGACGGGCGTGAAACTAAGCCATCGCTTTCGATCCCACAACAATCGATCCTGTTGGGCCAGTTAGCTTCCGCCATCTTGCCGTTTCGGGTGAATGTCGCCGTCATGCGGTTCTTGGCCGAGGTCGCGGATCATTTGCCGCACCTCCTCGGTCGTTAACTCCAGTTCGGCCTCGTCGGTCGAACGCAGCACAAGACTGCAGCCGAATGTGCCGCCGCGGAAAAAGGGGTAGCTGCCGATTTCGATTTCGGGGTGGCGGTTCTGGATATCGCCCAGGGGCGCCGCGATTTGGCCCTCTGCGACATGTCCGCCAACTGTGCGCGAAAGCACCGGTTTGCCGCCGGCCAGCTGATGGCGCAAGCTGTCGAACATCGATTGCATTATGACCGGCACACCGGCCATGACGTAGACGTTTTCCAGACGGTACCCCGGCGCCTTGCTGACCGGGTTTTCGACCAGTTCGGCGCCGGCCGGCATGCGCGCCATGCGCAGGCGCGCTTCGTTGAGATCGCCCGGTTTGTAATGCGCCTTGAGGATGGCGTGGGCGTCGGTGTTAAGCTCGTATTCGACGCCGAACGCCTTGGCCACGCATTCCGACGTGATATCGTCGTGCGTGGGTCCGATGCCGCCTGTGGTGAAGATGTAGTCGAATGCCGCCCGGCACTCGTTCACGGTGGCGACGATGGTTGCTTCAACATCAGGGATGACGCGCGTTTCGGCCAGTTGGACGCCGATTTCGTTCAACTCTTTGGCCAGGTACGGCAAATTCTCGTCTCTTGTCCGGCCCGAAAGAATTTCGTTCCCGATAATGATCAGGCAGGCCGTTTTGTTTCCCGATGACACGCCAAGCTACCTTCCCTACAAACCCAAACAAGCATAACACCACCGTTGCGGCGGCGTCACCGCGGGCGATTGAAATCATTGCCCGGAAGACCTACCTTTTGCTCCATGGAATTTTCAGAACCTCTGCTGCGCGGCGTGCTGGAACGCCGCTACAAGCGTTTCCTGGCCGACGTAAAATTGGAAAACGGCGATGTCGTCGTCGCCCATTGCGCCAATTCAGGGTCCATGCTGGGGGTCAAGGAACCCGGCTCCGAAGTTTGGCTGTCACGGTCGACCAACCCCAAGCGCAAACTGAAATACACCTGGGAGTTTACGCGCTGCGGCGACCATCTGGTCGGCGTGAATACCGGCCATCCCAATGCCCTGGTGGCCGGCGCCATCACGGACGGCACCATCACCGAATTGCCGGCCAAGGCGGAATTGAGCCGGGAAAAGAAGTATGGCAAGAACTCGCGTATCGACATCCTCCTTGAGGACGAAAGCGGTCTGACCTACGTGGAGGTGAAGAACGTCCACATGTCGCGGGAGGACGGCCTGGCGGAATTTCCTGATTCGGTGACGACCCGCGGTGCCAAACACCTCGTCGAGTTGTCCGACATGGTGGCCGATGGCCACCGCTCCGTCATGGTCTACTTGGTTCAACGCGAGGATTGTGAACGTTTCACGATCGCCGGCGATATTGATCCGGGGTACGCCGAAGCTCTCGTCGAGGCCCGGCGACAGGGCGTTGAGGCGGTTTGTTATTGCTGTAAGATCACGCCTTCGGGTATATCCGTCGACCGGCCCTTACCGATCGTCTTTTAGGTAAGCATTTGAGAACAAAATTCGACTAGGATGGATACGTGAACCACGGCGGCAACATAGATCAAATCGACACGCCCCGGCGCACCGGCGTCATCAAAATCCACGGACAGGAGGATTTTGAGCCGATGCGGAAGGCGGGCCGTTTGGCGGCCGAATGCCTCGACATGATTACGGAGCATGTCGTTCCCGGCGTGACCACCGGAGAACTGGACGACCTTTGCCACCAGTTCACGCTGGACGCCGGCGCGGTACCGGCCACGCTGAATTACCGGGGATACCCCAAATCGACCTGCACGTCGGTGAACCACGTCGTTTGTCATGGGATTCCGGGCGACAAGGTTCTGAAAAAAGGCGATATCATCAACATCGACGTCACCAAGATCGTCGACGGCTGGCACGGCGATTCAAGCCGGATGTTCCTGGTCGGCGATGTCAGCATCAAGGCCCGCAAACTGGTCGAGGCCACCTACGAGGCCATGATGCGGGGCATCGAAGTGATCCGCCCTGGCGCGACCACCGGCGACATTGGGCATGCTATCCAGAAATTCGCCGAATCGAAGCGCTATTCCGTGGTTCAGGATTTTTGCGGTCACGGTATCGGACGCCTGTTCCATGACGCGCCGAACATCCTCCACTTCGGGCAGCCTGGCGACGGCTTCGAATTGCGCGAGGGGATGTTTTTTACGGTGGAACCGATGATCAACATCGGCAAATACCATGTCAAAATGCTCAGTGACGGCTGGACGGCGGTAACCAAGGACAAGTCCCTGTCCGCGCAGTTCGAGCACACGGTGGCGGTGACCAAGGACGGCTACGAAATCTTCACCGCCTCGCCCGCCGGTCTGGACCACCCCTAAGGCCGCCGCTTCATGACGGCAAAGCCCGATCAGGTCGGACACCGGGACCGTCTGCGTGATCGGTTCATGAAAGGCGGCGCCGACGCTTTGGCCGACTATGAAATGCTCGAATTGATCCTGTTTCAGTCCCGCCCGCGTGGCGACGTGAAGCCCCTGGCCAAAGCCCTGATCCAGCGTTTCGGCAGCTTCGCCGAGGTCATCAGCGCCGCGCCCGAACGGCTGACGGAGATCGACGGCGTCGGATCCAGCACCGTCGTGGCCCTCAAATCGATCCAGGCGGCGGCTCTGAAGCTCTCCCAGGCGCAGGTGTTAAACAAACCCACTCTGGCTTCCTGGTCGGCGTTGATGGATTACTGCCGAGCCAGCATGGCCTACCACACCACGGAACAGTTCAGGATATTGTTCCTAGACCGCAAGAACGTACTGATTGCCGACGAAATCCAGCAAACCGGCACAGTTGACCATACGCCGGTTTATCCTCGCGAGGTTGTGAAGCGGGCGCTGGAACTCGGCGCGTCGGCGGTAATCATGGTCCACAATCACCCCTCCGGCGACCCGACGCCGTCGCGGGCCGATATCGACATGACCAACAAGGTTAAGGAAGCCGGTGAGAAATTGGGCGTTACGCTGCACGACCATATCGTCATCGGACGCGCCGGCGATACCAGTTTCAAGTCGATGGGTTTGTTGTAACGACGCCGGTCTGGGAAAATCCGCTAAATTTCGGGTGTAGATTAGGCTTGCCCAAGCATGCGAAAATGCCCAATTATTGAGTAAGGATATGTTCACATGTCATGGGAGAGAATGAGCTTTCGCGTGACATGAAGGATGATTTGAGTCCGAGGCGGATTGGAGCTTTAGGAATCCAAATTCCTACTTCAAATTGAATACGCCGCCTGTTGTACACCTTTTGCGTGGTCGTTTTATGGAGGAACGGCAATGCCGAACTTGGCTAGTGTAAAGAAAACCCTCGAAGAACGCCTTGGCATGTTGACGGTGAGAGCCGAAGACGCGGAGCAGGAGTTGCGCGCGGGTCACAGCGCCGATTTCGAGGAATATGCCACCGAAGCCGAAGGCGACGAGGTCCTGGAAGGCCTCGAAGGCTCCGCAATTTACGAAATCAATCAGATCAAGGCGGCACTCGGCCGGATTGAGGACGGCTCTTACGGTGAGTGCGTAACCTGTGGCGAGGATATCGCCGAAAAACGCCTGGAGGCGGTTCCCCATACGCCTCAGTGCATCGACTGCGCCAACAAGAACTGACCGGTTAGAGCATTTCTTCCACGAGTTCCTGAACGGAGAGCGCGGCCGCAGCATCCGGCAGCACATTTGACTCGCCCGCCATCCAAGCGGATACCTGATCCAACTGAAGTTTGAAGCTATCGGGTCTCAATTTGTCGATGTCGTCGAGTTCCGGCCGCCAGTCACCGCCATCGGACGCCGCCAGGCAAAACCAATCGTGCAGACGCAGGCTTTGCTTGGCTCCCCAAACCGTCATTTCAACCCGATCCGGTCCGACGCCGCCGCTCGAGCCGTGAACGACGGCGGGCACGCCGCCGCAGTCCAAGGTCGCCGTGATATGGGTTTCACATAGATCCGGATCCGACGGGTAAACGGGCGTCGACGATATGACCTCCGCCTTTCCCGCCAACCGCTCCAGCAAATAGAGGAAATGTGAGAGCACTTCGCGGGTGTATCCGCCCTGTTCCCGCAGCCGCAGCCAATCGGCATCCAATTGCCAGGCCCTGGGCCAAAGGGAAAAATGAACATTGATGTCGATACCCGCGAGAGCACCCAAATCACCCGCTTTAATTCTGCTTTCCGCACGTTGGACAGCCTCGCAGGCGGCTTGGGCAAAATTCACGATATTGGGTGTATTGGTTTCACTCAAACGGGAAACCAGGGCCCGGCTCTGCTCGACATCGATGCCCAGGGGTTTCTCGCAGTAGATCGGTTTGCCGGCATCCATGGCGGCATCGGCGTATTCCTTGTGCAAGACCGGCGGACAGGCGATGTAGACCAGATCGGTATCCGAAGACGCAATAAGATCGGAAGCACTATCCGCGATTTCCAATTCCGGCGCGGCGGCCCGGGCCTTGTTGCAGGCATCGGCCGCTGGATCCCAGGCCCCGGCAAAGGAAAAATCGGAATGCTGCCGCATGTTGTCGATCATGCGTCCGCCCATGATCCCCAGGCCGATAATACCGACCCTCCAGTTGCGCTCCGACATGCCGCTTACCTCCCTACCCGCTGGTTCGGCGGAACGCTATCACCCCCGCCGTACCCTCGACAAGGGCGCCGCCTTGAGGCACCATCGGAGCCTCGCCAGGACACCCTCAAATACAGGACAGACGATTATGAAGGACTTGTTTTCGGTCGCCGGAAAGACCGCGCTCGTGACCGGCGGATCACGCGGAATTGGCTTGATGATCGCCCGCGGCTTCGTCGAAAACGGCGCCAAAGTCTACATTTCGTCCCGAAAAGCCGATGTCTGCGACGCGACCGCCGCCAAACTTTCCGAAGCCGGCGAATGCATTTCCCTGCCCGCCGATATCTCGACGCTTGAAGGCATCGAGGGCTTGAGCAAAGCCCTCTCCGACGCCGAGGAAAAGCTCGATATTCTGGTCAACAACGCCGGGGCGGCCTGGGGTGCGCCGTTTGCCGATTTTCCGGAAACCGGCTGGGACAAGGTGATGGACCTCAACGTTAAATCGCCGTTCTTCATGACCCAGAAACTGCTGCCCCTGCTCAAGGCGGCCGCCAGCGAAGAAGATCCCGCGCGGGTCATCAACATCGGCAGTATCGACGGACTTTCGACACCGATGATGGAAACCTACTCTTATCCGGCATCCAAGGCGGCAATCCACCACCTCACCCATGTCCTGGCCGCCCGACTGGCGCCCCACGACATTACGGTCAATGCCATCGCGCCGGGACCGTTCGAAAGCCAGATGACCGAATTCATGATGGACAATTTCCGCCAGGAGATCGAACGCGCCAATCCGAGGAAACGGATCGGAACCCCGGAGGACGTTGCCGGCACGGCCATCTATCTGACGTCGCGCGCGGGCGCTTACACCACCGGCGCGATCATCCCTCTTGAAGGCGGTATTTTGATCCGTATCAATCAGTAATCGAAGAACGGTCGGGAGTATTCAGAAGTGGCAAGCATCAGCGTAACAGCGGAAATTTCGGGCGTGGTTGGACGAATTGAAGCCAGCCAGGGCTCGACCGTCAGCGAGGGCGACGATATCGCCATCATCGAAAGCATGAAGATGGAAATCCCGGTGGCCGCCCCCAGTAATGGCCGCATCACCGAAATTCGCGTCGATGTCGGGGAAACAATCGAGGAAGGCCAGGAAATCGCCCGGATGGAGACCTGACGGGATGACGGATATCGAAGTGCGGTCGGAAACGGCTTCCGAGCAACCGCCGTTTCTGCACCTCGACCGCCCACCGGCTGAAGTCGAAGTGGTGGCCGGTGCCAACGGGGAAATCGAACTTTCGTGTCCCCGCACCATGCCCGCGCACCCGGACAGTTTGCTGGATTATCTTACTGAAGCCGCCAGAGACCATGGTGACCGGATTTTTCTGGCGGAACGGGAAAACGGTGCGACAGGACCGTGGATCGAGATGACCTACAGCCAGTGCTTGGCCCGCTCCGAAGCCGTCGGCCAGTGGTTGCTGGACCGGGGATACGGACCCGAGCGCCCGGTCATGATCCTCTCGGAAAACAGCCTGGCCCACGCCGTCATAACGTTGGGCGCCATGAGCATTTCGTCTCCGGTTGCGCCCGTATCACCGGCCTATTCACTCCTGAGCCGGGATTTCGCCAAGCTCAGGTACATCTTCGATCTGATCGAGCCCGGCCTTATTTTTGTCGAGGAGGTTGAACGCTTTGCCCGTGCCCTCGACGCCCTGGACTTGACCGGCATCGACGTGGTCGCCGTGAAGGACGGGACGGACGGGGTCATCGCCTTCGACAGCTTGCTGGAAACTCGACCGACGAAATCGGTTGCAGAAGCCCGGTCCCGCATCACGCCCGATACGGTGGGGAAAATCCTGTTCACATCCGGCTCTACCGGCATCCCCAAAGGGGTGATCAACACCCACCGCATGTTTTGCGCGGTACAGGGAATGTTGGAAGACATACGGGACATCAGCCGGGAGGACGAACCGGGCGTCGTCCTGGATTGGCTGCCCTGGCATCATACCTTTGGCGGCAATGCCACGATGAATTCGATCCTGCGCGGCGCGGCGACGCTTTACATCGACGCCGGCAGACCGGTTCCGGGCCTGTTCGACATTACAATCCAAAATTTGCGGGAGATTGCACCAACCTATTTCTCTTGCGTGCCCGGCACCTACGCCGCGCTCGCAGATGCTTTGGAGGCCGACGATGCCTTGCGCAGGAACTTCTTCAGCCGCCTGCAGGGCATGTCTTACGGCGGAGCGGCACTACCTCAGGCGCTCTATGAACGCATGCAGTCGCTTAGTATTCGGGAACTCGGTCACCGCCTCAATCTGTCGACAGGTTACGGCGCCACGGAAACGGGTGCGCTGAATACGGCGGTATATTGGGAAACCGAGCGTATGGGCCTGATCGGGCTGCCGTTGCCGGGCGTTCGTCTGAAACTCCTCCCAGTTGGCGGCAAGTTCGAGGTCCGCGTCAAGGGACCGCAGATCATGCCGGGTTACCACAAACGCCCGGACCTCGACGCCGAAGCCTTCGATGAAAACGGCTGGTTTAAAACCGGGGACGCGGCCGTGTGGGCCGATCCTGACGATCCGCTGCAGGGTCTCGTGTTCGCCGGCCGGGTAAGTGAGGACTTCAAACTGACCAGCGGAACCTGGGTTCATACCGGCACGCTTCGGGTGGATGCACTGGCCGCGCTCTCTCCCCTGGCGTCCGATGCCCTGGTGGCGGGACACAACCGCAGCGAAGTCGGATTGTTGGTGTGGCCCAACATGGCCGCACTGAAGACCATCGCGCCGGATGTGAATCCGTCGCAGCTCCTGGACGACGACCGCATCCGGGACAAATTCGGGGAAGCGCTGGCCGGGTACAATGCCACGGTAACGGGATCGAGCAGACGCCTTGCACGCCTTATCTTGATGGCGGAGCCGCCCAATATCGACGCCGGAGAGATTACCGACAAACGCTACATCAACCAGCGCGTTTCGCTTGAGCGCCGTTCCGATCTGGTGGAAAAGCTCTATGCCGAGCCTACGGACGACAGCGTTGTTCTGGGCTGAATATTCATCCGCAAACTGTTTGTCAGAGGGTGTCGGGAGGATTACGCTCTACCCTTTCATAGTGGGGCGCGCCGGCAACGTATCGCTGTCCGGAATCGTTGAGCGAGGAATTTTCGATGGTTGATGATGCCCTCATGCAGCCCCGCTATATGGGAATGCCGACATTCATGCGCCGGCCTGTCGCCGAAACCGCCGAGGGCCTGGACATAGCTCTCATCGGCGTTCCCTTCGACGGCGGGGTTACCAATCGGCCCGGCGCCCGGCATGGACCCCGCGAGATGCGCGACGCCTCGACAATGACGCGGGCCATACACCACGTCACGCAGATCGATCCGTTCGAGCTCTGCAGCATGGCGGATATCGGCGACGTCCCCTTCACAGCGGTCTACGACCTGGAAGCCACGGTAAACGAAATCGAAGCGTTCTTCGCCGAGGTGAAGGCCGCAGGCGCCGCGCCTTTGACGGCTGGTGGCGATCACTCCATCACCTATCCGATCCTGAAGGCGTTGGCCACAGACGGGCCGGTCGGGCTGGTGCACATCGACGCCCACACGGATACCTGGGACGCGTTTCAGGGGTCGAAATACCATCACGGTGCCCCTTTCCGCCGGGCCACCGAAGCCGGCGCCATTGACCCAAGACGGACCGTGCAAATCGGCATTCGGGGCGCCCAGAACATTTCCGATGGTTGGGACTATTCGCTCGACTCCGGCATGCGCGTCATTTTCATGGAGGAAGTCACGTCAATGGGCATCGACGCCGTGATCGAGGAGGCAAGGAACGTCGTCGGCAAGGGCCCGGTCTACATTTCATTCGACGTGGACGGTCTCGATCCCGTTTACGCGCCCGGCACCGGGACGCCGGAAATCGGCGGCCTCACGACGATCGAGGGCCAAGCATTGATCCGCGGCATGCGCGGCTTGAACATCATCGGCGGCGACGTCGTCGAGGTAGCCCCGCCGTTCGATCCCAGTGGAAACACGGCCATCGTCGGAGCCACCCTAATGTACGAAATCCTCTGCGTCATGGCCGAAGCCATCGACGCCAGAAGGAACGCCTAGCCGGCCACCGGAGGTCGCCGATCGGCCCAGGGCTGAGCCTTCTCGAGCTGGCCCGCCAACCTGAACAACGTCGCCTCGTCACCGTAACGGGCGGCAAACTGCATCCCGAGCGGCAAGCCGTCGTCAGTCCACTGCAGTGGCAAGGTCATGGCGGGCTGTCCGGTACCGTTGAAAATCGACGTGAACCCGGAATATTCCCCAAGGCGGGTGATGTGCTGATCCCGGGTTTCCGGCGTGAAGGCAAAATAGCCCAGCGGCGCCGGTTCCCGGCACAAAGTCGGCGTCAACCAGACGTCGAAATCTTCCATGAAAGCGCCGACATCCCGCGACATTGCTTGCAGGCCCTCTATGGCGCTCAAGTAGGCACCGGCCGAAAGCGACTGGCTGCTCTGGTACATCTGCCAGGTTAGCGCCTCAAAATCGGCTTCCGCTGGCTCTTTGCCGATTGTCCGTGACCAGTAATCAATCGTCCAACCGAGCAATCCAACCCAAGTCTTACCGAATGACTTGAGCGTCCTTGGCCGGTCAATTTCCGGCTCGCTCTCGACCACATCATGGCCAAGTTCAACGCACAAGTTCGCCGTGGCTTCCAATGCGTTCCGACACTTCGCCGTTACCTCAACACCGGTCAAGGGCAGGGAGGAGAAAGCGATACGCAACCGCCCGGGGTCTCGATCTACCTCTTGGTCATAGGGCAATTCCTGTGTGCTCGGCCAATAGGGATCACCGATCCCCGGTCCGGCGGTCGCTTCTAATATCACGGCGCTGTCACGAACGCTGCGGGTCACGACGTGTTCATGAACAATTCCACCACCGATATCGCCATAATGAGGCGCCAGGGTGTTGCGACCCCGTGTCGGTTTCAATCCCACAAGACCGCAGCACGAAGCGGGTATGCGTATAGAGCCGCCGCCGTCATTGGCGTGGGCAGCGGGAACAATGCCTGCGGCAACTGCCGCTGACGATCCCCCGGAGGACCCGCCCGTTCCCAGTTCGGTGTTCCAGGAATTTCGGGCTGCTCCAAAAAGTTCGGGCTCCGTCGTCGGCAATAGACCGAATTCAGGTGTGTTGGTTTTACCGAAGACATTCAGACCGGCATCCAGAAACCGTGTTGTCAGGTCACAATTGACAGGAGAAACATAATCGCTCAAGAAGCGCGATCCTTCCGCCATCGGCGTACCGGCCAGTTCTGCCGCCAAATCTTTCAGCAGGAAAGGTACGCCAGCCAGAGGGCCGTCGCCGGGCGACTTGGCGCTGTCCCTGCCCCGTTCGTAGAGTGGCGTGACAATCGCGTTGATCTTGGGATTGATGCGTTCCGCCCGCTCGATCGCCGCCTCCAACAATTCGCCGGCAGAGACGTCACCGTTGCGAACCAGTTCAGCCTGCGCGGTCGCGTCCATGAAGGCGGTTTCATCGGCGAGGGTCATTTACATCTCCCAAGTCTGGTTTCGAATTTCTTCTACCGCGGGAACGCAGGTATCATAGGCTAGCAAATCGTTCGGGGAGATACATCATATGCTTCAGGACACCGTCGTCCTCGTCACAAACGTCACAAATTTCGCCGGCCTGCCCGCCGCCCGGGAGATGGCGTCACAAGGCGCAACCGTGCTGGCTTATGATTCCGGATTTACCGAGGCCGAGGCGCGCGACGCCTTCGAGAGTGAGAATGCCGGCGTGAAGGCGTTAAGCGCCCAGGAACCCGGCGACCTGGTCAAGGAGGCGCTCGCCTTGCACGGCCGCATCGATGTCCTGGTGAACAACGACATCGGTGACGCCAAACGGGCCAAGGTTGAAGAGGCGGACGCCGACGACATGCGTCGGGCTTTGGAGGACATGGTCGTTGCCCCCTACACCCTCACCGGCGCTGTCGTACCCTCAATGAAGGAACGCAAGCGCGGCAAGATCATCTTCGTCACATCGGCGACACCCCTTCGCGGTCTGCCCAACTACTCTATGTATGTCACTGCGCGCGGCGCCACCAACGCCATGACGCTGACGCTGGCCCACGAATTGGCTGGACACAATATCCAGGTCAACGCCCTGGCGCCCAATTACGTCGAAAGCCCGGCCTACTTTCCCAAGGAGTTGGTCGAGGATCCAGAAACGCTGGCCAAGATCACCAAGAATATTCCGCTCGGACGCCTGGCCAAGCCGGAGGAGGTTGGCAAGGTTCTGGCCTTCCTGGCATCGGACGCTTCGAGCTTTATTACCGGTCACGTGCTGCCCTACGCCGGCGGCTGGGCCTAACCGATCACACTGGAACTGGAGAAGATTGCATGTTTGATCTTACCGGCAAGGTTGCCGTTATCACCGGCTCATCCAAAGGCATCGGCCGCGCCATGGCGGAACAGATGGCATTAGCGGGTGCGAAGGTTGTGGTCTCGTCACGCAAGGCGACGCCGTGCGACGAGGTCGCGGCGGCGATCAACGAGGCCGGCGGTGAGGCCATCGCCATCCCCTGTCACATCGGCGACAAAGAACAGCTTCAGGCCCTGGTCGACGGCACGATGGAGAAATGGGGCCGGATCGACAGCCTGGTCTGCAACGCGGCGGCCAATCCGTTCTACGGCCCGCTATCCGAGATTCCGGATGAGCTCTTCGACAAGACCATGGAGACCAATATCCGGTCCAACCTGTGGCTTGCCAACATGGCGCTGCCGCAGATGGCGGAGCGCAAGGACGGCACCGTCATCATCACTTCCAGCATCGGCGGCCTGAAGGGAAGCGCCGTCCTGGGCACCTACGCCATTTCCAAGGCGGCGGACATGCAGCTTGCGCGCAACCTGGCCGTCGAATGGGGGCATTCCAACATCCGCGTCAACTGCATCGCACCGGGTCTGGTGCGAACGGATATGGCGCGGGCATTGTGGGAAAACCCCGACACCTACAAACGGGTGTGCGCCACCTCTCCGCTGGGCCGTATCGGCGAACCCGACGAAATCGCCGGCGCCGCGGTCTTCCTGGCCTCCGACGCGGGCGCCTTCATCACCGGCCATACCCTGGTGATCGACGGCGGCGTCACCATCGCCGACCCGCCACAGGTGAGTTGACGAAGGCGAGATTGACTAGGAAGCTTCGAGCCCGTTGAGAGCCTTGCGCGATATCTCCAGGGCGCGCTGCCAGACACTTTCTTTCCACTCAGCTTCTTCGCCGAAGAAGGCCGCGCGGACGTCTTTCTTGATGGCGCGGCCGAGTTCTGAATCCACCTCACCGTGAAGATGAAGCCAATTGTCGGCCCTCAAGGCCTGCAAGACGTCCTGCGGCGGAATGGTGCCGTATTCGAGCGCGATTGCCGTGAATTCGACAGGTCCGAGGGCTTTCAGGTAACCCTGATCGATCGTCCCCTGCACCTCCGCCGACACGGAATCCCCGGCTGACGGCGACTTGACGTCGTCGCCATACCATTGGCGGGCGCGTTCATAGTCGCCGCCGCGTCCGCCGTCCACCGAGATCAATTCGCCAAAACCACGCGGGCCCAGCCCGGTGTGAAGATCGATAAACGCGACCTTACTGGCGCCGCGGCACCACGACCCCGCATTTTCCTCAATCAGGCGGCGCGACCAGGTCGGCTGCCGTCCGCCGTAAAACAAACCGTCAGCATGATCGTACTGTCCGGTCGACACAGCAGCCTGGAAGGCGAACATACCCCGGGTTTCGATGAACTCTGCGATCGCCTTGTCCGCCGCCTCACGTGCCGGGCCCTCCCAGTTCGCGGGCACAAGCCTGTCGTGCACTTCGTCATAGTCTGGGTTAGCCGGTAGATCTTTATCGAAATCCTGAAAATTGCGGTTGAGGTCGACGTTGTCTTCGGTCACGCGCCGGCCATGGGCGAAGCCATGGGGATTGTGGGCGTGAACCAGAACCAGCGCCGTGCCGGTGGGCAATTCATTCTGCAGCCCGTTCTTCAGCATGCTGATTTGGATGCCAGAGCCGCAATAACCCTCAATGCCGTGGGTCGCCGAGGCGACCACTAAAACCCGCTCAGCCTCGTCCGGTCCGAACCTGACAATATCCGCCGCGAGTTCGCCGCCGTCCGGCCCTTTCAGCGGATGAAGGTAGGTTTCCGGCGTAGCGCCAGCCTCGCTAACCGCGGCTAGGAACTTGGACCTGGCTTCGGCATAGGTCTCGGAATAATTCTCAGTGACCGTCACGACCCACTGCCCTCCCGGTTAGCCTTCCCAGTCTTTGAACCCCTTGCCTTCAGCGGCAAGTTTGGCGAGCAAGGGCGAGGGCTCCCAGAACACCGCGCCATGCTGTTCCTTGTACTTGAGCAAGGCTTCAAGGATCACGTCGAGACCAATGGTATCGGCCCAGAACATAGGGCCACCCCGGTACGGCGGGAAGCCGTAGCCGTTGAGCCAGATGACGTCGATATCGCCGGGGCGCAGGGCAATGCCCTCCTCCAGGATCTTGGCGCCTTCGTTGACCAGCGGATAAAAGCAGCGCTCGAGGATTTCCTGGTCGGAAACCTCCCGCCGTTCGATGCCGCTGGCAGCGGCGGCCTGTTTGATGATCTCGTCGACCTCGGGATCCGGCGTCGGCGTGCGGCTGCCTTCCTCATAGAGGTACCAACCCTTGCCCGTCTTTTGGCCGAAACGGCCCTGCTCGCAGATGCGGTCGCCGATGTCGCAGTAACGTACATCGTTGGGCCGGTTTGCGGCATTGGCCTTGCGGATACGCCAGCCGACATCGTTGCCCGCCAGATCACCCATGGTAAAGGGTCCCATGGCGAGGCCGAAGTCGAACACCACGCGGTCGACCTGTTCGGGGCTGGCGCCTTCTTCGATCAGGAAGGCCGCCTCCCGCATGTAGGGGTGCAGCATGCGGTTGCCCACGAAGCCGTCGCAGACGCCGACCATGACGCCGACTTTGCCGATGCGCTTGGAAATTTTCATCATCGTCGCCACGACATCCGTCGCGGTTTTTTCGCCGCGAACGTTCTCCAGCAGGCGCATGACGTTGGCCGGTGAAAAGAAGTGCATGCCCGCAACGTCTTCCGGCCGCTTGGTGGCCGTTGCGATTTCGTCGATGTTCAACGTGGAGGTGTTCGATGCCAGAATCGCGCCCGGTTTGCAGACTTCGTCAAGCTTGCCGAATATCTCCTTCTTGATATCCATTTCCTCGAAGGCCGCTTCGATGACGACATCGGCATCCTTGAGATCGTCGTATTCCAGCGTGCCGGTGATCAGCCCCATGGCCTGGTCCATCCTGTCTTGTGAAAGACGGGCCTTCTTGACCGTGGCGGCGTAATTGCCGCTGATGATGCCGAGGCCCTTATCCAAAGCCTCCTGGGATGTTTCCAAGACGGTCACTGGAATGCCCGCGTTGGCAAAGTTCATCGCGATGCCGCCGCCCATCGTACCGCAGCCGATGATGGCCGCCGAATTGATCTCGCGGACCGGCGTCTCCTTGGTCACGTCGGGGATCTTGTTGGCGCCGCGTTCGGTGAAAAAGGCGTAGCGTAATCCTGCTGACTGGGGCGAGCCTAGACACTCGGTAAAGCGGGCGCGTTCGTTTTTCAAGCCTTCCTCAAACGGCAGTTCAACGGCATCGCGCACGCAATCGACGATCTTGTCGGGCGCAAAGTACCCCCGTGTCCGCCGCGCCATGGATTTGCGGAAGTCCGCATAGAATTGCTCGTTGCCCCGCATCGGGATTGTATGTTGGTCCATGTCGCGGATGCGCATCAACGGACGGTTTTCGGCAACGACCTTTTCGGCAAAAGCAATAGTGCCGGCCAGCAGGTCGTCTTCGACAACGTCATCCACCACACCCAATTTGAGTGCCTCAGCTGCGCCGATGGGATTTCCGCTGACGATCATGGGCAGGGCTTTTTCCGGGCCAATCAGGCGTGGCAGGCGCTGGGTGCCGCCCGCTCCCGGCAGGATGCCGAGCTTCACTTCGGGAAGGCCCACCTTGCCGGACGCCAGGGCAACGCGGAAGTGGCAGGCCAGGGCGGTTTCCAGACCCCCGCCCAGCGCCGTACCGTGGATCGCCGAGATGACCGGCTTGGCTGTATCCTCGATGGTGCTGATCACCGTGTTGAGGTCGGGATCCTTCGGCGGTTTGCCAAACTCCGTGATATCCGCGCCCGCCATGTAGGTCCGGCCTTCACCGATAATAATGATGGCTTTTACCTCATCATCGGCGGCGCCTTCCTCGACACCTTCCTTGATGCCCAGGCGGACGGCGTGCGAGAGCGCGTTGACCGGCGGATTATCGACCGTGACGACGCCGATGGCGCCCTGCTTGGAGAACGATACGGGGGAGCTCATGTTTCTGCCTCTTTGCGTGAGTATTAGAACCGGACGGGGCGGCCCGAAGCCGCCCCCTGTTTAAGATTATTCGCGGCCGTGACCTACACTTCCAGCCACTCCTGGCGGATCTGTTCGTTTTCGCGCAGTTCGTCGGGCGTGCCCTCGAACACCATGTGGCCGTGGCCCATGACGAATACCCGGTGAGAAATCTTAAGCGCGATGGTGAGTTTTTGCTCGACCAGAAGGATGGAAATCCCCCGGCTGGCGATCTCTTCCAGCAGCTTGCCGACCTGCTCCACCAGTTTCGGCGCAAGCCCCTCCGTCGGTTCATCGATCATGACCAAGTCGGGATCTCCCATCAGGGTTCGGCACATCGTCAGCATCTGCTGCTCGCCGCCGGACAGCACGCCCCCGTCGTTATCCGCCCGCTCCCGCAAGTTGGGAAACATGTCGAACATGTCCTCGATCTTCCAGCGGCCCTCGGTGTTGGCCTTTTTCATGCCGAGCAGGAGGTTCTCACGGACAGACATGGTGGGGAAGATATCGCGGTTTTCAGGAACGTAGCCGAGCCCTTTGTGAGCAATATCATGGGCTTTCAATCCGGCCAGTTCTTCGCCGCGGAACTTGATTGATCCCTCGGGCGGCACATCACCCATGATGGCCTTGCAGGTCGTCGAGCGGCCAACGCCGTTGCGGCCCAAGAGGCTGACGATTTCGCCTTCTTTGACGTCGAACGAAACGCCCTGGAGGATGTGGCTTTTGCCGTAGTACGCGTGCAGATCGTTAACTTGCAACATCAGGCGGCCTCCTCACCGAGGTAGGCTTCCTTGACGGCGGCGTTGCCGCGAATTTCCGTCGGCGCGCCGGAGGCAATGATCTCGCCGTAGACCAGCACTGAAATCTTGTCGGCCAAATTGAAAACGACGCCCATGTCGTGTTCGACCATCACCAGCGTCTTGTTTTCCGTGACCTTGCGGATGAGTTCGACCGCATGGTCGGTTTCACTGTGACTCATGCCCGCCGTCGGTTCGTCGAGGATAATGATGTCGGCGCCGCCGGCGATGGTAATGCCGATCTCGAGCGCCCGCTGTTCGGCATAGGTCAACACGCCGGCCGGGATATGCGCCCGCGCCGTCATGCCGATTTCCTCGAGAACCTCCGCCGTGCGTACATTGACGTCCTCAAGCTTGTCGACATTGTGCCAGAAGGAATACTGATAACCCATGGCCCAGAGGACGCCGCAGCGGACGTTCTCGAACACACTGAGGCGGGGAAAGATGTTGGTGACCTGAAAACTGCGCGAAAGTCCCTTGCGGTTGATCTCGAATGGCTTCATGCCTTGCAGGTCTTCACCCCGCAAGTCAATGCGCCCGCCGGTCAGGCCGTACTTGCCGGTGATCAGATTGAACAGTGTGGACTTGCCCGCACCGTTGGGCCCAATGACGGCGTGGCGCTCGCCTTCCCTGATCGCCAGATCGACGCCGCGGATGATCTCGGTCGCGCCGAAGTTCTTGCGCACGTCAATCAGTTCGATGGCGGCACTCATTCTTTTTCTCCCGAATACGCGTAGTGTGACGCTTCACCCCAGGCCTCGGCCACGGCAGGCGCCATTTTCTTCGCGACGATAAAGCCGCCAACCGCCATACCGGCGTAGATAATCCAGGGTATTGGATTCTCGATGTTCATATGAATGCCGAAGAGGCTCTTATCGACTTCACCGATCGCCCGAACGCTCATGAAATGGAGCAGTTCGAGCGTTCCGATGACACCAATGCCGCAAACCAGGGTCGGCATGAAAATCCGGGCATAGGGAACCGCCAGTGAGGCCAGCCGGCCCGCCTGGCTGATCGGCACATGCATCATGATCAGCCCCGTGAGGCCGAACGGCGCGTACATCACCGTGGCGACAAACACCAGCCCGACGTAAAGCGCCCAGATCTCGGTGTAATTGGAGAGCAAGGTCTGGAGCAGGGTAAAGACGATGGCGCCGACAATCGGTCCGAAGAAGAAACCAACGCCGCCGACGTAGGCTTGCAGCAGGACAACGCCTGAGGTCAGTGCATTAACCGTTTCCTCGGTTACGATTTCGTAGTTGATCGCGAACAGGGAACCGGCAATGCCTGCGAACATTCCCGACGTCGCGAAGGAAATGAAGCGGATTTGCTTTTGGCTGTAGCCCACGAATTCGGCGCGTTCAGGATTATCGCGAACGGCGTTCGCCAGGCGACCGACGGGCGTGCGGGAATACCGGTACATCAACCAGACCGCCAGCAGCATCCAGAAACCGATCAGGTAGTAGACCTCGATCTCGCGCGCGAAATCGAACCCGAAGAAGGGCGTCAACTCGGTCCGGTCGGCTGTAATGCCTTCTTCGCCGCCCGAGAACTTCGTGAAGATCAGGGAGGACGAGGCGATCATTTCCCCAATTCCCAGCGAGATCATCGCGAACACGGTGCCGGCCCGATTGGTTGCAAAACTGCCGACCATTATGCCGAAGGCCAAGCCGGCTAACCCGCCGACCACTGGCACAAGCGGGATCGGCAGCGGAAACGCCCCATCGCCAAAAATGTTTAGTGCGTGGATGGCAAAATAGCCGCCCAGGCCGAAATAAACGGCATGGCCGAACGACAGCATGCCACCCTGACCGAGCAACATGTTGTAGGCGACAGTGAAGATGATGGCGATGCCCATCTGGTTCAGCACGGCAATGGCGACGCCACCGGCGAATATCTGCGGCAGGATGATCACCACCAGGGCGGCAATCAGCCAAACGGCATTGCGCCGGACAAACGAGCCGTTGGCCGGTACGGCGAGTGATTTTGCTGTATCGGTCATACTTCACGTGTCCCAAATAGGCCGGTGGGACGAAAGATGAGGATCAGCACCAGCAGGAGGTATGGCAGGATCGGACCGAGTTGCGCGATCGTCACGGTATAGAGATCGCTGATAACGCTTTGTGCATCCAGGCTCATCCCGAGCAAGGTGAAGAAATCACCGAAGGAATAATCGATGGCCACCGCGAAGGTCGTCATAAATCCGATCAAAAGCGAGGCGACGAACGCGCCGATCAACGAACCCAGGCCCCCGACCACGATCACAACGAAGACAATGGGGCCGAGCACGATCGCCATTCCCGGGAAAGTACCCAAAACAGGCCCGGCAATAACGCCCGCCAATCCGGCCAGGGCCGAGCCGACGCCGAAAACGCCCATGAACACCAACGGCACATTGTGGCCAAGCATGCCGACCATGTTGGGATGGGTGATCGCCGCATTGATAATCAATCCCACCCGCGAACGCGTCAGCACCATCAGCAATGCCACGAAGATGCCGACGGAGATCAGCAGCATGAAGGCTTTGTATGCCGGGAAGGTGGTGTCGTACAACGTGAACAGGGCGAAAGTGAGGATCTCGGGTTCACGGTAATCGAGGTTTTGCTTGCCCCAGATGAGCTGAACCGCTTCCTCAATGAGGAACGCCACGCCGAAGGTGAAGATCAGTTCGGCAACGTGCCCGAACTTATGGACGTTTCTCAGTCCGTAGCGCTCGATCAAGGCGCCGAACAAACCGGCGATGATCGGGGCAATGATCAGACCGGGCCAGTAGCCCACGACGCTGCTGATGGAATAGGCCAAATACGCGCCAAGCATATAGATGCTGGCATGCGCGAAATTGAGAACGCCCATCATCGAGAAGATGAGCGTCAGTCCGCTGGACAGCATGAACAGCAGCAAGCCGTACACCAGGCCGTTCAGCAGAGAGAAAATTATGAGTTCAGCCACGGGAGGAATTTCTCCTAAGAGCGGAAGTTTTCAACGCTCTTAATAGCGCTTTTTGTCGAGCGCCGCTCGGAAAATGCCCGGCACCGCAAAGGCGCCGGGCAAATCCGTAGTCAGCAAAGTTTCCGTCTAGGACGGACGCTTCATCTTGCAGGTCGTCGGAGTTGAGGCTTCCGCCGACGTAACGGTCGATTCGTTGGCCAGACCGAATCCGGAATTATCGTAATCGAATTCGATGTTCTGGTCGGTATGCACGAAAATACGGATCGGCATCTGAAGTTGATGATCCGATTTACGCATCATGACCTTGTCGCCCCACCAGGTGGTCCACTCCATGCCTTCAAGGGCTGCAGCGACCTTGGCTGGATCGGTGGAATTCGACTTGTTCATGGCAGCCGCCGTCATCCGCAATGCGGTGGCGATACGGGACTGGGTGAAATCCTCGTTCGGGTGCTTTGCCTTAAAGGCTTGCAGCATGGAACGCCATGTGTCGGTCATCGGAGGATTGGCGGAACCTTGGCCAACCAGGCGGACATTGTTGACGCCGCCCTTACCGATAGCCTTCGTGATGCCGTTGGCAGCCGCGTAATAGGTGTATAGCGGGACGGTCAAATTGGCGTCCTGTGCAGCCTTGGCGAGACCGAGCATATCGGCGCCCCAGTTACCCGTGATCACGGCCTGCGCACCGGAAGCCTTGATCTTCTGGATGTACGGCGAGAAGTCCTTGACCTTGCCGATGGGGTGCAACTCGTTACCCACGATCTTCAGGTCGGGACGTTTTTCACCGAGGTAGCGCACGGCGGCCGCTGCGACGGCCTTACCGAATGAATAGTTCTGGCCCAAGAGATAGATGCTCTTCATGCCCTTGTCGTCGGCGATCACGTCCGTCAGCGCGTTCATCTTCATGTCGGCGTTGGCGTCGAAACGGAAGTGCCAGAAGTTACACTTTTCGTTTGTCAGCTTGGGGTCGACGGCCGAATAGTTGAGGAATAGAACCCGCTTGTCGGGATTGCGTTTGTTGTGCTTGGCGATGGCGTCCGTCAAAGCGTTGGCCACGCCCGACGAGTTGCCCTGGAACACGTACTGAATGCCGTCGGCAATCACGCGTTTGAGCTGGATCAGGCTTTCTTTGGGCGAGATTTTGTTGTCATAACCTACAACCTCGATGTTCTTGCCCATGACGCCGCCGGCTTTATTGATCTCGTTGGCGACGAATTCGTACTGCTTCAAGCCGCTAATGCCGACAGCGGCGAAGCCGCCGGAGAGCGGGTCGATAAAAGCAACCCGAATATTTTCGGCCTGTGCGGAAAATGCGGTCACGCCGGCAATGGCGGCGGCGGCAATTCCAAGCCCTATTTTACGATGGTTCATTCTTAGTCCTCCCGATATGCGAAGGCGGCGTCGTAAGGCTGTTTTTTGTCGCTCAATACGCCGCACCCCATTTGGTCACTCCAACCAGCAAAGGGTGAGCGACATGAGTAAGGAATTTGAACTCAGCGGATAACCCAATGTCAAGCGAAGACCGGCATTTTACTGAACGATTGTTAGGTAGCGCCGGAATGATCCCGCATCATGTTGCGCGCAATCACGAGCTGTTGGATCTGCGAGGTGCCCTCGTAAATCCGGAATAGCCGGACATCGCGGTAAAAACGCTCCACGCCATATTCGGTCATATAGCCGTTGCCGCCATGGATCTGAACGGCGCGATCGGCCACCCGGCCGACCATTTCCGAACAGAATAGTTTGCAGCAGGCCGCTTCAGTGGCGACGTCCTCGCCGCGGTCCTTGGCCCGCGAGGTTTCCAGCACCATCGATCTGGCGGCGTAGGCTTCGGTTTTGGAATCCGCCAACATAGCCTGCACCAGCTGAAATTCGCCGATTGGCTGACCGAATTGCTTGCGCTCAAGCGCGTAGTTTACGCAGTCCCGCGTTAACCTCTCCGCGACCCCGACGCAGACGGCGGCGATATGCAACCGCCCCCTATCCAGAACCATCATCGCGGTTTTGAAGCCAGTGCCCTCTTCGCCCAACAGCGCACTGGTCGGCACGCGGCAGTCCTCGAAAATAACGTCGCTGACGTGGGCCCCCTGCTGACCCATCTTGCGGTCGGGTTTGCCCAAACTCAAACCCTCCCGCGGGGCTTCCACCAGGAAAGCCGATACCCCGCCGGCGCCCTTCCGGTCGGGGTCCGTGCGAGCCATCAACGTAAACAGTCCGGCCGACGGCGCGTTGGTGATGAAGCGCTTGGTCCCGTTGATGACATACTCGTTACCGTCCCGCACGGCCGTCG
The DNA here is from genome assembly GCA_964528595.1 of uncultured Rhodospirillaceae bacterium. GTDB lineage: Bacteria > Pseudomonadota > Alphaproteobacteria > UBA2966 > UBA2966 > CAYFKJ01. Next base: position 22,418 of record CAZGTM010000025.1, read on the forward strand.
TGCGGACCGAGGCCGCATCCGAACCGGCGTCGGGCTCGGTCAATGCGAACGATCCGACGATCTCTCCGCTGGCGATCTTCGGCAGGTACTTATTCTTTTGTTCCTCGTTGCCCGATATCACGATGCCTTGCGATCCAATACCGTTGTTGGTGCCGATCAGGGACCGGAAGGCCGGCGAGGTCTGACCCAGTTCAAAAGCCATGCCGACCTCTTCTTCCATGGATAGACCGATGCCGCCGTATTCCTCGGGAATGGAAAGGCCGAATAATCCCATCTCGCGCATTTCGGAGATGATCTCGGTCGGGATGGCGTCGTCATTAGCGACCCGTTCCTCGTTCGGCACGAGACGTTCGCGGACGAACCGGGCCAGGGTGTTGCGGAATTGCTCATAGACATCTGCTTCGAGCGGCATCGGCTGGGCTCCATCGTTCTTTGGGTGTTGAAAATTGTTTCGGCACTTTCACCCCCACCCCTTTGCGTGTCAATCTGGCGGCATGAGTTCGGTCAACATCCTCACCGCTGATACGGTCACCAAACTGGGACCGGAACATCGAGGCAGCGTTCTGGTGGGTGCTTCCCACTGCGGCGTCTACGCCGTCTATCTTGCCGCCGTGGCGGGCGTCAACGCGCTGATCCTCAATGACGCCGGTATCGGTCTGGAGGCGGCGGGGATCGGCGGACTTGCCTGGGCGGATAAGCTTGAACTTCCGGTGGCCGCAGCCGATCACCGGAGCTGCCGCATTGCCGATGCCGGCGACACCATCGCGGACGGCATCATCAGCCACGTCAACCAAGGCGCCGCCGATTTGGGTTGCGCCGCCGGCATGAGAGTCGCCGCCTGTGCTGAACGGATGACCGTAGCGCCTGTATTCAGCGGGGACGTACCTCAGTACGGTGAAGCGCGCTTCGTGCTTCGTGACGCCGGCAAGGGTCCGGAAATCATCGGCTGCGATTCGCTTTCCCTGCTGAAACCCGGAGACGATGGGCGCATCGCCATAACGGCATCCCATGGTGCGCTGATCGGCGGCCGGCAAAACGATTCGTCGGTCAATCAAGATCTGGCGGCGGTGACGTTCAACGATGCGGGCATCGGCAAGGATGAGGCCGGCGTTGCGCGGCTGGCCGTACTCGACGAACGTGGCATTCCAGCAGCCGCCGTCGCGGCGATGAGTGCCCGAATAGGCGACGCCCGCTCGTCGTGGGAAACCGGCACCCTGTCCAGGGTAAACCAATCTGCAGAAGCTCTTGGCGCCAAAGCCGGCATGTCGACGCAGGAGTTCGCCGGCTTGATCTAAGTCTCGGCGGCTACCGACTCATGGTATTCTGCCACGGCAGCTATCACCTTGATGAGAGCCTCGTCACGTAACCTCTCAAGCCGTTTGACGCTCAGCGAGCCCGCCTGTCCGGCTGTTTGGTCGACCATGCGCGCCGTCAGTTCCGGCGTCAGTTCAGGCGCTTTCAAACGGGTCCAGGGCAATTCCAGGGCAGGTCCGAACTGTTCCAGCATATGGGCCATACCGGCATCTCCGCCAGCCAGATGAAAGGTCAAACAGGGCCCCATGAACGCCCATCTCAGTCCCGGACCGCCGGTGATCGCCAGATCGATTTCATCGGTCGTGGCGCTGCCGTCCGCCACCATATGCAGCGCTTCGCGCCACAAGGCTTCCTGCAGGCGGTCCGACACGTAGCCCGGCACCTCGGCCCGGACCCGCATCGGCTGCTTGCCGATTCCGGCGTAGAAGTTCATCGCCTTTTCGACCGCTCCGGGTGACGTCTGCTCACCTCCGAGCACTTCGACCAGAGGCAGCAGGTAAACCGGATTGAACGGATGCCCGATCAGGACGCGCTCGGGCGCCCGGCATTTCGATTGCAGTCGGCTCGGCAGCAGGCCCGATGAACTCGACGCAATGATGGTTTGCGGCCTAGCGGCGGCATCGATCTCGGCAAGCAGGGATATCTTCAAGTCTTCGTTTTCGGGCGCGCTTTCCTGAATAAAATCGGCATCCGAAGCGGCTTCCACAAGCGAGGCGGTAAACTTAAGATTGACCGGGTCTGCGCCGGCGGAGAGCCCCACTCGTTCGAGCGCTGGCCAGGCATTGTCAACCGAGCAGCGCAACGAACTCTCCGCATCAGGCGCGGGATCCCACGCCGCCACGTCCAGCCCTTTCGAAAGAAAATAGGCGGTCCAGCCGGCGCCGATCACCCCTGTTCCGATGATGCCGATGCGGCCGACCTCGGTCTGACCGGTCACGTTTTCAATCCCAGCATGTCGCGTGCTTCGTCCGGCGTTGCGACCCGGCGGTCGAGGCGTTCGATGATCTCGATCGAGCGGGTGACCAGTTGGGCGTTGCTGGCGAACACGCCCTTGCCGAGATAAAGGTTGTCCTCCAGGCCGACCCGCACATGCCCGCCCAGCAAGACGGCTTGCGCCACCATGGGCATTTCATGCCGCGATATGCCGAAGGCCGCCCATTCAGCACCTTCGGGCAGCATGTCGCGCATCCGCATCATCGTTGCCGTATCGGCCGGCGCGCCCCAGGGAATGCCGAGGCAGATCTGATATAGCGGCGGTGGCGCAATCAAATCTTCCGCCACCATTTGGTTGGCGAAGGCAAGGTGGCCGAGATCGAAGACCTCCAGTTCGGGTTTCACGCCGAGTTCACGGATACGCGCGGCCATTTCCCGCAAGTATGGCGGCGTGCTGATATAGACCCCGTCGCCGAAATTCAGCGTGCCGCAATCCAGTGAACAGATGTCCGGTTTCAGGTCCTCGACATGGCGCAATCTCTCGGCGGGACCGACCATGTCGGTGCCCGGACCGCCGCGCGAAGGATCATCCTCATCAGGAAAATAGTCGCCCCCCATGCCGGCGGTCAGGTTGATGACCATGTCCGTGTCACTGGCTCTGAGTTGCTCCACGACTTCCCGGAACAAGGCTGGGTCGCGGCTGCCGGCGCCGGTTTCCGGATCGCGGACGTGAATATGCACGATGGCGGCACCGGCCTTCGCAGCCTCGATCGCCGAGGCGGCAATCTGGTCGGGCGTAACGGGTAAGTCGGGGTGTTTTCCGTACGTGTCTCCGGCGCCGGTGACGGCGCAGCTGACGATCACGGGTCGTGGACCGGCCATAGTGTCCTCCTAAGGATATCGAACCGCCGGCGGGTGGCGGCGGTTTATCCTTTCAGGAGAACCTCCGGCATTCAATGCGGATCGACGCCGAAGACGCAAAAAACGGTGGAGCGTGTCGCCACACCCCACCGTTTTTTCAAAAGCAACTTAGTTGGAAGACATTTTCCGCTCGGCATCGAAGGCGCCGGCCGGCAATTCGTGCGCAATTCCCTTATGGCAGTCGATACAGGTCTTACCCTCATCGACAGCTTCCTGGTGGCGGCCTCTAGACCGCTTTTCCTGTACAGAGAAATCCATCGATTCGAAGTTGTGGCAGTTGCGGCATTCCCGGCTATCCGTCTCCTTCATTACAGCCCAGACGCTCTTGGCAAGTTGAAGGCGCTTGGCTTCCCATTTCTCGCGGGTGTCAACGGACCCCATGAAGTGGTGGTAGAGCTCGTTGGTCGCCTGGATCTTACGGGCGATCTTGTGCACCCAGGTTTTCGGCACGTGACAGTCCGGGCAGGTGGCCCGAACACCGGTCCGGTTGGTGTAGTGCACCGTCTCCTTGTATTCGCGGAAGACGTTCCGTTCCATTTCGTGGCACGAAATACAGAATGTCTCGGTGTTGGTTATTTCCATGGCCCAGTTGAAACCGCCCCAGAAGACGATGCCACCTGCGAACCCGACGATAACCAGAGTGCCCAATGCCCAACGCATCGTCGGGCGCCAAAACCAGCGCCACGACCGGACAATTACATTGGCATCTTTATCTTGTTCTGTGTCGTTCGACATGATCTCAATCCCGCTCTACGCTTTCGGTCCGATCCCTTTGTATTAGGACGACCGAAGCACTAGTCCGCATCGACCGCGGATTTGAACTTGTTTCTGACCAGGGCACGCGCCTGGGCTTGCGGTACGTGGCATTGGGTGCAGAACCACCGCGTCGGCGAGACCCTGTCGAGGGCAACACCGTTACGGTTGAAGTAGTGCGTCTCGCTGACCTTTGTCGCCCCTTCTTCATTGCTGTAGGGCCAGTCGTGACAGCGCAGGCACTGGTTGACCTTGAGATTGATCTGATACTTCTCGATGCGGTGAGGTATCAGCGGCGGTTGCTGCCGATAGGCCCGCGAGAATTTCTTGTCGACGCTCTGCTTCCGCAATTCGGGAACGGGCCCCGCCTCATCGAGCGCCGCGCGGTCGCGCAACGATTGGACATCGGTATCCTGCGCATTCGCGCCGGTCTGGCCCAGAGCCATGAAGATACCGGCGCCAACCAGGGAAATCGCCATTGCAAATCGTAAGCTTTTCATTGCCCACCTCCTGTGCGGCATTTGACTGCTATCGTTGATAAGTTTGTTTTCTGACTTGTCGATCATGGTCTTGTCCTCATGCCGCTTGACGCTGTTCGGTTTCAGCCGGGGGATCCCCGGCATCTTCCGAAAAATCGTAGCGGTGGGTGAAATGGAAGACATCGAGCGCGCACACGTCGATGCAGCGCCCGCAGTTGGTGCAATCCCTGGAAAGGATGACGGGTGAACCTGAAATTGCCCCGCAGGCCGTCCAGGCGTCATCCTCGGCGGATTTGGTGAGTTCACCTTTCAGCGCCGGGGTCAGCACGTGGGGCTCGGGGCAGACGGCAAAGCAATCCATGCAGTCGTTGCACCTTGCCCGGCCGGGAGCGGCCACTTTCAAGAGGCTGGACGTTCCGATCAGTCCGTAGAATGCGCCGACCGGGCAGAGCGCGCCGCACCAGGCTCGTCGGCCGACGATCAAATCGAGCAGGAAGACGGCGGCGACGATTGCCCAGACCATGCCGCCACCGAATAGCAATCCCCTGTAGAGCAGCGTGACGGGGTTGACCAGTTCCCAGGCAACCACGCCAGTGACGGCGGCAACGACCAATGTCATGCCGAGCAGCCAAAGCCTGATTTGCCGCCTTGGCTGCCAGCCCTTGGGCAAACCAAGCCGGCGGTGAAGCCAGCTTGCCGCGTCGGTGACGATGTTCACCGGGCAAACCCAGGAGCAGTACATGCGTCCGCCAATCAGGGCGTAGGCAAGCAAGACAATCATGGCGCCGATCAGTGCCGACGTTTCCAGTGGATGGCCGGCCAACATCGATTGCAGCAGTATGTAGGGATCGGTGAGCGGCAGTACGCCCAACGTCAAACTCGACGCGATGGTGCCCTTGACGATCTTCAAGCCGAACCACGGACCGGCGGCAAACAGGGCGATAAACCCTAGCTGTGCGAACCGCCTGGCAATCAGCCACTTATGCGCGGCGTACCAGCCTTTCACTGCAATAGCGCTGGCGCCGATGTGTGTTGCCAACGTCATTGCACTGCCTCCGGCGAAGCGGGCGCTGGCCGACGGTCCGGCAGATCCTTGATACCCGGGACGAGCGGACCGCCCTTCTTGGCCTTTTCTTCCCAGCCCAGGCGGTAATGTTCGCCAAGGCTGCCCTTCGCCACCCGCCGCGGCAGTACTTTGATAGCGGCTTCTTCAAGCACGCAGGCGCGCTCGCATTTGCCGCATCCGGTGCAGGTCTCCGAATTCACGGTGGGCAGGAATATCGCGTGTTTGCCTGTCCGCTGATTGTGCAGACGTTCAAGTTTGATAGCGTCCCCGATCAGGGGACAGACCCGGTAACAGACGTCGCAACGCAAACCCAGCACATTGAGGCAGGTTTCGTTGTCGACCAGAACGGCCAACCCCATGCGGGCTTCCGTGATGTCTTTGAGATCCTTGTCCAACGCACCGGTGGGGCAGGCTTCGACACATGGGATGTCCTCGCACATCTCGCAGGGGATATCTCGGGCCACGAAATACGGCGAACCAACGCCGACACCGTCACCTAGTTTTCCCAGCTTCAGCGTGTCATAGGGACAATCGCGCACGCACAAACCACAGCGAACGCAGGCGCCGAGGAAGTCCCCATCGCCAATGGCGCCCGGCGGTCGGATCATTCCGACGGGAACCGAACGCGCCCCTTTCGCATGGATACCCAGCGCCAGGCCGGCGATACCCACACCACACGCCAACCGCGCCGCGTCGGTCAGGAAGCGCCGCCGGCCGGGGCCGTTATTGGCCCCGACTTCTTGGTGTTGGCGAGGGGTACGCATGGCCCTGTCCGATCACCTGCCGATCAAGCCTTTTCGACCTTGACCGCGCACTTCTTGAAGTCCGTTTCCTTGGAAATCGGACAGGTGGCGTCCAGCGTCAGTTTGTTGACCAACTGGCTGGCATCGAACCAGGGGATGAAGATCACGCCCCTAGGTGGCTTATTGCGGCCCTTGGTCTCGACGCGCGAGGTCAGTTCGCCGCGCCGGGTCGTCAGTTTGACGGTTTGGCCCCGCCGAACACCGCGGTCCCGAGCATCATCCGGATGCATGAAGACTTGGGCCGATGGGACGGCGCGGTGCAATTCGGGCACCCGCCGCGTCATCGAACCGGAGTGCCAGTGCTCCAGCACCCGGCCCGTTACGAGCCAGAGATCGTACTGGCCATCCGGTTCCTCGGCCGCCGGTTCATAAGGCACGGCGAACATATTGGCCTTCTTGTCCTTCTTGCCATAGAAGCTGACGCCCTCGCCCGGCTTGACGTAAGGGTCGTAACCTTCACGGAAGCGCCACAAGGTTTCCTTGCCGTCAACCACCGGCCAGCGCAAACCCCTGGACTGGTGATATGTTTCGAAGTCCGCCAGATCGTGCGCCTTGCCGCGACCGAACGTGGCGTATTCCTCGAACAGGCCCTTTTGCACGTAGAAGCCGAAGTGGGTCGATTCATCGTTGTCGTGCCCATCTTGCAGCTGCTCGTTCGAGTAGGAATCGACCTTGCCGTTGGCATAGAGAATGTCGAAAAGGGTTTTACCCCGGTACTCCGGCATTTTGGCGATCAGGTCGTCCGGCCAAACTTCCTCGACCTTGAAGCGTTTGGAGAACTCCATGACCTGCCAGAGATCTGACTTGGCCTCTCCCGGCGGCTTGATTTGCTGACGCCAAAACTGCGTGCGCCTTTCGGCGTTACCGTATGCTCCTTCCTTCTCGACCCACATGGCAGTCGGCAGGATCAGATCGGCGGCCATGGCGGTCACCGTCGGATAGGGATCCGATACGACGATAAAATTGTCGGGATTGCGGTAACCCGGATACACCTCATCGTTCATATTGGCGGCGGCTTGCATGTTGTTGTTGCACATCACCCAATAGGCATTGAGTTTGCCGTCCTTGAGCATGCGGTTCTGCAACACCGCGTGGTAACCGGGTTTGCCCGGGATGGTGCCCTCCGGCACTTTCCAGATCTTCTCGGCGATGTCGCGGTGCGGCTTCTTCATGACCACGAGATCGGCCGGCAGACGGTGGGCAAAAGTGCCGACTTCACGGGCGGTGCCGCAGGCCGACGGCTGCCCCGTCAGCGAGAACGGCCCGTTGCCCGGCTCGGAGATTTTACCGGTCAAAAGGTGGACGTTGTACATCAGGTTGTTCGCCCAGGTGCCGCGGGTGTGCTGGTTGAAGCCCATGGTCCAGTAGCTGACGACCTTACGTTTCGGGTCGGCATAAAGTTCGGCCAGTTCGATCAGTTCCTTTTCGGGAACGCCGGAGATGGCGGAGGTCTTCTCGACCGTGTACTCGGCGACGAAGTCTTTAAACTCGTCGAACGTCATCGGTGTGGAACCACCGGCCTTCTTGCCGTTCTTGGCCTTTTTCTCGCGCGGGTCTGTTGGCCGCAGGCCGTAGCCGATGTCGGTGTTGCCTTTGCGGATGTTGACGTGTTTCTTGAGGAATTCCTCGTTCACCGCGCCGTTCTGGATGATGTAGTTGGCGATGAAGTTCAGGATGGCGAGATCGGTCTGGGGTTTGAACACCATGCCGATATCGGCCAGTTCGAAATTCCTGTTCTCGAACGTCGACAGGACCGCAACCTTGACGTGATCGGCGGTCAAACGACGATCCGTGAGGCGCGACCAGAGGATGGGATGCATCTCCGCCATGTTCGAGCCCCAGAGGACGAACGCGTCGGCCTCCTCCAGATCGTCGTAGCAACCCATCGGCTCGTCGATACCGAAGGTGCGAATGAAACCGGCCACGGCGGAGGCCATGCAATGGCGGGCGTTGGGATCGATATTGTTGGAGCGGAAACCAGCCTTGTAGAGCTTCGCCGCCGCATAGCCTTCCCACACCGTCCACTGACCCGAGCCGAACATACCGATCGACTTGGGACCGTTTTTGCGCAACGCGACCTTAAACTTCTCCGCCATGACGTCGAAAGCGGTATCCCAGCTTACCGGAGTGAACTCGCCTTCCTTGTCATATTTGCCATTCGTCATGCGCAAGAGAGGCGTCGTCAAACGATCCTCGCCGTACATGATTTTCGAAAGGAAATAGCCCTTGATGCAGTTGAGGCCGCGGTTGACGGGAGCTTCGGGGTCGCCCTGAGTCGCAACGACCCGGCCGTTCTTGGTGCCGACCAGAACGGAGCAACCGGTGCCGCAAAACCGGCACGGGGCTTTGTCCCAGCGGATATTGTCGCTCACTGCAGCTTGAGCCGAACCTGTCGGCAAGGCCATGCCGGCCGCGGCTGCCGTCGCCACGGCGGCATTGGTTTTGATAAATTCACGTCTTGAGACTGTCATCGGGAAACCTCCTCAGGATCACCGGCCTCGTGCGAAACCACCTCGTTCTGGTGGTAGACGAGCGCCGCGGACAGTACGCCATCGATATTGTTGATCTGGGTAATCGTGTCGCCGGCCCAAACGCCGTCGACATCCTCGACGGTAACGACCATGCGCCCGTCGGGAGAACTTTGATGAATTTCGGTTCCGGGGAGAGCGGTCATCGCTTCGCCGACAGCCGCCGTCCTGGAGGGATGCGCGTGGACCAAAAGCCCACAGATATTTTGGCCGTCGTTGGCGGAGACCTTGTGGGTTGACGCGTTATCCAGCATGGCCATCGTCTTCTCCTCGTTCATGCCGCCGCAATGACGACGGCATTCGTCGGACAGGGCGCCAAGCATGCGCCGCATCCGGTGCAAGCGGTTCCGTCGACTACCGGCAACGGGGGACCGCCCTTCCGGGGCTGGAAACGTATCGCTTCCGCCTCACACTGCTCGCCGCAAATTCGGCACTCTGTGCCTTTTGCTGCAATGCAACGACGATTGAAATGTGCGCCCAGTGACCAAGGGCGGCTATCTGACAGATTGTCGCAGCCATCACCAATCTTGAGTGCACCGGCTTCGCAGGCCTTCAGGCAATCCCCGCAGAAGGTGCAGTGCCCCCGTTTGAAGTTGATCTGGGGAAGGCCTGCGGTGACGACGATAATGCCTTCGGGACAGGCCTTGGCGCACTCGTCGCAGCGCGTGCACTTCGTCCGAAAATCGGCTTCAGCCAAGGCCCACGGCGGCCTTACGGGCGCCGGCCGCTGGGCCGTCCGCCTTAGAAAAGAGCGCCGCGAAACAATTGCCACCATGTCCGTCCCTGTACAAAACAAGTCATTCACTTGACATTTATCAAGCTTCTCATTTGCTCTGCTGGTTGGGAACGCGACATGGAGTCGCACCCGCGAAATTGGCTGTTCAGCGGCCTAGGCGGGACTTTGCGGTGAAAGGCGTTGCGGGGACAAAACGGCGATATCGATCGATTTCGGATCGGTGATGCAGACCTCCCGGCAAAGGGCGCAGCCGGTACAGACCGATTGCTCGATCCAGGGGCGCAGGCCATTCTCCCAATTCAGCGCGCCGGGGACGGGGCAGGAACCGGCACAGGCGCCGCATTCCGGCCCGGCGTATGGCAGGCAGGTTTCAACGTTAATCGCAACCTCGGCCAGCACCACGCTTGGTGGATCCTCACCTTCGTTAGTTTCCGGAAACGACAGCGCCCCGGTTTCGCAAGCCGCGATGCAAGGCCAATCCTCACACATGCGGCAACCGACGCGCAGCAAGTCGAGCGCCGGCGTGCCCGCGGCCAGCAAGCCCCGATCGCCGCCGAGCCTGAATATGACGTTGTGGGGACAAGCCTCCAGGCAGTCATCGCAGCGCGTGCAGGCATCCAGGAATTTCGGCTCCACCAGGGCATAGGGCGGCCGGATATGGTTGATGGTGTCTGAAGGCTGTTTTTGCCCCGCCACCTCCAACGCCGCCTCGGCAGCTTTTTGAACACCGAGCTTGAAGAATTCCCGACGTTTCACTGGTCAGTGCTTTCCGCCTTGCTGCCGCGGATCTTCCCCGTCATGGCGCGACGGCGCTGCACGACGCCGAAGACGATCAGCACCACTGCCACCGCGCCAATGGCGAGGCCGGCGGGCCCGACCGACGACGGTACGCCGACGCGTAGGGGAAACTCCACAGAAACATCCTTCACGCCATCCCGATATTCGGCAATGAGAATGTAGTCACCCGCTTCACCAAACAAGACGCCCTGGCGAAAGACGTTGTCGTCAGAGGCCTGAACGCCCAGCGTCTCCAAATGAATGCCGAACCCCAGCTTGGCCATCAGATCATCGTTGCGAACCTTGAACGTGACTTTGCCGTCGTATGGTTTGCCGTCCTTGATGCTGGACATATAGAGGTTGATGCGCCCCGGCTTTCCCGGACTGGGAACGTCGGGAAAGACCATATAGGTCAGCATGTGGTTGCCCAGTTGGGTTTCGACCTGGACCGCCGGCGGCGTGTTTGAATCTTCATTGAGACTGTAACTGGGGCGGCCCAGGATGTGGTGCGCCGAGGCTTGCTCGACCACCGCGCAAATGATCACGGTCAGGGCAATTATCGTGGCGCGGATCGTGCGCATGGGCTATGCGGCCTCCTTTTTGTCCGTCTTTGCGTGCCGCCGCTCGACAATCCAAATCGGTTTGCTGGGATGGGGGCAAACCTCGACGCAAAGACCGCAACCGACGCAACCGTCCTTGATCTCGGGCCGGTACTGGTTCCACAGCTTATAGCCGATCGCCCTGTCTCCAAGCGGACAAACACTGACGCAGGCGCCGCATATGCCCCGGTCCACCCAGGGAAAGCAGGCGTCACGATCTATTTCGGCAACACCCATGTCGACATCGGTTCGGGCCATCTCGCTCAGCGCTTCGGTCGGGCAAACCTCCATGCATTTGTTGCAGAGGATGCAGGCTTTTTCCTGCGGCAGAATGTAAGGCGTGTTGGCGCGGCTGCCGCCTTCGCCCTTGTGGAATTTTATGCACCGGGGCGGGCAGACCTCACCGCACACCCCGCAGCCGATGCAGGCGGCGATAAATCGGTCATCATCCTTCAGTGCACCAGGTGGTCTCAGATAGTTGCGCTTGGGCTGGGCCAATCCCGGCGACAGGAGTTGGGACAAGCCATAGGGAATCGCGCTGGAGGCCAGCACGGCACCAGCGATCAAAGTACCTCGGGTGAAGCTACGGCGTTTCATGCCGAATTCGCGCTTTCTTTGTGTTTTCGGCCTAAATGCCCAGGCCCCTGCGCGGGCACGTCGGACGGTCTCAAGGTGAAGGTCAGGGCATCGGTCGGGCAAACCGCCATGCAGGCCGTGCAGTTGTTGCACTCCTGGCCGAACCCGTCCCGCAAGGGGTCGAGGCCGAATTCGCAGACCGCATTGCACTTCGCGCAGTCATTGCAGGACTCCACGATGCGGCGGATGCGCACCGGGCGGTAACGGCCGAGCAGTGAATAGAGTGCCCCGCCAGGGCAGACGTAACGGCAGAAACCACGCCGCGCCACCAGAATGTCGAACAGCAGCGTACCGATGAAGAACGCCGAACCGATTCCGAACCCGCCCAACGCCACGGCGTAGTAGATTTCCCGCCCGATAATTGCCGGCGGATAGACGCCGGCCACCAAGACTGTGCCGCTGACCATGGATAGTCCCAATCCGGCGGCCAGGACGCCATATTTCCAACGTTTGTCGAACACGCGGGTGCCGGGGTTGAGACCGGCCCAGCGCAGCCAGGCCGCGAAGTTGGTGTTGAGCTCGTAAATCAGGGTGGCGGGACATATCCAGCCGCAGAATATGCGGCCGAATATGACGGTCACCAGAACCGGCAACAATGCCGTCAAAACAAAGGGCCAGTGAAAGCCTAGCCCGGCGGCGCTTTGACCCAGCACGGCGAGCGGGTCGGAAATCTTGTAGCTCCAAAACGACGCCGACCAGGTGTTGCCTTTCACGACATCGAGGTCATTTTCCGGATCGGTGACAAAGGGCGCCGTCAGAACCTCCATCACGTCGTAGAGCCGCTTTTCAGACGGCGCCAGAAGGTCGTAGGCATGGGCCGCCGTGTAAGTCTGATAAACATGGAGAAACGGGATCAACACGAGCATCGCGAAGACGACGCACAGTGTCAGCCAGCGGAGCTTGTTCAAATGCCGCCAAAGGAAGAACGGCTTGGCGACGTCTTGGGAACTATCCGTCGCCAACTCAGCCATGGCTGGGAAATACCCGGATGGCCTGCGGCAACTGAATGCACGAGCGTTCACAGAGGCCGCAACCGACACATTTGTCGGTCACGTGGGGCTGTTCCAGCCGCGCCACGTAGATGGCGACATCCGGCAGCGGGCAGGCCCGATAACAAACGCCGCAGGTCTTGCCCTGAAACGATAGGCAGAGACTTTCGTCGACGACGGCGTGCCCCATCTTGACGCCGTCCAGGATGGCTTTTGCCTCGCGTTTGATCGGCTGGATGGCGCCCGTCGGACATACATCGCCGCATTTCATGCAAAGAATGCAGGCCTTTTCACGGGGCGTGATATAGGGCGTATCGACGGAGCTCAGTCCGTTTTGATAGCTGAAGTATTTGATGCAACGGTTAGGACAGGCCTCGCCGCACTGGCCGCAATGAATACAGCGCGCGAGGAACTCCTCTTCGTCCAAGGCACCCGGCGGACGCAGGTATCTCAGTCCCGGCTGATACTTCGCCGAGTGGGCGGACCCGGGCACGATGACGGCAACCGCCCCCGTGCCCAGGACCCGGATGAATGTTCTTCGCTTCATGTGCCGCTCCAGCAGGAAACGGAACAGACCGCCTCGTCAGATCTTCTCGATGCGGCAGGCGCTTTTCTTGAAGTCGACCTGCCCGGATACCGGATCCCAGACACGGCTGGTGATGCCGTTGGCCAGCCACTTGTTCTTCTTGGGATCGGCGCTGTCCGCCACCGAAAGATTCCAGGGACCGAACATGTAGCCGCGCGGCACATTGTTCCGCGCCGGTTTCACCAGGCTGTTGGTGCCGACCTGGGCTCGTGCCTCGAGCGAGCCCCGACGCGTGACAACGCGAACCTTGTCACCATCCTTGATGCCGAGATCCTTGGCGTCCAGTTCGTGCATTTCGACATACATTTCCGGCACCAGACGGCGGGTCGTCGGGCTGCGGTTGGATTTGGCGGTATGGAAGTGCTCGTACACAACGCCCAAACCCATCCAGTACGGGTACTTGTCGGCGGGCACCTTCTCCCAATGAATGCCGCGGAATTTCTCGTCCGGGATATCGGGCGTCAATCCCTTGTCGCGGGCTTCTACGATCAAGTCCATATGGTCGATGGTGTAAAGCTCGTCTTCGACGCCGAACTTCATCAGTTTTTCAGCCATCGCTTCGCGGTCGGAATAGTCCTGCTTGCAGAGCTTCATATGGACTTTGCCGTCACTGGTGCGGAAGTAACCGTAGGGTTTTCCGGCCCAGTCACCCTCCTGCAACATGTAGCGGCGCTTGGTGCCGCCCTCTTGGGCCGTCTCGTAACTTGGCGCCGGCCATTGTATGCCGCGGAGTTCCTTCAACTGCTCGTAAGGTGAGATTTGGTCGAGCTTTTCGACTTCGAGAATTCCCGTTAAATCCGTATCGGTTCCAGCCGATGCCCGGATAACATCACGAAACACCTCTTCGGCGTCGTAGGTTCCATCCGGCAGCTTCTTATAGGGCAGGACCTTCTCCATATCGAGGCCCAGCAGCGTGCCGATTTCCTTGGCCTTGTCGATCACCATGTCCATGTCGGGACGGCAACCCGGAGGCGGATCCGCAGCCTTCTCGCAAAGATTGATGCGCCGTTCGGAACTGATGTAGACGCCCTGCACCTCGCCCCACGTCGCCGCCGGGAAGATGACGTCGGCATAGAGGTTGTTGGGGGCGTGACGGTAAATCTCCTGCACGACATTGAATGTCTTCATCAGGGCGGGCCGTACGAGATTATAGAGGTCGGGCAGATCGATGTGCGTGGCGTAGACCAGGAACATCGCCTTGACCTCGTCTTTCAACGCCCTTTCCATCATGCCGACGGCATAGCCCGGATTTTTCGAATTCATCGCGTTGATGAGGTTCTGTTCCGGCACCCGCCAGGCCTTTGCCATGTTGAGACGGTGCTGCACGTCGGAAAGCGGCTTGTTGAACGGCAAGCGCCCGGTCAGACCGCCGGTAAAGCGTTCACCCATGGCGTTGGGCTGGCCGGTCATGGAGAACGGGCCGCAGCCGGGCTTGGCGAGGTTACCGGTCAGGGTCAGCAGATTGATGATCGATATCACGTTGTACTGACCGTGGATGTGTTGGTTGTAGCCGATGCCCCACATGATGATGACGCCGCCGTAACCGCCCTTCTGCGTGCCCTTGGCGCGGGCCAGACGCTTGCGGGTGGCGTCGGCGAACATGCCCGCCACCTTGCGGATCAATTCGGGCGAAACGTCGTGGTTGGGACCGCCCATACGGTCCTGAACCTGTTCCGGACTGTAGTCGGCGAGCACGCCGTCGACATACTCCTGTCCGCCGGTCGTGTGTTCCTTCACGAAGTCCCAATCGATAACGTCTTTGTGGTCTTTCAGAAGGACGTGGGCGATCGAATTGAGGAAGCTGATGTCGCCGTTGAGGATCGGGACATGGACCGTATTGTCGGCATTGATGTCCTCATAGCCCATCACCGTGCCGGTGCGGCGCGGGTCGACGATAACCGTCGGGATATTGTTCTTGCGTTTGTGATCGGCGGCCCGCCAAAAAATGATGGGGTGCGATTCACGGGCGTTGTGCCCGAAATGCATCATCATGTCGCACAGCTCGATATCCTCATACGCCAGCGGCGGCGTGTCGGAACCGAGCGTCGCAAAATAGCCGGTGACGGCCGACGTCATGCACATGCGCGCGTTGGCCTCGATGGTGTTGGAGCCCAGCACGCCCTTGAGAAACAAATTCTCAAGGTACTGGCCTTCCATCGTCAACTGACCGG
Organism: uncultured Rhodospirillaceae bacterium; assembly: GCA_964528595.1. Classification (GTDB taxonomy): domain Bacteria; phylum Pseudomonadota; class Alphaproteobacteria; order UBA2966; family UBA2966; genus CAYFKJ01. Next base: position 37,709 of record CAZGTM010000025.1, read on the forward strand.
AACCGTAGAGCGCGATCGAATTGCCGCCGTGCGCCTTGGCGAAATGGGCCACCTTGTGCGCCACCATTTCGGAGGCGTCGTGGTAGGGCACGCGCACGAAGTGTTCTTCGTCGAACGAGCCCTTGGTCTCGGAAATGAACTCCATGTCGCCATGGCCCGGCTTGTTCCACTCGGCCCATACGTCTTTGCGGACGTACGAATCGCCCTCCATGCGGTCGACGTACATCGGTTCCGCGGCCGTCAGACCTTTGATGCATTGCAGGCCGTAATTGGTCGGGTGATCCTTGTCTGGCCGCATGGAGACGATCTTGCCGCCCTCGGCCTGGATGATGGTGCCACAACCGACGCCACAATAGGGGCACTGCGCGATGGCTGTCGTGCGCTCGTCCTCGTTCTCCTGGGCCTCGGCCGAGGCGATTTCCAGTTCGGGATTAGCGCCCACCATGTAGCCGGTGCCGGCAGCGGCCGAAGTGATAAAGGCGCTGCTTTTCAACATGTCGCGGCGCGACAGGAGTTTCTTTGTGCGTTTCATTTTACTTACTCCACCTAATTTTTCGCCAGACCGCGGAGATACACGATGATGTCGTCGATCTCCTGATCGTTGAGATTGGCGAGAGCGGCCGGTCCCTGGAAGGCCAGCATGCGCGTGTTGGAGCGGCCCTTCTTGATGGTTTCGCGGATGAAACCATCCGAAACCTTGTTGAGGAAACCGGGAAGGCCGATCGCGGTCCCCGTCCCGCCGGCCTCGTAACCGTCGCCGGCAACGCCGTGGCAGGTTGAACAGATGTAGTTATACCACTGTTGGCCGAGGCGGGGGTCGCCGTGGGCATCGGGTTGTGCATCAACCTCGGTGGCCCGGTTCTGCCCCTTGGCATGAGATCTCAGGAAGCCGACGATGGCGCGTACGTTTTTGCGGCCCAAATGGGCGAACGGCGGCATGCCGGTGTCCTCGCGGCCGTCCCTGATGGTCGCTTCGAAAAACTTATCGGAACTGATTTCCAATAATTCTTGGTTGGTCAGCGACGGCGCCACACCCGGTTGGCCGATGGCATCGGCCTGGTGGCACACCTCGCAATTCTCCTTGAACAGTTCCTTGCCCAATTTCAGTGTCGATGGGGACGCGGATTGCGCCAACCCCGCTTGACTGAATGCCAATACGGCAACAGCCACCAAACCGCCGATTACCGGCCTACGAACAAACATTCCACCCTCCTGTTCTCACCCCCGCTAAAAACCAGTCCCGCCGAAACGGGCGTTGCGCTGTCATTACTAATCCCATCCGTCGTCTTTCTTGGCGCCCGCCATACCCTCGTGGCACAGCTTGCAGTCCACTTTCTCGTCCTCCATCCGGTCGTGAAGTTCGTCCATCTGGAGTTCCTTGTTGTAACCCCTTGGCAGCGTGTGAACGATGCCCTGGTGGCATTCGATACAGGTCATATTCCAGCCGACCGCCAGTTCGTGCATAGTTCTGGATCGTACCGTTTGTTCCTTTGCATCCATCGAATTGATGTGGTGGCAATTGCGGCATTCCCGGGAGTCCGTCCGCTGCATGCTTGCCCACACGCTCTTTGCCAGGGTGTGACGCTTCGCCTCGAATTTTTCCGGCGTGTTGATCGATCCCCTGATCCAATGGAACAACTCGTTTGTCGCATTCACCTTTCGGATAACTTTGTGCACCCATTCCCGCGGCACGTGGCAGTCGGGACAGGATGCCTGTACCCCGGTGCGGTTGGCGAAATGGATGGATGAGCGATACTCCTTGTACAAAAACTCCTTCATGGCGTGGCAGGAGACGCAGAAGCTTTCCGTGTTGGTCAGTTCCAGGCTCCAATTGAAGCCACCCCAGAAAATCATGCCGGCGGCGAAGATTCCCGGCAGACCCAGCAAGGGATAACGGGTTACAGCCTGGACCGCAGACCGCCAGATCTCTGACAGCCGGGTCATGCAAACGCAGCCTCATTGGCGCGCATTTGCGCTACACGGATTACCCCACCCATTTTGTCCACCACCTAGCCTTTCGGCCTACTTGATAATTATCAAGAATGCATCAATTCACACAAAAATTATAGGGTGATTTGATGTATTTGGCTGTTCCATTTCCGACACCTAAAAGTGTGCATTGAATAGTGCTTTTTCTGTGGTAGCGTCCGTTCGAATCGCCGCCCGCCCGGCAACCAGATCGAGGGAGACTTTCGTGGCCATCTATAACCGCATTGCCGAATTCCATGACGACCTGACGCGCATTCGCCGCGATATCCACGCCCATCCGGAAACCGCGTTCGAGGAAGAGCGGACGGCGGATGTCGTTGCGGGTGAACTCGAATCGTACGGCATCGAGGTTCATCGCGGACTGGCCAAGACCGGCGTCGTCGGTACCTTGAAAGTCGGGAACGGGACAAAAGCCATCGGGCTCCGTGCCGATATGGATGCGCTTGATTTGTTCGAGCTCAACGAGTTCGATCACAAGTCGGTCCACGACGGTAAAATGCACGGCTGCGGTCATGACGGCCACACCACCATGCTGCTGGGCGCCGCCCGCTATCTTGCCGAAACCAAGAATTTCGACGGCACGGTGAATTTCATCTTTCAACCCGCCGAGGAAAACGTCGCCGGCGGCCGCGTGATGGTCGAGGAAGGCCTGTTCGACAAGTTCCACTGCGACGCCGTTTATGGCATGCACAATTCGCCCGGTCTGGCGGTCGGCAAGTTCCTCGTCAATCCCGGCCCGATGATGGCGTCCGCCGATTTTTTCGAGGTCAAGATAACCGGCACCGGCGCCCACGGTGCTTTTCCGCACCAGGGCAACGATCCGGTGGTGGTGGCGGCGGCCATTATCATGGCATTCCAATCGGTCGCGGCGCGCCGGGCCGATCCTCTCGATTCAGTGGTCGTCAGCGTCACCCAGGTCAACGCCGGTCACACCACCAACGTCATTCCCGAGGAAGCCACGATTTCCGGCACGACCCGCGCCCTGAAGCTCGACACCCAGGACATGATCGAGCGCGAACTGCGCCAAATCGCGGAAGGCATCGGCGCGGCGCACGGCGCCAACATCGAGTACACCTACGACCGGCGCTACCTGCCCACGATCAACACCGAAGGCGAAACGGAGAAAGCCGCAGCGGCGGCCGCTGACATCGTCGGCGTGGAAAACATCCTGCGCGACGAGCCGCCAGTCATGGGCGCCGAGGATTTTTCCTGGATGCTGAGCCGGCGCCCCGGCTGCTACATCCGCGTTGGCAACGGCGTCGAGGGCGGCCCCGGCGGCTGTCACGTCCACAATCCCAACTACGATTTCAACGACGACGTTCTCACCATCGGCGCCAGCTACTGGTCCAGGCTGGTGGAAAACGAACTCGCCTGACGCCGCATGAGCACGAATCAGTTTCGCATCCGCCATGTCACAAACGCGCTGGCGAACCGGGCGGCGCCTTATGGTGAAGACGAACGCGCCATTTTAAGCCTGGATGCGACCGAGAAAGCGCGAACTGAAATCGGTTCCTGGCCCGGCTACGCCCCCACACCACTGCTGGAAATGGCGGACCTGGCCGGCGAAGTCGGGATCGGCCGGTTGTGGCTTAAGGACGAGGCGCCGAGGTTCGGTCTAAAGAGTTTCAAGGCGCTGGGCGGCGCCTACGCCGTCCTCGGTGTTTTGCAATATGTCCTGGCCGAAGAATACGGTTTGGCCGGTGTGACCTCCGACGAACTCAGATCGGGTGATTTCACCGATCAGGTTGCGGCCACGACCGTTTGCTGCGCCACCGACGGCAATCATGGACGCTCGGTGGCCTGGGGCGCACAGATGTTCGGCTGCCGCTGCATCATCTACCTCCACGAACACGTCAGTCAGGAGCGTGAAGACGCCATTGCCGCTTACGGCGCAGAGATCAAGCGCGTCCCTGGTCACTACGATGACAGCGTCCGGGCCGCCGCAGAGGATGCCGCGCGCGAGGGTTGGCACGTCGTCTCGGATACCGCCTGGATCGGCTACGAGGACATGGCCGCCCGGGTGATGCAGGGCTATACCGTCATGACAGCGGAAATCATCTCTCAGTTGCCGGCTGGCGAGCGCCCCACTCACGTCTTCCTGCAGGCCGGCGTCGGCGGCCTGGCCGCGGCGGTGGCGGCCCACCTTTGGGAAGCCTGGGGAACGGAGCGGCCGCGGACCGTGATCGTCGAGCCGGAAACGGCGGACTGCGTTTACCGCACCGTTGAAAACGGCGGACCGGCGACCGTGCCGGGCGATCTCGACACCTTCATGGCCTGTCTGGCCGCCGGCGAAGTGTCGACGGCGGCCTGGTCGCTGCTCAAGACCTGCGCCGACGACGTCCTGGCGGTCGAAGACGACGCCGCCCGCCGAGCCATGCGGAAGCTGGCGCGGACGTCACCCGTCATCGTGGCCGGCGAGAGCGGTTGCGCGGGAATCGCGGGCCTGCTGTGCGCCTCCGCCGACGAGACCATCCGATCCGCTTTGAATTTGGATCCAATGGCGCGTATTCTTTGCATCAACTCGGAAGGTGACACGGACCCGGCGCAGTATGCCGCCACCGTAGCCTAACTTCCACGGCTCGGCTGTCATGGCAGCGGTCGGGCGCACCAGGAGAACGAGACCAGCGTAGCGCCAACATTTTGTCGCTGTTGGCATTGTTACCGGTTGAAACGTGTACGCAAAGGTGGAGCACAAGACACCGACCCAGCTCAATTATTAGCGCATTCCCGAAACAGTGATTTTTCCGGCAAGAAGGCATCTTGTGACACAGACGATTTCACTCGACGGCCCCGAAACTCCCAAGGACATACTTGAGGGAGGGACCCTCAACCGGTGGACCCTGCGCTTCGACGATGCGGCGCTTGAACAGTCATTTCAGTTCCACCATCTCGAACAGTCCTATCGAATGTTCAGGCTGATCACCATTTTCGGGACCATCTGTTTTGCCCTGCTCGGCTTGGCCGAATGGGTGCTGATGGCTGAGTATCTCAATATCGCATTATTGATTCGTTATGGATTCTGTTTGCCGGTGTTGGTGTGCATGTTGTACCTGACACGGCCCAGTCGGCCAGGTTCGTCACGCCAGGCCCGGGTTGCTCTCATTGTCGCAGTCATTGCGGCCGCGGCGGGGTCGCTGGCCATGTACTTGGTCGCACCGTATCCATCCAGCCTGTTTTACGCTGGACTTCTGATCCCAATGATCTGTTTTATGAACGGACATATGGGCGTCCAGTTCGTTTCGACCGCGATGGCTGATATCGGACTGCTGGCGGTCTTTCTCGCGCTCACCGTCATCAAGGTCGGACCTTCCGACTGGAATTATTTTCTCGCTCTCGATACCACGGCGGTTCTGACCTGCGCCGCCGTACTTTTGACGGCGTACAACCACGAGATCATCATCCGCCGCGGTTTTCGCGACAAGATTCTTTTGGAACGTCAGTCGGCAGAATCCATTAAAATAATCGAGCGGGCCGAGGAGGCCGAAAGTAAACTGCGCGACACCCTGGTCGGCGAAGTCGAAAAAAGCACCGCCTTTCAGCAATCGGTTCTTGAGAACATCACGGAAGCACTGGTTGCATTTGACAGGCTCGGGCGGGTTACTCTTGCCAACAAACAGTTTCTCGAGCTGACAAAATTACCGCCCGAAATCTGCGCGCCCGGAATACCGATGGAAACCATGGTGCGGCGGCTCGTACAGGACGCAGGGATAACGCCGGAGGAACAGGAACAAAATGTCGAAATCATATTGGCGCTGGCACATTCGCCTGGCGGCCACTCTTACGCCTACACCCCTCCCGATGACGTGGCCATCGAAATTCGGACCAGCCCAATGCCCGATGGCGGGCTTGTCATTACGCTGGTCCAGGCTATGGAGCGCAGACGAACGGAAAGACAGCTCATCCAATATCAGAAAATGGAATCTCTGGGAAACTTGGCCGGCGGCATGGCCCACAACCTGAACAACCTCCTTCTGCCCATTATTTCCCTGAGCCGCCGGGCCATGGGCGAAAATCCGGAGGGCAAACAGCTGGAGTATCTCGATAAAGTCGTTCAAGCCGGAGAACGTGCGCAAGATTTGGTGGAACAGATCGTCGTGTTCAGCAGGGAGGAGGAGGAAGTCGGCATTGTTCCCTTCGACCTGTATGAAACCGTCCGGGAAACGATGATCCTGATGAACTCCACGGTTCCCTCAACGGTGAAGGTGAACAAGGATATTGTCGAGTCTGTTGGGTTCATCCTCGGCAATCCCGCCAAGATCGCCTCGGTTCTGATCAATCTCGTTTCCAACGCCGTTGACGCGATGCACGGCAAAGCCGGTGAACTGGAGGTTTCGCTAAAACGCGTCGAAGTTGAGGGAAACGGAATTGATGACTCCCATCTGGAAATCACGCCGGGAACATACGCCTGCCTCCAGGTCGCCGACACCGGGCAAGGCATGGATGACGCGACGCTGGCACGGATTTTCGACCCGTTCTATACGACCAAGGAAGTGGGGCAAGGCACCGGACTTGGCTTGTCGACCGCCTACGCCACGGTAAAAAGGCAGGGCGGCACGATTACCGTCACAAGTAATCCCGGTATTGGATCCAATTTTAGAGTATACTTTCCATTGGTTGAGTCTGAAGTGGTGGCCAATTAGTGAAGGCGACAACAATATTGCCCTACCACTGCTCAAATTTTTGAGCGGGGTAGCGCAAATTGATTGGTGGCGACCACATGGCATGTAGACACCGGCGTGAGGCGGCCCATGGCCAGAATATTGATAATCGACGATGAAGAATTTGTGCTGTACACGCTCCGGGTTGCCCTGGAGGCTGCCGGCCATGTTGTGGTTCAGGCCAGCAACGGAACTGACGGGATCAGCATTCGTGAAGCTCTGCATTGTGACGTAATTGTGACGGATATCATCATGCCGGACAAAGACGGCGTTCAAACCATAACGGAATTAAAAGAGCTTTTTCCCGACCAGAAGATTATGGCGATCACGGGCGGCGGACGCATCAGGAGCGAAGGCCGGCTGGAATTTGCCAGAAAGGTCGGTGCGACGACCGTTCTGACAAAACCGTTTTCGGATGATGAACTCCTTGCCGGCGTCAACGCCTGCCTGGCGGCCTAGTCCGTTCGGACAATCGCCTATTTATCGACATCCCCCATACAGAGGTACTTGATCTCCATGAAGTCGTCGAGGCCGTACTTGGAGCCCTCGCGGCCGAGGCCTGATTCCTTCATGCCGCCGAACGGCGCCACTTCGGTTGAGATGATGCCGGTGTTGATGCCGACGATGCCGTACTCGACACCTTCCGACACCCGCCAAACCCGGCCGATGTCGCGGCTGTAGAAATAGGCGGCCAGGCCGAACTCCGTATCGTTGGCCATCTGAATGGCTTCCGCTTCTGTCTCGAACTTGAACAGCGGCGCCAGCGGGCCGAACGTCTCCTCCCGTGCCACGGCCATATCCGTGGTCACGCCGGTAAGGATGGTCGGTTCGAAGAACGTGCCGCCCTTGTCGTGGCGTTTGCCGCCAACGGCGATCTCGGCGCCCTTGCCGACGGCGTCGGAGATGTGCTCCTCGACCTTTTCCACCGCCGCCATGTCGATCAGCGGACCCTGATCGAAGTCGCCCTCCAGGCCGTTGCCGACCTGCATTTTGCTGACCGCCGCGGCGAGCTTCTCGGCGAAGGCGTCGTAAATGCCGGATTGCACCAGCAGACGATTGGCACAGACGCAAGTCTGGCCGGTGTTGCGGTATTTCGACATCAGGGCGCCGTCGACGGCAGACTCCAGGTCGGCATCGTCGAACACGATGAAGGGCGCGTTGCCGCCGAGTTCCATGCCGGTCTTCTTGACCGTGGCGGCGCACTGCTCCATCAGTTTCTTGCCGACCTCCGTCGATCCGGTGAACGTCACCTTGCGGACGATGGGATTGGATGTCATTTCGCCGCCGATGGCGCGGGCGGAACCGGTGACGCAGCTGAGGACGCCTTTGGGTATGCCCGCACGCTCGGCCAGTTCACAAAGCGCCAGAGCGGAGAACGGCGTTGCCGTCGCGGGCTTGACGACCATGGTGCAGCCCGCGGCCAGCGCCGGTCCCGCCTTGCGGGTGATCATGGCGGCCGGAAAATTCCACGGCGTGATCGCCGCTGTAACACCTATTGGTTCTTTGATGACGACGATGCGTTTATCCGACTGATGTCCGGGAATGGTGTCGCCGTAAGCACGCTTACCCTCTTCGGCGAACCATTCGATGAACGACGCGGCATAGGCGACCTCGCCTTTCGCTTCGGCCAGGGGCTTGCCTTGTTCCGCCGTCATGAGGCGGCCCAGCGTTTCCTGGTTTTCCATCATCAGGTCGAACCAGCGTCGCAGGATGACAGCCCTCTCCTTGGCCGTTTTTCCGCGCCATGCCGGCAAGGCTGCATTGGCCGCCTCGATCGCCCGGCGGGTTTCCTCGGCCCCCATATTGGGGACCGTGCCCAAGACGTCGCCGGTGGCGGGGTTGGTCACGTCGATGGTTTCGCCAGAATCGGCATCGGCCCATTCGCCGTCAATGTAGCATTGTTGGCGCATGAGCGCCGTGTCACTGAGATCGAGCATCGTCCTTGTCCTGCAGAAGTATTTGTTGGGCGGCCCCTAACGTTCTCCGCCAAGGCTGTCATTATAGCGGGCTGGAGAGCCATCTGTTAACTATCACGTGAGTTGACCTTTGCCTCAAACGGCCGAACTTATTAGGCAACGCAAGCAAAACTGGGGAAAGCAATGAAAGCGTCGGATCTGTTCGTTCGTTGCCTGGAAGCCGAAGGCGTCAGTTGCATCTTCGGCGTGCCGGGCGAGGAAAATGCCGACCTGATGATCTCCCTGCTCGACAGTCCCATCGAGTTCATTCTTTGCCGCCACGAACAGGCGGCCGCCTTCGCGGCGGACGCCTATGGCCGGTTGACCGGCAAAGCCGGCGTCTGCCTCGGCACCCTGGGGCCCGGTGCGACGAACCTCGTGACCGGCGTCGCCGACGCCAACATGGACCGGGCGCCCCTGGTCTGCATCATCGGCCAGGGCAGCACGAAACGCCTGCACAAGGAATCGCACCAGAACATGGACTCGATCGCCATGTTTCAGCCCATCAGCAAGTGGGCGCAGTCCATCTGGGACCCGGCCACCGTGCCGGAAGTCGTGCGCAAGGCTTTCAAGGTCGCTGAATCGGAAAAGCCCGGCGCCGCCGTCATCGAACTGCCGGAGGATATCGCCAAAGGCGAAACGGATGCCGCGCCCATGCGCGTGTTGAAAACCCGCCGCGCGGGCGCTGACCACAAAGCAGTGGCCGCCGCGGCTGAACTCATCGGAGAGGCCAAAAGCCCGATCATCCTGGCCGGCAACGGCGCCGTTCGAAAACGCGCAGCCAAACAGCTCAAACGCCTAGCCCACAAGGCCGGCATCGGCGTCGTCAACACCTTCATGGGCAAGGGCGCAGTGCCCATGAGCGACCCGCACTGCCTCATGACCATGGGACTGCAAGGCCGCGACTACATAAACTTGGCCCTCGATGAAGCCGATCTGGTTATCGCTGTCGGTTATGACCTGGTGGAGTACAGCCCGAGCTTCTGGAACGTCCATGCCACCGGAAAAAAGATCATTCACATCGATTTTTCGCCTGCGGAGGTAGATCAGCATTACCCCGTCGACGTCGACATTGTGGCGGACGTGGCGGATGCCCTTTGGCGGCTCAATGAAGAACTCAACAACCGATTTTCGGCCGGCGGACGGCTGCCGCTCTTCGACATTGGCGAGCGCGCCAAGCTGCGCGATGCCATTCTCGACGATTTCGCGCTGGAAAAAGACGACCAGGCGTTTCCCATGAAGCCGCAAAAAATCCTCTGGGATGTGCGAAAGTTTTTGGGGGCCAGTGACATCCTGTTGTCCGACGTCGGGGCCCACAAAATGTGGATATCGCGCTACTACCAGTGCGAGGACGCCAACACCTGCCTGATTTCCAACGGCTTTTGCAGCATGGGTTTCGCGCTGCCCGGCGCCATGGGCGCCAAGATCGCCCTGCCGGACAGGCGTATCCTGGCCATCGCCGGCGACGCCGGCTTCCTGATGAACGTTCAGGACCTCGAAACCCTGGCCCGGCTAAAGCTCAATGTCGTCATCATGGTCTGGTGCGACAACGAATATGGGCTGATCAAATGGAAGCAGCAGATATCCTTCGACGGCAAACACTCGGAGCTCTCCTTCAACAATCCGGATTTCGACCTGCTGGCCAAATCGTTCGGTATGTGGAGCCGCACCCTGACGGCGGCGGATCAACTGACCGATGCGTTGACCGAGGGATTCGATCAGCCAGGTCCCGCCCTCATCGCCGTCCCCGTCGACTATGCCGAAAACATCAAGCTGACGGAACGTCTGGGAAATCTGAACTTCTCGATCTAGCCGCCAAGCCACCCAGTTTGCATTGCTCGTCGCAGCGGGCTATAGCTCCCCCATTCGTTTTTGCATTGCCTTGAGGCCGAGATGATCCCGCGTTACTCCCGTCCCGAGATGGTCGCCATCTGGGAACCCGAATCCAAATTTCAGATCTGGCTCGATATCGAGATTTACGCCTGCGAGGCGCAGGCGGAGCTGGGTGTTATCCCGCAGGAAGCCGTGGACGCGATCCGCGACAAGGGCGCCTTCGAGGTGGAACGGATCGATGAAATAGAACGGGAAACCAAGCACGACGTCATCGCCTTCCTCACCAACGTGGCGGAGCACGTCGGCGAACCGGCGCGCTTCATCCACCAGGGCATGACCTCGTCCGATGTTCTGGATACCTGTCTGGCGGTTCAACTCAGCCGCGCCGCCGATATCCTGCTGGCGGACATGGACCGCATGCTGGCGGCGCTCAAAACCAGGGCGATGGAGCACAAAAATACCGTCTGCATGGGCCGCAGCCACGGCATCCATGCCGAACCCACGACCTTCGGCCTAAAACTCGCCCAGGCATACGCCGAATTCGAGCGCGGCCGCGAACGCCTCACGGCGGCGCGCGAGGAAATCGCCACCTGCGCCATCTCCGGCGCGGTCGGCACGTTCGCCAACATCGATCCGCGGGTGGAAGAACACGTCGCGGAGCGGCTCGGCCTAGCATTCGAGCCGGTATCGACCCAGGTCATTCCGCGCGACCGGCACGCCATGTTCTTTGCCGTGTTGGGCGTGATCGCCAGTTCGGTGGAACGCGTCGCCACCGAAATCCGCCACCTGCAGCGGACGGAAGTGCGGGAAGCGGAAGAATTCTTCTCGGAAGGCCAAAAAGGCTCTTCCGCCATGCCCCACAAACGCAATCCCATATTGACGGAGAACCTGACCGGCCTCGCCCGCGTCGTGCGGGCCGCGACGGTACCGGCCATGGAAAACGTGGCGCTGTGGCACGAGCGCGACATCTCGCATTCCTCGGTCGAGCGCATGTTCGGCCCAGACGCCACCATCACGCTTGATTTCGCGCTGAACCGGCTGGCCGGCGTCATCGAAAAGCTGACGATATATCCCGAGGCCATGCAGAAGAACCTCGACCAGTTGGGCGGGCTGATCCATTCCCAACGGGTGCTGTTGGCGCTGACACAGGCCGGCGTCAGCCGTGAGGACGCATACAAGATCGTCCAGCGCAACGCCATGCGGGTTTGGCAGGAGGGCGCGAGCTTCCTCGAATTATTGAAGGAGGACGGCGAAGTTACGGCCGCCTTGGCCGCCGATGAGCTGGAAGGGTTATTCGACCTCGGCTATCACACCAGACACGTCGACACGGTTTTCAAGCGCGTCTTCGGTGAGGTTTGAGCGAAATTCTACATTTCGTCGATGATCTGCTGTCGGGCCTCGGCCATCAGTTGATCCATATGAACCCGGACGCGATGTTCGGAGATGTCGACATTCTTGGCCTGCAGGTCCGCCCACACCTTGCGGAGGACGTCATCGTCCCCGGCTTCCTCGAAATCGCTTTCGATGACCTCGCGCGCATAGGCATCGGCGGCTTCACCGGTAATTCCCATCAGCTCCGCAACCCACAAACCCAGTAGCTTGTTGCGCCGGGCACCGGCCTTGAAATCAATTTCTTTGTCCTGGGCGTACTTGGCTTCTTGCGCCTTTTCGCGGTCGTTGAAGGTGGTCATGGGAAGTAGGTCTCCGTCACTTGTTCCGGTGGGAATACGTTGGGCAAAGGCATAGCGCTTAGGTGACGTCGAATCAACCGCATTGACGCCAAATCACCCGCCGGCGCGAATTCATACTCTAATATATTGGGTGTTTTCCGCCTAATTACAGACCCGGAAAACAAAAACATCCGAACCGGCCCGGGGAAGTCGATCCGCATTCGCCAGATCACACCGCTAGTCGTCCGGTACATCCTGCCAGTCGGGCATGGATAAACGGTAGAGCGACCTGCCCGTAAACTAACTCCACGGGCGCCCAATATACCGTCCCCTCGCCGCCATCTGGGCGCGGCAGCCAATATGTTGTAATGCAACATGAGTTCGGGTAGTGTCCCGAATTCTTCGCCGGCCCGACGTTCCGGGCGGCGGTTGGGCGGCCTATGGACGCCGCCCTCACCTATTTCAAAGGCCAAAAATGTCCCGTCGCAGGCAAATCTATGAAGGCAGGGCCAAGGTATTGTTCCAAGGCCCCGAGCCCGGCACGATCGTTCAGTATTTCAAGGACGACGCCAGCACCAATAACGCCGAAAAAACCGGTACGATTACCGGCAAGGGTGTGTTGAACAACCGTATTTCCGAATACCTGATGACGCGTATCGGCGAAATCGGCATTCCGACCCATTTCGTGCGCCGCTTGAACATGCGCGAACAATTGGTTAAGGAAGTCGAGATCATTCCGCTGGCGGTCAAGGTCAGGAACGTCGCCGCCGGCACGTTTGCCGAGCGCCTCGGTATCGAGGAAGGCACCCAGCTGCCCCGCACGATCGTCGAATTCAACTATAAATCGGGCGACCTCAAGAATCCGCTCGTCACCGAGGAGCATATCGCCTGTTTCGGTTGGGCGGCGCCACAGGAAATCGACGACATGATTTCCATGTCGTTGCGCGTGAACGACTTCCTAGGCGGGTTGTTTCTCGGCATCGGCATTCGCCTGATAGACTTCAAGCTGGAGTTCGGACGTTATTTCTTCAACGACGAAGTCCGCACTATCGTGGCCGATGAAATCAGCCCCGATAATTGCCGGCTGTGGGACCAGAAAACCAACGATAAGCTGGACAAGGACCGCTTCCGCCGTGGCCTCGGCAACGAAGCGGAAGCCTATCGGGAAGTGGCGCAGCGCCTGGGCATCATGCCGGAATCCGGACCCCGTGACCTGCAGGGCCCGACGTTAATGCAGTAGTTTGGGAGAACGCGGTGAAAGCCATCGTGAATGTTACGCTGAAACGCGGCGTGTTGGATCCACAAGGCAAAGCCATCGAACACGCCTTGGGCGGATTGGGCTTCGAAGGCGTGGGTGAAGTTCGGCAGGGCAAGGTCATCGAAATTGACCTCGAAGCTGAAAACGCCGATGCCGCCCGCACCCAAGTCGCCGACATGTGCGAAAAGCTTCTGGCCAACACCGTGATCGAGGATTATTCGATCGATCTAGCGGAGTAACGTCGGACAAATGGTTAGCAGCGAAGAGCGGTCGATATGAAAGCCGCCGTTATCGTTTTCCCCGGTTCCAATCGCGAAGTCGACATGGTCGACGCGCTCACCCTCAGCATGGGAAGGCGGCCGGATCTGGTCTGGCACCGCGAAACCGCCCTGCCCGGCTATGATCTGATCGTCCTGCCCGGCGGCTTTGCCTACGGCGATTACCTCCGCGCCGGCGCCATGGCCGCCCGCTCGCCCGTCATGAACGAAGTCATTGACCGGGCCGCCCAAGGCGTCGCTGTTTTCGGCGTCTGCAACGGTTTTCAAATGCTGACGGAAGCGGGATTGCTGCCCGGCGCCCTGATGCGCAACGCCAGCCTCAAGTTCGTCTGCCGCGACGTCCATCTCAAGGTCGAGGCCGAGGAAACACCGTTCGTGCGCAGCCTGGATAAGGGCGACGTGATCCGCGTGCCGGTCGCCCACCACGACGGCAATTATTTTGCCGACGACGACACGCTCGACCGCCTGGAGGGCGAAGGCCGCGTGGCTTTCCGCTATTGCGACGCCGAAGGCGAACCCGGCGGCAAGGGGAACCCCAACGGCTCGGCCCGCGACATTGCCGGTATTCTCAACGAACGCGGCAATGTGCTCGGCATGATGCCGCACCCGGAAAACCACGTCGAACCGTTGCACGGCTGCACCGACGGCCGCGGCCTGTTCGATGGCTTGGTCGAGGCGCTGTCATGAGCGCCTTGCTGGACGTCGAAATCACGCCGGACGTCGTCGCCGAGCACGGCCTGACGCCCGAAGAATACGGCCGCGTTCTCAAGATCATGGGCCGCGAGCCCAACATCACCGAGCTCGGCATTTTTTCCGTCATGTGGTCGGAGCACTGCTCCTACAAGTCCTCCAAGAAGTGGCTCAAGACGCTGCCGACCGAGGCGCCGTGGGTGATCTGCGG
>CAZGTM010000026.1:0-50331 GCA_964528595.1 uncultured Rhodospirillaceae bacterium
AGGCGGAAATCGACCGCAGTCTGGAAAACTCCGATTTGCTGACCTACGCCCTGATTAAATTGCTGACCAAGCGCCTACGCAAGGCCACGGAAGGCGAGTGATCCGCAACCCTGGGCCGGGCCGATCCAGACGCTAATCGGCCACCACCACGCCGTCTTTCGTCAGCGCATCCAGTTCATCGTCGTTGAATCCCAAAGAATGCAGGAATTCGCGCGCGCCCTCGCCAGGCGCCGGGGGTTCGTGGCGCAGGCCGAAACTGTCACCCGCCATCTGCAGCGGCAGTTTGGGCAGATGCACCGTCCGTCCATCCTCCAGTTCGGTGGCCACCATGCCGTCCGAGCCCAGAAGGTGCGGGTCGTCAGCCAGCTCGTCCGGCCGGGTGACCGGTGCGAAAGGAATTCGGGCGGTATCGCAGGCCGCAATCACCTGATCCTTCGGCATAACGCGAATGGCCTGCCGTAGGGCGTCCAACACGTAGTCGCGGTGCGCCTGCCGTCCGGCCTCTTCATTTAGGCGTTCGTCGCAAGCGAGGTCGGTCAGCGACATTTGCTCACAGAAACTTCGCCAGTGCTTGTCGGAGATGATGCCGATGCAAACTTTGTCGCCATCCGCCGTCTCAAAGAGATCGTAAATCGTCCAGGGGCTGGCGCCTTCCGACATCGTAACCATGGGTTCCCGGCTGATCGCCGCCGTCGACATGTGCTGGCCGACCAGGAAAGCGGTCGCCTCGAACAGCGCCGCCGTGACCTGTTGTCCCTGGCCCGTCTGGTCGCGCTGACGCAGCGCAGCGACGATGCCGAGCGCGCCGTAGGTCGCGCCCATGATGTCGGTTACCGAGGCGCCGGCGCGCATCGGCCGGCCCGGCGGGCCCGTCATGTAGGCCAGCCCGCCCATCATCTGCACCAGGTTGTCGAGGCTCGGCCGGTGCTCATAGGGGCCCGGCATGAATCCCTTTAGTGAACAATAGATCAGGCGCGGATTGAGAGCGGCGCATTCGGCATAGCCGAAACCCAACCGTTCGACGGCGCCGGGACCGAAGTTTTCGATCAGCACATCGACCTTCGCAATAGCCTTGCGCAGAACCGATTTGCCCGCCTCGGACTTGAGATCGATGACGAGGCTCCGCTTGTTGCGGTTGAAGAAATGAAAAAGCCCCTTGCCGAAGCCCTCGAAGCGGCGGGTATCGTCGCCGTCCGGCGATTTTTCGACCTTGATGACCTCGGCGCCCATGTCGGCCAGAACGACGCCACAGCAGGCGCCCATCACGACGTGGCCCAGTTCGAGCACACGGACGCCACTGAGCGGCAGCACTCCGTCAGTCATGATTAGTCACCGGCCAGATAAACGGGGATTTTGGCGGAGGGCTCGGACAGTCCTTGCGGCCCGTGGTCGATCGGACCGCTCTTCATGACTTGTCCGGGGAGCCGAGTGCCCAGGATTTCCTCCAGCAGGTCGGCCGCACTAATAGCGCTCGGCAAATCGACGCCGCAGTCGATGCCCATGTTGTCCAGCAGGCAAACCACGTCTTCGGTGGCCAGGTTGCCGGCGGCCTGGGGCACGGTGGGGCAGCCGCCGACGCCGCCAAGCGCGGTATCGAAGGTTTCCGCGCCGGCACACAACCCGGCATAGAGGTTGGCCATCGCCATGCCGCGGTTGTTGTGAAAATGGAGGGAAAAGTCGTTGGCCCCAAACCGGTCCTGATAACTCTTGACCAGTTCCCCGACCGCCGGCGGCACCGCCATGCCGACGGTATCGCCGAAAACGACGCCCGCTGCGCCGGCGCTGCGGTAGCGCTGGGCAATGCCCAAGACCTGTTCCAGCGCCACGTCCCCTTCGTAGGGGCAGCCGAAGCTGACGGCGATGCCGCCGATCACCGGCGTGTCATCCCTGCCTGCGGCTTCGATGATGGCTTCGATCCCGGCCATCGATTCATCGATACTGCGCCGCACGTTGGCCTGGTTGTGACCCTCGCTGGCCGAAACGAAGACGGCGATTTGATCGGCGCCCGCCGCCAGGGCCGCCTGGGCGTGCTTGAAGGTCGGAGCCAGGACGGTACGTTTGACACCAAGGTCCGCCGTCGCCGCCATGATTTCGGCGGCGTCCTTCATCTGTGGCATGAAGCGTTCGCTGACAAACGAGGTGACTTCGATTTCTCTTAAGCCTGCGTCGGCCGCCGCCCGGATGACCGTTAATTTTTGTTCCGTCGCAACGAAATCCGGGATGCTTTGCAGGCCATCCCGGGGGCCGACTTCTCGCAGATTTACACGCGGCGGCAATTTTTCATTCATGGGGTTGTTGCTGCTTCTTCGTTCTGTTCGTCCAGGACGATGGAGGCTTGATAGACATACCTGTCGCCGCGCAAATAGAGATGAGTGACGGCGACCATATCACCTTCCGTGCTGGCGTAGCGGTTTTCGACAAAAAACAGCGAATCGCCAAACTCGACTTCCAGAATGTCCGCCAGGTCCCGGTCGGCGTTCAATGCTTCCACCCGCTGGTCCATGCGTCCAAGCTCGATGCCCGCCACCTCCCGCATGGCATCGACGAAGTTTCCGTTGGACGCCATCGATTTGGCGTCGATCCGGCCCAACACGCTGGGACACCCGAAGTTCAGATGATAGGAAATCGGCGCCCCTTCTATCCGTCTGATGCGGCGCATGCACCAAAGCGGCGTGTCGCCTGCCACCCCCAGTGACCGGGCGACCATCGGCGGCGCGGGCCGCTCGGTGATATCCAGGACTTCCTGCTCCACCGGCCAGCGCGAGCCGCTGGCCGATTCAAGCCACTCGCGGAAATCGCCGGAGACCTCGATGGCGACGCGTTCCTCGGGCTGATTGGCGATCACCAGCGTGCCGATGCCGCGGCGGCCCTCGACCCAGCCTTCGTCGGCCAGGATGCCCAGCGCCTTGCGCACCGTGATGCTGCTGACGTCGAAGATATCCTCAAGCTCCACCAGTGACGGAATGATATCGCCCTGGCGGTAGACGCCGTTGCGGATGCGCCGCCTCAGGGTGTCCGCCACCTGGCGGTATTGCGGCAGGGTTTGCGGCCGGTTCATCAGGCCCGTCCCACACGCTCCCGCGCCAGCCGGTCGGAGGCGACGTTGGTGGCGATGCCCTGGCTCTCGGCGCGCTCAATGATCTCGAGGCAGGTGTCGCGGATCTTGAGGACGTTGGCTTCGACGTCCTGCGCCTCAGTGCCGTACCACTCCGCCGAACAACAGATCAAGCCGCCGCCGTTGGCGACGTAATCGGGCAGGTAGACGATCCCCCTTTCCTGCAGCCTTTCGCCGTGACGGTCAGCCTCGAGCTGGTTGTTGGCCGCACCGGCCACGACCCTGGCCTTGAGGCGCGACACCGTGTCGTCGTTGATTACGCCGCCCATGGCGCAAGGTGCGAAGACCTCGGCCTCGACATCGAAAATGGCATCCGGTGAAACCTCCTCGGCGCCAAAATCGGAAATCGCCCGCTGCAGGTTGTCGTCGAACACGTCGCAAACGGTCAGTTTCGCGCCGGCCTCGTGCAGCAGGCGGCAGAGGTTCTGACCGACGTTGCCGACGCCCTGGACGGCGACGTGGACACCTTTGAGTTCCGACGAGCCCAAGGCCTTCTCCGCGCCCGCGCCGATGGACTGAAAGACGCCCAGGGCGGTCATGGGCGCGGGATCGCCGTAGCCGCCGTCTTCCTTGCGCAGGCAGCTGACGTTGCGCGTCTCCGTCTTGATCTGGGCCATGTCGAGGGGATTGGTGCCGATATCCTCGCCCGTAATGTAGCGCCCGCCCAAACGCTCGATCCAGCGCCCCATGGCGTGCAACAGTTCCGGCCGTTTGTCTTTGTGCGAGTCAGCAATGACGACGGACTTGCCGCCGCCCAGCTTGACCTGCGCCATGGCCGCCTTATAGGTCATGCCGCGCGACAGCCGCAGCACGTCGCGCACGGCGTCGGCCTCGGTCTCATACGGCCACATGCGGCAGCCGCCAAGCGACGGACCCAGCGTGGTGTCGTGAACCGCGATGATGGCCTTCAGCCCGACGGCCGGTTCGTTGACGAAAACAACCTGTTCGTGATCATCGTAATCGGGCGCCCCAAACACGCTCATGTCACCAATTCCCTTCTACAACTCCAGGACCTTGCCGGGATTCATGATGTTGCCCGGATCGATCGATTTCTTGATCATCGCCATGACGTCGACCGCACCGCCGTGCTCAAGGCGCAGATACTGGGTCTTGCCCATGCCGATGCCGTGCTCGCCGGTGCTGGTGCCTTCCATTTCGATGGCCCGCTTGATCATGCGGTCGTTGATGTCGTGGGCCAGTTTCACTTCCTCCTCGTCGTCGACGTTGATGACGAAGATGAGGTGGAAGTTGCCGTCGCCGACATGGCCGAGGATGGGCACGGGGAACGGTACGTCCTCCAGGTCCTTCTTGGTCGCCATGACGCATTCCGTCAGCCGCGACAGCGGCACGCAGACATCGGTGCCCCAGAGCTCCGCGCCCGGCCGCAAGGCCTTGACGGCATAGGCGGCATCGTGCCGCGCCTGCCACAGCTTGTTGCGTTCCTCCTGATCCGACGACCAGGCATAGTCGCCGCCGCCGTGCTCCTGTGAAATCGTCTTGGCCATTTCGACCTGCTCCGCCACGCCGGCCTCGGTGCCGTTGAATTCGAGGAACAGGGTCGGTTTGACGGGATAATCGAAACCCGAATAGTCGTTGACGGCGGCAAGCTGGACCTCGTCCAGCAGTTCCATGCGGGCGATGGGGATGCCGGACTGGATGATTTCGATGGCCGTGTCGACGGCGCCTTCGATGCTTTCGAACGGCGCCACGGCGGCCGAAATGGCTTCGGGGATGCCGTAAAGCTTCAGCGTGACCTCCGTAATGACGCCGAGCGTCCCTTCGGAGCCGACATAGAGGCGCGTGAGGTCGTAGCCGGCGGAGGATTTGCGCGCCCGGCCCGAGGTGCGGATGATCTCGCCGTTGGGCAGCACGACTTTCATCGACAGCACGTTATCGCGCATGGTGCCGTAGCGCACGGCGTTGGTACCCGAAGCGTTTGTCGCGGTCATACCGCCGAGCGAGGCGTCGGCGCCGGGATCAACGGGAAAATGCAGGCCGCTGTCGCGCAGATGAACGTTCAATTGCTTGCGCGTCACCCCCGGCTGCACCGTGCAGTCGAGGTCTTCCGGACTGACCCGCAAAATCTCGTTCATGCTCGAGACGTCAATGCACACGCCGCCGTGGACGGCCTGGACGTGGCCCTCCACCGCCGTGCCGGTGCCGTAGGGAATAACGGGCGTGCCGCTGCGGGCGCAGACCTTGACGATCTCCGCCACTTCCTCGGTCGATTGGGGAAAAACCACGGCGTCGGGCGGCATCGGGCGCTGCCAGAACTCGTCATGGCCGTGCTGTTCCAGCACTGCCTCCGACGTCGACAACCGGTCGCCCAGCATGGCGCCCAGTTCGGTGATCGAGGCTGCCACCCCGGCGTCCTGCGTACTCATCGGAAATCTCCCCATCCAAGGCATTCAGTAAAGTGTATGTTAACATACATATTGTCGAAATCGAGTCGTTTGTTCGTTCTTTGACTTGGGCCGCCATCGCCGCATAACTTCAATGACCCAACCCATGAAAGGAGCCCATGCCCGAACCCCTGGAATTTCCGGTATTCGATCTTGGCGAGTTCGAATCCGCCGAACCCGAGCGCAAGATCGCCTTGGGCCGGAAGGTTGATGCAATTTGCCGCTCGACCGGATTTCTCGCCATCGGCGGCCACGGCGTCGCGGAGCAGATCATCGAAGGTATTTGGAGCAAAACCGGCGCATTCTTCGATCTGCCGGCGGACGCCAAGCTCCAAGCAGCGGTTCCTTATGAGGGTTATCCCTACGGTTACCTTGCGCCCGAAACCGAGGCCCTGGCGAAATCGCGCGGCGACGATAGTCCCCCGGACCTGAAGGAAAGCTTCAATGGCGGACCCCTGGCCACTCCCGGCGGCATTCAGGACCCCGAGGCTCTCGAATTCTGCTACGCCGACACCCCATGGCCCGACAGGCCGGACGGCTTCGACGCCGCCTGGAAATCCTACTACGCGGCCATGGAGGATCTCGCGGCCCGCATTATGCGCGCCTTCGCGGTCGCGCTGAAACTGCCCGAGGATTACTTCGAACACTACATCGACACGCCGATCAGCGCGTTGAGGGCGTTGAACTATCCCCCACAAACCGTCGCGCCGCGCGCCGGTCAGCTGCGGGCCGGCGCCCACACCGACTACGGTAGTCTGACGATCTTGCTGCCGCAGGCGGGTTCGCGGGGCCTTGAGATCTTGTCGGCATCCGACGACTGGATTGCCGTCCCGCCCGTGCCCGGCGCATTTGTCGTCAACATCGGCGATTTGATGGCGCGTTGGACCAACGACCGCTGGGTGTCCACCCTCCACCGGGTGATCAATCCCATGCCGGATGACGGGGCGGCGGGTCCGAGGCGCTCGCTGGCCTTCTTCCATCAGCCCAATTGGGACGCCGAAATCGTTTGCCTTGATGGCTGCCTGCTGCCGGGAGCTGAACCCAAATACGAGCCCGTCCTGTCCGGGCCCTACCTGATGTCGAAATTCCAATCGACGACCATGTCCCCTGAGGAAAAAACGTCATGACCTTCAACAGCATCGTTTACGAAACCGACGGCCGCGTCGCCGTCATCACCCTGAACCGGCCGGATCGGCTGAACGCCATCGACATGGCGATGCCGGGCGAGATCGAGGCGGCGGTGCAGCGCGCCAACGACGATGATGCGGTGCATGTCATCGAACTCCACGGCGCGGGACGTTCGTTCTGTGCCGGCTACGACCTCAAGGAATTCAGTGAAAAGGCCGGTCCCAATCCCGGCGTGCAGGACATGCCCTGGGATCCGATGATCGACTACAAGTTCATGAAACGGAACACCGACGCCTTCTTTTCCCTGTGGCGCAGCTACAAGCCGACAGTCTGCAAAGTACAGGGCCATGCCGTCGCCGGCGGCTCGGACATCGCGCTTTGTTGTGACTTCGTCGTCATGGCGGAAGATGCCGTGATCGGCTACCCGCCGGCCCGGGTCTGGGGCTGCCCGACCACGGCCATGTGGGTCTATCGACTAGGCGCGGAAAAGGCCAAGCGCATGCTGCTGACCGGCGACACGACTACCGGCGTGGAAGCGGCGGCAATGGGTCTGGTCCTGGAAGCCGTGCCGGCCGACGCCCTCGACGCCCGGGTGCGCGACCTATCGCTGCGCATGGCGGGCGTGCCCAAGAACCAGCTGATGATGCAGAAGATGATGGTCAATCAGGCTTATGAGAACATGGGCCTGGGGTCCACCCAAATGATGGCCGCCCTGTTCGACGGCATCACGCGGCATTCACCGGAGGGCATGTGGTTCAAGCACCATGCCGAGGAACACGGCTTCCACGAGGCCGTGCGCTGGCGCGACAGCGGTGACGACATCCCGGAGGGCAGCGAGCTCAAGCAGCAGAAGTAGGCCTAAGCTGAAATCCACTCCGCGATCGAGAGAATACGGTGCATCTCCCTGAGTACCGGTTTTTCGATCAGTTTGCCGTCGACCACCACCAGGCCGGTGTCGGCCTCGGCGAAGGCTTGGACCAGCCTTTGGGCGTGGGCAATGGCGGCGGCGTCGGGCGTGAACACGCCGTTTAGGATGGAGATCTGCTTGGGGTGGATCGAGCCCTTGCCGCTGAAACCGAGATCGCGGGCGCGCGCGGCTTCCCGTTCCATGCCGTCCGGATCATCGAGGTCCAGGTAGGGCACGTCGATGGCGTCGATGCCGGCGCCCGCCGCGGCGTGGACGACGCGCGAGCGGGCGTAGAGCAGCGGCTCCCAGGCATTTTGGCAACGCAATTCCGCCGCCATGTCGACGCCGCCGAAGAACAGCGCATCAATGCGCGGGCTGGACCGGGCGATGTCGTGTGCGGCCTCGAGGCCTTCATTGGTTTCGATGATGACGTGGAGGCGGGTCGCGTGGCCGCGCTCGGTTAGCAAATCGTCGAGCCAGATGACTTCCTCCGGCGTCATGACCTTGGGCAGCATCAAAGCGGGCGGCGGCGTGTCGGAAGCCAGCACGGCGTCGACGTCGGCCAGACCGAAGGCGGTCCTGAGACAGTTGATGCGCACGATGCGTTCGACGCCGTCGTCGTCTTGCGGTGTTTCGAACAACGCCAGCGCTTTGCCGCGCGCCTCGGCCTTGTCCTTCGGGGCGATGCCGTCCTCCAGTTCGACGCAGACGATGTCGGCACCCGACGCCAGGGCCTTGGGATACATGTCGGGCCGCAGACCCGGCGAGAAGATGAAGCTGCGGCGGGGCCGAACGCGAGACGGAAGCGATGGGGTCTCTTCCGATGTCATGAACAGAATTCCTTCACAAAGATCGTTACCATTGACGGGCTGGACGCCAATGGTAGGGCCCGGGCATCCCCGCTTCAACCGGCCCGCGTTCGCATACGTCAACGAAATTCCGGATCCTTCGGGAGGGATTTCGAGATCACCTCAGGCCAATTTCAGTTTTAGGCACGCCATGTCCGGTCAACTGGCGCCGCCGCCGCTTGACCAAGTGGACGCGCCCGCTATCCTGTTGCCGCTTGCATGGGCGCGTGGAATTTCGATTTCAGGGCGCCGGGATTGGTATTGGGGCTGGGCGACTGACATGAGCGGGGCGATCGATCCGGTACTGGCGTCGGTTCTGCAACGGCGGCTCAAAGCCATCACGGAGGAAATGGGCCTGACGATGCTGCGCACGACGCGCTCGCCCATCCTCAACGAAGCCCGCGATTTCGTTACCGGTCTTTACGACGCCGACGGCCGCATGCTGGAGCAGACCGAATACATTCCCGTCCTCGCCTTCGCCCTGCAGCCGGCCTGCCGGAAGATCATCGAATACTTCGGCGACGACATCCACGACGGCGACGTGATCCTGCACAACGACGTCTTTTCCGGCGGCAACCAGAACAACGACGTGGCGGTCTTCAAGCCCGTATTTTTCGACGGCTGCCGAGTCGCCTGGGCGGCCTGCAAGGGACATCAGGCCGACATCGGCGGCGCCGTCAAGGGCGGCTACAACCCCGAGGCGCGGGAAGTCTGGCAGGAAGCCTTCCGCATCCCGCCGGTCAAGGTGTTCGAACGCGGCAAAAGACGCCGCGACGTCTGGGACCTGATCTTCGCCAACGTGCGTCTGAAGATGGTGCAGGAAGACATTATGGCGGAGGTCGGCAGCACCGTTGTCGGCGAACGCGGTATCCGCGCCCTGCTGGAACGCTACGGCCGCGAAGCATACGACATCCACGTCGACCATCTATTCGCTTCGGCCGAACGCATGGTGCGGGCCGAGATCGAGCGCATTCCAGATGGTACATACGAGGGCGAGAGCTACGCCTGGGACGACGGCGTCCATGCCGGTTCCAAAATGCGCATCGCCCTGAAGGTCGCCGTCGAGGGCAGCGACATTACCTTCGACTTCACCGGCTCGTCGCCTCAGACGGAGGGCTTCGTCAACGCGCCTTTCGCCGCGTCGGCTTCCGCCGTCATCCTCACCTTTCTGATGCTGATCAACCCGGAAATCCCCCACAACGACGGCCTCACGCGACCGCTCACCATCGTCAGCCCGGAGGGCACGTTCCTCAACGCCCAGTTTCCCGCCGCCACCACCTTCGGCAACACCCTGACCGGGCCGATATCCGATGCCGTCTTCCGTGCCTTCGCCGGGGCCTTGCCCGAGATGGTCACGGCGGGCTGGAACCGGCAGCTCGGCATGGCCATCACCGGCAGCGACCCGAACCACGACGGCGAAAGTTTCGTCGACATCCTGTTCCTCGCGCTGAAAGGCGGATCGGGCGCCACTTTCGGTACCGACGGCTACGACCACATCGGCCTGATCAATTGCGCCGGCGGCATCCTGGCCCAGGATTATGAAATGTTCGAACAGCACAATCCGATCACCCTGCGCTGCCACGAATACCTTGAAGACTCGGCGGGCGCCGGCCAATGGCGGGGCGGTCTGGGCACGGAGACCGAATTCGTGGTCGAAGGCGACGACGTCACGGGCGTGGTGTTCGGCGACGGTGTCGAGGAAGAGGCCCGCGCCTTCGGTCTGTTCGGCGGCCGCAGCGGCAGCCTCAACGAATTGACGCTCAGCTATCCCAACGGCACGACAGTGCGGCCCAGATCGAAGGAAATCGTGCGGGACATTCCCCCGGGCGCGGTGTTCCGCCAACTGGCCGGCGGCGGCGGCGGTTACGGCGATCCCTTCAAGCGTCCGGCCGAACAGGTCGCCAACGAGGTCTCTTGCGGGACCGTCAGTTCCGCATCCGCCCGGGATAACTACGGCGTCATCCTCGATCCCGCGACCGGCAGGCTCGACGAAGCGGCAACCAAAGAGCGCCGGGAGCAACCGTCATGACAAAACCCCGGCTCGATCACGTCGGCATCATCGTGCCCGACCTGGAACGTGCGGTGGAGCGTTTCACGGTACTGTTTCCCGACGGACCGTCGTCGCGGCACACGATGGAAGACGTCGGCCTGAAGGTCGCGAAGTTCGAAGCCGAAAACGTCACCATCGAGTTGCTGGAGTACTCCGACGGCGGCGACGGCTTCGCCCGACAAACCATGGGCGGGGCCAAGGGCCTCAATCATCTGTCGCTGGCGGTTGACGATATCGATCAGGCCATTTCCGCCCTCGCCGCGGTGGGATTCGCGCCGCAGAGCGGATTTCCAAGGCCGGGCGCACACGGCACCATCGCCTTTTTCGAGCGCGACGAGGAAACCGGCGTGCTGCTTGAAGTGTCATCGTCGGACGACGACGAATGACGGCCGATCAGCGCCCGTTTTGGAATCCGGCAGTCGAACAGATGCCGCGCGATGAACTGCGCGCTCTGCAACTCGACCGCTTGAAGGCGCAGGTTAAATACAATTTCGAGCGCTCGCCGTTTTTCCACGGCAAGTTCGAAGAAGCCGGCGCGCTGCCCGGCGATATTCACAGCTTCGAGGACTTCGCCCGGCTGCCCCTGATGACCAAGGCGGAGCACCGCGAGGCACAGGCCCGGTCACTGGAAGAGAACGGCAATCCCTACAGCCAACTGGCCTGTGCCGACCCGGAGGAGATCGTCCGCATCAACGCGACATCGGGCACCACCGGCGCGCCGACGCTCTATACCCTCACCCGGCACGACGTCGAGGTGGTCAACGAGATGCATGCCCGCAAGTACTGGCGGGCCGGGGTGCGGCCGGGCGACGTCATGCTGCAGGCCGTGGCCTTGAGCATGTTCACTGGCGGCCTGCCGCTGTCTCAGGGCATCATGAACATGGGGGCCTGCGTCGTACCCATCGGCGTCGAGGGCGGCGCGCGCCGGGTGCTGGAGTTTGCCGAACTGACCAAACCCAAGGCCTTGTTGGCGACGCCCTCCTTCGGCCGCCACCTGATCGAGACCTGCCAAAAGCATATCGGCAAACCGGCTTCGGCGCTCGGCTTCATGTGGTTCTTTTCGGTCGGCGAACCGGGCGGCGGCGATGCGGAAATCCGCATCGCCCTGGCCGACGGTTTCGGCGGCGCAAAGGTCTTCGACCACACCGGCGGCGGCCACGCCTTTCACGCCATCTCGGCGGACGAACCGGCGGCTGAATTTTCCGGCATGTACATGGTGAGCGAAGATCACTGCCTGCTGGAACTGGTCGATCCCGAAACCAAGGCGCCGGTCAAAATCACAGATGGCGCCATCGGCGAGATGGTCTGGACCTTTCTCGATTGGCGCGGCGGCCCGTTCATGCGCTACGCCATCGGCGACGTCGTCCAGGTCTGGACGACGCCCGACCGCGCCGGCTGGCCGGGCCTGCGCTTCAAGATCACCGGGCGCGCCGACGACATGCTGATCGTCAAGGGCGTCAACATCTACCCACAGGCCATCCAGAACGTCGTCATGGCGCACTATCCCCGCGTCAGCGGCGCCATGCGTATCGTGCTGGATCGTCCCGGACCGGCGGTGACGCCGCCGCTGCGCCTCAGGCTGGAGTACGGCGAGGACGTGACGGCCGAGGACCTGCCGGCGTTGGAGGCCGAAATCGTTGCCCGCTGCCGTGAGCAGTTGCGCCTGACTCCTGAACTGAAATGGCTGGCGCCGGGCACCTTGCCGCGCCAAGCCATGAAGACAAATCTGATCGAAATCGAAAGCAGGGAGCCGTCCGAATGACCGACACCGAGACCTACGAAGTCTTCGCCGTCCGCTATGGCCGCATGGAGAACCGCTACCGCCGCGACAACTTCATCATGGCCGACCCTCACGACGGCCACATGCCCATCGATTACTACGTCTGGGTCATCCGCAACGACCGGCGCACCATGGTCGTCGACACCGGCTTCGACCACGAAGAAGCCAAGGACCGGGGCCGCGAGCTCATGCGCCTGCCTCGCGAGGGCCTGGCCATGCTCGGCGTCGAGGCGGAGAGCGTCAAAGACGTCATCATCAGCCACATGCACTACGACCACGCCGGTACGCTGGACGACTTCCCGGCGGCGACCTTCCATCTCCAGGAAAAGGAGATGTACTACGCCACGGGGCGGCACATGTGCCACGCGCCGATGGGACACGCCTACACCGCCGATCACGTCTGCGGCCTGGTCAAACGGGTTTTCGAAGGCCGCGTCGCCTATCACGACGGCAGCCGGGAAATCGCGCCGGGGATTTCCGTTCACCTGATCGGCGGCCACACCATGGGCGTGCAATGCGTCCGGGTGCGGACGCAACGGGGCTGGGTCGTGCTAGCCTCCGACGCCGCCCATTTCTACGAGAACATGGAAAAGCCCTCGCCCTTCCCCATCGTCTATTCGGTCGGCGACATGATCGACGGCTTCAACACAATGCGCCGGTTGGCCGAAAGCAACCAACACATCATCCCGGGCCATGATCCGTTGGTGCTGGAGCGCTACCCCGCGCCGAGCGGGGACCTCGACGGCATCGTCGCCAGATTGGACGTGGAACCGGCGGGCTAAGTGTCCACGGCCTTGACCATGACCGGCCAGTAGTTGGCGCCGTAGCCCAGCTCGCGCGCCGCCTCCAAGGTTTCGGCGGCGTTGCGGGCGCCGCTGGCGTTGGTGCCGGTCTCGGCTGCCAGTTCAAGGGCATAGCGCAGGTCCTTTTGGGCGTATTCGGTGGAAAAGGCGCGCTCGGGAAAGTCGCCCGGCAGCATCGCCTTCATGCCGTGATTGCGCAGCGCAAAGCTGTCGGCCGAGCCCTTGGACAGGACGTCGAATAGGGTTCCGCCATCAAGGCCTGCGCGGCGACCGATAGTGAGGGCCTCCGACAGGGCCTGCACGGTTTCCATCAGCACCATGTTGTTCATCAGCTTGACGATTTGTCCCGCGCCTACCGCGCCGCAAAGGGCCACGTCCGAGGCCATGCAATCGAGCAAGGGCCGGATGCGTTCGAAAATTTCGGACTTGCCCCCGACCATGATGCTGAGCGTGCCGGCCTGGGCCGCCTGGCGGGTGCGGGCGATCGGGGCATCGCAGTAGTCGACACCCAGCGCTTCGAACTTGGCGGCGATCTCGCGCGTCAGGCCGACCGGTGATGTGCTGGTATCGACAACGATCCGGCCGGCGCCGACCTCTCCGAGCAGCCCCCCGTCGTCGTCACAAACCTCGGCGAGCTGTTCGCCGCCGGGCAGCGAGAGAAAGACGACGTCGGCGGACCGGGCCACCTCGCCGGCCGATGAGGCCGCCGTCACGCCGGCCGCCGCCAGACGCTCCAGCGGATCCGGGTCGAGATCGAAGGCGACAACCGGCCGGCCGCATTTCGCCGCCAGATTCCGGCACATGGGCTCGCCCATCACGCCGAGCCCGATAAATCCGATTTGTTTGAATTCCATCCCACGCCTCCCGCCGAGCACTCCCCGTTTCGGGCATTACAACGCAAAGGGCTTGGCGGAACCAGCCCGGCAATTGAGGACTTGACTGTTCGGCGGCGAGCAACGAAAGTCCGGGTTCATTTTTTTACACACCTGTAAAATCGTCATACAAATCGGATTATCTTATGACTGCCCAGGAACTGGCCGACGACACCGCAATCCGCCCCCATTCGTACGTGGCCGACAATCCGCCTTCCGTGGTCAAGAAGGTGAACCTGCCCCCGGACACGCCGATCCTGAACCTGGCGACCAACGAATCGAGTTGGGGCGCATCGCCCAAGGTGCTGGAAGCTGTCAACCAGCGGGCACTGTCGCCCCATCGCTATCCAGATCCGTCAAGCACGGAACTGCGTGAAGCCATCGGCGAGTTTTGTGACCTCGATCCCGGCCGCATCGTCTGCGGCAACGGTTCGGAGGAGCTGCTCGACGGCATCGCGCGTGTCTACGCCCGCCCGGGCGACGAAATCCTGTTTTCGGAATACGGTTTTCTGCAGTTTCCCATCGTCTGCGTCCGCGTCGGCGCGACCGCCGTCAAGGTCAAGGCCCCCGATCTCACCGCCAACGTCGACAACCTTCTGGCCGGCGTAACGGACAAGACCAAGATCGTTTTCCTGGCCAATCCGGAAAACCCCACCGGAACCTATATCCCGGCGACCGAGGTCAAGCGCCTGAGGGACAACCTGCCGCGCTCGGTCGTGCTGGTTATCGATTCCGCCTATTCCGAATACGTGGACGATCCCGCCTACACGGACGGCCTCGAACTGGTCGAGGATTTCGAAAACGTCATCGTCACCCGGACCTTTTCCAAGGCCTGGGGTCTGGCCGGCTTGCGCGTCGGCTGGGCCTATTGCGCGGAGTCCATGGCCTTCGCCCTCAATACCATGCGCGGCATCGGCAACGTCAACGGCCTGGCCCAGGCCGGCGCCGTGGCGGCACTGCAGGATCCCGGCCATGTTGACATGGTGCGCCGGGAAACCGACAAGGCGCGCGATAAGTTCGTGGCGGATCTCGGCCGGTTCGGCGTCACCGCCGTGCCCGGCGCCGCCAACTTCGTGCTGGTGAAGTTCGGCAGCGGCACCAACCGCAGCGCCGTGGAGGCCTTCCACCACCTGGCCAATGCCGGCATCATCGTCCGCACCAACGAGGACTACGGGCTGGACGATTATCTGCGCATCACCATCGGTACCGTCGACGAGGGCGACCGGGTGATCGCCGGCCTGGAGAGCTTTTTCGCCTGATCCGTCAGCGGGTCGGCACGAACGGGGCGCGCAGCGTTTCCTTGTGGCCGAAACCCTGGGAATTGTCGATCAGCGTGATGAGCCGCGGATCGAAGCGGTAATACTCGATCGAAGCAAAACGGGCGATCAAGGCCTTCGGTCCGCTTTGGAACTGCTCGAGAAAGGGATAGCGGGCGGCCAGCAGCGCCAGCGCCGCCTTTTTGTGCGAGGATTTATCTAACCGGCGCGCCTTTCCCGTCATCTGCAGGCCGACGATCTCGGCGAAGTCCTCGTACTGCCGCGCAATGGTCACGGTCACTTCAGGCGATTGCTCGAGATGTTGCGAGTGCCGCGACTTGGCATCCGACACCCAGAGCAGCGAATAGCCGTCGAGCGCGTACATCAGCGACGCGGCGTGGGCGCCTTCATCCGATACTGTCGCCAGCGTGCAGACCGTGTGGTTTTTGAGTTGATCCTGAATGCGGTCGGCCAGGGTCATTATCCCCTCGTTTTCCCACGTGCCTCATTCAGCTTCATCAACTCCGCGGCAAGGCGGGTCGCCGCGCCGGTATAGCGGCGGCAATTCACGGCGAGGTTCCGCTCCTCGAATTCTTCAAGCCCTTTTTTGCTGCTAATGTCGCAATCCAAAAGTTCGGTGCAGTTGGTCGAGCCGAATTCGGCCTCGAAACGGGTGAGCAACTCCTGCACTGCCAAATAGTTTTCCGAAACGTCATCCTGGCCGGTGTGGCGGCCGCTTTTCAGCCCGAGCGCCATGATCGCACCGGACAAGGCGCCGCACATGCCGCCGGTGCGGGAGACGCCGCTACAAAAGCCGGTCGCCACGCCCGGCAGGATCTTCTCCTCCAGACCCAGCGCCTCGGCGATCGTCAGCAGGACGGATTCAGCGCAATAAAGGCCGTCGTCAAATTTTTGCT
This sequence comes from uncultured Rhodospirillaceae bacterium, assembly GCA_964528595.1. Classification (GTDB taxonomy): domain Bacteria; phylum Pseudomonadota; class Alphaproteobacteria; order UBA2966; family UBA2966; genus CAYFKJ01. Next base: position 16,079 of record CAZGTM010000026.1, read on the forward strand.
CGCTAATTTCCGCCAAATCCGTCATTACCCTGCTCCAGCGACAAGACCGAATTTCCCGAGTATTAGCACAGTTCAATTGGATTTCAGGCACTTCTGTCCGCTAGAATGACCTATGCCCGGCTTGGTTAAGCCTGTCGAAACATTTGAATTAACATTATATTTATATGTTTCAATAGGATAATGCGTGTTGCGTAGATTTTGGTGCAAAAAATTCGCTTAAGGGGCATAAATGATTAGCAGAACGCGGATCTTCGTTTTCTCATCCCTCCTCTTCGCCAGCGGCTGTGCCTTACCGGCCCTCGGCGCATTGACGGTCGATCAGGTATTCTCCGTGGTCTCGCTGGGCTCCACCCTCGTGACCGGTAAGGGCGTCGGTGACCATATGCTGACGGGCGTCACCGGCGAGGACTGCCAGATCATGGGCGCTGTGCTCAACGCCGAAAGGGAAATTTGCGAACCTCACGGCGCGCCGGCCACCCAGGAAGACTTCAAAGGCATCGAAACCATCGTCGCGGTGTTTGAAGACGAAACGTTTCAGCCCCGGCCGAATCAACAGGTCTGGCGCGTCCGGCGAACGGCGTCGGATTTCTAGGCATCGACCTCTGACACTGACCTGAAACCGCCTGCCTAGCGATCAGGCTCCGGTTCGCCTGCAAGGTCTCCCTCCTCGAGGACCGGAACGGCCGCTCCCGCGATGGCTTCCTGCCGCTCCTTCGGGAGTTCGGGAGCTCCCTCCTCCTCCGGCGCAACCCGCACCGTGACCTGGCGATGGGCGAATTTGATGCCTTCCTTTTCGAACAACTCGCGGATCCTGGCGAAGACCAGTTTTCGCACGACGAACTGCTCGCCCGGCAAGGTCATGAACTTAACCCGCAGGATCATCGCCGAATCCTCCATGGCGAGAACGCCCTGGGATTTCAGGGGCTGCAGGAATTTTTCGCCCATTTCCGGATGCTCCATCAACTCCTGGCCAAGCTTCTTGATCAACTTGCGCACCTTCTCTACGTCCGTGTCGTAGGTCACGCGCAAGGAAAGCTTCATCATCGACCAGTCGCGGGAGTAATTGGTCAACTTCTGGATTTCGCCGAAGGGAATGGTGTGCAGGGCGCCCAGGTGATGGCGCAACTGCATCGACCGGATGGATATCTTTTCCACCGTGCCCTTGACCTCGCCGCAGTCGATGTATTCGCCGCGCCGGAAGGCATCGTCGATCAGGAAAAAGGCGCCGGAAAAGATATCGCGGATCAGCGTTTGCGCGCCGAAGCCGATCGCCAGTCCGACCACACCGGCGCCCGCGAACAAGGGCGCAATGTCCACACCCAGCTGTGACAGCAGAATCATGCCGGCCATGACGACGACGGTAATCAGCAGAAAATTCCGGGCCAACGGCAACAGGGTTGCAAGGCGCGAAGCGCCGCCGCCGCCTCCTTCCTCGCCCGGTTCCAGTTCGATCTCGCCGCCTTCGGCGGCAATCTTTTGATCGATGCTGATCTTGATCGCCTGATAGCCGAGATAACTCAGAAACAGGATGATGACGACATCGGCCAGCCGTACCAGTTTGTGTTCGTCGCTGGTTACGTCGACGCCCCAAAAGGCCAACAGAATTGCGATGCCGGCCATCAGGGCCAGCAGCGCGGCGGCGTTTTCGACCAGATCCTTCAAACTCCGGGGGCGTTGAAAATGGGGTAGCGGGCCGCCTCGTGGTTCATCCTCCTCGACGGAAATATCCGGCTGGGGCGCCGACAATTGCCACTTGGCGTCCTGCCGATCAATGAGCAAAAGGAGGAGGCCGTAGATCACGATGCCGATGAAAAGAGCGATGATCGGCCCCAGCACCAAGGGTGCTGCGCCCGGCAGATCCAGCAGGATGCGCACAGCCGTCACGGCCCAGGCTCCCATGAAGTAGAGGCCCGCCCAGACGTGCCAGGTCCGCGCCAGCAGGCGCAGGGGCAACGGCTTTTCCAGGCCCTTGTGGAGCCCCAGGATAAGTTCCGCCATGGGGCGGCGCACAACACCGGCAAGCACGGTAAACAACAAGGCGCTAAGCAGAACACCGATGATAAGGGAAAGGGCATGCGCATCGGGATCGAGACCCATGGCTTCCATCCACAGGCACAAACTCACGATGAAGAAGGAGATCGCGAATACCGCGACGGTATAGCGGTGAAAGTTTCCCGCCGTTGCGTCATCCAGGGGCAGCACGCGATGGGACGGCACATCGTGGGCCAACAGGTTTGCGAACAAAACGGATATCCACCAGGCGGCGGCAACCGTGCTGATTTGGATGAAATGGGTATGACGGGCGGCAGCCAGGCCGCTGTCGAACATGATGGAAAGCCCCATGGCAACGGCGGCGAAAATGCCGATGCTGACCGACTGCATGGCGCCGCGCAGCAAGAGGTAGCCGATCTTCTCGGTCCGTCCGCCCGGTTCCGGCTTGAACAGATAGGTGAAATGTTGCCGACCCCAGCGCATCACGCCCCAGGCGGCGGCAAAGCCGACCGCCATGAACAGCAACGAATAGAGGGTGATTTCGAGATGCCAGAAAGCGCTCCCCGTAGGGCTCGCCTGGCGCAGCGCTTCGCCGACATTATTCGTGAATGCGCCGGCGCCGGACAATACCTCCGCCGCCCGCGCCCGCACCGCCGGTCCCAGTTCCTGATGCCAGGTCATGCTCAGCGTTCCCGCCGGTTGGGCGAATGCTTCACCGGGTGCAAACAGGAAAGGGCTCAAGACCCACACCGTGATTTTGGATTTGATCCGGCCAAAGTTCATAGAGACCACCCCCGTATGAGATTACCGACCCGCGCCAAGCGGCGCCGCGCCGTTATCCTACATTGGCCTCATAAGATGGCTGTACAAGCAAATTTGGCCAGCCCCCCGCGCACATGTTTGTGACGCCCCGCGTCATCACGGCATTGTTGGGTGCAAGCGGACGGGTGCGGTCATATTTTGGACGCAATCGCCGGAAAGAATCCCGGCGTAACAAGGGCTTGGAGAAAGCTTCACCGTTCGCAACAGTTTTGCTTGTGGACTCCCCGACGAAACCATAAACTCCACAACATATTGTGGTCTGGAGGATCCTTTGACGCTATCAGATGTGTTAACGCGGTTTAAGAAAACCGCTGGTATTGGTGTGTTCGCGGCCTTAGTCGCCGCCGGACCGGCCTCGGCGGAAGCCTTGAAGGCCGACCAGGATATGTTTATCGGCAAGGCGGACGCGCCGGTGACAGTGATCGAATACGCCTCCATGACCTGTCCGCATTGCGCCAACTTCCACACCGATGAACTGCCGGCAATCAAGAAGGCGTACATCGATACGGGCAAGGTGAAGCTGGTGTTCCGCGAATTCCCGCTCGACCGGGTGGCGTTTTGGGCATCGATCCTGGCGCGCTGTGCCGGCCAAGACCGCTATTTCGCCTTCATCGATATCCTGTTCAAGCGCCAGTCGGCCTGGGCCAGCGCCGAGAACCCGCAAGCAACCCTGGCGCAATTCGGCCAGATGGGCGGCGTCAGCCAGGATCAGTTTAAGGCCTGCCTGGCCGATAAGGCGCTGGGCGACGGCATTCTTAAAACCAGACTGGACGGCCAGAACAAGTTCGAGGTCAATTCGACGCCGTCTTTCGTCATCAACGGAAAAAAACACGCCGGCGCGATGAATGTCGACGCCCTGGCGAAAATCGTCGACCCCCTGCTCAAATAGGGCGGGGATAACGGAGAGGCACAACGGGGGCCGCGCAGAGTGCAGTTTACGCGTTTAAAATTGTCGGGCTTCAAATCGTTCGTCGATCAGACCGAACTGATGATCGAGCCCGGATTGACCGGCGTCGTCGGCCCCAACGGTTGTGGCAAGTCCAACCTGATCGAAGCCTTGCGCTGGGTCATGGGCGAGACCTCGGCCAAACGCATGCGCGGCGCCGGCATGGACGACGTTATCTTCAACGGCACCACCTCCCGGCCCTCGCGAAATCTCGCCGAAGTCACCTTGGCGCTCGACAACGCCGAACGCCTGGCCCCTGCCGCCTTCAACGACAGTGACGAGATCGAGGTCACCCGCCGCATCGAGCGCGAGCACGGCTCGACCTACCTGATCAACGGCCATGAAGTGCGGGCCCGCGACGTCCAGCTGTTGTTCGCAGACCTGGCGACCGGGGCGCATTCCACGGCGCTGGTCAGCCAGGGTCAGATCGGCGCCCTGATCAACGCCAAACCGATCCAGCGGCGGCACATCCTGGAGGAAGCCGCCGGCATTACCGGGCTTCACTCCCGCCGCCACGAAGCGGAACTGCGCCTGCGCGCCGCCGAGACCAACATGGAACGCATGGAAGACGTGGTGCAGGCCATGGAGGGGCAGCTCCAGGCCCTGAAGCGCCAGGCCCGCCAGGCGACGCGCTACCGCAACATTTCGGGCCATATCCGCAAAACCGAAGCGATGATGCTGCACTTGCGTTACCTGGAGGCCGAGGACGCGGCGCAAAAGGCGGCGGCCGATTTGAGCGAGATCGAAACTCAGGTCGCCGACATCACCCGCCTCGCCGCCGCCGCCACGACCGCCCAGGAAGAGGTCGGCCAGAAAATTCCGCCGCTGCGCAACGCGGAGGCCGAGCGCGCCGCCGCCCTGCACCGGCTGAATGTCGCCCGCGACGGCCTCAACGCCGAGGAGGAACGCGCGCTTGAAACCCAGGCCGGGCTGGAAAACCGCCTGGCGCAGATCGCCGGCGATATCTCCCGCGAGGAAGAACAGGGCCGCGACGCCGAACAGCACATGGTTCGGCTCGACGGGGAGGCCAGCGATCTTGAAGCCGCGCGCGACGGCGAGGCCGAGCGCGGCGAGGCCGCCGAAGCCGAGGTCGCGAAGACTGGTGACGCCCTGACGGGCCGGGAAGCGGAACTCGACGCGGCCGGCGTCCGGATCGCCGAGGAGGAAGCCCGGCGCACTGCCCTGGCCACGGAAATCGACAACGCCACCCGACGGCTCGAACGTCTCAAGGAACGGCGCGATCAGGTCGCCGCCGAACGCGCCCGCCTCGAAGCCGAAGCCGCCGAGGAAGGCGCGCCCGACGTCACCGACGACGGCATCGAAACGGCGGGGCAAAAGTCGGCGGAAGCCCACGAGACGGCCGAGGCGGCGGAACGCGCCCGGCTGGAAGCCCAGGGCGTGGAGGCCGCCAGCCGCGACGCCCTGCAGGACCTGGAGAAGGAACTGGGCCGCATCGGCGGCGAGGAAACGGCACTGCGCCGCCTCCTGACCAAGGAGGACGACGATCTCTGGCCGCCCCTGATCGATGCGGTCACGGTCGAGGCCGGCTATGAGGCCGCCCTGGGCGCGGCGCTGGGCGAAGATCTCGACGTACCCGCCGATACCGGTGCGCCGGTTCACTGGCAAACCCATTCCCCCTATGACGAAACCGCGTCATTGCCCGACGGCTGCGAGCCCCTCAGCCGCTACGTTTCCGCGCCGCCGGCGTTGAACCGCAGGCTGAGCCAGATCGGCGTCGTCGACGACGCCCTGGGAAGCACCCTGGCGGCGGACCTCAAACAAGGCCAGCGGCTGGTCAGCCGCGAAGGCGGACTGTGGCGCTGGGACGGCTACACAGCGGGCGCCAGCGCACCGACGGCAGCGGCGCAACGTCTGGCCCAACGCAACCGTCTGGAGGATCTGGGCCGCACGCGCGAGACCCTTGAGGTTGACTCAAACGCGGCGCGCGAACGCTTCGAGACCGCCGAAGCAGCCGTCAAACAGACTGCCGAAGCCGAACAACAGGCCCGCGAGGCGGCCCGCCGGGCCGACCAGATCCTGCGTCAGATGCAGGAAACCCACGCCCGCGTCGTCGAAGCCCGGGCCGCCCGCCAGTCCCGTCTGACGGCCCTGACTGAAACGGCGTCGGAAATCACCGACGATACATCCGAGACCGAAAGCGGTCTGCTGGATTCACAGTCGAACCTTGATGCCTTGCCGCCCGCCGAGGTCGGCCGCGACGCGCTTGAAGCATTGCGCGGGGACGTTGCCGGACGGCGCCGCGAACACGCCGAGGCCACGGGGACCCGCGATCGCTTGGCGGCCGAAGCCCGCGTCCGCGGCCAGCGCCTGGAAGCCATCGCCGGCGAGCGGCAATCCTGGCAGAACCGCAAGGCGTCGGCCGAAAGCCAGACCGAACAGCTCTCCCGCCGCAAGGAAGAAGCCGAAGCGGAGCTTACCGTCGCGCGGGCCGTGCCGGAGGAAATCGCCGCCCGCCGCGTCAGCCTGCTGGACGAAATCGAAAAGGCCGAGGCGGCGCGCACGCAGGCGGCCGATGCCTTGGCCGAAGCCGAGGCTGCGCTGGCGGAGTGTGAAAAACAATCGCGCGAGGCCAGCGAACAGTTGGCGACGGCGCGCGAGGACCGGGTCCGGGTCGAGGCCCGTGTCGCCCAGGCGGCGCAAAGCCGCCAGGAAATTACCGAACGCATGCACGAAATCCTCGATTGCACGCCGGAACAGGCGCCGGAGGTGGCCGAAATCAAGGAAGGCGCGGAGCTGCCCGAACGCGACGCGGTCGAACACCGCCTCGAACGCCTCAAACGCGAACGCGACAACATGGGCCCGGTCAACCTGCGGGCCGAGGCCGAAGCGGCCGAACTGACCGAGCAGATCGAGACCATGATGACGGAGCGCGCCGATCTCGAGGCCGCCATTGCGCGCTTACGCCAAGGCATCGCCAGCCTCAACCGCGAGGGCCGCGAACGCCTGTTGCTGGCCTTCAAGGAAGTCGATACCCACTTCCGCGAACTGTTCGTCCGCCTCTTTGGCGGCGGCCAGGCCTATCTCACGCTCACCGAATCGGACGATCCCCTGGAAGCCGGCCTGGAAATCATGGCCAGCCCGCCGGGCAAGCGTTTGCAGGCCATGTCGCTCTTGTCAGGCGGCGAGCAGGCCCTGACGGCGGTATCGCTGCTGTTTGCCGTTTTCCTGACCAATCCGGCGCCGATCTGCGTGCTGGACGAGGTCGACGCACCGCTGGATGACAGCAATGTCGAGCGTTTCCTGGGACTGGTGGAGGAAATTGCCGCCAGCGCCGGCACGCGCTTCCTGATCATCACCCACAACCCCATCTCGATGGCCGGGATGGAGCGCCTGTTCGGCGTCACCATGGGGGAGCGCGGCGTAAGCCAGCTGGTGTCGGTCGATCTGACCCAGGCGGAGGATTTGAGAGAGTCGGCTTAGGCGGCATTCTCGGGACTGTTTATCTTTAATTTTCAATAACTTAAGCCTTCCCTATTGAGGCTTGACAGCCCCCAACCCAATCCCTATTGTTCACGCGGTTTTTACCGGCCCAAGCGGCGGATGGACCGTCGTGGAAGGCTGGCGTTCGATCACTACCAAGTCTGCGCCCATCAAGACTTCCGGGACCTTCATCGAGGCGGAACCTCATCGGACAAACAACCATGACCGAAGAGGAACCACCTAAACACCCCGCAGATCCGGCCTTTAAGGCATTGGACGCCCGAATTCGGGAAGCCCGCCTGAAGGAGGAGCAGAGGTCGCCGGTGGAGAGTGAGCATGGCACGTCACCCGTGGGCATGGCTCTGGGAATGCGCATCGGCATCGAGCTTGTCTCGGCCTTGGCGGTGAGCGGCGGTATTGGTTGGTACCTGGACCGGTGGCTGGAGACCAAGCCCTGGTTGATGTTGGCGATGCTGGTTTTGGGCTCCGCCGCCGGATTGATGAACGCCTACCGGGCGGCCATGAAGGCGAATGCGCAGCTTGAAGCGAGCCTGAAGGAAGACGGGGATCACGATCCCCAAGTTAAGGAGTAGACCGAGGTGGCCGAAAATCACAGCCCTCTCGCGCAGTTTGAAATCAAGCGCCTGGTCGAGATCGACCTCGGCGGCATTGATGCCTCTTTCACCAATTCATCGATGTGGATGATCATCTCGATCGTCGCCATCACCGCCATGCTGACATTGAGCATGCGGGGCCGCGCCATGGTGCCGGGCCGCTGGCAGTCCATCGCCGAATTGAGTTACGAATTTATCGCCAACATGCTGCGCGAAAACGTGGGCGCGGAAGGCCGCCACTACTTCCCCTTCGTCTTCACGCTTTTCATGTTCATCCTGTTCGCCAACGTCCTCGGCCTGATCCCCTATTCGTTCACCACCACCAGCCACATCATTGTCACCTTCGGCATGGCCATTGTCGTGTTCCTCGGCGTGACGCTGATCGGCGTCATCCGGCACAAGGGCAAGTTCCTGTCATTGTTCGTGCCCTCGGGCGTGCCGGTCTTCCTGATGCCGCTGCTGATCCCGATCGAAATCATCTCGTACCTGACGCGCCCCGTCAGCCTCAGCCTGCGACTGTTCGCCAACATGATGGCGGGACATACGCTGCTCAAGGTTTTCGGCGGGTTTGTCGTGGCGCTCGGCCTCTTCGGCGTGGCGCCGCTCGTCTTTATCGTAGCTTTGTACGGCCTCGAACTGATCGTGGCCTTTTTGCAAGCCTACGTTTTCACCATTCTGACCTGTCTTTACCTCAACGATGCGATCCATCTGCACCACTAGGGCGTAACATCCGGACAGCCGGAATTCTTTTCACTCGTTTAAGTCTGACAAAATAAAGGAACCATGGAAATGGAACTCGAAGCCGCAAAGCAAATTGGCGCCGGTCTTGCCACCATCGGCCTCGCCGGCGTTGGTGTCGGTATCGGTAGCATCTTCGCCGCCTATATCTCGGCCGGCATCCGCAACCCCGCCGCGGCGCCGAAAATGTTCGGCACGGTGATGCTGGGCTTCGCGCTGACCGAGGCGATCGCGCTGTTCGCCCTGCTCATCGCCTTCCTGATCCTGTTCGCGTAAGATTTTTTGTAACTCCGGTCCGGTCCGGCGCGATGCCGGAACCGGGCCGAATTACAATTTTTGACCGAACGATAATCAGGGGCCCAACCCATGCCTCAACTTAATCTCGCCGATTTTTCACCGCAGCTGGTCTGGCTGCTGATCACCTTCGTTGCGTTGTATTTCGTGATGTGGAAGGTGGCGCTGCCGCGCATTTCGGATGTCCTGGAAGAACGCCAGGAACGTATCACCGACGACCTCGAAAAAGCCGAAAGCCTGCGGGCCGAGGCCGAAGAGGCCATCGAGGCCTACGAGAAGGCCCTGGCTGACGCCCGCGCCGATGCGCAGGCCACGGCCAAAGCCGCGCATGATGAGCTGAGCGCCAAGGCCGACGCCAAACGGGCCGAAGTTGAAGCCAAGCTGGCCGGCGAAATGGCCGAGGCCGACGCCCGCATCGCCCAGGCCCGCACCGAAGCCATGGGTCATGTCCGCTCGGTCGCCTCGGATACCGCCCGCACGGTGACGGCCCGCCTGATCGGCGTCGATGCCAGCGACGATGCTGTCGGCGTGGCGGTCGACGCCGCCGTGGCAGGGAGCAAATAGATGGGTCATTTGATGGAAGATCCGGCCTTTTGGGTCGCTATTGCCTTCGTCGCATTCGTTGGCGTGATGATCAAGTTCGCCTACGGCAAGATCGTCGGCGCGCTTGACGAGCGTGCCGCCGGCATCAAGTCCGAGCTGGATGAGGCGGTCAAACTGCGCGAGGAGGCCCAGTCCTTGCTGGCGGGTTACCAGCGTAAACAGCGTGACGCCGTGAGCGAAGCGGAAGACATCATCGCCCAGGCCAAGGCCGACGCCGAACGTCTGGCGACCGACGCAGAGGCCGCTTTGGAGGCGGAGGTCAAACGCCGCACCGACATGGCGCTGGATAAAATCGCCCAGGCCGAAGCCCAGGTCGTGCAGGACGTGCGCAACACCTCCATCGAGGTCGCCATTAAGGCCGCCGAAAAGCTGATTTCGGAAAACCTCGACGACGCCAAGGCCCGCAGCCTGATCGACGAGAGCATCTCCGACATCGAAGGCAAACTGCACTAGCTACATTTGAACTACGGTTCGGCCGACAAACCCCCGCCTCTCCGGCGGGGGTTTTTTGTTCAACTTTTCTACGTCATCCTGGAAATTGCGTCAGTAAATGCCGGTGATCCAAGGCAATAAATGGTGACAGGTACACTTTATTTTAAAGTGTACCTGTCACCATTTATTGCGTTGACGAGTTTGCGTTAGTCCCCTATTCCGCCGCCGGCCGCCAGCGCAGCACGGGGCTGCGGGCGGCCTGGGTTTCGTCGAGGCGCTTGCGCGGGGCCAGCGTCGGCGCGGCGGTGAAGCGTTCGGTATCGCCGGCCTTGGCGGCGCCGACCAAGTCCTTCAGCGCGGCGATGAACTGATCGAGGCTCGCCTTGCTTTCGCTTTCGGTGGGTTCGATCAGCATGGCGCCGTGGACGACCAACGGGAAATAGACCGTCATGGGGTGGAAGCCCTCGTCGATCATCGCCTTGGCGAAGTCGAGCGTGGTGATGCCTGTGTCTTTGAGGAAATCCTCGTCGAACAGGGCCTCGTGCATGCAGGGCCCCGGATAGGACGCCGACATGTCGTCCTGGAGCGAGGCGAGCACGTAGTTGGCCGACAGCACGGCGTCCTCCGAGGCCTGCTGCAAACCGTCGCCGCCGTGACTCATCATGTAGGCCAGGGCGCGGACGAACATACCCATCTGGCCATGGAACGATTTCATGCGGCCGATGCTGGCCGCCGTAGCGCCCGTGGCGTCTTCGAGCAATTCGTAACCGTCGGCGCCGGCGACGACCCAGGGCAGCGGCGCGTAATCCTTCAGCGCATCCGACAGCACGACCGGGCCGGCGCCCGGTCCGCCGCCGCCGTGCGGCGTCGAGAACGTCTTGTGCAGGTTGATGTGCATGGCGTCGACGCCGAGATCGCCGATCCGGACCTTGCCCATCATGGCGTTGAGGTTGGCGCCGTCGCAGTAGAAATAGCCGCCCACCGAATGAATGGCCTCGGCGACCTCGAGGACGTCGCGTTCAAACAGGCCGCAGGTGTTGGGATTGGTCAGCATCACCGCCGCCACGTCGTCGCCGAGGCGGTCCCGGAAAGCGTCGAGGTCGACACGGCCGTCCGCCGTGGCGGGGATCGCTTCGATCTTGTAGCCGCACATGGTGGCCGTGGCGGGATTGGTGCCATGGGCCGATTCCGGCACCAGAACCCGACTCCGGGGATCGCCCTTGGCCGTCAGCGCCGCCCGGATGGTCATCAGGCCGCACAATTCGCCGTGCGCCCCGGCGGCCGGCGGCATGGCCACCGACGGCATGCCGGTGATGGTCTTAAGCCAGTGCGCCAACGTGTCGATCAGTTCCAGGGCGCCCTGCGCCGTGGCCGTCGGCTGCAGCGGATGCAGGTCGGCGAAGCCCGGCAGGCGGGCGAGTTTTTCGTTGAGCCTCGGGTTGTGCTTCATGGTACACGAGCCCAGCGGGTAGATGCCGGCGTCGATGGCGTAGTTTTTACGGCTGAGACGCACGAAATGACGGATCACCTCGGGTTCGGACAGGCCCGGCAGGCCGATCTTACCGTCGCGGGCAAGGCCGCCCAAGCGGTCGGGCGTGCCCTCCGGCTCGGGCAGGTCGACGCCGCACTGGCCCTCGCGTCCCAATTCGAACATCAGGGCTTCTTCGTGATCCAGGCCGCGGTGGCCGGTAAAGGTGATCCGGCCCGGCTGGCCCGCGCCCTCGCTCTGGCTGGGTGTCGTCTGGCGGCCCTGGCGGTTCATGACAACACCTCCGTCAGCGCCGCGGCAAAGGCTTCGATATCCTCCGCCGTGTTGGTCTCGGTCGCCGCAACGATCAAATCGGCGGCCAAATCGTCACGCTCGGGGAAGAGCCGGCTTGCCGGCACGCCGCCCAGTACGTCGCGCGCCACCAGGGCTTCGACGACCTCGGCCGCCGGTTTGGACAGACGGATGGTGAATTCATTGAAAAAGGTCTCGTTCAGCACCTCGACGCCCGGCACTTGGGCCAAGGCGTCGGCCAGTCCGATAGCCATTTCGTGGTTGAGCCGGGCCAGCCGGCGGTAGCCTTCTTCCCCCAGCAAGGCCAGATGGATGGTAAAGGCCAGGGCGCAGAGACCTGAATTGGTGCAGATGTTGCTGGTCGCCTTTTCCCGCCGGATGTGCTGTTCGCGCGCCGACAGGGTCAGCACGTAACCGCGCCGGCCTTCGCCGTCCACGGTTTCACCGCATAAGCGCCCCGGCAGCTGGCGCACGAACTTGTCCCGCGCCGCAAAGAGGCCAAGATAGGGTCCGCCGTAGTTCAAGCCGTTGCCCAGGCCCTGCCCCTCGGCCACGACGATGTCGGCGCCCATTTCGCCGGGGGACTTGACGGCGCCCAGCGACACAACCTCGGCAACCGCCACGACCAGCAAGGCGCCCGCCGCGTGGCAGGCGTCCGCCAACGGCGAGAGATCGCGGAGGTTGCCGAAGACGTCGGGGTTCTGCACGACGACGCAGGCGACGTCGTCCGCCACGTCGGGATTTGGCTCGACCGTCTCCAGCTGCAAATCGGAAAACTGCGTATTGGTCAGGACCGAATCGCGATAGTGGGGATGCAAACCGGCACACAACAGCGCCTTCTTGCGCCGCGTTACCCTGGCGGCCATCGAGACGGCCTCGGCGCAGCCGGTCGCGGCGTCGTACATCGAGGCGTTGGCCACGTCCATGCCGGTGATCTGAGCCACCTGGGTCTGAAACTCGAACAGGACCTGCAGCGTGCCCTGGCTGATCTCCGGCTGATAGGGCGTGTAGGCGGTGAGGAATTCACTGCGCTGGATGAGATGGTCGACCGAGGCCGGCACGTGATGCCGGTAGGCGCCGGCGCCGATGAAGCTGGGGCCTGCGCCTGCCGCCCTGTTGCGCGCCGCGAGGGCGGTAAGCGCCCTTTCCACCGCCATTTCGCCTTGCGCCTTCGGGAGATCGAGCGCGGTGCCGAGCCGGGCCTCTTTGGGAATATCAACAAACAAATCGTCTATCGAGCCGGCGCCGATGGTCGCCAGCATGTCACGCCGGTCGGCGTCTCCCAACGGCAAATAGCGCATCAGTCAGATCCTTCGGCGAATTCCGCATAGGCCTCAGCGTCCATCAGATCGTCCAATTCACCGGCGTCGGCCAGGCGCATTTTGAAGAACCAGCCCCCGCCCTCGGCGTCGGAGTTGACCAGCGCCGGATTTTCGTCGAGAGCGCCGTTGACCTCGGTGATTTCGCCGCTGACCGGCGAGTAGATCTCGCTGGCCGCCTTGACCGATTCGACGACGGCCGCCTCCGCGCCTTTTTCGAAGGTGGCACCCGTGTCGGGCAAATCGATGAACACCACGTCACCCAGCTGTTCCTGGGCGTAGTTTGAAATTCCGATGGTGGCGATGTCGCCATCGACGCTGACCCATTCGTGATCTTCGCTGTACTTCAAATCGCTCATTGTTCTGTCCCTTGTCCCCTCAAATAAAGTGAATAGTCATTTCGCGTAACCGTGCGGCACGAACGGCATCCTGACGACGCGCGCCGGATGACTGGTTCCCCGCACCACCAGCCCCACCTCGGTATCCGGCTTGGCGTATTCGGTCTGAACGTAGCCCATCACGACCGGTCCCTCCGCCGTGGCGCCGAAACCGCCCGACGTCACATTGCCGATGAGCGTACCGTCGGGGGCGGCGATGCCGCTGCCCTCGCGGGCCAACGCCCGGCCTTCGGGTTTGAGGCCGACGCGTTTGCGCGCCACGCCGTCCGCGATCTGGCCGACGATCACATCGGCGCCGGGGAAGTTTCGTTCCTCGCGGCGGCGCTTGCCCACGGTCCAGGTCAAGCCGGCCTCAATGGGCGTCGTGGTTTCGTCGATATCGTGGCCGTAGAGGCACAATCCGGCTTCGAGCCGCAGCGAATCCCGTGCGCCCAGACCGATGGCCTCCACCTCCGCCTCGGCCAGCAGGGACCGCGCCAAGCTTTCGGCCGCGCCGGCAGGAACCGAGATCTCGAAGCCGTCCTCGCCGGTATAGCCCGAACGCGACACGAAGCAGGCGGCGCCCGCCACGTCCATGTCCGCCGCCGTCATGAATTTCAAATCCGCCGACGGGGGCGCGTGGCGCGCCAGAACGGTGGCCGCCGCCGGTCCCTGCAGCGCCAATAAGGCGCGATCCGTCAGCACCTCGACGGCGTCACTTCCAAGATGGGTTTGTAGATGGGCGATATCGGCATCCTTGCAAGCGGCATTGACCACCGCGAACAGATGATCGGCGTTTCGCGTCACCATCAGATCGTCGAGGATACCGCCGGCATCGTTGGTGAAAAGCGTGTAGCGGATGCCGCCGACATCCAGGCCGGCGATATCGCCGGGCACCATCGTCTCCAGCGCCGCCACGACGCCCTCACCGCTCAACCTGACCTGGCCCATGTGGGAGACATCAAAAAGCCCGGCCGCCTGGCGCGTATGTTTGTGCTCGTTGAGGATGCCCAGGGGATATTGAACCGGCATGTCATAGCCGGCAAACGGCACCATGCGCGCGCCCAACTCACGGTGCAGCGCATCAAGCGGCGTGGTTTGCAGCGATTGATCTGAAGAATTTGCCACCCGAACTGCCTCCGAAGCCACGACATGAACCGTTGCCCGGCGCCTGTTCCCACATGTGGTGCGGGTGACGTTCGCCGAACCGGCCCCCCCTGTCGTGGAACCTGAGAGATTCGCCGGACAAGCGGTATCCGGTTTACCCCTTCGGTGGAACCTTTCCGCCGGGGCCAATGAGGCCGCGGGCGTCGAGCTCGCTTTCCAGAGTGCGGCATTTCTGCGGTCCTGGGTGCCTGAGAGTTTCCGGGGCGGTTGCTCCTTCGGCGCCGGCCACGGCCAAGTCACGGGACTTGGGATCGTTCACCGGTCTCTCCCGCAGAAACGGAAGATTTACCAGCCGGGGGCAACCCGGTCCGGCGTCAGACATGATACCCCCGCTTATTCGCGAGTCAACAAATGGTCGGGCCCGGCGCGACGCGCGGTCTAATTTCGACGGTTGAACTCGAGCTGATTGGCGGAGAGCTGAAATCCGACCAGAATTTCGAACTCGGCGCCGGTGGATTGCGCCGGCAGCGGAATGCTCTGTTCGGTTTCCTCGACCGTGCCGGCGCGTCGGCGGTTAACGGCAAAGGCAATCCGGCTATTGAAGGTTTCCTTCGCCAAAACCCGTCCCGACTTATCGGTAACCGCAATGAAATAACTGAAATCGCCTTCCCGCGACTTCGCCGCGGGGAAGCGCTCGGCGACCAATTCAAAGCTCATATCCACAATCAGGCGGCCGGGCCGATGCTTGCAGGTCGTTTTAAGATTACGGATCTCCGCCTCGAACATTTTATCAATCAAGTCCCGGCCGGTGCCCGACTTGAATTTGGTTATTCTTTCCGCATCACCCAGGATTGCGACGGTCGGGCAGACCATGCGTCTTTCGTCACTCTCGCCGATGCCCATCCAGGAGCAGGCGGAAACCAGCGAAACCGCGCCGAAGACAACCGCCGCCCGGAGGCCGTTTCCGGATTTGGTGGACGGGCGCATCGAGGAGTTCGGCTCCGCCCGTTCGGCCTTATCAATAAAAAATTTCACTTGCCCGCGCCCAATTCAAATTGTTGCGACGCCTCCGGCCCCGTGGCCTCGCGGCGTCGCCTGAATAAATCCACCATCACGGGCCAGACTGTAATTGACGCCCAGCCGTCGGACAAGGTACCACGCGGGCACCGGTCGATGATATATTCCCTGCCGACTATATTTTGGAACAGCATACCCATGTCGAAACCGCCCCTGGAAATCATCTTGGCCGCACCGCGTGGATTTTGCGCCGGCGTCGACCGCGCCGTTTTGATCGTCGAGGAGGCATTGCGCAAATTCGGCAAGCCCGTGTTTGTGCGGCACGAGATCGTGCATAACCGCTACGTTGTCGAGGACCTGGAAGCCAAGGGTGCGGTGTTCGTCGAGGGACTGGACCAGGTGCCCGACGATGCCGTGGTCATATTTTCCGCTCACGGCGTACCGAAATCAGTCCCCGCCGAAGCGGCCCACCGGAAACTCAGATACCTCGATGCCACCTGCCCGCTGGTCAGCAAGGTCCACCGCGAGGCGGAACGCCACCATGCTGACGGATTGGACGTCGTCCTGATCGGCCACGCCGGCCACCCCGAAGTGATCGGCACCATGGGGCAGTTACCCGAAGGCGCGGTCATGCTGGTGGAGACGGTGGCCCAGGCCGAAAGCCTCGCGCCGGCCGACCCGGGGGCGCTGGCCTACACCACGCAGACGACGCTGTCGGTGGATGAAGCCGCCGAGATCATTGCCGCGCTGAAGAAGCGCTTTCCCGGCATCGTCGAGCCTCACAAGGAGGATATCTGTTACGCCACCACCAACCGTCAACAGGCGGTGAAGGACGTGGCGGGCGCCGCCGATGCCGTGTTGGTGATCGGCGCGCCGAACTCGTCCAATTCCAAGCGATTGGTGGAGGTCGCCAAGCGGGCCGGATGCGCGGAAGCGCGGCTGATCCAGCGGGCGGCCGATATCGATTGGCCGGCGTATCACGGCAGCCGCCGTATCGCCATTACCGCTGGCGCCTCGGCTCCGGAGGTTCTGGTCGACGAAGTCATCCGGTCCGCCGGCGGGCATTTCGACGTGACGGTGCGGTTGGCCGAAGCCGAACCCGAAAACATGCATTTCAAACTACCGGCCGAGTTGTCGGCCACGTCGCTGGATTGATAATTGGTATTGTCATGGCGGTTTACACGGATATCACCGACGACGAGTTAAGCGCTTTTCTGGCTGATTATGACGTGGGTCAGGCGGTGTCCTTCAAGGGCATCGCGGAGGGTGTGGAAAACACCAACTACCTGTTGCAGACCGACGTCGACACCTACATTTTGACGCTCTACGAGAAGCGCGTGGATCCCGACGATTTACCCTTCTTCCTGGGTCTGATGGATCACCTGGCGGCACAGGGTTTTCCCTGTCCCAGCCCGATCCACGCGCGCGACGGCCAGGCATTGCGAACACTGGCGGGCCGCCCGGCGGCGATGGCGAGTTTCCTGAAGGGCGTTTGGCACCGCCGTCCCAGACCGCGCCATTGCAGCGGCGTCGGCGATATCATGGCGCGCCTCCATCTGGCGGGCGCCGATTTCACCATTCAGCGGCCCAACAACCTGTCGGTCGGCGGCTGGCGGCCCCTGTTCGAATCCAGCGCCGAGCGCGCCGATGAGGTGGCGCCGGGACTGCGTGACGAGATCAGTGCCGAATTGGACGAATTGGAACGCATCTGGCCCAAAGATCTGCCGAGCGGCGTCATCCATGCCGATATTTTTCCCGACAACGTCTTTTTCCTGGGCGACGAACTATCCGGCCTGATCGATTTCTATTTTGCCTGCAACGACTTCCTGGCCTACGAAATCGCCATCTGCCTCAACGCCTGGTGCTTCGAGCCCGACCGCCAGTTCAACACCACCAAGGCCCGCACCATGCTGCAGGCCTACCGCAACGTGCGGCAGCTCTCGGATGAGGAAATGTCGGCCCTGCCCGTGCTGGCCCGCGGGGCGGCGTTGAGGTTCCTGCTCACGCGCCTTTACGATTGGCTCAATACGCCCGAGGGCGCCCTCGTCAGGCCGCATGACCCGATGGAATACCTGCAGTACTCCCGCTTCCACCGCGGCCTTACCAGCCCGGCGGCCTACGGTCTGGAATGAGCATGACCGAGGACGGTACGGTCGACATTTTCACCGACGGGGCGTGTTCCGGCAATCCGGGTCCCGGCGGCTGGGGCGTTTTGCTGGTCTTCAACGGCAATGAAAAGGAGCTATCCGGCGGCGAGCCCGATACTACCAACAACCGCATGGAATTAACGGCTGCGATCGAGGCGCTAGAGAGCTTAAGCCGGCCCTGCAAGGTCCGCCTGCACACCGACAGCACTTACGTGAAGGACGGCATCACGTCGTGGATCCACAATTGGAAAACAAACGGCTGGCGTACCGCGGCCAAAAAACCGGTCAAAAACGCCGACCTCTGGCGGCGCCTGGACGAGGCGATCAGACGCCATGACATCAGCTGGCACTGGGTGAAGGGGCACGCCGGCCATCCCGGTAACGAGCGGGCGGACGCGCTCGCAACCGCCGCCGTGGAGCATCATCGTTAGACAAAAAAAGAGGCGCACCAGGCGGCGCGCCTCTTCCTCGTCGAACAGGAAGGCGTTAGAGCGCCGACATGATGCTTTCGGCGCTGGAAACGTCGTAGGAGCCGGCTTCTTCGACGGCGATATGCGTCACCGTGCCGTCGTCAACGACCATGGCGTAGCGCTGCGAGCGGACGCCAAGGCCGCGGTCGCTGAGGTCCCAGTCTAGACCGGCGGCCTTGCTCCAGGCGGCCGCGCCGTCGGCCAGCATCAGCACGTTGTCGCCGACATTCTGGTCCTTGCCCCAGGCACCCATGACGAAGACGTCATTGACCGAGAGGCAGGCAATGGTGTCGACGCCCTTCGCGCGGATTTCGGCGGCGTTGTTCACGAAACTCGGAAGATGCTGGGCCGAACAGGTCGGCGTAAAGGCGCCGGGCAGCGCGAACAGCACGACCTTCTTGCCGCCAAACAAATCATCTGAAGAAATACCCGAAGGCCCGTCCGCCGTCATGACGGCCAAACCGACGTCCGGGACCTTGTCCCCCACCTGCAATGCCATGTTCTTCTATCCTTTTTCCATTCCGTTGATTGCCGCGACGCTAAGCCGCTATGTCACGCATGAGAAATAGCGGTCTTACACGCGTTGTCCAGCCCAAATTGCCGATTCTCTCTATGGCTGACCCGTTGACGCTTAATCTTGTTTGAGCGAAACGACCCGTTCGACTGCACGCTCGCCATCATAGGCCGTTATCGTCACGTTCTGGCCCACCAGAGAGTGGCCCGACTTTCCGCCGTGTACCGTAAGGCTCATAACGGCCCGGTCGCCGGATTTTTCCAGGCGCACCGCCGGCGCCGAAAACGAAAACGGGGAGGCGGCCTCGACGATCACGTCCGGCGCGACAAACGCCGCCGCCCTCAGTGTAACGACAAGGCGTTCCTGCCCGCCTACCTGCTCGACAATGGCGCTCCCGATTTCCAAGCCGTCATGCGGTTCTCTGGACGGGACACGTGCCAAGTAACGGTCGATCAGCTTGGCATGGAAGTCCGCGGCGGCGGCGGTTTTCGTCTGCGGTTCGATTTGCAGCGACAGTTCCGCCTGCAGCGGGACGCAGACCTCCTTGCAGACGGCGTAGTCCACGGCGGCTTTCACGGTTACCGGGACGGTACGGTCAACGACCTCCGCAGAGACCGGCAGCACCACCTCATCGCCATACACGAAGCTCTGATAGCCGGACAGAACGGTCCGCTTGGGCAGCGGCCAGCGCAGCGTTGGCTTGACGACATTCGCGGATCCCGACCAGTCGACCATGGTGGGAAAACCGGAATCGCCGGGCGAACGCCAGTAGGTCTTCCAGCCCGGTTCCAGGCGAATATGCAGGCCGATCTTTAGGTCGTCATTCCCATACGAGCCGATCAGGCGGATTTGGGCGACATCCGTGCTGATCCACGGCGTGGCCGCGGCGAACGCCGGTTTCGAACCCGGCAACACGCCGAGCAGGCAGATTAAAGTTATTGCCGCTGCGCGCCAAGGCATTGATATTCGGTTGTTTTTCACGCTCTCTCCAGCTGACTGGGCGAGACAAGATTTGATGCCGGCGCGGCCCCCGGATCCCGTGGCCGCCCTTAAATTTCCGCCAATCCATGTATATAGGATGATCTGAGTCAATTCATGGGATATGATTTCACATGTCCGAGAGGCCTTGCGAGCCTGCCGTGATTAGAGGCGCGAGCGGGGAACTCACTCCGGCAAAGGAGCAGCCCATGACGGTAAGCCAGTATCTCGACGGCCAATTGCTGATCGCCATGCCGGGCATGATGGATCCCCGTTTCGAACATACCGTGATCTACGTTTGCGCCCATTCCGAAGAGGGCGCGATGGGACTGGTGGTCAACAAGCTGGTCGACCACATCACCTTCCCGGATCTGTTGGAGCAGTTGGGTATCGATTCTGGTTTGGGCGACGACCGCATCCAGGTCCACTTCGGCGGCCCCGTCGAGGAAAGCCGTGGATTCGTTTTGCATTCGGTGGATTACCTGCAGGACAGTTCGATGCCGGTCGAGGAACACATGGCTCTGACGGCGTCGATCGACGTGCTCAAGGCGATTTCGCTCGGCAATGGGCCGCAACATTGTCTCCTCGCCTTGGGCTATGCCGGATGGGCGCCGGGACAATTGGATTCGGAAATTCAAGCCAACGGCTGGCTGCACCTCGAATCGGACAACGACTTGGTTTTCGGCGTCGACCAGGACACCAAATGGACGCGCGCCGTCGCCAAGCTGGGCATTGACCTCACATTGCTCTCCAGCACCGCCGGACACGCCTGAGGACACCACTCTCGATCACTATGTTTCATCATGAGGCTATTGCTCAGGCATGGACTCCAGCTTTCGCGGGAGTGACGCGTGCGAGGTCGGCTGGATAATAATGTCATTCCCGCGCAGGCGGGAATCCAATTCGTAGTCTCGAATTATCGCTCCCTGTGAACAAATCAGTGCGCACCGGGTCGCCCTCTACCGCGGCGGGGGATCGGAGGCGAGGTAGGCGAACAGGATGTGGTCTTCCCAGCGGCCGTTGATCTTCAGATACTTGCGGGCCTGACCTTCCTCGTGAAATCCGACTTTGCGCAACAAATCGCGGCTCGGTACGTTGGCCGGAACGCAGGCCGCCTCCACCCTGTGCAAACCGAGTTCCTCGAAGATGAAACTTACCGTGGCGCTGACGGCGTCCGACATATAGCCGCGTCGGGCGTAGGGCTCGCCCATCCAGTACCCCATGGAGCAGGACTGCGAGACGCCGCGGTGGACGTGGCTGAGGTTGACGCCGCCAACCAAGGCGTTGTCATCCTGGCGAAAGATGAAGAACGAATATCCCCGGTCGTCCCGGGCATCCTGGGCATAACGCTTGAGGCGGCGGCGGAACGAGGCGCGGGTCAGGACGTCGGCAGGCCAGACCGGTTCCCAGGGGACGAGAAAGGCGCGGCTCTTTTCACGCACGCGGCTCCAGTCCTCGAAATCGGCGGCTTTGGGCGGGCGTAACCAGACGGCATCGCCTTCAATGCGCACGCCGTCGATCTGATGGCCGATACTGCTGAGAAATGTACTCACCGAGCCCCCTTCACCGCCCGTCTTTCCAAATACTAGATCATATTCCGTTGGAATCTCCAGAGCTTAGGGCGTGTCCGTTAAAACGGAATCCGTTTTAAGAAAATCTGTCACAGGTGGTCGAAAAGCTCTCCAGCCCGTCCAGCGGCCCGATTGCCGCAACCGTCGGCAGCGATTTGACGAGGTGTTCCGCCACCCGGCGCACCGCCGCGGCATCGACGGCGTCTATTTTCTCCACCAACTCCTGCGGCGTAATCGCGCGCCCATAGATCAGCATCTGGCGCCCCAAGTGCTCGGTTCGCGCGCCGGCGGCTTCCAGGCCCATCATAATGCTCGCTTTGTGCTGTGCGCGGGCGCGGGCGGTTTCGGCGTCGCTGACGTCCCGGCCAGCCCTGAGAACTTCATCGCACAACACCGGAACCAGTTCGGTCAGGTCGTTGGCGCCCGTCGCAGCGTAGACGCCGAACACCCCGCCATCGATGTAGGAGGCCGAAAAGGCGAAAACCGAATAGGCCAGGCCGCGCTTTTCGCGCACCTCCTGAAACAGGCGCGATGACATGCCGCCGCCCAAAACTGTCGCGAGGACCTGGGCGGCAAAAAAATCATCGTCGTCGAAAGGCAGGCCGTCGAAGCCCATCAGGTAGTGCACCTGCTCCAGCGGTTTTTGCAGCAGACTCTCGCCGCCCACGTAACGGGCCGCGGCCGGGCCTGTTTTTCTTCCGGTCGGCAAACCGGCGAACGCCTCTCCGGCTAAACCGACGATGTCATCGTGATCGACGCCGCCGGCAGCGGCCAGCACCATGTTCGGGCCGCCGTAGTGATCGCCCATGTAGCTGATCAGGGTTTCGCGGTCGAAGCCGTCAACCCGCTCGGCGGTGCCCAGGATCGAGCGGCCCAAGGGCTGATCGGGATAAGCGGCATGCTGGAAAAGATCGAACACCAGGTCGTCAGGCGTGTCGTTGGTCTGGCCGATCTCCTGGATCACAACGGCCCTCTCGCGCGCCAGTTCGTCGTTGTCGAATACGGAATATTGCAGGATGTCGGCCAGAATATCCAAGGCCAGCGGCAGGTCGCCTTTGAGCATGCGGGCGAAGTAGGCCGTCTGTTCGCGCGAGGTATAAGCGTTCAACTGGCCGCCGACAGCCTCGATTTCCTCGGCGATCTGCAAGGCGCTGCGGCGCTTGGTGCCCTTGAAGGCCATGTGCTCCAGCATGTGGGAGACGCCGTTGACCGCGAGGTCCTCGTTGCGCGCGCCGGTGTCGACCCAGACGCCCAGGGCCGCAGTTTCCAGGTCCAACATCGGGTCGGTAGCAACCCTGAGGCCGTTGTCCAAAGTCGTTATGCGCACACTCATGGCCGTCTCCGCACCCGGTCTAATTCCGCGCGCCGTTACGTACCATGGCCATGACGGCGGCGAGATCGTTGGGCAGCACGTCGAAACGCTCTGATCGTTGATGTAGGTCGGCCAAGCGCTCGGGCAATGCGGGACGCTCGCCGGTTGCCTGTTCCACGGCATCGGGGAATTTGGCCGGGTGGGCGGTGGCCAGCGAGATCAGCGGCACGGTGGCGTTGCGCCGCATCCGGCGGCCCGCCGCCACCCCGACCGCGCCGTGGGGATCGATGGCAAGGCCGGTCTGGCGCGTCACGGTACTGATCTCCTGAAGCGTCTCATCTTCGCTGACGGCTTCGCCATCGAACAGCTTGGCGGCGTCGGCCAGAGCCGGCTCAGGGACTTCGAACTCACCGGACTGATCGAGCGCCGCCATCAGCGCCCGCACACGGCTGCCGTCGCGGCCTTCCATATCGAACAACAGACGTTCGAAATTGCTGGACACCTGAATGTCCATGCTGGGGCTCATTGTGGGATGGACGCCGCCTTTGCGATAGGCGCCGGTTTGGAAGAAGCGGGCCAAAATATCGTTGCGGTTGGTGGCGACGATTAGCTGTTCGATCGGCAAGCCCATTTCGCGCGCGCAGTAGCCGGCGAAAACGTCGCCGAAATTTCCGGTCGGCACGGAAAACGCCACCGGACGCCCCGGAGCGCCGATTGCGAGCCCGGCGTGGAAGTAATAGACGATCTGCGCCATGACGCGGGCCCAGTTGATGGAATTGACGGCCGAAAGCCGCATTTCATCGCGGAATTCCAGATTGTTGAACATCGCCTTCACCAAGGCCTGGCAGTCGTCGAAGGTGCCCTGGATGGCGATGTTGTGCACGTTGGCGGACGGTACCGTCGTCATCTGGCGGCGTTGCACCTCGCTGACCCGGCCCTCGGGATGCAGGATGAAGATGTCGATGGCTTCACGGTCGCGGCAGGCTTCGATGGCGGCGGATCCGGTATCGCCGGAGGTCGCGCCGACAATGGTCGCCCTTTGACCTCGGTTAGTCAGCGTGCGGTCGAGCAGGCGGCCGAGGAGCTGCAAGGCGAAGTCCTTGAACGCCAGGGTGGGTCCGTGGAAAAGTTCCATCAGCCATTCGTTGGCGTCAAGCTGCCTGAGCGGCGCCACTGCGCGGTGGTCGAAGCCTGCGTAGGCGTCGTCGATCAGCGAAGCGAATTCCGCTTCCGGAATTTCACCCTCGACATAGGGGTACATGACGCGAAGGGCGAGATCGGCGTAACGGAGACCGGCCATGCTGCTGATTTCGGCGGCCGAAAATACCGGCCAGGTCTCCGGCACGTAAAGGCCGCCGTCGCGGGCAAGCCCGGTCAACAGAACGTCTTCAAATCCAAGCGCGGGGGCCTCGCCCCTGGTGCTGACATACTTCACGGCAAGCTCATGGTAACGGCTGAATATCTTCGGATCGCGGCCCGGCGAAACTAGAGCATGTGCCAGCCATTTGGAAGCCCGGCCGAATGAGTGCTTGACGATGTTATATTGTACCTACTAGTATGTACAAAATATTAGAGATTGGATAGATGACGGAAGCCCAACCCCAAACCTCGCGCAAATGGAAGGAATCGCGGCGGCAAGCTCTGCTCGACGCGGCTAAAACCCTGCTTTGGGAGCGCGGCTTCGAGGCCATGAGTCCGCGCGCGGTGCAGGAGGCCAGCCAGACAGGGCAAGGCAGCTTCTATCATCACTTCAGCGGCAAGCAGGCCCTGGCGGTGGCGGCGATCGAGGAAATAAAGGAAGAACTGGTTGCCGATTTCGATGCATCCTTTCGCCTGGATCAACCGCCGTTGGAGCGCATCGAGGAATACCTTGGCCGGCAGCGCGACGGCCTCACAGGCTGCCGCGTCGGCCGCCTGACGTCCGAGCGCTCCATCGCGGAGGAAACCATCCGCGCCCCGGTGGCGGCCTTCTTCGAGCATGTCGAGGAGACGCTGACCGATAGTCTCGCTGAAGCGCAATCCCTGGGCCAGCTGCCGCGTCACATGGAACCGGCGCAGCTGGCAACCACGCTCATCGCCGTCATCCAGGGCGGCTACGTGCTCAGCCGGGCCCATCGGGATGCCGGCGCCATTAACAGTGCCGCGGCCGGCGCCATTCAACTTCTGAAACAAGCAGGAAAGAAGTCCAAATGATGAAAGTCTTCTACTCGGACGCCTCGCCCTACGCCCGCAAGGTCCGCATGGCGGTGGTGGAAAAGGGCTTGCCCGACCAGGTCCAGTTCGAGGTCTGCGCGCCCTACGACAAGCCCGCCGATCTGGTTGAGGCAAATCCCGTGATCAAAATTCCAGCCTTGGTCAGAGAGGACGGGTCATCCCTCTTCGACAGCGCGGTGATCTGTGAGTACCTCGACAGCCTGACACCCGAACCGCAATTGCTGCCGCCGGCGGCCGGCGAGGAACGCTGGGCCGTCCTCAGGCTGCATGCGCTGGCCAACGGCATGACGGACGCCACCTACCTCGCCACCATGGAAGGCCGGCGGCCGGACGGCGAGCAATCGCCCGCCTGGGTCGAAAAGCAACGGGGCAAAATATTGAGTTGCTGCGATGCGCTGGAGGCATCCGATCTGCCCGACTCCGCTGCGCCCAGCCTGAGCACCTTGGCCCTGGCCGCGGCTCTGGGATACGTCGACCTGCGGCACGACGACCTGGGCTGGCGTAACGGGCGCCCCAACCTGACGGCGTGGATGGACAAGGCTTCACAACGGCCAAGTTTCCAGTCAACCATTCCAGCACCGTAATTTGAGAAACGGAACGATCATGCTCGATGAACCCGATATCGTATTCAGCGACGCGATCCTGGCGACCCAGACGCGAAATGGTGCTGCCGGCGCCGGCGAAAAAATCATCAAACGCGGCTGGAACAAGACCGTCACGGACGATCTCAAGGCTTTTCTGGAGGTCCAGGATTCCTTCTATCTGGCCACCGCCGGCAAGTCCGGCCAACCCTACATCCAGCACCGCGGCGGGCCGAAGGGCTTCCTCAAACCCCTAGACGACAACACGCTGGGATTTGCCGACTTCCGCGGCAACAAACAATACATCTCAACCGGCAATCTCACCGAGAACCCCAAAGCCTTCATCTTCCTGATGAACTACCCGGCCCGCACGCGCATCAAGATCTGGGGCCGGGCGGAGGAAAGCGACGACGCCAAGTTGATTAAGACGCTTTCTGACGGCAGCTATAACGCCGTCGTTGAACGCGCCATCCGGTTTACGATCGAAGCCTGGGACATCAACTGCCGCCAGCACATCGTCGAACGCTATACCGAGGAAGACGTGCAAACCGTGGTTGCCGGCCTGCAATCCCGCATCAAGGAATTGGAAGCGCTTGTGGTCGGCCAACTGGTGGAGTAGGCGACGCGGCCGCTCAGCCGCCGAGATACCGCTGCTCGAGATGGGCCTTGTATGTTTCGATATTCAGTGGTTTGCCGGTCGCCCGGGTCAGCAGGTCCTGGGTCGACATCAGGGACCCCAGCGCGTGCACGTGCGAGCGCAACCACGCCAGCAGTGGTGTGAAATTACCACTTTCCAGTCCCGGCAGGACCTCATCGGAATCCCGCATGGCCGCCTCGAACAGCTGCGCGGCGGCGATGGCGCCCAAGGTATAAGTGGGGAAGTAGCCGAAGGCGCCGCTGGGCCAGTGAATGTCCTGCAGACAGCCGTCCCGATCGTCGGGCGGGGTTTGACCCAGCGCCTTTTCCATCGCCTCGTTCCAGGCGCCGGGCAGGTCCACCACCTTGAGGTCGCCGGCAATCATGGCGCGTTCCAGCCGGTAACGCAGAATGACATGTGACGGATAGGAAACCTCGTCGGCATCGACGCGGATGAGGCCGGGCTCGACGCGGCGGTAGTGGCGGATCAGGTTTTCCGGCTGCCAGGCCGGGCCGTCGCCGCCGAAGGTTTCGCAAACCAGCGGGGTCAGGTAGCGGATGAACGGCTCCGACCGGCAGGCCAGCATTTCGATAATCAGCGACTGGCTTTCATGCAAAGTCATGCCGCGCGCCGCGCCCACCGGCTGATGCCGCCACTGGCCCGGCAGGCCGCGCTCGTAAAGGGCGTGACCCGTCTCGTGCAGCACCCCCATCAGGCTCTGGGTGAAGTCGCTCTCGTAGTAGCGCGTCGTAATGCGCACGTCGTCGGGCACGCCGCCGGTGAAGGGATGGTGGCTGACGTCGAGCCGGCCGAATTCGAAATCGAAGCCCAACTGATGCATCAGCCGTTCGGCCAGGGCGCGCTGATCGGCCACGGAGAACGACCCGGCCAGCGGTTCGGGCTGCGGGCCGGCGGCCTGGGCTTCCTGCACCTTGGCGCGGAAATCCGGAAGAAACCCTTCCAGGCCGTCGAACAGGGGATCGATATCGGCCGCCCGCACGCCGGGATCGAACTCGTCGAGCAGGGCGTCGTAGGGATCGATGCCGAGCGCTTCGGACTTGGCCTGGGCAACCTCGGTCACCAGCGAAACGAGGTGGCTCAGAAGCGGTTCGAGTTTGGCGAAGTCGTTTTCCGGCCGAGCATCGCGCCACACCATCTCGCAGGCCGAGGTGGCCTGGCTGAGCGCTTCGACGAGATCTGCCGGAACGGCGTTGGCATGCCGCCACATTCTGCGCATCTCCTCGACGTTGGCGGTATGCCAATTGTCGAAATCATCGGGCTGTTTGTCGATTTCACGCTCGGCGTTCGACAACGTTTCGTCGAGCGCCGGATCGGTCATCAGTTCGTGGCAGACCAGCGACAGGGCCGCGATCTGATCGGCCCGCGCGGAAGCGCCGCCGGCCGGCATCATCGCCGCCGAATCCCAGTGCAACACTGCCAAAGCCCCGTTCAGGTCCGTGAGACGCTTGAACCGCCCTTCTACGTCGTTGTACGCCTTCATCCTGACCCATGATAACCGCTCGCCGCCTTGGCGCGAAGCGCAGAGGTCAAAAAGTTAATCGGTGCGGCGCAGGCGCAGGGCAAAAAGGAGGTAAATAACGGCCAATGCGCCCGCCAGGGCAAACCAGGTTAGAGCATACGAGAGGTGGTTGTTCGCCAATTCGGTTCTCGTCTGACCGCCCAGCGGCAGGCTGCCGGGTACGTCCATGTTACTGATTTCTATAATAAAATTCGGAGCCTGCAGGCCCAATGCCGCAGCCATGGCGGGGGCATCGGCGGCATACCACACCCCTTTTGCGGGATCATCCGCTGGCGTCAGCCAACCGCGCCCCGGAGTGCCCGTGCGAACGATGCCCGAAACGCGGATTTCGCCTTCGATTTGACCCATCGGGCGGCTGGCCGGTGCCCGCCGGCCGTTTGGCACCCAACCCCGGTTAACCAGAACGACGGCGCCGTCCTCCGCTCCGGTGCGCTGAAACGGCGTGATGACGTGGACGCCGGCAACGCCTTTGAGGTTTCGGTTGAGGACGTACAGTTCGCGATCATGCAGGAAACGGCCGCTTAAATGGACCCGGCTGAAATTCAGCGTCCCGGCATCGACGGCGGCTGTCGGAAGCTCGGCGGGCGCTGCCGCCAGACCTGCTTGGCGCTGCCCGATCAGCTCGTTTTTCCACTGCATCCGCTCGAGTTGCCAAAACCCCAGGGCCAACAGGACGACCAGAGCCGGCAGGGCGGTCAGGGTGGGCCACAAGAGGGCGCGGGCGGTCATCGGCGCTTGCCGCTACTCGCGGCGTCCCTCACCGGCGTGATGATGAAACTGCAGGGCGATGAGCGTCGCTTTGAAAATGCGCAACAGAACAATGGACGCCAGCAGGATGGTGGGAAACCACAGCGCGGCATGAACCCAGAGCGGCGGCGAAAAAGCGAATTCCACCCAGGCCGCCAGACCGACCACGACAAAGCCGAGGATGAGGATGACGAAAACCGCCGGCCCGTCACCTGAATCCTGTTTGGAATAATCCAGCCCGCAGACCGTGCAGGCCGGGGCGACCTCAAGCAGCCCCGAAAACAATTTCCCCTCCCCGCATCCGGGACACCGACAGGCGAGCCCGGCGCGGAAAGGGGAAACGGTAAGACCGTGTTCTACCGGCATGACGCCGGCATGGCGGCTTGGCTGGACGCTAGTTGCCGCCCCACCAGTAGACGCCGCAGAACAGGAACAGCCAGACGACATCGACAAAGTGCCAATACCAGGCCGCCGCCTCGAAACCGAAGTGATGGTCCGGTTTGAAATGGCCCTTGTAGGAGCGCACCAGGCAAACCACCAGGAAGATCGTCCCGATAATGACGTGAGCCCCGTGGAATCCGGTGGCCATATAGAAGACCGACCCGTAGATGCCGCTGGTGAAGCCGAAGGGCGCGTGAATGTACTCATAGGCCTGGAAGCCGGTAAACGTGGCGCCCAGGATGACGGTGAGCCAAAGACCGGTGATCAGACCCTTCTGGTTGCCGACCCGCAGCGCATGATGCGCCCAGGTCACCGTGGTGCCCGAGGTCAGCAGGATCAGGGTATTGAGAAAGGGAATTCCCCAGGGGTCGAAGACCTCGACATCCGAGGGCGGCCAGACGCCGCCGGTGTGGGCGTCACGGCCGACCAACTCGGGGCTCTCGACGCCGCCGGGATAGAGGCTGGCGTCGAAAAAGGCCCAGAACCAGGCGACGAAAAACATAACCTCCGAGGCGATGAAAAGGACCATGCCGTAGCGCATACCGATCTGCACCACCGGCGTATGGTCGCCCCGGAAGGTTGCCTCGTCGATCACATCGCGCCACCAGACGAACATGGTGTAAAGCACCATGGCGCCGCCGATGGGCAGCACCCAGGGCGTGTAATCGTGCATGTACAGGAGCGCGCCGACGGCCAGGACGAGCGCCGACAGGGCGCCGAGGGCCGGCCACGGACTCGGGTCGACCAGATGGTAGTCGTGCCCTTTGGTGTGCGTTGACATCTTTTACTTCTCCCGCAAACCTGTGTTCAACACCGATACGAACCAGCTAACAACACAAGAACTTAAGTCCCGTCCCCGGCCTATTTCGCCCGCTCGTCGGCCGACTTGGGATCGAGCGCGGTGGTTTGGCGCTCCCCCAAATCAACCGAAATCGGTCTTTCGAAAAAGGTGTAGGACAACGTAATGGTCCCGACGTCGTCGAGGTTTCGATCGTTGACGATATCGGGGTCGACAAAGAAGGAGACCGGCATGTCGACCGACTGGCCGGGCTCCAGCACCTGCTCGGTAAAGCAGAAGCACTCGATCTTGCTGAAATAGGGTCCCGCCTTATGCGGCGTGACGTTGTAGCTGGCGGTGCCCATGACGGAGCGCGCCAGCGGATTATGGGCCGTGTAGAAGGCCAGCGTTTCCTCGCCCAGCCGGACTTTGACCTCGCGCTGGGCAGGCTTGAACTTCCAGGGCATGCCGCGCGCCACGCTGGCGTCGAATTGTACCGTGATAACCCGTCCGGCCACCTCTCCGGCCGGCGTCCCGGGCGCCGTAACGGCGATCTGTGACGTACCGCCGTAGCCCGTAACCTGGCAGAACAGCGTGTAGAGCGGCACCGCGGCAAAGGCCAGACCGACCATGCCCAAGGCCACGCCCGCCAACACCAGCCCGGTCGCCGCATTGCGCCTTTCCGGCACGGCACGCGGATTGGGCTGCGCCATTCCGGTTGTCGCGTTATGTATTTTCGCGTTCATGGCCGGCTACATTTTGACGATGGTGATGACGTAGAACAGCACGACGAGGGCGAGCAGTGCGCCGAACAACAGGTAGTTGCGCCCGCGGCGGCGCTTATGGCGTTCATCCATCGGCATATCACGCCAAAACCCCCAGAGCCAGACGGTCCGCCACGAGGAGGACGAAAATCAAAAAGAGGTAGAGGATGGAATAGCCGAACAATCGGCGCGCCAGGGCGGTTGCGCCCGAGCCGTCGCCGCGCCGCCAGATCGCGTAGGCCAGCCCCAGGAACACCGCCCCCAGTGCGCTGACAGCGTAGCCGTAAAGCGCGCCGCTCATTCCCATGTACCAGGGCGTCAGCGTAACCGGCACCAGCACGAGGCTATAGAGCAGGATCTGTTTGCGCGTTTCCTTCAGACCGGCGACCACCGGCAACATCGGCACGCCCGCGTTCTCGTAATCGTCGGAGCGGTAAAGCGCCAAGGCCCAGAAATGCGGCGGCGTCCAGATGAAGATGATGGCGAACAGGACAATCGATTCCAGGCTGACGCCGCCGGTGGCGGCGGCCCAGCCGACCATCGGCGGAAAAGCGCCGGCAGCGCCGCCGATGACGATGTTCTGCGGCGTCCGCCGTTTCAGCCACATTGTGTAGATCACGACGTAGAAGGCGATGGTGCCGGCCAGCAGCGCCGCCGCCGTCCAGTTGACCGCCAGTCCCATGACCGCGACCGAACCCACGGCCAGGGTCGCTCCGAGCCCCAGCGCGTCGCCCGGCGTGACCAGGCCTTTGGGTATCGGACGGTTGCGCGTGCGCTTCATGACGGCGTCGATATCGGCGTCGTACCACATATTGATGGCGCCCGAGGCGCCGGCGCCGACGGCGATGCAGAGAAGCGCCACGAAAGCCAATACGGGATGCATCTCAGCCGGCGCCAGCCACAGTCCGACAAAGCTGGTGAAGACCACCAGCGACATCACGCGCGGCTTGAGAAGCGCGACATAGTCCCTCGCCTGCGCCTCGGCATCCTCTGCCTGGCGCTGATCGGTCGAGGTGTATGCCGCCGTGTGGTTCGTCACCCGTTCTCTTTCCTCTTAACCGCGAGGCCTTACTTGACCCGCGGCAGTTCTTCGAAAGTGTGGAAGGGCGGCGGCGAACTTACCGTCCATTCCAGCGTCGTGGCGCCCTCGCCCCACTGGTTCTCCCCGACTTTTTCGCCCGAGGTGAAGGTCCTGAGCACGATGAAGAGGAACAGGATGGCGCCCGCGAAGGAAAGGTAGGATCCCCAGGACGAAATCATGTTCCAGCCGACGTAGGCATCCGGGTAGTCGGGAATACGGCGCGGCATGCCGGCAAGACCGGAAAAGTGCATCGGGAAGAACGTCAGGTTGACGCCGATGAAGGTGATCCAGAAGTGCAGTTTGGCGAGCCCTTCGGGGTAGCGCTTACCCGTCATTTTGCCGATCCAATAGTAGAAGCCCGCGAACATCGAGAACATCGCGCCCATCGACATGGTGTAGTGGAAGTGACCAACGACGTAGTAGGTGTCGTGCAGCGCGATATCCGCGCCGGCGTTGGCCAAGACGACGCCGGTGACGCCGCCCAGGACAAACAGGAAGATCATGCCAAGGGCCCACATCATGGGCGCCGGGAATGTCATCGATCCGCCCCACATGGTTGCGATCCAACTGAAGATTTTAATACCCGTCGGCACTGCGATAACCATCGTGGCGGCCACGAAGTAGGCCCGCGTGTCGACGTCCAGGCCGACGGTGTACATGTGGTGGGCCCAGACGATAAAGCCGACGAAGCCGATAGCCACCATGGCGTAGGCCATGCCGAGGTAACCGAAAATCGGTTTCTTGGAGAACGTCGAGACGATATGGCTGATGATGCCGAAGCCGGGCAAAATCAGGATGTAGACCTCGGGGTGGCCGAAGAACCAGAAAAGATGCTGGTAAAGGATCGGATCGCCGCCCGCGGACGCTTCATAGAACGCCGTGCCGAAATTGCGGTCAGTCAGCAGCATGGTGATGGCGCCGGCCAGCACGGGCAGCGACAGCAACAGCAGGAACGCAGTGATCAGCACCGACCAGACGAACAGCGGCATCTTATGCATCGTCATGCCGGGCGCGCGCATGTTGAAGATGGTGGTGATGAAGTTGGCGGCGCCCAGGATCGACGAAGCACCCGCCAGATGCAGGCTAAGGATCGCCATATCGACGGCCATGCCGGGATGGCCCGAAGTTGAAAGCGGCGCATAGACGGTCCAGCCCGTGCCGGCGCCGCCGTCCATGAAGGGTGAGGCCACCAGCAGGATGGCCGCCGGGATCAGCAGCCAGAAACTGATGTTGTTCATGCGCGGAAAAGCCATGTCGGGCGCGCCGATCATTAGCGGCACGAACCAGTTGCCGAAACCGCCGATCAGAGCCGGCATGACCATGAAGAACACCATGATCAGGCCGTGCGCCGTCACCAGGACATTAAAGAACTGGTAGTCGTCGCCGACGATCTGCATGCCGGGCTCGGCCAACTCCATGCGCATGATGACGGAAAACAAGGCGCCGATGACGCCGAAGGTCACGGCGTAGATGAGGTACATCGTGCCGATGTCTTTGTGGTTGGTCGAATAAAGCCAGCGCTTGATCCCCGTGGGATGGTGATCGTGGCCGTGATCTGAAGCGTGCGCGGATTGCTGTTCGCTCATTTACCCAAAACCTCTTTCTGTCCGCCGTGGCTCGGCGGAATTATGCCCTAATTCTTGCGAACGGCGGCAACTGAAACCGCGCTATTTTCCGGAGTGGTCCGAGGCTCGTCATGCGACGCGTACTCTTCCTTGGCCTTAACCGCCCAGGCGGCGAAGTCGGCCTTGGAGACGGCCTTGACCTGGATCGGCATGAAACCATGGTTGGTGCCGCACAATTCGGAGCACTGCCCGTAGTACGTGCCTTCCTTGGTCACCTTGAACCAGGTTTCGTTCAGGCGTCCCGGCACCGCATCGATTTTGACGCCGAACGCGGGAACAGCCCAGGCGTGAATGACGTCTGCGGCGGCAATAAGAAGGCGGATTTCCGTATCGACCGGCACCACGACCTCTTCGTCCGTGGACAGCAAGCGGACTTGGCTGCCCTTGATTTCCTCGTCCGGCACCATGGTGGCGTCGAAGGCGAAACCGCCGTGGTCCGGGTACTCGTAGGACCAATAGAATTGGTTGCCGGTGACCTTTATCGTCATTTCGGCGTTGGGCGCTTTGTCCTGAAAATACAGCAGCTTGAAAGACGGAATCGCGATCACCACAAGGATCATGATGGGCAGCGCCGTCCAGACCACTTCCAAAAGCGTGTTGTGGGAACGCTTGGAAGGCGTCGGATTGGCTTTTTCGTTGAAGCGCACCATGACGTAAATCATCAGTGCCGTCACAAATGCCGCGATCACGAAAATGATGACCAGCAACAAATTGTGGAAATCATTCATACGGTCCATCACGGGCGTTACCGCCGGCTGAAAACCCATTTGCCAGGGAAGGGGTTTATCGGCCATGGCCGGGGCCGCAAGGCCCGCCAGTGCCGTAAGACCGATGGCCGAAGCGGTGGCGGCCCGGCCTAGGGACTTGGTGCTGAACGTCATGATCCGTTCCGTCTCCTCGTCAATAGCCGCACATACGTTTGCGGCAGGAAAACCGACTATTGGGGGGTAATCCGGGGCTTGTCGTCCGGACTAATTTGAACAAGGCACGAAACCAACAAAACGCGGTACCGACTGCCTACACCCCTCCCCTCGCCAGCAATGCACAAAAGCTGAATTTGGCGGGGAGACTACACAGTGTGAGAGGCGAGAACAAGCCCACTTTGGAATAATTGAAATCTAGTTCGTCAGCCACGACAGCATTGGGAAAATCCATATTTTCCGCGGGTTTTAGACCCATTTTTCGATTTCTTCCCGGCTTCACCCTGTGCTGGCGCGACAATACCCACAAAAAAAATACGGCAAAATGCAGCTGGATTTCCAAATCGAAAGCGAAAGAGCCTCCAAATCCGCCATTCCGTTGCGAACGGTTCGCGTTTATTTATCACCGCCAAACCCAATTATTGAGCGTCTGGCGGAGCCCACTGGCTAG
>CAZGTM010000027.1:0-49239 GCA_964528595.1 uncultured Rhodospirillaceae bacterium
TTGAAGGTGATGGTATCGCCGACCTTGAGCTTGAAATGCTCCGCGATGTGGGCGCCCAGCGAGATCGCCGGCTCGCCCCGGTAGCCTTCGGGCCACCAGTCCCCGGCCGACAACACGGTGCCCGCGGGCTTCTCGCTGAGATAGGTAAAGCCGATTTCGTTGTGGGCGAACCAGGCGCCGTCCTGTTCCACGGGAATGTGGTCGACCTTTTCGCCGTTGATCGTGGCGACGCGGCCCCTCAGCGTCGGCAGGCGCTGGATCAGTTCGCTGCCTTCGATACTGGCGACGGCGCGGTCGAAGGCTTCCGCCTGGTCGGATTGGATGTCGATAAAGAAGAACGACGGCGCGCGTTCGGGAATGCGGGACTGCACCTGGCGGTCGAGGTTGCCTTCGATCAGCGCGATAGTAACCAGCACGGTCAACCCTGCGCCCAGCGAAATCACGATGCCGGCGGTCGGCGCGCCGGGGCGCGTCAGGTTGGCCATGGCGAGGCGCAGGCCGGGACGGCGCGCCCTGGGCAGGGCCCGCAAGATCCAGATGATGATGCGGCCCAACAGCCAGAAGGTGAACATGGCGCCGGCGGCCGAGACCACGAACCAGCGCGCGATCATGACGTTTTCGCCGCTGGTCAGGGCCAGCACGATCAGGCCGACGGTGGCCATGGCGATGACCAGAAGATCGCGCAGCGGCGGCAGTTGCGCCGTCTTGCTCACCATGTCGCGAAAAAGACCCGCGGCCGGCACACGCCGCGCCCGCGCCAGGGGCCAAAGCGCGAAAGCCAGCGCCGTCAGGGCGCCGAAGGCGGCGGCCCGGAGCAGCGGTTCGGGGTAGATATCGAGGTCCGCTGTGAGCGGCAATTCGCCTTCCAGCACGCTGAGCGCCACCATGGGCAACACCGCGCCGAGCGCCAGGCCGATGACGATGCCGAGCGCCGCCAGACCGCCGATTTCGATCAGATAGGTGCGGAAGATCAGGCCGCCGTCGGCGCCGAGGCACTTCAGGGTGGCAATGGTTTCGGTCTTGCCCCCGAGATAGGCCTGGACGGCGTTGCCGACGCCGACGCCGCCGATCACCAAGGCGGTCAACCCGACAAGCGTGAGGAACAGGCCGAGACGGTCGACGAAGCGTTTGACCGAGGGTTGCGCCTTATCCACGTCGAAGACGCGCCAGGCTGCTTCGGGGAAGGCTTCCGCCAAATCCTTGGACCACACCTTGATGTCATCCTCGGGCCCCAGACGAACCCTGTATTTATGGCGCACCAGACTGCCGCGCTGGACCAGTCCGGCGGCGTCCAAGCCCGCGTTGGAAATCATCAGGCGGGGTCCCAGAGCGAAAGTGCCGGAAATGCGGTCGGGTTCGTTGAGAATGACGGCGCGAAGCTGCAGGCGCTTGCCCGCCAGCGTCAGTTCATCGCCGATTTGGACGCCGATGCGGGCCAGCAGGGTGGCTTCGGCGACCGCGCCGTGAACCCCGTCGCGCTCGCCCAGCGCGTCGGCGAGCGGCAGCGGCGGATCCAGCGATATCTCACCATAGAGGGGATAGGCGCTGGCGCCGGCGTGATTGACGGCCTTCAGTTCGACCAGGGTTTGTTCACCGGCCACACCCCCGGCCTTGGCCATGGCGCGCAACTGACGGATCAGGCTGACGGCCTCGGAACGGGCCTCCATCCAGCCGACCTGTTCCGGCTGCGCCGGATTGCTGGCGACGCGGATTTCGACGTCGGCGCCTAGCAGCGAGCGCGCGTTGTTCTCGATGCCGGCGCGGATCGCCGAACTGAGGGAGCCGACGCCGGCGATGGCGGCGACGCCCAAGGTGAGGCAGGCGAGAAAGATGCGAAAACCCTTGAGGCCGCCGCGCAGGTCGCGCGCCGCGAAACGAAGGCTTAAGGGTGCGGTCATGGCGGCGGTCCCGTTATTTTGCCGCGACGCCCAGCTCGGCGCCTTCGAGGATGCCGTCGGCCATGCGGACCACGCGGTCGCAGCGCGCCGCGACCTGATCGTCGTGGGTGATCAGCATCAGGGTGGTGCCGCGCTGGCGTTGGATATCGAACATCAGATCGATGATCGAGGCGCCTGTGGCGCTGTCGAGGTTACCCGTGGGCTCGTCGGCCAGGATCAGATCGGGATTGCCGGCGAAGGCGCGGGCCAGCGCCACGCGCTGTTGCTCGCCGCCTGAAAGCTGGGCCGGATAGTGTCCCGTGCGCTCTGCCAGGCCGACGGCCTTCAGGCCTTCGTCGGCGTGATCGAAGGCGTCGTCATCGCCAGCCAGTTCCA
The DNA here is from genome assembly GCA_964528595.1 of uncultured Rhodospirillaceae bacterium. Lineage (GTDB taxonomy): Bacteria > Pseudomonadota > Alphaproteobacteria > UBA2966 > UBA2966 > CAYFKJ01. Next base: position 2,274 of record CAZGTM010000027.1, read on the forward strand.
GCGGGACGGCGACGTTCTCCAGCGCCGTCATGGTGGGGATGAGATGGAAGGACTGGAAGACGATGCCGAGGTGGCGGCGGCGGAACAGGGCCAGGGCGTCTTCGTCCAGAGCCGACAATTCCTCGCCCGCAACCTTGACGCTGCCCGAGCTCGGACGCTCCAGACCCGCCGTCACGGCCAGCATGGTCGACTTGCCCGAACCCGACGGGCCGACTACACCCAGCGTTTCCCGGCGCGGAATTATCAGGTCGACGCCGCGCAGGATATTGACGGCGCCCGCGCCGCTATCCAAAGTGAGGTGTACGTCCGCCAGTTGGACCAGCGGTCCATTTGTCCCACCGCTCGCGGGCCGGTTCGAACTCAACATGCATGACTCCCTGGCATTCGCTCGTTTTCATCATATAGGGACCCGAACCGGGTTCGCCAAATCCCTGCGCCTGATCGCGGTATTTTTATCTCTCTCGATCTTTGTTTCCGTTCCCGCGGCGGCGGCGGAGAAAGTGATCGTTGCCTTCGGCGACAGCCTCACGGCAGGGCTGGGCGTCGGACCCGGGAAGACCTGGCCGGCCCAGCTCGAAGCGCTTCTGAAAAGCGACGGCCTGGCGGTGCGCCTGGTCAATGCAGGCGTTTCTGGCGATACCACGGCCGGCGGCCGGGCGCGGCTGGCCTGGTCGTTGGACGGCGCCGAACCCAAACCCGGCTTCGCCATCGTCGCATTGGGCGCCAACGACGCCCTGCGGGGCCTCAGTCCGGAATCGGCTTATATCAACCTCGACGCCATCGTCGGCGAGCTGAAGAAACGCGGCATCCGGGTCCTGCTGGCGGGCATGCTGGCGCCGCCCAATCTGGGCGCCGACTACGGCGAAGCGTTCAAAGCCATTTACCTTCGGCTGGCCGACAAGCACGGCGTGGCGCTCTATCCCTTCCTGCTCGACGGTGTGGCGGCGGAGCCCTCGCTCAATCAGGACGACGGCATCCACCCGACGGCGGCCGGTTACACGGTTGTCGCCGAGCGTCTGGCGCCCGTGGTCCGGCGCTTCCTGGCCGCACCTTGAGGCACTCCGATGATCCGCCTGTTCGTCGCCCTCGAACTCCCCGATGAGGTCAAGGAACGCCTCTCGCACCTCAAAGGCGGCGTGCCCGGCGCCCGGTGGCTGCCGCCGGAACAGCTCCACCTGACATTGCGTTTTATCGGCGACGTGGCGGAGGACGTGGCAGCGGACGTGCAAACCGAACTTGCCCACGTCAAGGCCGATCCGTTCGACTTCTGCCTCGACGGCACGGGTTGTTTCGGCGAAGGACGGAAGGCCAGAGTACTGTGGGTGGGGGTTGAGGCCAGCGACGAACTGGTCCACCTGCAGAAGAAGATCGAGATAGCGGTCGAGCACGCCGGCCTGGAACCGGAGACCCGGAAATTCACGCCCCATGTAACGCTGGCGCGCCTGCGGCATCCCAAACCTGCCGCAATGGGCGACTGGCTGGCCTCGAACGCGACTTTCCGGGCCGGTTCCATCCGGGCCGACCGTTTTACCCTCTTTTCGAGTTACCTCTCCTCCGAAGGCGCTTTACACACGCCGGAGGAAAGCTATCCGCTGGCCTCGCTCACCTGATACCCGGCCGCCGAAAGCCAACCGGGATTGATCTCGACGCCCCAGCCCGGCCCGTCGGGAATGGCCACGCGGCCGTCGCGGGCGACCAGGGCCGGTTCGAACAGACCGTCCTGCCAGGGATAGTAACCGAGGTCCTCGATGGAGAACTCGACATAGGGTCCTGCGTTGGCGATGGCCCCCATCATGTGCAGCGTGAACACGGTGACGAGCGACAGATTAGCGCTGTGCGGCGTGCAGGGCAGGCCGGCCTCCGCCGCCATCCCGGCCACCCTGAGCGCCCGGCTGAGGCCGCCGACGTAACAGATGTCGGGCTGCACGACGTTGACCGCGCCCAGGTCGATGATGCGCCGCCAGACCTGCATGTCGCAGTCCTGCTCGCCGCCGGTGACGTCGAGGTCGAGGGCGGCGGTCACTTCCCGCGTCCAGTCGAGCCGCCAGTAGGGACAGGGTTCCTCGAAATGAACGACGCCGCTCTGCTCGAGCAGCCGGCCGACCTCGATCGCCTTGGCGGGCGTGTAGCAACTGTTGGCGTCGACCAGCAGTGTGGCCTCGTCGCCCAGCGCCCGGCGTAGCGCCGGAACGACCGCCTCGGTCCGGCCCGGCCATTCGTCGGCGTCGTGGCCGCATTCCCGCCCGACCCGGAACTTGAAGGCACCGTAGCCGAATTCGTCGCGTAAGGCGGCCAGCCGCGCCGCTTCGTCCTCCGGCGTGATGTTGCGGCGCATGCTGGAGGCGTAAACCGGAAAGGGCCGGGGCCGGCCGCCCAGAAGTTCGCAGACGCTCTGACCCGCCAGCTTTCCCTTGAGGTCCCAAAGGGCGGTGTCGAGACCGGCCAGGGCGCGGCGCAGGTAGGAGCCGGGGAACTTGTGCTCGCGCTCGGGGATCAGATCAACGATGCCGTCGATGTCGGCGGCGTCCCAGCCTAGCGCATGCGGCGCGATTTGGCGGTGCAGCACCTGGGCCGTGATGTCGGCGTTATAGGTCGATACCTGCCCCCAGCCCTGGTCGCCGCTGTCGGTCGTCAGGCGGACGAAGCCTACGAATTCGTTGGCGAAGGTTTCAAGCTTTTGGATTTTCACGCGCCGTACCTCGTCAATGTGCGCTCGACGGCGCCGACGTAGGAACCGCCGAACAGCCGGACATGAACCAGCAGGGGATAGAGATTATAGAGGTCGCGGCGCTCCTCGAAAAAGCCGGGCTCGATTTCGCGGTGCTCCCGGTAGCGGCCGAAGAAAGCGTCGCCGAAGGTGTTGAACATGGTCGAGAAGGCCAGCTCGATTTCAGCATCGGCGTAGTAGATGGCCGGATCGATAAACCCGGCGATGCGGTTGTCCCGGGCCATGACGTTGCCGCCCCACAAATCGCCGTGGATCAAGCTCGGCCTGGCTTGGCCGCCGATCCAGTTACTGAGCTTTGCCGCCAGAGTTTCGACCCTGCCGTACGAGCCATCAGGCAATCGGCCGGCCTCCCGGGCCAGGCCCGCCATGTGGAGCAACCGCCGGTCACGGAAAAATTCCAACCACAACGGCGAGCGTTGATTAGGCTGGGCCAACCCGCCGATCAGGGTATCGCGGTCGAAGCCGAACTCGTCCGCCTCGATACCATGAAGGGCGGCGACCAGCTCGGCGGCGTGGGTTTCGGCTTCCCGGCCGAGCGCATCGCCGCCTTCGACGAAGCTCATCAGCAGCAGATCGTCCTCGGCAAGGAAGACCTCCGGTACCGGCAGCGCCGAGTTCTCCGCCAGGTAGACCAGCATGTGTCCTTCGAGATCAAGCCGGCTGCCCGGTGCCCCGGATTTGGCCACCAGAACACGCCCGTCGCTAAAATCCAGGCGTTTCAAGTCGCCGACGCAGCCGCCGCCCAAGGCGCGCTCGGCACTGGGCCGGCTGCCGACGGCGGCCTCGGCGCGGTTGTACAAGTCGCTCATGTAACGTCGGGGTGGTGCGACCGGATGTCCGTGAGCAAGCCCCGCGACGCCGCCTCCACCATATCGAGAACGTTCTCGAACCCGTCACCGCCGCCATAATAGGGATCCGGTACCTCCCGTTCCGGCCGGTCGGGCGCGAAATGCAGGAACAGCTCCAGCCGGGCCCGGGCATCCACCGGCTGCAGGCCGCCAAGGTGGCGGGCATTGTCGTCGTCCATGGCGATAACGTAGTCGAAATCATGAAAATCCTGCGAGGTCGCCTTGCGCGCCCGCATGCGGCTGAGGTCGACCCCACGCTGGGCCGCCGCCTGTATGGTCCGGCGGTCGGGCGAGTCGCCGACGTGGTAGCCGTGGGTTCCCGCCGAATCGGTTTGGATAACGTGTGCCAAACCTTCGCGCTCGACCAGCGTGCGGAACACGCCCTCGGCGGTCGGCGAACGGCAGATGTTTCCCAGGCAGACAAAAAGCACACGGACCATTCGGAAGAACCCCTAATCTTGCGTCGATTTCCCTGAGGCGGCATTGTACCGGCAAAGTCGGAGCGGGTCGCCACCATGTCGGACAAAGCCTACCAATCGATCGTCATTCTCACCGGTGCGGGAATCTCCGCCGAATCGGGTCTCGGCACGTTCCGTGACGTGGATGGCCTGTGGACCAAGGTCAATCTGGAGGATGTCGCGACACCGGAAGGCTTCGCGCGCGATCCGGTCATGGTGCACGACTTCTATAATTCCCGGCGCAAGAACCTGGTCAACGCCGAACCCAACGCGGCCCACAAGGCGCTCGCCCGCCTTGAAGCCGAGCATCCGGCCGACGTCTTGATCGTGACGCAAAACGTCGACGACCTGCACGAGAAGGGCGGCAGCCAAAACGTGCTGCACATGCACGGCGAACTGCTGAAGGCGCGCTGCGCCAACTGCGGCCATATCACGCTCTGCACCGAGGACATATTCCTGGAAACGGTATGCACCGCCTGCAGGAGCTCGAGCTTCATGCGACCGCACGTCGTCTGGTTCGGTGAAATGCCGTTCGAGATGGACCGCATCGACCGGGCCCTGGCGGCCTGCGACCTGTTCCTTTCCATCGGTACCTCGGGCAATGTTTATCCGGCGGCGGGCTATGTCTCGGACGTCCGGCGCCGGGGCCGCGCCCACACAGCGGAACTCAACCTGGAACCGTCAGAGGGCGCGAGTTTGTTCGCGGAATGCATTCACGGCCCGGCCACGGAGGTCGTTCCGGCATACGTTGAAATGCTCTTGGACTCGTAATCCAGCCCCCTCACCGATTGTTTATTCGCATGTCCCCCGGCTTGGGTTAGGTTGGCCCCATGGATCGGTTCCCGCGCCTCATTATCTTAGCCACGTTGACGGCCTTGGCCGTTTCCGGTTTGGCCGCCGCGGCGGACGCCAAAGTCGAGAAGCTGGGCGTGCTGGGCGACGACGACCGGATCAAAATTGACGCCCGCGCTTATCCCTGGCGGGCGGTTGGACGCATAAATATTCTCAATGGCCGGCACTGCACCGGCACCCTGATCAATCAACGCGAGGTCCTGACCGCCGCCCATTGCCTTTGGGATCACAAGGAGTGGCGCTGGGCGCCGCCGGACTGGCTGCATTTCCAGGCGGGCTACAGCCGCGGCACGGCGGCCGGGCATTCCCCAATCGCCTCCTACCGCAGGGCCGCGAAATACCCGGAGAAGTTCGGCGTCAGCCCCAAGCATACAGCCAACGACTGGGCCATTCTGACGCTCGCCAATCCGGCAAAAAAGGGCTTCGGGTTTATTCCCATCGGCAGGCTGAAACCAGCCGACCTGGACGGCTTGCCGGAAACCACCGTCACCGTGCTGCAGGCGGGTTACAGCAAGGACATGGCAATGTCGCTTTCCCTGAACGCCGGCTGTGAAGTCCTCGGTTACAACCCGACAGGGCGCCTTTTGAAGCACAACTGCGACGCCATCGAAGGCGACAGCGGATCGCCCATCCTGATCCGGCGGGGCGACCGCCTGTCGGTGATCGGCATCCACGTGGGCACCGGAACGGATGCCGGTCAAACCTATGGCCTGGCCGTACCCGCCAGCATGGCCACCCCGCACTAAGCTCTCAGATCCGCTCGACCCGGTCGACCGTCTTGGCGTCCCGCACGTTGCCGGTGTTGAGCAAATCGGCAGGCTCAATCAACAGGATTTCAACCTCTTCGTCGGCGACGGGACAGTGCTCCACACCGCGCGGCACGACGATGAATTCACCCGCCCGGGCGATGCTTTCGCTTATCGCGCCGTCGGCATCGCGGTAGGGTACGCGCAGCGTACCGCGGATCACCAGGAAGAACTCGTCCGCGTCTTCGTGATGGTGCCAGACGAATTCGCCTTGCGCCTTGACCGCCTTGATGCCCTGACCGTTGACCTCAGCGATCAACTTGGGCGACCAGTGTTCCTCCAAGGAGGCGAGCTTGCCGGCAATGTTTATGCTGTCCATGCCTTTTTCATAGCGCGGGACGTCATCGGCGGACAAGCAGAACCGGTAGATCCAGAGCTTTGATCGTCTTTTCGATGGAGGCTTCGGAAAGCGCCGGATTGTCGGCGGACAGCACCAGCATTTCACCTGCCGTTTCGTGCACGGCCAGTTCAAGGGTCGTCAAGCCCATGCCTTTGAGGCTGCGGTAGCGGACCTCCATATCGACGCCCTCGAGGAGGCGCGCCGCTTCGCTCTTTGACGCTTCATCGCCCGAAAGCAGAACGACAAGTCCGTTCTCGGGGCGGGCGAGCTTGGCCGCCAGCGTCAGCGCCCGGCGGCTCGGCTCGCTGCCGGTGAAATCGGCCAGAACGGGTCCGGCCGCCCGGCCGCCGCCGGCAAACAGAACGGCGGGCGCTTCAGCCGCCAGGCGCCGGGCTGTCGACCCGAGCCTGGGACGCAGCCGGCCGCCGTCCATTGTGCGGCCCAGCACCACCAGTTCGGAGGCCGGCGCGGCTGCCAGAATTTGTTCGCCCACGGCGCCGCGCGTCACCCGGAAGGACCATCGGACGTTGCCCCGCTCCGCCGCTTCGGCCAAAGCCCGCCGGGCGGCGCGCGCCTGCAGCCGAAGATCGCGCGCCATTGTTTCGGGCGTAAATTCCTCAAACCGCGCCGACGTGATGCGGATGAGGCGCGAGCAAGGCAATCCGGCGGCGCGCATCAGGTTGTCGTCCTCGACAAACAGACCTTCAACCTCGGCGCCCAGCCGGGCCGCCAAACGCACCGCGGCGTTCATGGCGCCTTCGCCGCCGCGTGAGGCATCCAAGGCAAGCAACAGGCGCGGTTGGTCCGCGCCGGCGTTTCGCGTGGCGGACGCCGTCACGTTGCCCCCTCCTCAGCGTCGGGCGATTTGCCGCCGTCGGCAGCTTTGTCCTTGTCGGGCGATTGGCCGAATTTCCGCAGGTCCTCGGCCATATCGCTGAGCCTTTGTTCGACCAGTTGATTGATCGATCCCGCCGGGAATAATCCCTCCCCATCGCGGGCACCGGCCGGCTTACCGGTGAGGATCTCGATCCCTTCATCGACCGTCGCCACCGGAATCACCTGGAATTGACCCGCGCGGCAGGCGTCCACGACATCCGCCCGCAACATCAGGTGCCGGACGTTGGACGCAGGAATCAAAACGCCCTGCTCGCCGCTCAAGCCGCGGGTGGAACAGATATCGAAAAAGCCTTCGATCTTTTCGTTGACGCCCCCGATGGCCTGAACCTCACCCAACTGGTTGACCGAACCCGTCACGGCAAAGCATTGCCGGATGGGCGTATCGGAAAGCGCCGACAGCAGCGCGTAGAGTTCCGCCGACGATGCCGAATCGCCGTCGACCCCGCCGTAAGACTGTTCGAATACCAAACTGGCCGACAGCGACAAGGGCCGGTCAGGGACAAAGCGTCCGCCCAGGAAAGACGACAGGATCAACACGCCCTTCGAGTGGATCGGACCGCCCAGTTCAACCTCGCGCTCGATATCGACCACCCGGCCTTTGCCCAGCCGGACCCGGGCGGTGATGCGGCTCGGACCGCCGAAGGCGAAGGCGCCCAGCGACAGCACCGAAAGACCGTTGATCTGGCCCACCTTGGCGCCGTCGGTATCGATCAGTTTGAGGCCTTCGGTGATCGCTTCGTGGCTGCGTTCGCGCAGGGCGTCGACCCGGCGAATGCGGGCATCGATCGCCGCCTGCACATCCGCCGGTCCGACCACGCCGTTGCCGGCCTGCCGGGACCAGTAATCGGCCTCGCGCATAACGTCGGCGACATGACCCATCTGGGTCGAGAGTTTTCCGGCGTTGTCGGCTTCGCGGGCCCCGAATTCGATCAGCCGGGCCACCGCCGCCGCATCGAAGGTCTTTAAATCCTCCTTGGCGGCCAGGGTCGCGATCAGGTTGGCATAAGCCGCCGTGTTGTCGTCCCGACGCGGCATGTCCCAGCCGTAGTCCACCGACACCTTGAAGAGATCGGCGAATTCGGGGTCGAGCTGGTTGAGCATGTAATAGAACCGTGGCGGTCCGATCAGCACGACCTTGACGTCGATGGGGATGGGCTCGGGTTCCAACGAGACAGTGCTGACGAGGCTGAGCACCTGGCCCAGCGATTCGATCCGGACGCTGCCGGCCGTTATGGCCCGCTTCAGAGCCTCGTAGGCGTAGGGCTGGGACAATAGCTTATAGGCGTCGATCAACAGGTAGCCGCCGTTGGCGCGGTGCAGCGAGCCCGCTTTGATCATACCGAAATCGGTAACCAGGGCACCCATCTGGGAGATGTGTTCGATGCGCCCGATCAGGTTGGCGTAGCTCGGCATGTCTTCGTAAACCACCGGCGCCCCCACGGTGTGCGCGTTGTCGACCAGGAGATTGACGACATAACGCCGCGTCACGTCCGTTTCCCGGGGCTGCTTCATCGCCGCCAGCGCCTGCAGCGGGGATCCTCCGTCTTCCGAACTCATAAAGGCGTCGGCATTGCTGACGACGTCGCCCTGCAAGGCGGTGAGGTACTCGGTGACGCGGGGAAACTCGTCATAGGCCTCGCGCAGGGCGTCGATCGAATGGCCCACGGCGTACATCGTCACCTCGCGGTTGAGGTCGCGGATGCGCTCCCGCCGCTCCTTGTCCCAGATGGGCAACTGCTGGACGGTTTCCTGCAATTCCTTCTGCAGAACCTCAAGATCGGCTTCGAATTTGTCGCGCGCGGCTTCGTCCAGATCCTTGAACGCTTCGGGGGCGATGACGTCGCCGTCCTTCATCGGGGCCAGGGCAAATCCCATCTGCGTGCGCACCAGGGCGATGTCGAATTCCCGCGCCCTCTCCTGCAGCGTATCGAACGCTTCTTCCTGGCGTTCCTTGAAGGCTTCATCGATGGCCTGGCGGCGGGCGCGGTAGTCCTCGGCCTCGAAGACCGAGGGAATGGCCGTGCCGAGTTCCTCCAGAAGGGTGGCGATATCGTCGCGGAAAATGACGCCCCGTCCGGCCGGCAATTCGATGGCCAAGGGCTGGTGCGGTGCCTCGAAGTTGTTGACGAGGCACCAGTCGGAGGGCACCGCCTCTTCCGCGGCGCGCCGGTCGAGAAACTCCCGCACGGTGGAATGGCGGCCCGTGCTCTCGGGGCCATGGACGAACAGGTTGTAGCCCTTGCGCCGGATGCCGATGCCGAACTGGACGGCCTCGACGGCCCGGTCCTGACCCAGAACGCCGGTAAAGCCCTCGGCCTCGTCCGTTCGGGCAAAGGGCAGCGTCTCGGGATCACAGGTCGTATAAAGCTGCTCCGGGGTTAACGCCCGGGGAGCCTGATCGGACGGCGCCATCGCGACCTCCGGTAATACCTCTGGGCTTGGCTACAAGTTTCGAGCGGCATCGGGGAGGGGTCAAGCGGGCATATTGTCTCAGTCCGACGCTTCGATGGCCTCCATGTCGGCATCGGAAAACCCGAAGTGATGGCCGATTTCATGGATCAGGACGTGCTGGACGATGCGCTCCAGATCGCCGCCTTCGTCCTGCCAGTAATCGATGATGGGCCGGCGGTAGAGGAAAATCATGTCGACCTCGCCGCCCATGTCGGACACCGACTGACGGTCGAGGCTGAGGCCTTGGTAGAGGCCGAGCAGATCGAACGGCGTTTCAAGATCAAACTCGGCGCAGATCTCGTCGTCGGGAAATTCCTCGACCCGGAAGACGATATCCTTGATGGACGCCTTGAAGCGCTCGGGCAGCCGGGCATAGACCGCCGCCGCGATCGTCTCGATATCCCGGGCGCTTGGCCGGATATCGTCAGATTGCGGCGGCGTGCTCATGCCAAGGCGGTTAGCGCGGCGCCATCCTGAGCGAGCCGTCAAGGCGGATGGTTTCGCCGTTGAGCATCTGGTTCTCGCAGATGTGCTGCGCCAGCTGGGCGTACTCGTCGGGACTGCCCAGGCGCGACGGGTACGGCACGCTGTCGCCGAGGCTTTGTTGCGCTTCCTCCGGCAGCAGGAACATCATCGGCGTGGCGAACAGGCCCGGCGCGATGGTGCAGACGCGGATACCCCATTGGGCGAACTCGCGGGCCAACGGCAGGGTCATGGCGGCGACGCCGCCCTTGGACGAGCCGTAGGCGGGCTGGCCGATCTGGCCGTCGAAGGCAGCCACCGACGCCGTGTTGATGATGACGCCGCGGGCATTGTCGTCGATCGTCGGCTCCTGCTGCATGGCGTGGGCGGTCAGACGGCAGACGTTGAAGGTGCCGATCAGGTTGATGTTGACGACCTTGGCGAAGTCCTCCAGGGGCAGCGGGCCGTTGCGCCCCACCGCCTTGCCGGGGATGCCGACACCGGCGCAGTTGACGACGATGCGGGCCAGGCCATGGGCCTCGGCGGCCTCGGCGATGGCGGCCTCGGTGCCGGGTCCGTCGGTGACGTCGCAGGTAACACCGATGCCGCCGATCTCACCGGCCACCTTTTCGGCGGCTTCCTGGTTAAGGTCCATACAGGCGACTTTGGCGCCGGCTGCCGCCAAGCGGCGGGCCGTGGCCTCGCCCAATCCTGAGCCGCCGCCGGTCACGATGGCGGCAAGTCCGTTAATATCCATGGGGTTCTCCGTCTGGGTCTGTTGGGTGGGGAAACATTATTCAAGGGGTGATGTAGCAGATAGTCGGCCAGTCGTTCAATTGCCTTCGCGCGCCGGGGCGGTGGCGGTATCGCGCCGGCCCAGCCTGATTTCCCGCTGCGCGATATAAACCGACGCCGCAACCACGATGGCCGCACCCGTCCACATCCAGGCGTCCGGGACTTCGCCGAAAACCAGATATCCGAAGGCGGCGGCGAACAGCAGGCGGGTGTAATCGAAGGGCGCCACCGCCGTGGCGTCGCCGACGGCAAGCCCACGAACGACGCAGGCCTGGCCCGTTGCCGCCGTGGCGCCGACGGCAATCAGGGCAGCGAATTCCAGCCCGGTCGGCGTAACCCAATGATAGGCGGCGGGACCCAAGGTCGTCAGACAGGAGATGACGCCGAAGTAGAAGAGCAGTACGGACGGGCGTTCGGTGGTCGACAGCTTCTTCACGCAAACGATGGCAACCGCCACCAGGAACGCGCCTGAAATGGCGGCAAAAGTGGCGATTTCAATTTCCCCGGTGGGGCGCATCATCACCAGCACGCCGATAAAGCCCACGGCGGTGGCGGACCAGCGGCGGATCCGCACCACCTCGCCGAGGAACAGCACCGCCAGGATGATGAGGAAAAAGGGCCGGGTAAACGAAAGCGCCACGGCATCCGCCAGGGGCAGCTTGGTGAGCGAATAGAAACCCAGCATCATGGCGCACGAACCGATCGCGCCGCGCAGGATGTGCAGCGGCAGGCGCCCCGTTTTCACGCCGCCGATGCCGTAGCGCAGGGCGAACGGCATCACCACCGCCAGGCCGAACAAGGCCCGGAAGTGGGTGATGACGGGCGATCCCAGGCGGCCGCCCAGCGACTTGATCAGCACCGCCATAACGGAAAAAAACACCGCGCCCAGCATCATCCAGAGCGCGCCCCGGGCGTTGGGCGGCAACCGCCGCCAGACGCGCGACAATCCGGGAAACAGGGTTTCCAGCTGCGCGTCGCTCATTCGGCGGCTTTCCGGCCGCCCCGCGCCGAACCGGCTTGAACGTCCGGGCCAATGTCGGCGGGCCGCGCCGTGCCGGCGGCGGCGGCGGTGGGCAATGGATCGTCGGGTTTCAGGCGCGCCTCGCGCTGGGCGATGTAGATCGAGCTTGAAAAGATCACGGCGGCCCCGACCCAGGTCCAGATATCCGGCGTCTGGCCGAAGGCGAGAAAGCCGACCAGCGCCGCGAACGGCAGGCGGGTGAAATCGTAAGGCAGAATGGCGGTTAATTCGCTCAGCGAGATGGCGCGGTTCATGGCGACGTGCGCCCCGGTCGCCACCACGCCCAAACCGACCAGCCAGGCCCAGGCCTCGCCCGTCGGCCACTGCCAAACCAACAGCGCGGGTATGAAGGACAACGGCACCATCATGATGCCGGACCACGCCACGGCCTTGGCCGGACTTTCCGTCGACGTCAGTTTTTTGACGAAAATGCCCGACATCGACATGGCGGCGGCAGAAACCAGCACGATCAACAGGGCCGGATCGAGTTCACCAACACCGGGCCGCAGGATGATCATGGCGCCGCCGAAGCCGATCAGCGTCGCCGACCAGCGCCTCAACCGCACCGTCTCGCCAAGGAAAAAGACCGCCAGCACGGTGGCGAACATCGGCGCGGTGAACGACAGCGCGGTGGCGTCGGCCAGGGGCACGATGCTGACGGCCCAGAACCAGGTCATCATCGCCACCAGACCCGTCACCGCCCTGACGGAATAGAGACCCAGACGGTCCGTCTTGAGGGACGAGACGCCGTTGCGCATGAGCCATGGCGTCAGCGCCAGCAGACCGAAGAGGTTGCGGAAAAAGACGATTTCGAAGGGCGGCAGGGTCGCCGATATGTGACGGATCACGCCCGTCATGCAGGCGAAACCGGCGCAGGCCGTGATCATCCAAAGCGCCGCCCGCAGGGCGTCCGACATTCCGCCGGCGGCGGCGCTCTCCGTGTTTTCGGAATTCCCCATTCGGCCAAGGGTATAGCGCCGACAGAGCGAACGCCAGCCACGCCCGTGCATGGCAGCCTTGCGTGCGGATTGTCGAGCCGGTGCTTGGCAGAAATAGAGGCCGCGTTATACTCCGCCCACAAGCCGTTAACAGTGTGACCTGCCGCCGAGGACCCGTCCGTGACCGATCAACCGCTCTGGCAACCGACAGCCGAACGCGCCGCCGCCACCCACATGGCCGCGTTCATGAAACAGGCCGGGGAGCACCGCGGCCAGGCGTTCGACGCCTACGAGGATTTTCACGCCTGGACGGTCGACGACGCGCCGGCCTTCTGGTCGCTGTTGTGGGACTACGCCGGCGTCATCGCCGAGACCAAGGGCAACCGCTTCGTCGCCGATCAGGACAAAATGCCCGGCGCGCAATGGTTTCCGGACGCCAGGCTGAACATCGCCGAAAACTTGCTGCGCCGGCGCGACGACGGCATCGCCCTGATTTTCCGGGGCGAGGACCAGGTGCGGCGTGAGCTCACCTTCGCCGAGCTCTACGACCAGGTGTCCCGTGCCGCCCAAGGCTTGAGGGCGCTGGACGTTCAGGCCGGCGACCGGGTGGCCGGCTTCATTCCCAACATGCCGGAGGCGATCATCGCCATGCTCGCCGCCGCCAGCATCGGCGCCATCTGGTCGTCGTGTTCGCCCGACTTCGGCGTCAAGGGCGTGATGGACCGCTTCGGCCAGATCGAACCCAAGGTGCTGTTCACCGCCGACGGTTATTTCTACAACGGCAAATCCCACGATTCGCTGGACCGCATCGGCGATATCACGGCGCAGCTCGATGGTTTGGCCAAGATCATTGTCGTACCCTACGTCGACGAAAAGCCGTCCCTGGCGGGCCTGGACAATGCCGTGATGTGGGACGATTTTCTCAACCCTCACACCGCGGGCGAAATCGTTTTCGAGCAACTGCCGTTCAACCACCCGCTTTACATTCTCTATTCGTCCGGCACCACCGGCCTGCCCAAGTGCATCGTCCACGGCGCCGGCGGCACGTTGCTCAAGCACATGTCCGAACAGCTGCTGCACTGCGATCTCAAGTGGGGCACGCGCTTTTTCTATTTCACCACCTGCGGCTGGATGATGTGGAACCTGTTCGTCTCGGCCCTGGCCTGCGAGGCGACGCTGGTGCTTTATGACGGCTCGCCCTTCTACCCCGACGGCAACGTGCTGTTCGATCTGGCCGACGAGGAGAAGATCAACGTCTTCGGCGTCTCGGCCAAGTACATCGACGCCTGCGCCAAGGGCGGCATCGAACCGGCAAAAACTCACGACATGGGCAGCGTCGAGAGCATTCTTTCGACCGGTTCGTCGCTGCTGCCGGAGAGCTTCGATTACGTCTACGAGAAGGTAAAAAGCGACGTGCTGCTCTCCTCGATGTCCGGCGGGACCGATCTTTGCGGCTGCTTCGTGGCGGGCAATCCCGTCAAGCCGGTCTGGCGCGGCGAGCTGCAGAGCCTGGTGGTCGGCATGGCGACGGACGTCTTTAACGACGACGGCAAATCGGTGCGCGGCGAAAAGGGCGAGCTCGTCTGCACCCGGTCGTTCCCGTCCATGCCGGTGGAGTTCTGGCGCGATCCCGGCGACGCCAAATACCGCGCGGCCTATTTCGAGGTCTACGACAACGTCTGGCGCCACGGCGATTACTGCGAGATCACGGAACACGACGGCATGGTCATCTACGGCCGCTCCGACGCCGTGCTCAACCCCGGCGGCGTTCGCATCGGCACGGCCGAAATATACCGGCAGGTCGAGCGCCTGGACGAGGTCGTCGAGGGTCTGGTGATCGGCCAGGAATGGGACGGCGACACGCGCGTCGTATTGTTCGTCCGCTTGCGCGACGACGCGGAACTTGATGCCGACCTGGAAGCCAAAATCCGCAAGCAGATCCGCGACAACGCCACGCCGCGCCATGTGCCGGCGCGCATCGTCGCCGTTGCCGACATCCCGCGCACCATTTCGGGCAAAATTGTCGAACTGGCGGTGCGCGATATCGTGCACGGGCGCGAGGTCAAGAACCGCGACGCCCTGGCCAACCCGGAAGCCCTCGATCTTTTCCGGGGCATCGAAGCCCTGCAGAGTTGAGCCCATGGACGAGCGTCTGACTGCCCCGACCTATCCGGTTGTCGAACTGGAAACCGCCGAGGTCCGGCTGTCGCGCGAATGGAGTTATCCGGGGCGCTGCCTGCTGATCGCCCAGGACGAGTACCGTGAGATCCACGATCTCGACGGCGAGGACTACCTGTTGATGATGGGGGAGGTCCGCCTGGTCACGCAAACGCTGGCGCGTCTCTACAAGGCGGACAAAATGAACGTGGCCTCGTTCGGAAATGTCGTGCCCTGGCTGCACTGGCATGTTATTCCCCGCCACGAAGGCGACCCCGGCTGGCCCGGCACGCCGTGGGAGAACCCCGAGGCGGCGGTCGAGGCCGACGAGGAAACCCTGGCGGACCATGCCGAGCGCATCAGCTGGGCGCTCCTGGATGCCGATCCCGACAACGAGTTCGAAGAAACCGACGACGTTTAACCCCCCCAACCGCGAGTAACTTCATGACCGAACCCAGCGCCAAAATCATTGACGGCAGAGCCTTCTCGGCCGATCTCAGGGCCCACATCGCCGAGCAGGTCGCCGCCCTCAAAGCCGACCATGACATTACGCCGGGGCTGGCCGTCGTCCTTGTCGGCGACGACCCGGCCAGTCAGATTTACGTGCGCAACAAGAACCGCCAGACCGTCGAGGCCGGCATGGAGGGGTTCGAATTCCGCCTTGACGAAGATACGACGCAGGATGTCCTGCTGGCCAAAGTGGCGGAGCTCAACGCCGATCCCCGCGTTCACGGCATCCTGGTGCAGTTGCCGCTGCCCGATCATATCGACGAACATGCCGTCATCTCCGCCATCGACCCGGCGAAGGACGTCGACGGCTTTCACGTCGTCAACACAGGCCTGCTGGCGACCGGACAGGACGCCATGGTTTCCTGCACGCCGCTTGGCTGCCTGATGCTGCTGCGCGATGCGTTGGGCGATCTCAGCGGCCTCGACGCCGTCATCGTCGGTCGCTCCAACATCGTCGGCAAGCCCATGGCGGCCTTGCTGTTGGCCGAGAATTGCACCGTGACCGTGGCCCATTCGCGCACCCGCGATTTGCCCGACGTCGTCAGGCGGGCCGATATCGTCGTGGCTGCCGTGGGCCGGCCCGAGATGATACGCGGCGATTGGATCAAGCCCGGCGCCACCGTCATCGATGTCGGGATAAACCGTATTCCCGGCGCCGAAGAAGGTAAAACCCGTCTGGTCGGGGACGTCGCTTTTGACGAAGCCGCCGGCGTCGCAGGCGCTATTACACCGGTACCGGGTGGCGTCGGGCCGATGACGATCGCCTGTCTGTTGCTGAATACCTTGACAGCCTGCTGCCGCCAGGCTGGGCTTGAGGCGCCGAATTTGTGATGAATTACCGAAAAAAAGCCCGAAAATAGGAATTTTCTTACTCAATGCGCCGAAATTGCAAAATTTTGTTTGGTGCATTTGGGAAATAGAGACTTATAATTACATAGCGCTGCTCGCTTCATTCGGCCCCCAACCGCTGGAGCGAAAGGCGATTGGCCGTTCGGCATAAACCCGTCCGGTTTGCGGTCATTAAAACACGCGAATCGGTACACCGGGATGGACGGCAACGGACGTGAGCGGTGTGGACCTCCGGCTCACGCCAAATTCTAAAGGGCCGTCCTCCCCTCAGGACGGCCCTTTTTCCTTGCCCGCTCCGCCCGCCGGACTAAGTTGCAGGTCCATGTGGTCGCCCGAACACCTCCTCCTCATCGCCGCCGTTTTCGTGCTTGCCGGTTTCGTCAAGGGCATCGTCGGCCTCGGACTGCCGACGATATCGCTGGCGCTGATGGCAGCCCTGCTCGGACTGAAAGACGCCATCGCCCTGATGCTGATCCCCGCCATCGCGACGAACGTGTGGCAGGGCCTGGCCGGGCCGCACCTCAAAAGCATCCTGGGGCGCTTGTGGCTGTTTCTTCTCTGTGTCTGCGTCGGCACGTGGGGCGGCGCCGGCATTCTGGCGACGGCCGACGCCGCCGGTCTCATGGCGCTGTTGGGCGGCGTTCTCATCGTTTACGCCGGTAGCAGCCTGATCATGTTCCAGGTGCCGCCCCCGGGCCGCTTCGAACCGGTTCTCAACCCCTTGGTCGGGGCCGTTTCGGGGATCATGACGGGGATGACGGGTTCGTTCGTGGTGCCCGGTTCGCTCTATCTGCAGGCCCTGAACATGCCGCGCGATATGTTGATCCAAACGCTCGGCGTCTCGTTCACGACGGTATCCGTTGCGTTGCTGGCGGCGCTCGGCGACCGCGGTCTGATGACGACCGACATCGCCGCCGTCTCCGCGCTGGCCGTCATTCCGTCTTTCGCCGGCATGATGCTCGGCACCCGGCTGCGCCGCCGCATACCGGAAGGTCAATTCCGTAGAATGTTTTTCCTGGCCTTACTCGCCATGGGACTCTACATCGCCGGCCGCGCCGTGCTTTGAGGGCTAAACCAGCTTCAGCGCTTTTTTCTCCAGTACCTTCAGGACGGCGGCCAACTCGCGGCCCCGGCGCAGGATGCGGCCTTCGGCGGTGAGCACAGCATAGGCGCCCTGCTTGCGGGCCAGTTTCGGCCGCTTGACGATGCGGTAAATCGGCATTTCCGACGAACGCCTGAAGATCGAGAACACTGCTTCGTGGCGTTCGAAGGCGACGGCATAATCCCGCCAGTCGCCCGCCATCACCATGCGGCTGTATAGTTGGAGAATGAGGTCGAGCTCGACACGGCCAAATACGACGACGGTTTCCTTTCCCGCCCGATTGGTCGTCTTCGACCGGGCGGGACGAAAGTCATCGAAACTGAGTACGTCGCTCATGCGCCCCCGACTTCGAATTTAGCCCTCACGTCGACCGTAAGAATGCCACGAAATTCACGATTTCGTCAAAGTCGGACTTGACCCGGTCGTAATGAAATCGGCGGCCCCTATTCGTTCAAGAAACAGGCGGCGGCGTGGCCCGGCGTGACGTCCCGCAGTTCGGGCCGCGCCTCGCGGCAGCGCGCCTCGGCCACCGGGCAGCGCTCGATGAAAGCGCAGCCCTTGGGCAGCTGCGTGGGGCTTTGCACGGTGCCGGCCAGGCGCTGGCGCTTGCGCCGCCCCGGCGTGATTTGCGGCACGGCATCCAGCAGCGCGCGGGTATAGGGATGCGCGGGTTCGGCGAAGACATCCGCCGTCGGACCCTTTTCGACGATCGAGCCCAGATACATCACCGCGACCTCGTCGCAGACGTACTCGACAACGGCCAGGTCGTGGCTGATCAGCAGGTAGGTGACGCCAAATTCATCCTGCAGATCCTGCAAAAGGTTCAGCACCTGGGCCTGGACCGAAACGTCAAGCGCCGATACCGGCTCGTCGGCGACGATCAAGGCGGGCTTGGTGACCAGGGCGCGGGCGATGGCGATGCGCTGGCGCTGGCCGCCGGAAAATTCATGGGGGTACTTGTCCGCGTCGGCTTCCTTGAGCCCGACCGACGCCAGCACGCGCGTGATGCGGTCCCGGCTTTCCGACTTGTCCAGCCGTTCCAAGGCGTCCAGGGGTTCGGCGACGATCCGCCCCACAGTATGGCGGGGATCAAGCGAGCCGAAGGGATCCTGGAAGACCATCTGGAAGTGGCGCCTGAGATCGCGCAAGGCCTGCGTCGAGAGCGCCGCCAGATCGCCGCCGTCGATTTCCACCCGGCCGCCGTCCAAAGGCTCGAGCGCCATGACGCAGCGGGCCAAGGTCGACTTACCGCAACCCGATTCGCCCACCACACCGAGGCTGCGGCCCCGGGCGATTTCGAAGCTCACGCCGTTGAGCGCATAGACCTTGCCCGGCGGCTGGAACAGGCTTTCGCGCGGCAGCACGTAATGGCGGACCACATCCGAGGCCTTGAGGACCGGGGAACTCATGCCGGCTCTCCGGCGGCAGTCCTGGATCGCGACAGCGCCTCTCCCAGCTTGAGACAGGCAACCAGGTGGCCGGGATCGTTTTCGACCTCGTCATCGGGCGGTATCGAGCCGGCGCAGGCGCCATCGGCAATGGGGCAGCGGTCGGCGAAGGTGCAGCCCGCCGGCAGGTCGATGAGATCGGGCACCATGCCGGGGATGGTCGCCAGGCGCGCCTCCCGTCCGGCCGAGTGTCCCATGCCGAGACGCGGCACGGCGGCGAAAAGGCCCTGGGTATAAGGATGGGCCAAATGCTCGAACACGGCGGCGGTGGGCCCGGCTTCGACGCCGGCGCCACCATACATCACCATGACGCGGTCGACCGTCTCGGCGATCACCCCAAGATCATGGGAGATCAGGATCAGGGCCATGCCGGTTTCCGCCACAAGGTCGGCGATCAGATCGAGGATCTGGCCCTGGATGGTGACGTCGAGCGCCGTGGTGGGTTCATCGGCGATCAGCACATCGGGCCGGCACGATAGGGCCATGGCGATCATGACGCGCTGGCGCTGGCCGCCGGACATCTGGTGGGGATAGGCGTCGAGACGCTGTTCCGCGCCGGCGATGCCGACCCGCTCAAGGAGGCGCACGGCTTCCGCCCGGGCGTCGTTCATGGTCATGCCCTGGTGCAGGATCATCGGCTCGGTCACCTGCCGGCCGATGGTGTGCAGCGGGTTGAGCGACGTCATCGGTTCCTGGAAGATCATGGATATGCGGTTGCCGCGCACGTTGCACATGGCGGCATCGTCGAGCTCCAGCAGGTTCTGCCCGTCGAGATCGATCCGCCCGGTGGCGACGCCGTTTTCCGGCAGCAGACCGAGCAGCGCCAAGGCCGTCATGGATTTACCGCACCCCGATTCGCCGACGATACCCAGCGTTTCGCCCCGGTCGAGCGAAAAGCCCAAATTGCGCACGGCGCGGGCCGGGCCGCTGGCCGTCTTCAGCGTGACGTCGAGATTTTCGACCCTGAGCAAGCCCATAACCTAGCGCCCCCGCGTCAGGCGCGGATCGAGGATGTCGCGCAAACCGTCGCCCAGCAGGTTGAGGCCCAGCACCGAGAGGAAGATCGCGGCGCCCGGGAAGATGGCAAGGTAGGGCGCGTTGAACATGAAGGTCTGGGCGTCGTTGAGCATGCGCCCCCAGCTTGGGTGCGGCGGCTGGGTGCCGAGGCCGAGGTAGGACAGCGCCGCCTCGGCCAGGATGGCGATGGCGAAGGAGATGGTGGCCTGCACCACGATGACGCTGGTGATGTTGGGCAGGATGTGTTCGATCGTGATGCGGAAGCCGCCCTTGCCGGCGGCCCGCGCCGCCAGCACAAACTCGCGCGACCAGATGGCGTTGCCCGAACCCCGCGCGATGCGGGCGAAGACGGGGATGTTGAAGATGCCGATGGCGAGGATGGAATTGACCGCCCCTGGACCCAACAGGGCGGTGATCATGATGGCCGAGAGGATGGCGGGAAAGGCGAAGGTGAAATCGGAGAAACGCATGATGATCTCCTCCGTCCAGCCGCGCCGGGCGGAGGCCCACAACCCCAGCGCCACGCCGGCGAAGACGCCGATGCCGACGGCGACGATACCGACGACCAGCGAGTTCTGCGCCCCCACCATGATCATCGAAAAAACGTCACGCCCGAAATGATCGGTGCCGAGCCAGTGTTCCCACGATGGCGTTTGCAGTTTCTCCCGCACCGCCAGGACGGTGGCCGAATGCGGCGTCCAGACCAGGCTCACGAGCGCCGTCAATATGACCAGCGCGGTCAGCCCGCCGCCGATCACAAAATTGCGGTAGCGCAGGGCGCGCCTCGCAAACGACGGCGGCGCCGGGCGCGGGGTTTGCGTGGTCTCGGCGCTAGACATCGTGGACTTTCAGGCGGGGGTCGATCACGGCATAGGCCAGATCGACGGCGAAGTTCACGAGGATGACCATGCCGGCCAGCAGCAGCACGACGTCCTTGACGACAATGAGATCCCGGTTGGCGATGGCCTGGAACACCAGCCGTCCCAGGCCGGGCAGGTAGAAGACGTTTTCGATCACGATGGTGCCGGCCAGCAGGTTGGCAAACTGCAGACCCATAATGGTGATCACGGGGATCAGGGCATTGCGCAGCACGTGCCGCCACAAGGTGGCGCTGGCGTTCAGGCCCTTGGCGCGGGCGGTGCGGACATAATCCTCCCGCAGCGTCTCCAAAACGGCCGACCGCGTGGTGCGGGCCAGGATCGCCACCTGAACCGTGGCCAGCGCAATGGCGGGCAGCAGCATCGCTTTTACTGCCGGCCAGAAGCCTTCGCCCCAGCCCGGAAATCCGCCCGAGGAAAACCAGCGGAGGTAAACAGAAAACAACAAAATGAGCAGGATGCCGAACCAGAAATTGGGCACGGCAATGCCGAGCTGGCTGAAGGCCATGACGCCATAGTCGCCGGGTCTGTTGTGCCGCGCGGCGGCGAAGACGCCGAGCACCAGGGCGGCCGCCACGGTCATCGCCATGGCCAGCATGGCCAACGGCACGGAAAGCAGCAAACGCTCCCAGATCAGCTCGCCGACCGGCACGGAATAGGCATAGGAGATGCCGAGATCACCGGTAAGGATGCCGCCGATCCATCTGAAATAGCGCTCATACGCCGGATCGTAGAGGCCGAGCTGGATGCGCAGGGCCTCGTAGGCTTCCTCGTCGGCGTCGGGTCCCAGGATGGTCATGGCCGGATCGCCCGGCAGGATCTCCAGGATCACGAAGACGACGATCGACGCCCCCAGCAGAGTGGCGATAAAGGTCGCAAATCGTTTGGCCAGGAAGATGCTCATGCCGGAGCGTCAGCGGCCATCGAAGTTGATGAAAGTCATGAGAAAACGGTAGTGCCCCGTTGCCGGTCGGTCAATCGCCTGTTGGCCGGAAAGTCGGGTGCGCAAAACGCCTTAATATTGCCCCAATTCCGCCCAAGCACCGCCCCATTGCCAAACCATATTAATCAGCATTGGGCCTCCACTGTGGTCCGGTTGCCGTCCCCCGACACATACGGGACCCCTCGACTCGCGACGGGGGGCGGTGGCCGGACCACTCTCTTTAGGCCGACCCCCCTCAAAATTCGCGTCTGGATTCGAGTCTGGCGCCGCCCGCGCCTGCGTGATAGCTTCGCCCCAGTGTTGAGAACAGGGAAGCCGGTGACGCGCTCCGCTTACGAATAGCGGATTCGCCAGTCCGGCGCTGCCCCCGCAACTGTAGGGGGGAGATTTCGGGCAACCGCCACTGACCGGGCCACACGGCCCCTTCGGTCGGGAAGGCGCCCGCAAATCGAAGACCCCAAGCCAGGAGACCTCCTCGACACCTCAACCCCGCGTTCGCGTTGCCTCGACGGCAAGCGGCGTATTCTTCTTGTGACCCACAAACCTCGGAGGGAGGCGACGGGCATGTCGGACAGCAGCGTAGAAATAGCCAACACCGGCGTTCTCCCGGCCTTGACACTGGTGTTGGGCGGCGCCCGTTCGGGCAAAAGCGCTTACGCCGAACGCCTGGCCGAATGCACGCCCGCGCCCTGGAGCTACATCGCCACCGCCGAAGCGGGCGACGGCGAAATGACCGCCCGCATCCGCGATCACCAATCGCGCCGCGGCCCGGATTGGACAACCATCGAAGCCCCGCTTGATCTCGGCGCTGCCCTGAGGGCCGTGCCCGCCGATTGCGGCGCCATCCTGATCGATTGCCTGACCTTGTGGCTCTCCAACCAGATGGCGGCGGACGCCGACATCGACGCCGCCGGCGAAGAGCTGGTCCGCACCCTGTCCGCCGTAGCCCAGCCGGTCATCCTCGTGAGCAACGAGGTCGGCCTGGGCATCGTGCCCGACAACGCCCTGGCGCGCGACTTCCGCGATCACGCCGGCAGGCTCAACCAACGCCTGGCCGCAGCCGCCGGTTTCGTGGTCTTTATCGCCGCCGGACTACCTCTTTATCTCAAGACCCCTCATCACAACAGCGAACAGGCCTCATGACCCAAACCACCCGCATCCCCGCCACCGTCATCACCGGCTTCCTCGGCGCCGGTAAAACCAGCCTGGTGCGCCACCTGCTGGAGAACGCCAACGGCCGGCGCATCGCCCTGATCATCAACGAGTTCGGCGACATCGGCGTCGACGGCGAAATCCTCAAGGCCTGCGGCGACGAGGTCTGCGGCGAGGACGATATCGTCGAGCTCGCCAACGGCTGCCTCTGCTGCACCGTGGCGGACGATTTCCTGCCCACCATCGAAGCTTTGTTGAGCCGGCCCGAAGCGCCCGATCACATCGTCATCGAAACCTCGGGGCTGGCCCTGCCCAAGCCGCTGGTGCGCGCTTTCAACTGGCCCGAGGTGCGGACCCGCGTGACCGTCGACGGCGTCGTCGCGGTAATCGACGGCCCGGCGGTGGCAGAGGGCCTTTTCGCCACCGACGTTGCGGCGGTGGACGCCCAACGGGCCGTGGACGACAACCTCGATCATGAAAGCCCGCTGGAGGAATTGTTCGAGGACCAACTGGCCTGCGCCGACATGATCGTGCTCAACAAGACCGACCTGATGGACGGCGCGACCAGGGATAAAGTCGCCGGCGACGTGCTGTCCGAGGCCCGCGACGCCGTGAAGATCGTGCAAACGGCGCACGGCCGCATCGATGCCGACGTGCTGCTGGGCATCGATGCCGCGGCCGAAGACGATCTCGACACGCGGCCCTCCCACCACGACGGCGTCGACGGCGAACACGATCACGACGATTTCGAGAGCTTCGACGTCGACCTGCCGCCGACCGACGATCCCGCCGTGCTCTGCGCCCGCATCGAGGACGCGGTCAAGGCGCACGGCATTTTACGCATCAAGGGCTTCGCCGCCGTGGACGGCAAGGACATGCGCCTGGTGGTGCAGGGCGTCGGTCCGCGCATCCAGCATTATTTCGACCGTGATTGGGAAGCCGGCGAAGAACGCGCCAGCCGCCTCGTGGTGATCGGTGAAGCCGGGCTGGATCAAGCGGCCATCACCGCGGCCCTGGGCGGCGTTTAAGGCTCCGCTGTGCATCTCCTTGCCGCCAAGCCCGGCGCCGTCGACGACGGCAGCGAGGCGATCGACCTCGGCCAGACACCGGGTGACATCGTCGTGCTGTCGGCGGCGGACACCGAGCTCGCCATGCTGGCGGCGGCGCAGTCGGCGCGCTCCGGCAAAGGGGGCGGCGCGCCCGACCTCAGGCTGGCGAGCCTCCTGCACCTGGGCCACAACATGTCGGTCGACGGCTACGTCGACGACATCGTCTCGAACGCCAAACTGGTGGTCGTCCGTCTGCTGGGCGGCGTCGGCTACTGGCCTTACGGCGTCGAACGGGTCACCGAGGTCTGCCGGGCCAAGGGCATCGCCCTCGCTATCGTGCCGGGCGACGATCAACCGGACCCCGAGCTGAGCGGTCTTTCCACGCTCGACGCCGAGGCGGTCCATCGCCTGTGGCAATACTGCGTCCAGGGCGGGCCGGACAACGCCCTGCAGTTCCTCAATTACGCGGCCGCGCTGATCGGCGGCGATGCGGATTGGCGCGAACCGGCCCCCTTGATGCGCGGCGGTCTTTATTGGCCGGGCCTCGGCGCCGTCGATCTGGCGGCCATCCGGGAGCGTTGGCAAAACCAAGGCGGCGTCGCACCGATCGTATTTTACCGCGCGCTCTATCAGGCCAGCAATCTGGCGCCCATCGATGCCCTGGTCGCGGCCTTGGAGACACAAGGCCTGTGTCCGCTGCCCATTTTCGTCGCCAGCCTGAAGGATCCGGTCGCGGCCGGCGTGCTGGAGGAGGCGTTCGCCCTGGTCCCGCCGTCAGTGGTGCTCAACGCCACCGGCTTTGCCGTCGCCAAACCGGGTGCGGTGCGCGACCCCGGCCCGCTCGACAAGCCCGGCGCACCGGTCCTGCAGGTGGTCTTCGCCGGATCGAACGAGGAAAGCTGGCGCGACGGCACGCGCGGGCTGGCCGCCCGCGACATCGCCATGAACGTCGCCCTCCCGGAAGTCGACGGCCGGGTGTTGAGCCGGGCCGTCTCGTTCAAGGCCGAAGCGCGCTTCGACGAGCAGAGCCAAACCTCCATCGTCGCCTACCAACCGGTGCCCGACCGCATCGATTTCGTGGCCGCATTGGCGGCGGCCTGGGCGCACTTGGGCGCGACCCCGGCAGCCGACCGCCGCGTTGCCCTGGTGCTGGCCAACTACCCCAACCGCGACGGCCGCATGGGCAACGGCGTGGGGCTCGATTCGCCCGCCGCCGCCGCCGCTATGTTGGCCGCCCTGGCCGCCGCAGGATATCGCATCGAAGACGCGCCCGCCGACGGCAACGATCTGGTCGACCGTCTCAAGCGCGGCCCGACCAACGCTCCCGACCGGCAGCGTGAAATCTCCGAAGTACTGTCGTTCGCCGATTATTCGGCGTTCTTCGCCCGCCTGCCCGAAACCGTCCGGGACCAGGTGACGGAGAAATGGGGCGCGCCGGAGGACGATCCCTTTTACCGGCCGGGCGAACTGGACTGCGGCGTCTTCGCCATCCCGGCCTTCCGCACCGGCAACGCGGTCGTTGGGCTGCAACCGGCGCGGGGCTACAACATCGACCCGGTCAAGACCTACCACGATCCCGACCTCGTGCCGCCGCACGGCTACCTCGCCTTCTACGCCTGGCTGCGCGAGGGCTTCCGCGCCCAGGCCGTCGTCCATGTCGGCAAACACGGCAACCTCGAGTGGCTGCCGGGCAAGGCGCTGGCGCTGTCGGAAGACTGCTTCCCCGAGACCGCCTTCGGACCGCTGCCGCACCTCTATCCTTTCATCGTCAACGATCCCGGCGAGGGCACCCAGGCCAAACGGCGCTCAAGCGCCGTCATCGTCGACCACCTGACGCCGCCGCTGGCGCGGGCCGAAACCTATGGACCCCTGCGCGATCTGGAAGCCAGGTGCGACGAATACTACGAGGCGGCCAGCGTCGATCCGCGCCGCCTGCGCATCCTCGGCGAACAGATATTGGAGACCGCCGCCGGCCTCGGCCTCGACAAGGATGTCGGCATCGCCGACGCGGACGACGAGGCCACGGCGCTGGCCAAACTCGACAATTATCTCTGCGAGCTGAAGGAAATGCAGATCCGCGACGGGCTGCATATCTTCGGCCAATCCCCGGAGAGCGATCTGCTGGAAGCCCTGCTGGTCGCCCTCGTGCGGGTGCCGCGCGGGCCAGCGGGGGCGGAAGCCTCCATCCTGCGCGCGCTGGCCGCAGACGCCGGGCTGGGTGATTTCGATCCGCTCGACTGCGAACTTGGCGCGCCCTGGCAGGGTCCGCGCCCCGACGTTTTGGCTACCGTGGCCCAAGATCAATGGCGCACCGTCGGCGATACGCTGGAGCGGCTGGAACTGATGGCCCTCGGCTTGGTCTCCGGCGCGATCGCCCTACCGGACGACTGGCCACGCAGCGCCGCCGTTCTCGGTTACATCGATGATGAACTCCGTCCGCTGGTTGAAAACTGCGGCGCGGCCGAAATGACCGGGTTGCTGACGGGCCTCGACGGCCGCTTCCTCGAACCGGGATCGTCCGGCGCGCCGACGCGGGGGCGGCCCGACGTGCTGCCCACGGGACGGAATTTTTATTCCGTCGACACCCGCACCGTGCCGACGCCCGCCGCCTGGCACCTGGGCTGGAAGTCGGCCGACCTGCTGGTCGCCCATCACCGCCAAAGCCACGGCGCCTGGCCGCGCAGCATGGCGATATCCGCCTGGGGCACTTCGAACATGCGCACCGGCGGCGACGACATCGCCCAAGCCCTGGCCCTGATGGGGGCGAAGCCGACCTGGGAGGGCGCCTCGGGCCGGGTCACGGGGTTCGAGATCCTGCCCGCCGACATGCTCGACCGGCCGCGCGTCGACGTCACGCTCAGGGTATCGGGCTTTTTCCGCGACGCCTTCCCCAGCCTGATGGATCTGGTCGATAGCGCCGCCCGCGCCGTTGCCGACCTGGATGAGCCCGGCGACGTCAATCCCCTGGCGGCGCGGGTGCGGCGCGATGCCGCCGCCCTGGTGGCCGAAGGCGTGGCCGAGGACGACGCCCGCGCCCGGGCCGGCCACCGCGTGTTCGGCTCCAAGCCCGGCGCCTACGGGGCCGGTCTGCAGGCGCTGATCGACGAGAAAGGCTGGGAGACCCAGGCCGATCTCGCCCGCGCCTATGTCGCCTGGGGCGGCTATGCCTACGGCGGCGGCACGGAGGGCAAGGCCGAGCACGGCCTGTTCGAGCGCCGTCTCGGCGCCGTCGAAGCCGTGGTGCAGAACCAGGACAACCGCGAACACGATTTGTTGGATTCGGACGATTATTATCAGTTCGAGGGCGGCCTCGCCGCCGCCGTTGAAGTCCACTCCGGCAGCGCCCCCAGCGTCTACCACAACGATCACTCCAGGCCGGAAACGCCCAAGGTCCGGACCTTGCAGGACGAAATCGCCCGCGTCGTGCGGGCCCGCGTGGTGAACCCCAAGTGGATCGCCGGCGTCATGCGCCACGGCTACAAGGGCGCGTTCGAGATGGCCGCCACGGTGGATTACATGTTCGCCTTCGCCGCCACCGCCCACGCCGTCGAGGACCACCATTTCGACGCTGTGTTCGACGCCTACCTCGGCGACGAAGAGGTGCGCGACTTCATCGCCGACAACAACCCCGACGCCCTGCGCGAGATGGCGGAAAAATTCCTCGAAGCCCAGGAGCGCGGACTGTGGCGGCCCAGGCTCAATTCAACGCACGGCATTCTGAAAGATCTGTCTTCCCCGACAGGTTCAGCCAAGGAGGCATCATGAGCGAAGAGACGCCAAAATCTTCCGAGACCGAAGAAGAACTCGACAAGCGCCACGCCGAAAAGATGGCCAAGCGCAAGGCGGCGCGCAACAAGATGCTCGCCACCAAGACCATCGAGAAAGGCCTGCTGATCGTCCATACCGGCAAGGGTAAGGGTAAATCGACGGCAGCCTTCGGTCTGGCGGCGCGCGCCGTCGGCAACGACATGAAGGTCGGCATCGTCCAGTTCGTCAAAGGCAAGTGGGAAACCGGCGAGCGTGTCGTGCTGGAGAAGTTTCCCGACCAGGTCACCATCCGCACCATGGGCGAGGGCTTCACCTGGGACACCCAGGACCGCCAGCGCGACATCGCAGCTGCGAAAAACGCCTGGGAGGTCGCCAAGGAAATGATCGAGGCCTGCCGGGGACCGGAACCGGCCTACGACATGGTGGTGCTGGACGAGATCAACATCGTCCTGCGTTACGACTATCTCGATCTGGCCGACGTCGTCGAGGTGCTCAACGCCCGGCCCGAGATGCTCCACGTCGTGGTGACGGGGCGCAACGCCAAGGAGGATCTGATCGAAGCCGCCGACCTCGTCACCGAAATGACCCAGGTGAAACACCCCTTCCGCAGCGGCGTCAAAGCCCAGGTCGGAATCGAGTTCTGATCGCGTGACGACACCCGCCATCATGTTCCAGGGCACGGGCTCGGACGTCGGCAAATCGCTGATCGTCGCCGGCCTGGCGCGCAGCTTTGCGCGCAGCGGTCTCAAGGTGCGCCCGTTCAAACCCCAGAACATGTCGAACAACGCCGCCGTCACGGCGGATGGCGGAGAGATCGGCCGCGCCCAGGCCCTGCAGGCCCGGGCCGCCGGGGTTGAGCCGGTGGCCGACATGAACCCCGTGTTGCTCAAACCCCAAACCGACGTCGGCGCCCAGGTCATCGTGCGCGGCCAAGTGCGCGGCAACGCCACGGCGGCGGAATACACCGGGCTCAAGCCCGGTCTGATGGCCGAGGTGCTGGAAAGTTTCGCGGCCATCGGCGAGGACGCCGACCTCGTGTTGATCGAAGGCGCGGGCAGCGCGGCGGAGGTCAACCTGCGCGCCGCCGACATCGCCAACATGGGCTTCGCGGAGGCCGCCGGCGTGCCGGTCGCCCTGATCGCCGATATCGACCGGGGCGGCGTGATCGCCAGCCTGGTGGGCACCCATACCCTGTTGCCGGAATCCGAACGGGCACGCATCCGGGGCTTCATCGTCAACCGCTTCCGGGGCGATGCCGCATTGTTTGCCGACGGCATGGCGGAAATCGAGAAGAGAACCAATTGGCCGACCTTCGGCCTGATCCCTTACTGGCCGGACGCTGCCCGCCTGCCCGCCGAGGACGCCGTCGTACTGGAGCGCAAAACCGGCAAGCAAAACACCGGTGGCATCCGCATCGCCGTCCCCCAACTTTCCCGCATCGCCAATTTCGACGATTTCGATCCGTTGATCGCCGAGCCGGGCGTCGATCTCGATTACGTCGAAGCCGGCCGCGCCCTGCCGGGCGACGCGGATCTCGTCATTCTGCCGGGCTCCAAGGCCACGCTCGCCGATCTTCGGTTCCTGAAGGAGCAGGGCTGGGATATCGACATCCGGGCCCACGCCCGGCGCGGCGGACGCATTCTGGGCATCTGCGCCGGGTACCAGATGCTCGGCACGGCCGTGCACGATCCCGACGGCCTGGAAGGCGTGCCGGGCAGCGAAGCGGGCCTCGGATTGCTGAATGTCGAAACCGCCATCGCCGGCGACAAATCACTGAAGAAGGTGGACGGTTTCGATCCCCGCGATAAAGCGGCCATTCGCGGCTACGAGATGCACTGCGGCGAAACGGCGGGCGACGGCGCGACGGCGCCGATGTTGATGCTCGACGGTGACCGGCCGGACGGGGCGGTCGACGCCGGCCGGCGTGTCATGGGCTGTTATGTCCACGGCCTGTTCGCCTCAGACGACTATCGCAAAGCGTTGCTGGCAAGCCTCGGCGGAGACAGCAGTTTGGACTACGAGGCCGATGTCGACGCCGCACTGGACGGTCTGGCCGACCACCTGGAAGCCCATCTGCACACCGAACGGATTTTGGAGATTGCCGGTGGGTGCTAGAGCGTCACATCAGCCACGCCAGAAAGGCGGTGCCGGCGGCAAGCAAGGCGTTTGCCCAGAAATAAAGGCTGAGCGCGCGCGCCAGCTCCGCACCGTCGATCTCGCGGCGGCCCTCGCCGCCCATGTAGGGATCGTCCACCGCACCCGCGGCATACACCCGCGGCCCCGCCAGGGCGACGCCCAAGGCGCCGGCCATCGCCGCCTCCGGCCAGCCGGCGTTGGGCGAGCGGTGCTGACGGGCGTCCCTGGTCATCACCCCGTAGGCGTTGGGACCGGAGGCATCGGGCAGCACGTAGGCGGCGGCGCAGATCAACAGCGCCGCCAGGCGCGCCGGAACAAGATTGGCGAAATCGTCAAGCCGGGCCGACGCCCAGCCGAAGTCGGCGTGGCGTTCGCTTTTGTGGCCCACCATGCTGTCGGCGGTGTTGAGCGCCTTGTAGGCGACCAGACCGGGCAGGCCGAACAGGGCGTACCAGAAGGCCGGCGCCACGACACCGTCGGAGAAGTTCTCGGCCAGCGATTCGATAGCGGCACGGACGACGCCGGGCTCATCCAGTTGTTCGGGATCCCGGCCGACGATGCGCGCCACCTCCGCCCGGCCGCCGGCCAGACCGCGTTCCCTGAGGCCGCGCGCCACCGCAGTGACGTGGTCATGGAGCGACCGTCCGGCGAGAAAGACCGCGACCAGGACGATTTCAAGCACGACGCCGATGGAGAGCGCCCGCGAGACCTGGGCCAGGGCCCAACCCGCCAAGACGCCGCCGCAGATCAGCGCGGCGGCGAAGACCATGCCCGCCTGACGCCGCCGCTCGGCCCCGTCGCCTTCTCTGTTGAAGGTGTTGTCGGCCCAGCCGATGACATTTCCGATGACCGCTACCGGATGCGGCACGCGGGACCACAGCGCCGGCGGGTCGCCGATCACGGCATCGGCGGCCAGGGCCAGCAGCAGGATGACCAGCGGGGTCAAAGCCGCTTCGGGAAGGTCAAAGAAGAACATCGCCAGACAATGATTTGCGATTTCGCCGCCGTCAACTTATGGCGCGGCGAAATTTGGCACGGAACACCGGCAGTGCTATGAGAGCCGGTAATTTGAGGAACCCAGTATGAGTGAAGAGATTAAAACCGGCGTCATGATCTGCGGCCACGGCAGCCGCGACGATACCGCTGTGGCGGAGTTTGAAAACCTCGCCGTGCGCCTGCGTGAGCTGCTGCCTGACTATGAAGTCGAACACGGCTTCCTGGAGTTCGCCCTACCGATCATCCGCGAGGGCCTGGACAAACTTGTCGCCAAAGGCTGCAAGCGGATCTTTGCCCTGCCGGGTATGCTGTTCGCCGCCGCCCACGTCAAGAACGACATCCCGTCCGTCCTGAACGAGTTCAGCCGCGACAACCCCGATGTCGAGCTGCATTTCGCGCGTGAACTGGCCGTCAGCCTGAAGCTTGTCAACGCCGCCGCCGCCCGCATCGAGGACGCCATCGCCGAGGCCGACAAGCGCCAGGAGATCGGCCGCGAGGAGACCCTTTTGATGGTGGTCGGGCGCGGCGCCTCCGACCCGGACGCCAACTCCAACGTCTGCAAGATCACGCGCTTTCTGTGGGAGGGGCTCAATCTGGGTTGGGCGGAAACCAGTTATTCGGGCGTCGCGGTGCCGTTGATCGCGGACGGCCTCGATTATGCCGCCAAGCTCGGCTTCAAGCGCATCGTGGTTTTCCCCTACTTCCTGTTTTCCGGCATTCTGGTCACGCGCATCTACGATGCCGCCGATGTCGCCAACGCAAGGTATCCGGATATCGACGTCATCAAGGCGGGCTACCTGAACGATCATCCGCAGGTGCTGGACACCTTCATCGAGCGCATGAACGAGATCATCGAAGGCAACCCCAACATGAACTGCCAGCTCTGCAAGTACCGCGAACAGCTGGTGGGCTTCGAGGCCGAGCACGGCGCGCCGCAGGTCGGCCACCACCACCACGTCCAGGGCATCGGCACCGACGGCGACCACAGCCACGGCCACCATCATCACGGCCACGGACACGGTCACCATCATCACGACGGCGAGAGCTGAAGGCGGGACGTGGGAGCCGACAAGACATACTTTTATCTGCGCGATCCGGCGGCGATCTACCGCCGCTCGTTCGAGATCGTGCGGGCGGAGACCGATACCGAAGGATTGCCCGACGACCTGGCCCGGCTGGTGCTGCGCCTGGTGCACGCCTGCGGCATGCCGGACATCGTCGGCGACCTCGCCTGGTCGGGCGACGTCGCCGGGGCGGCAGCCCGCGCTCTGGCCGACGGCGCGCCCGTGCTGGCGGATTGCCGCATGGTGGCGGACGGCATCATCGGCCGCCGCCTGCCCGCCGATAACGAAGTGATCTGTACTTTGGACACACCCTCCATCGCCGATCAGGCCGCCATGCTGGGCACCACGCGCTCGGCCGCCGCGGTCGATCTCTGGATGGGGCCGCTCTCAGGCGCCGTGGTAGCGATCGGCAACGCGCCGACGGCGCTGTTCCGTCTGCTCGAGCTGTTGGACGGCGGCGCTTGCCGCCCGGCCGCCATTCTGGCTTTTCCGGTAGGCTTCGTCGGCGCGGCGGAAAGCAAGCAGGCGCTGATCGACGCCGAACTCGGCATTCCCTTCATCACCTTGAAGGGCCGGCGCGGAGGCAGCGCCATGGCGGCAGCGGCCGTCAACGCGGTCGCCGCAACCAGCGAGGACGATCAATGACGCAATCCCCCTGGCTCTCCGTGATCGGCATCGGCGAGGACGGGCTTGAGGGTCTATCCGCCTCGGCGCGGGCCCTGCTGGATGCCGCCGATATCGTCGCCGGCGGGGACCGCCATCTGGCGATGATGCCGAAACAGACGCACGATCTTCTGGCCTGGCCGACGCCCTTGGAGGATCTCTTTGACGACCTGGCCAAACACGGCGCCGCCGGCCGCCAGGTCGCGGTTCTGGCGACGGGAAATCCCATGTGGTACGGCGTCGGCGTCAAGCTGAGTGCGCGTTTCAAGCCCGAGGAGATGACCGTCATCCCGGGATCGTCGGCTTTCGACATGGCCTGCGCCCGCCTGGTTTGGCCCCAGGCGGAGACGGCCTGCCTCACCGTACACGGCCGCCCGGTCGAAACGGTCAACGGGCACCTGAGACCGGGCGCGCGTCTTGTGGTGCTTTGCCGCGACGGCCGGAGCCCGCGCGAAATCGCCGCCGAACTCGTCAAGCTCGGGTACGGCGGCAGCGCCATGACGGCGCTCTGCCGCATGGGCGGGCCCAATGAAGTACGCGTCGACGCGACCGCCGCCGATTGGCCGGACGAACCAACCGACGATTTCGTCTCCGTTGGCATTCACTGCGTCGCCGACGACGGCGCCAAAGCCTACAGCCGGTCTCCCGGCCTACCCGACGAGGCCTTTCGCCATGACGGCCAACTGACCAAACGCGAAGTCCGCGCCATGACGCTGGCCGCCTTGCAACCCAAACCCGGCGAAACCCTGTGGGATATCGGGGCGGGCTGCGGCTCCATCGCCATCGAATGGATGCGCGCTTCGGAGCACGGTGCGGCCGTCGCCATCGAACGGAGCAAGGCACGGGCCGGCCTCATCGCCGAGAACTCCGCCGCTTTGGGAACGCCCAAACTGGAATTGGTGATCGGCGCAGCCCCCGAGGCCTTGGCCGATCTGGGGCAGCCGGACGCCGTGTTCATCGGCGGCGGCATCGCGACGGACGGTGTTTTCGACGCCGCCTGGCAGGCCCTGCCGCCTGGCGGACGGCTGACGGCCAACGTCGTCACGGCGGAAGGCGAAGCCCGCGTGCTGGCGCTGCACAATCAATTCGGCGGGGAATTGCGGCGTCTGGAGATCTCCCGTGCCGAGCCCCGCGGCGATTTCAACATGTGGCGCGCGCTCGCGCCGGTCACGCAATGGAGCGTGACCAAATCAGCTTGAGGAAAGCGGAACGAACATGAGTGGTACCCTTTACGGCCTGGGCATCGGGCCCGGCGATCCCGAACTCATCACGCTTAAGGCGTTGCGTCTTTTGCGCGACTGCCCGGTGATCGCCTGGCCCGCACCGGACGACGGCGACAGCTTGGCCCGCAGCATCGTCGCCGAGCACCTGCCCGGCGGTCAAACCGAAGTGCCCATCCGCATCCCCATGACTCCCGGCCATTTCCCCGCCGAATCGGTTTACGACGAGGCCGCCCGGGAAATCTCCGAGCATCTCGAGGCCGGCCGCGACGTCGCCTGCATCTGCGAGGGTGATCCCTTCTTCTACGGCTCGTTCATGTATCTCTTCGGCCGGCTGGCGGCGGATCACCAAGTCGAGGTCATACCGGGCGTCTCGTCGTTGACGGCCTGCGCCGCCGTCACGCACTCGCCGCTGGCCGCGCTCAACGACGTCTTGAGCGTCATCCCCGGCCCCTTGGCCGAGGATGAACTGG
The DNA here is from genome assembly GCA_964528595.1 of uncultured Rhodospirillaceae bacterium. Classification (GTDB taxonomy): domain Bacteria; phylum Pseudomonadota; class Alphaproteobacteria; order UBA2966; family UBA2966; genus CAYFKJ01. The sequence continues at coordinate 36,295 of CAZGTM010000027.1, forward strand.
AAGCCAAGCTGCGCGCCGCCGACGCCGCGGCAATCATCAAGGTCGGCCGCCATCTCGGCAAGATCAGGGGTGTGATCGAGCGCCTCGGCCTGACCGGCCGCGCCCGCTACGTCGAACGCGCCACCATGGCCAACCAGCAGTCGATGCCGCTTGACGAAGTGGAGGGCGACGCCGCCCCCTATTTCTCGATGATCCTGGTGCACCGCCGCGGCGAGGCTTGGGTCAGCGAAATCGGCAGGAATGGGGTCGGCGCATGAGTGCAGCGCCCGCCGTCATCGCGCTTACGACGCGCGGCCTGGAGACGGCGCGCCGCGTTGCCGCCGCCCTGCCGGGCAGCTGCGTCCACGGGCTCTCCGGCCGCACCCGGGACGCCGATCTCGAATTTTCCGAAACGGGCGCGCACCTTCAGGAACTCTTCGAGGCCGGCACGCCCATCGTCGGCGTCTGCGCCGCCGGTATTCTGATCCGCCTGCTGGCGCCTCATCTCAACGATAAGACGGCGGAACCGCCGGTGATTGCGGTAACGGAAGACGCGGCCCATGTCGTGCCCCTGCTGGGCGGCCATGGCGGCGGCAACGAGATGGCCGGCCACATCGCCGATGCCCTGGGCGCCGACGCCGTCATCACGACGGCGGGCGACAACCGCCTGGGCTTCGCCCTGGACGAGCCGCCGGCCGGCTGGCGCATCGCCGAGCGGCGTTCGGCCAAGGCGGTTACCGCCGCGCTGCTGGCGGGCGAGCCGGTCGCCCTGACGAACGACTGCCCCGGCGTCGATGCCGCCTGGCTGAACGGCGCCTCGGCGTTCGGCGATGAAGGCGACACCAGCGTCCACATCACCGATCGGACGGCGGCAACAAAATCGGGCGTGGTCCTGCACCCCGCCACCCTGGCCGTTGGCGTCGGCTGCGAACGCGGTGCGTCGGCGGATGAAGTGACCAAGCTGGTGCATGACACGCTGGCCGGCGCCGGTCTCGCGTTCAAATCGATCGCTTGCATCGTCTCGCTCGATCTCAAGTCGGATGAACCGGCGGTCCATGCCGCCGCTGCCGAGCTCGGCGTCCCGGCGCGCTTCTTCGACGCCGCTGCGCTGGAGGCCGAGACACCGCGCCTCGCCAACCTCTCCGACATCGTCTTCGCGGAGGTCGGCTGCCACGGCGTATCGGAAGGGGCGGCCCTGGCGGCCGCCGGCGCCGACAGCGAATTGATCGTCGAAAAGCACAAGAGCGCGCGGGCCACCTGCGCCGTGGCGCGGTCGTCGGCCATCATCGACCCGGCCAACGCCGGCCGCGCCCGCGGGCGCTTAACCCTCGTGGGTATCGGTCCCGGCGATGCCGCCATGCGCACGCCCGAAGCCGACGCTGCGGTAGCCGCGGCGGGCGACTTGATCGGCTACAGCCTCTATCTCGATCTGCTGGGCCCGGCCGCCGCCGGCAAACGGCGTCACGATTTCGAGCTCGGCGAGGAAGAGGCCCGCGTTCGCGCGGCCCTCGACCTCGCCGCCGAGGGCCGCGACGTGGCTTTGATCTGCTCGGGCGACGCCGGTATCTACGCCATGGCCTCGCCGACCTATGAACTGATCGACCGGGAATACGAAACCCGGCCCGACTGGACGCGCCTCGACATTACCGTGGTGCCTGGCGTCTCCGCCCTGCAGACGGCGGCGGCCCGCGCCGGCGCGCCGCTGGGTCATGATTTCTGCGCCATCTCGCTGTCCGACCTGCTGACGCCGTGGGAGGTCATCCGTACGCGCGTCGAGGCCGCCGCCGGCGGCGATTTCGTCATCGCCTTCTACAATCCCGTCAGCAAGCGCCGCACTACGCAATTGGCCGAGGCCCGCGATATTCTCCTAACGCACCGCCCCGCCGAAACGCCCGTTATGCTGGCCCGCAACCTGGGACGGCCGAGCGAGGGTTTGCGCCACACCACGCTGGGCGCGCTCGATCCCGCCGATGTCGACATGCTGACGGTGGTGCTGGTGGGTTCCACGACGACGCGGCGCATCGATCACGGCGGCGGCGCCTGGATTTACACGCCGCGCGGCTACGCCAAGAAGATGGATGCGAACACGCCGGAGGCCTCGTCATGACCGTGCACTTCATCGGCGCCGGTCCCGGTGCGCCCGACCTCATCACGGTGCGCGGACTTCGCCTGATCGAGGCCGCGCCCGTCGTGCTCTACGCCGGATCGTTGGTGCCGGAAGAAGTCGTGGCGGCGGCGCCCGACGATGCCCGGGTGATCGACACCGCGCCCCTGAACCTGGATGAAATCCTGGCCGAGATGGCGGCGGCGCACGACAAAGGCCTCGATGTCGCGCGCGTGCATTCCGGCGATCCCTCGCTTTACGGCGCCATCGCCGAACAGATGCGCCGGCTCGACGGCTTGGACATTCCCTACACCATCACGCCCGGCGTGCCGGCGTTCGCGGCGGCGGCAGCGGCATTGGGGAAGGAACTCACGCTGCCGGGCATCAGCCAGACCGTCATCCTGACGCGCACCGCCATGAAAAGCTCCGCCATGCCGGAAGGCGAGGAATTGGCCGAGCTGGGCCGGGCGGGCGCAACGCTTGCGGTGCATCTCTCGGTTCGTAACCTCAAGCAGGTCACCGCCGACCTGATCCCCCATTACGGCGCCGACTGTCCGGTGGCGGTGATCTACCGCGCCAGCTGGCCGGACCAGCAGATCATCACCGGCACCTTGTCGGATATCCGCGAGAAATGCCGCGCCGCCAAGATCACGCGGACGGCGCTGGTGATGGTGGGCCAGGTGCTGGGCGAGGACAGTTTCGAGGAAAGCCGGCTCTACGCGCCGGACCACGCGCACCTATTGCGCCACAAGAACAGCTAAGGTGTTTCAAGTTTTGCTTGAAACACTGAGGCCCGTTAACACATTGTGTTGCAAGGAAAATATGAGACGCGGCGTTTCCGTTAAAACGGAAAACGCTCTAACCAGGCCATCACGTCCGCCACCGTTTGGACGGTCTCACCCGCTTGCGTCTCTGCCCGCTCGATCATCACGACCGGGATGCCGAGACGCCGGGCCGCCGCCATCTTGGGCCAGCTGCCCGCGCCGCCGGCGTTCTTGGCGACGATGACGTCGATGCCGTGGCGCGACAGCATGGCGTGCTCTTCGTCTTCGACAAAGGGTCCGCGTCCCGTCACCACGTCGTAATTCACCAGTGGCAGCGCCTCGGACGGCGCATCGACCAGCCGCACCAACAACCAAATGTCGGCCAGGCCGGCGAAGGCCGGAAGCTCCTGTCGTCCGGTGGCGAGAAAGGCGCGGCGAAAGCCCCGCGCGGCAATTTCGGCGGCGGCGGCGGGACCGTCCGCCACGCCAATCCAGTTATCGTCCGGGCCGGGCTGCCAGGGTGGCCGAACCAGCATGAGCCGGGGAACGCCGGCGGCGTCGCAGGCCGCCGCCGCGTTGGCCGAGATGTTGACCGCGAAGGGATGCGTGGCGTCGACCAGGACATCGATGCGTTCGTCCCGCAGATAACCGGCCATGGCCTCGGGTCCGCCGAAACCGCCAATGCGTTGTTCGCCGGGAACGCGGCGCGGCGCGCGCGTGCGCCCCGCCAGGGAGGTGATAACCTCCACGCCGGACCGCGCGACGGCTTGTTCCGCGATGGCGGCAGCTTCCGCCGTGCCGCCGAGAATCAGGAGCCTCACGACCCCGAACCTCCGGCGAGCCCAATCATCCCGCCCGTCCGGTCGAAAACGATGACCTCAACCTCGGTGCCGCCGCTAAGCGTCGCCAGCGCCGTTTCCCGCGCCTGCTTGGCCACGACGGCGGCAAGGTCGAGGCCATGACGGTCGGCGATCTCCTGCGCCTCCTTGGCCGTGTTGGCGCCGCGCACCGCCTCAACGGCATCCACCCCGCCGCCAAGTTCGGCCACCGCAGCGGCCAGCCAGTTGGTATCGACCTGGCTGCGCGACGAATGCAAATCCAGCGCCCCGGCCGCCAGTTTGGCGAGCTTGGCAAAACCGCCGCCGATGGTGAGGCGCGGCAGGGGATGGTCGCGCAGGTACTTCAGCATGCCGCCGGCGAAATCGCCCATGTCGATCATCGCCGTGTCCGGCAATTCGTGGATCTGCCGCAAGCCCGCCTCCGACGTCCGCCCCGTCGCCGCCGCGATGTGTTGGTGGCCGACCGCCCGGGCGACGTCGATGCCGCGGTGGATCGAGTGGATCCAGGCCGCGCAGGAAAAAGGCACCACGATACCGGTGGTACCGAGGATGGAAATGCCGCCGAGGATGCCCAAGCGCGGGTTCCAGGTCTGCTCGGCAAGCGCCTCGCCGCCGGCTACGGAAACCGTCACCTCTATATCCGGGCTGCCGTCATGGGCGAGCGCGACCTCTTCCAGAGCTTCGGCGATCATGCGGCGCGGCACCGGGTTGATGGCGGGCTCACCGACCTCCAGCGGCAGACCCGGCAGCGTCACCGTGCCGACGCCGGGTCCGGCCTTGAAAGTTATGCCGCTGCCCACCTTGCCGGACGCGACGGCGGCCTCGATCTCCGCCATGTGGGTCACGTCGGGGTCGTCGCCGGCATCCTTGATCACGGCGGCGCTGGCCGATCCGGCGGTGCGATCCTCGCGGGCCAGCGCGAACGCCGGCTGCTGGCCCCCCGGCAGAGTAATGACCACGGGGTCGGGGAAATCGCCCGTCAGCAACGCCTGATAGGCGGCCTTGGCGGCGGCCGTGGCGCAGGCGCCGGTGGTCCAGCCGCGGCGCAGGGGTTTGTCGGGCGTGTCCGTCATGGCGGCGATCTTAGAACATTCGCTGGCCGGGTTGGGTAAAAGCGTATCCCCCGGACGGGGGACGCCGTATAAACTGAGGCCATGTCCGAACCCGACCGTTCACCGCCCACCGGATTGATCATCGCCGCGCCCTCATCCGGCAGCGGCAAGACGGTCACGACGCTCGCCCTGCTGCGCCATTTCCGCCGCGCGGGCGTCGAGGTCCATTCCTTCAAGGTCGGGCCGGACTACATCGATCCCGCCTTCCACAGCGCCGCCGGGTCGTCGGTTTGCCGCAACGTCGATGGTTGGGCCATGCGCCGGGAAACGCGGACCCATGTACTGGACGAGACGGCCGCCGGCGCCGCCCACGTCATCGGCGAGGGGGTGATGGGCTTGTTCGACGGTGCGCCCGACGGCAGCGGGTCAACCGCCGACATCGCCGCCGAGACGGGCCTGCCGGTGGTGCTGGTGGTCGACGTGAAAGGCCAGGCGGCATCCGCCGCCGCGGTGATCGAAGGCTTCGCCAATCACCGCGAGGGTGTCGAGGTGGCGGGCGTTATATTCAACCGGGTCGGCGGCGAGGGGCACCGCCTGACGCTGGCCGCCGCCTGCGCCGATATGGACATTGCCGTATTGGGTTACCTACCGCGCGACGAACGCCTGGTGCTGCCGGAGCGGCACCTCGGCCTGGTCCAGGCCGGCGAGCACGACGACCTCGACGCCCGGCTGGATGCGGCAGCCGACGTGGCCGGCGCCCATATCGATACGGCAGCACTTTTGCGCATCGCCAAGCCGCTCGCCGGTGGGAAGACCCCGCCGGTTTCGCCGCCATTACCGCCCTTGGGGCAGGTGATTGCGGTGGCGCGGGACGATGCCTTTGCCTTTGCCTATCCCGCCGTCCTCGACGGCTGGCGACGGGCGGGCGCCGACATCAATTTCTTCTCGCCGCTCGCCGACGAACGCCCCGACAAGGCGGCAGACGCCGTCTACCTGCCCGGCGGCTACCCCGAGCTTCACGCCGGACGGCTGGCGGCGAACGGAGAATTTCTCGACGGCCTGAGACAAGCCGCCAACCGGCAGGCCAAAATATTCGGTGAGTGCGGTGGCTACATGGTGCTGGGCGAGGAATTGACCGATGCCGACGGTATTGCCCACCGCATGGCCGGATTGTTGGCCCTGAAAACCTCCTTCGCCGAACGGCAGCTCCACCTTGGCTACCGGACGGTGTCAACCAGCTCGGACTGTGTTTTGGGACAGGCTGCAATGGCCTACCGGGGCCACGAATTCCACTACGCCACGGTTGTCTCCGAAGATTTCACGAAAAACGACCCCTTGTTCGAGGCGCAGGATGCGCGCGGCACGGAGCTCGGCCAGACGGGCCTCGTCAGCGGCTCCGTCGCCGGATCATTCATTCATTTGGTGGACCGGCAGGATTAGCCGGAGGCGCCTAGGCGCTTTCGAAACGGCGGTAGAAATATCCGGCGAGCCCGCCCAGCACCACCCAAAACAGGGCCATCGTGGCCAGGGCGGCGATCTGAAAGCTCCAGCGCAGGTCGTCGGGCGCCAGGCCGCCGTGTTCCTCGGGGCTGGGGGCGCCGACAATATGCGGCAGCGCAATCAATACCAGGCCGGCTGCCCGCCACGGCCAGCTTTGGGCGAAGGCGGCCAGCGCCAACCCGCCCGCCGTGGCGACGGCGGCGAACAGCCACCAGAATTGCCGGTCGGCCAGGGGAGCGGCGAAATCGCCGGGCAGCTCTGGCGGCAAGCCCAAGGCCGGCGCCAGATTGAAGGCCATGAACCCGGCCACGCCCCAGGCCAGTCCGCGCCGCCAGTCGACGCCGCCCCGCAAGGCGAAGCCGGCGACCAGCAAAAGGCCGAAACCGACGCCCGTCAGGGCATCCGCCGCCGCCGTCAGCAGCGACCGGCGGTCGAGCCCCGAAGCGTGATCGTCCGCGGGCGCGTGGCTATGGCTGTGGCCGTCGTCGGCCGGCTGGGTTTGCTGCGCTGGTTCGGCGTTTTCATAATTTTCGGCTTGCAGGATCAGGGGTACCACGAACACCGCCTGAACCGCATAGAGAAGAAGGCCGGCGAGGACGCCGGCCAACGCCGCGCTGAAAACGACACGCCGCAGTAAGATCATGGAATTAGCCTAGTGGCAGGGAAACGATGCCGCGTGGCGGGTATCGTGCGCCGCGTCGTGCACCGCAGCGGCGTTGACGAAACCAACGCCGAATATGATGAAGGTGCCCAAGAGAGCCGCCAAGAAGGCCGGAGCGAGAGCTTGGGTCCGAACACCGGGAACGGCCTGGTCGGTCGTCCGCGCCTGCGCCACTGCTTTGGCCTGCTTGCTTTGTTGGGTCATGGTTCGACTTACTCCCTGATCACGCATACACCGCCCGAAGGCCGAAACTCCGGGAATTATAGGCTTTCGCTCTGACGCCGACAAGTGCCGGAAAGGGCTAAATGCCCGCGTTTAGGCAGCGACGAGGAGCGCCGAGCCCGCCGCCATGAAAGCGATTTCCGCCAGCAGACCGCAGGCGCCGACGATGTCGCCGGTGTAGCCGCCGACCTGCGCCTTCGCCAGCCGGGCCATGCCCCAAGCCGCCGCTGCCGCCGCCGCCAGACAGGCGATCGCCGGGGCAAATCCCAGTAGGACGATCGCCGCCGCGGCGGCCAGAGCGGCGGCCCATAGGACCGTGTGGCGGTCCGGCCTGCCCGCCCCGGCGGCTAGGCCGTCCGTGCGAGCCGGTTCGAGAAAATGCATGACGGCGGGCATCACGCTTCTCGAGGCGGCGCCAGCCGCAATCAGGAGGGCCATGACCAGGCCGGTATTCTCCAGGGCCGCAAGCACGGCGACGCGGGCGAGGACGGCGATGACCAGGGCGAGAACGCCATAAGTGCCGACCCGCGAATCCCGCATTATGTGAAGCTTGGTATCGCGATCGCGGCCCCCACCTAAACCATCCGCAACATCCGCCAGAGCGTCTTCGTGCAAGGCGCCGGTGATGAGTATGGTGGCGGCCAGCGCGGCGGTTGCGGCCAACCACCAGGGCAGGCCGAGCGAAACCGTGAGGGCAAAGACCACCCCACCGGCCAGGCCGACGCCGGCCCCGACGACGGGAAAAACCCGCATGGCGGAGGCTAGCGCGTGGCTGGGCGTGCCGGGCGGCAGCGATATCGGCAGACGCGTCAGAAAGGCCGCCGACAGCCTGATATCGGCAAGCAAATTCCGATTGAGGCCCTCGTCGGGCCCGTCGTTCCCGCGTCGTTCGCTTTCCGTCACTTTTCGCCCGTAATTCGGTCCCCAACACGACAAAATGCTGGTCTTGAGGCGTCGGTTATAGGACAGTTATCAGCCTACATACAGACCTTCATTTGTTTAGAAATATTCGAATTTCAAAGGACCCCCCCATGCTCGACCCCATGACTTTGGCTGAACAGCTTTCCGGACTTGACGACATCCGCGCTCTGGCGCGGCAGGTACCCGGCGCGGATACGGCCGCCGCCGAGCGGACCCGCGAGCGCGACGCCCAACTGACCAAACCGGCCGGCGCGCTCGGCCGTCTGGAGGACATCGCCGTCTGGCTGGCGGCCTGGCAAGGCAAACACCCGCCCAGCGCCGATCACGCACAGGTTTGCGTCTTTGCCGGCAACCACGGCGTCACCGCCCAGGGCGTGTCGGCTTTTCCGGCCGAGGTGACCGTGCAGATGGTCGCCAATTTTAGCCACGGCGGCGCCGCCATCAATCAGCTCAGCGAGGCGAACGGCGCCCGGCTCGACGTCGTGCCGCTGGAGCTTGACCGGCCGACCGCAGATTTCACCGAGGGGCCGGCCATGACCGAGGCCGAATTTACGGCCGCCCTGGCGGCGGGCATATCTGCGCTTTCCGCCGAGACCGATATCCTCTGCATCGGCGAAATGGGCATCGGCAACACGACGGCGGCGGCGGCGGTCTCCTGCGCCCTGTTCGGCGGCAGTGGCGCCGACTGGGTGGGACGCGGCACGGGTGTCGACGATGCCGGCCTGCGCCTCAAGGCGGACGTCGTCGACCGGGCTCTGGAACGCCACGGCGACGCTCTGGCCGACCCGCTGGAGATCCTGCGCCGCGTCGGCGGCCGGGAGCTGGCGGCCATGGCCGGCGCCGTACTGGGCGCCCGGATCCGTCGCATTCCCGTCATCCTGGACGGCTATGTGGCGACCGCCGCGGTAGCGCCTATTTTTCGATTGATTGACGGCGGCCTAGAGCACACATTAGTCGGGCATGTTTCGCAAGAACCGGGGCACAAGCGCCTGTTGGCGGCTCTGAACAAGGAGCCGCTTTTGGATTTAAACATGCGCTTGGGCGAAGCGTCGGGCGCGGCGGTCGCGCTGGGGATCGTCAGGTCCGCACTGGCCGCGCATAACGGGATGTCGACCTTTGCGGAGGCCGGCGTCGCGGAGAAGGATGAATAGGTCGCCGGCAGCCAAGGGGGCGAGGGCGGTATCCTTCACCGCACTTTTTGGGGGTAATACTTAGGGGCTGACATGAGTGGCGAATCCATTCTTCTGATCGAAGACGAGAACATGTTGAGCAGGCTCTACGGCGACATGATGACCGCCAAGGGCTATGTCGTGACGTCCGCCTCGGGCGTGGAAGAAGCGCTCAAGGCGCTCGAAGAGTCCCTCCCGGACATCATCCTGACCGATATCATGATGCCCGAGATCGACGGCATCAAAGGCTGTGGCATGATCCGTGAACGCTTCGGCGAGGGCGTTCCCATCGTGTTTGTCTCGGCGCTCGACGATCGAGACACCGTTACCAAGGCATTTGCCGCCGGCGGCGCCGATTATCTGACCAAGCAGGCCTCGCTGGAAGACATCCTGAACCGTATCGAACTGTGGCTCGAAACACCGCCCGCCGAGCGGGCGGCGCAGACCGAACGCTTTCGCACCGACCTGGCCTAAGCCGCGCGGCCCGGCGCAATAGGTCTTAACGCTCCTGCATGGCGGATTGGAAAGCGCCGAGGAAGGGGTCCAGCAGGTATTCCAGCACCGAGCGCTTGCCCGTCTGGATACTGCAGATCACCTGGACGCCCGGCACCAGGGAATATCGCGCGCCGCGCCGTTCGAAGTAGTCCACTGCCGTTTCAACCCTGACCTTGTAGTAGGGGACGTTGTCCTCGGTCGTCAGGGTGTCGGGGCTGATATGGGCGACCCGACCCTCGATGCGTCCGAAGCGTATGGCGTCGGCGGAGGCCAGCGTCACCTTGGCCAGCTGACCCGGCGCCACGTAACCGACATCCTGGGCCGGCAGCTTGGCCTCGATCACCAGGCGGTCCCCGGCGGGGACGACGTCGACCACGTCGTCGCCGGGGCGCACCACGCCGCCCACGGTGGCGACGTGGAGCGATTTGACCACGCCGTCGACCGGTGACCGCAAGGTAGTGCGGGCGAGGTTGTCCTGGAGCTTCGACATGCGCTCGGCAAACTCGTCGAGCGAACGGCGCTTGGTGTCCAATTCCTGGCGGACGGTTTCGTTGAACTGATGCCGCAGCGCGGAAGTCTGGGCGCGCGCCTCCGACACCCCCGCCTCGACCCGTTTCAACGCCGCCTCGTCCTCCGCCACGCCGCCGACCAGCGAGGTTTCCTCCTTCAGGAGGTTGAGGTGCAGCATGCGGTTGGTCAGATCCTCCTTCATCAGCTCCTCGCTGATGGCGATCTGCTCCTTCAACAGCACGAGGCTTTTGCGCCGCTTGTCGATACGGGCGCTGATCTCCCGCACCTCCTCCCGGCGCTGGGTGATCAGTTGGCGTTGGGCGGCGATCTCGTTGTCGATGCGGCTGATGCGCGTCTTGAAGCGCTTGCGCGCCTCATCCACCAGGGCCTTGTGGGAGGCCGCGAAGTCCTTGCGGAAATTGATGCGCTTGGCGCCCGACAGTTCGGCTTCAAGGCGGGCCACGTCGACGCGCAGCGCAGTCATGCGCACCACGAGTTCTTGAACGTCGGCATCGGAGGCGGTTTGTTCCAGCACAACCAGCGCCTGGCCCGATTTTACCCGATCCCCTTCACGGACCAGAATTTCCCGGACGATGCCGCCCTCCAGATGCTGGATCGCCTTAACCTGGGACGACGGCACGACCTCGCCGACCGCGTCGCTGACGACATCCAGCCGGCCGAAATAGCTCCAGGCGGCAAATGCCGCCACAGCCAACAGACAAAGTGCCAGAAGAAGATGGCTGGCCGCGCCCGCGCCATATTGGCCGGCCTCCGTCTGCGGCTGAGGGCCGGTCATTGTCCGGCCTCCGGCAGGTTGGCGGCCCGCGGCGGCGGGGCTTGCGTCAGGGTCGAGAATTTCGGCACCGGTTTTTCGTTGAGATCGAGGAGGTGATGCGCGCCGCGGATGATCTGGGCGTCATGGGAAAAGGCGATGATGGTATGACCTTCCGCGGCAAGCTGGTTCATGACGCCGTAGACGTGCGCCGCCCCCTCGGCATCCAGTCCCTCGGTCGGCTCGTCCAGGATTACCAGCTTGCCGTCGTGGGCCAGTCCCCGCGCCAGCGCCAGGCGGCGGCGCATGCCGAGCGACAGATTGGACCCGCCGTTCAGCAACGGCATATCCAGGCCCGCAGCGTGGCGGTCGACAAACTCGCCCAATCCGACACGGCCGAGCAGGGCGTGGATAGCCGCCGCATCGAGATCTTCCCTGAAGGCTTGGAAATTCTCCCGCAGGGTCGCGCCGAGAAATTTCGGCTCCTGCGGCAGATAGACGATTTGCCGGCGCCACCAGACGGGCGCGATTTGGGCGAGATCGACGCCGTCGACCAGCACGTGGCCGCGGCCCGGCTCCAGCAACCCGACCAGAAGCCGCGCCAACGTGGTTTTGCCGCTGCCGTTGGCGCCGGTCACGACCAGCACCCGGCCCGGCTGAAGTTCGAAGTCGAGTTGTTCGAACAGGGGCGCCTGCGAGCCCGGATAGGCAAAGGACACATCCTTCAGCGTAAGCCGCCCAGAATAATCTCCAATCGCCGTGCCGTCCTCACGTTCCCGGGGCAGCCGCGCAAACTCGGTGAACATGTCGCGGGCCTGGCGCGCCCGGGCCCAGCCCTCGGTCATCTGCGCCAGGCTGGCCAAGGGAACGAGGGCGCGCATGGCGAGAATGTTGGCGCCGATCATGGTGCCGACGTCCAACTCGCCGCGTACGACGAGCATAGCGGCGAGGCTGATCATGACAATGGTCATCAGGGCTTGGGCGCTTTGGATCAGACCCTGGATGGCGTTTTGCCGGCTGCCGATCCGGCGCTTGAGACCGTCCAGGGCGCGCACGCCCAGCGCCCAGCGGCGGCGGAGGAAATCGGCGGCGTTGAACACGCGCACGGCATCGGCTGCGTCGATAGCCGAATCGATCAGAACGCCCCGGCGCCCGCCGGCCTGGGACATGCCCTTGGTCAAACCGCGCATCGAGGCCATGGCGAACAACACCGCAAGGAAAACGGCGGCGACGAAACCGGCCGCGACGATGGCGAGAACGGGATGCAACAGAAACAGGGCGCCGAGGAACAACAGGGCGAAGGGTACGTCCATCAGGGTGCAGAGGTGGGGCGCGGAAAAGGCCTGGCGGATGGTATCGCCGCCGGCCAGCACCTCGCGCCTCAGGCCCGGCGGCAGCATGTCCATGGCGGCGGCCTTGGCCCCGGTCAGCACGCCATAGGTATCCAGCGACAGGGCTTCGTCGGGCCGCGCGTTGACGGCTTCGGCGAAGCGCAACCGGACGCGCCGGAAACCGAACTCGAGCAAGATCGCGATGACCGCCCCGCCGGTCAATGTCGCGAGCGTCGAATCGACGCCATGGGCAACGTAGCGGTTCAGCACCTGGATGACGAATATCGGCGTCGCCAGGGCCAGTATGTTGGCGAACAGCGACGCCGCCAGCATTTCGAATGCCAGCACCGGCCGGACCGCCAGTCTGCGCAGCACTTCAAACATCGGTTTCGGCGTCTCCCTGCAAAGACGGTCGATTATCAACCGCCCGCGTCCAGAGGTCCAGCAGCGCCGCCTCGAGATTTCGGGTGAAAAGGGCGGTGTCGAACAAAGGTGCGGAATTATGGTTTTGTAATACTTGCCGGCGAAGGGCGGCCAACGCGCCCGGCACAGCCGCCAATTGGCACGCCCGGGAGACATAATCGGCGCGATCGGTTGCGACCAGTTGCGGCAGACCGGCCGCGGCC
>CAZGTM010000028.1:0-15164 GCA_964528595.1 uncultured Rhodospirillaceae bacterium
TTAAATTGGTTAATATTCCCTTGTCGCCGTCGGCATAGCTTTTCTCGTTCAACCTACATACTAACCAAAAAAAAGGGCCGATTCCATGGGGAACCGGCCCAACTTTGAAAGATTGATGTAACTCGGCCGGTCACGCCGCCCGGGGGGCCGCCGCCTGGACGTCGTTTTCGACGTGCGCGCTGAACTGTTCGAAATTGGCGCTGAAACGGCCCACGAGATCGCTGGCGGTGCTGTCGTAGGCTTCCTTGTCCGACCAGGTTTCCCGTGGCGTCAGAACATCCGTCGGCACGCCCTCGCAGGTTTCCGGCACGTAGAGGCCGAAGCTCGGGTCCTGGCGCACCGGTACGCCCGCCAGGCCGCCGTCGAGCGCCGCGCTCAGCAGCGTCCGGGTGTGGCTGATCGGCATGCGGTGCCCGGTACCGTAAGCGCCGCCGGTCCAGCCGGTATTGACCAGCCAGCAGGTGACATCGTGGCGCGCGATCTTTTCACCCAGGAGCTTGGCGTACTCGGTGGGGTGGCGCGGCATGAACGGCGCCCCGAAGCAGGTCGAGAACGTGGCCTGCGGCTCGTTGCCCAGCCCTTTTTCGGTACCCGCGACCTTGGCCGTATAGCCGGAGAGGAAGTGGTACATCGCCTGTTCGGGCGTCAGCTTGGCGATCGGCGGCAGCACGCCGAAGGCGTCGGCGGTCAGCATGACGACATTCTTGGGGTGGCCGGCCGTGCCGGTGGTGGAGGCGTTGGGAATGAAGTCGAGGGGATAGGAAGCGCGGGTATTTTCCGTCAGGCTGCCGTCGTCGAGATCCAGTTCCCGCCCGTCGGCGGACATCATGACGTTCTCCAGGACGGTGCCGTAGCGGCTCGTGGTGGCGTAGATCTCCGGCTCGGCCTCGGCGCTCAGCTTGATGACCTTGGCATAGCAGCCGCCCTCGAAGTTGAATACGCCGTTGTCGGACCAGCCGTGCTCGTCGTCACCCACCAGGGTGCGGTGGGGATCGGCGGAAAGCGTCGTCTTGCCGGTGCCGGAAAGTCCGAAGAACACCGCCGAATCGTCCGCCTTGCCGACGTTGACCGAGCAATGCATCGGCAGCACGCCCTGTGCGGGCAACAGGAAATTTAAGATGCTGAAAACCGATTTCTTGATTTCGCCGGCGTAGCTGGTGCCGCCGATAAGGACCAGGCGCTTAGCGAAGTTGACCAGCACGAAAACCTCGGAGCTGGTGCCGTCGGCTTCCGGCACCGCATGGAAGCGCGGGGTGTGCAGAACCGTGAAATCGGGTTTGAAATTTTCGTGCTCCGCTGCGGTCGGCTGCAGGAACATGTTGTGGGTGAACATCGAATGCCAGGCGTTTTCCGTGACCACCCGGACGCCAACGCGGTAAGCGGTATCGGCCCCCGCCCAGCAATCCTTGACGAACAGTTCGCGGCCCTGGAGATAGGCCAGCATACGGCGGCGGATGCTTTCGAAATGGTCTTCCGATATCGGTTTGTTGACGGCGCCCCACCAGATGTCGTCGCGCGTTTCCGCTTCCTCGACGATGAACTTATCGTTTGCCGAGCGTCCGGTGTGGTGGCCGGTCCGCACCACCAGTGGCCCACCCCGGGCCAACATGCTTTCGTGGCGCCGGATCGATTCTTCGTAGAGCGCGGGTACTGATAGATTCCAGTGCACGACGCCAACATTGTGAATGCCGTGGTTATCGAGTCCGAAGCTCGATGGATGGGGGCCGGTATTTTGCAACGGGGGTCTCCGTCAAGGATGCAAATCTTAAGTACGAAAAACGGACTTTAAGGAGGTGTAACTAGGCGCGCAACCGACTCTTTGCCACTGCGGCGATTTGCCTGTGGATAACTTATTATAGCGTCTTTGTCTTAGCGTTTCGCGCTTTGTCGGTGAGCCCGACCAGGGCACTTCGGGCATCGTCGGCGCTGGTCATGGCGTCATCGAATTCGCAGCGCGCCAAATCGCCCCCGCGGCGCAGGTCGATCCCCTCGGCATCGCAGCCGACCAGCACCCAAGGCTCGTCGGAAGCGCCCGAGACGCCCGCCAGGGCCGCGATATCGGCAACCGCATCGGCGTGATCGCCGTTCATGTGGCTGAGAATGTCGGCCTCTCGCAGGGCAAGCTCGGTCGTGAGGCTGCCATCCTGAAGCAGCAGATCGCTCGCCTTGATGCGTTCGACCTTGCCGAAACCGGCAACGTAGTGAGCATATTCGACAACCACGCGGTGGAAGCCGAAATCGCTAAATTCGGCATACATCGCCGCGTTCGGGTGGCGGCGCAAATATCTTTCCACGAGGCGCTCGTCCTCAACCGGCTCGGCCCGGCCGATAATCGTGGCGCGTGGGCCGGTCAGCGGATTTTCCAAACCGCCCGTGTCCTCATAGAGCAAGGCCACGCGGGGATCGGACTTGAGGTTTCGCGTGTGAACGGCGAGGTGCGAGATCAACAGGACCGGCGCCGCGTCCAGTCCGCAGGCGCTCAGCACCAGCGAGCCGTGCGGTGACCCGTCGCGCAGCAGGCTCGACAAGGCCGCCGTCGCGCTGCCGCGAATCAGCTGCCGGACGGCGCCTGCCGCCTCGCTCGAGCCCGTCGTTTCGCGCGCATCAGCCATGACGCCGGAATTCTAACACCGGCTGCCGGGCCGTGATATACCCACCAGCCATGAGCGACTCCCCGTCCCCGGTTGGTCAGGTGGCCACCCCGCCGGCGCCGCCGCCTGCCGCCAGAACCCTGCGCCAGCACATTATGCTGACGATTGCGCTGGCCTGGCCGGTCGTCATCGCGCGCGCCGGATTGCTCGTCCTGACGGCGGTTGACATCGCCATGACCGGCCACGCCGGGCAGGACCAATTGGCCTTCATCAGCATCGGCATGGCGCCGCAGATCACCCTCATGCTGGTTGGTATCGGTATGCTCTACGGCACGACGGTGTTGACTGCCCAGGCCCACGGGGCCGGCGACCACGCGGCCTGCGGCGGTATTTGGCGGCTGGCGATGATCCACGCGTTGGGTCTCGGCATTATCATCGGCGGATTGTGTTTCGCCGGCGAATGGTTCTTCCTGATCATCGGCCAGGATCCGGCAGTTGCGGCAGGCGGCGGCGGCGTGTTGCGCCAGTTCTCCTGGGGCATGCCCGGCATGATGATGGCGGTCTGTACCAGCTTCTTTCTGGAGGGTATCAGCCGTCCGCGCGCCGGCATGATCGTGATGGTCATCGCCAACGTCGCCAACGCCGGGCTCAACTGGGTCTTCATCTACGGTAATCTCGGCGCGCCGGCGATGGGCGCCGAAGGCGCCGTGATCGCCTCGTCCATTGTGCGCTGGTTGATCATGGCCGCCCTGATCGCCTATGCCTTCGCCATGACCGACAGCGGGGTATACGGCGTACGACAAGGCCGGGCAGCGGGCCGCGAAGTCGGCCGGAAATTGCGCCGCATCGGCTATCCCTTCGGCCTGGCCCAGGGTATCGAGGCCAGCGCCTTCTCCGGCCTGGTGCTGATGGCGGGCTATATCGGCACGGCGGCGCTGGGCGGCTATCAGATCGCCCAGAACCTGATCGCCCTGGCCTTCATGTGCGCCATCGGCATCGGCGTGGCGACGGCGGTCCGCGTCGGCAATGCAGTGGGCCGCAAGGATCGCCCCGGCATGGCGGCTGCCGGCTGGACCGGGGTCGGGCTCTCGGCATTGGTCATGGCGGGCATCGCCGTCCTCTTCCTCGGCTGGCCGGGGATGCTGGCCCGTATCTATTCCTCCGACACAGCGGTCCTCGCAGTGGCCGCCCCGACCATCGCGGTGGCCGGCATCGTGCTGGTGTTCGACGGTGTGCAGGGCGTTCTGATGGGCGCATTGCGCGGGGCCGGTCAGGTCTGGATGCCGGTCTTCATGCATATGACGTCTTTTTACGTTTTCGGACTGCCGATCGCGGCCCTGTTCGCCTTTACGTTTGGCTTTGACGCACCCGGCCTGATGTTGGGCATGTTCTTCGGCGTCACCTGCGCGGCGATCCTGATGGGCTGGCGCTTTCACGTCATCAGCAAGCGCGACATATCGCGCTTGTAGGTCAAGATATTGAGCGCGCGCGAGGCGCGATATTTCGCGCGGGCAAAAAGTGCTTTAAACTCACAAACGCCTCATTTTTGCCGGATTCCGCCTTCATTTTTCCCACCATTCGGAATTCGGGAGCAACAAGGCTGCCGTGCAATTGGCCCGCAGTGCGACTGGAACGCCCATGGACGGAACAACGAAAATCGCTCTGGTCGACGATGACCGCAATATCCTGGCCTCGGTGACGATGGCCCTGGAGGCCGAGGGGTTCAGCGTCGATACATACCGTGACGGGGCGGAGGCGCTGCGCGGTATCTCCGGCAAACCCGCCGACCTCGTGGTCCTGGACATCAAGATGCCGCGCATGGACGGCATGGAGCTTCTGGCCAAGCTGCGGCGCAGCTCGGATGTCCCGGCCATCTTCCTGACCTCCAAGGATGACGAGGTCGACGAAGTACTCGGCCTCAAAATGGGCGCCGACGATTACATCCGCAAACCGTTTTCCCAGCGCCTGCTGATCGAACGCATCCGGGCCGTATTGCGCCGGGCGGAGGGGGCCGGCGAAGGTGCTGCGGCGGATGGCGAAAGCGCCATCGTACGGGGTAATCTGGTGCTCGATCCCGAACGCCATCTCTGCACCTGGAAGGACCAACCGGTGCAGTTGACGGTGACCGAATTCCTCATACTGCGAGCCTTGGCCCAACGCCCGGGCCATGTCAAAAGCCGCGACCAACTCATGGATGCGGCCTACGACGACAACATCTATGTCGACGACCGGACGGTTGACAGCCACATCAAACGTCTGCGCAAGAAATTCCGCGGCGAGGACCAGGAATTCGACGGCATCGAGACGCTTTACGGCGTCGGCTACAGATACCGCGAGGCATGAGATCGGCGGACGTCCCACGACCGCGAACCCGGCGGCGCGTGTCGCCGCTGACGCTGCGCATCCTGGCCATCAATGTCATGGCCTTGGCGCTGCTGTTGGCGGGCATGCTCTACCTCGACGTCTACCGCGACGGACTTCTCGACGCTAAATCCGAGGCTTTGGTCACCAACGGCACGATCATCGCCGGCGCTTTGGGCGAGGCCGCGGGCACGACCGTTACCGGCATGCCGGTGCTGCAGCCCAACTCGGCCCGCACCATGGTGCGCCGTCTCGTCGCGCTGACTGGGACGCGGGCGCGGCTGTTCGGCGAACGCGGCGCGTTGCTGGCAGACAGCCGGGTGCTGATCTCGGCCGGCCGGGCGGTCGAGGCAACGCCCCTGGGCGGCGAGACGCCTTCCGAAAAGGGATCGTGGCAGGGGTTTCTCGAATGGTTCGGCCATTTGATGCGCAGCCAGCCGCACCTGCCGCTTTACCGCGAAGCGACGATGCAGCACGCCGGCGATTTCGAAGAAGCCGTATCGGCTTTGAACGGCGAGGTGGTTGGCGTGCGCCGCGTCACCGGCGACGGCGAGATCATCATCAACGTTGCCTTTCCCGTGCAACGGTTCAAGAAAATCCTGGGCGCGTTGGTGCTCAGCGCCGGAACGGCGGATGTCGAGGAGGCCGTGGCCGAGGCACGACTGGCGATCATCGGTGTGTTCCTGGCTGCTTTGGCCGTGACGATCCTGCTGTCGTTCTATCTCGCGGGTTCGATCGCCCGGCCCATCCACGACCTGGCGGAGGCCGCGGAAATCGTCCGCCAACGTCCCAACAAACGCGAGAGCCTGCCCGACCTGAGCGCCCGGGGGGATGAAATCGGCGATCTTTCGCGTACGTTGCGCGACATGACGGACGCGCTTTATGAACGCCTTGACGCCATCGAAGGCTTCGCCGCCGACGTCGCCCACGAAATCCGCAACCCGCTCACCAGCATCAAAAGCGCCGTTGAAGTTCTGGCTACGGGAAACGATGCCGAGGCTCAGGCCCGCCTCATCGCCATCATCGAGGATGACGTCCGGCGGCTTGACCGTCTGATCGGCGACATTTCGGATGCCTCCCGGCTCGATGCCGAGCTGGCGCGGGCCGAGCCTCAACCGGTTGACCTGCCGGCCTTGGTGGAAACGCTGGTTGAGATCGAAAGCGCAACGGCGGAACAGAGCGGGGGGCCGCGCTACCGCGTCGAAATCGAGAAACCCGTCGACGCCGGACCGGACGAGGATTTGGGCCGGCGTTATGTCGTACAGGGCATGGAAAGCCGGTTGGGCCAGGTCGTGCGCAACCTGCTCAGCAATGCGGCGTCGTTCAGTCCCCCGGACGGTGATGTTGAGCTCCGGTTGGGACGCCGGGGTATAAACATCGAGCTCGTCATAGACGACGCGGGACCCGGGTTGCCGGAAGATAAATTGGAGGCGGTGTTCGATCGCTTCTATACCGAACGCCCGGAGGATGAAGCCTTCGGCGAGCACTCCGGCCTGGGCCTTTCCATTTCACGTCAGATCGTGGCGGCGCATGGCGGCAGGATCCGGGCGGAAAACCGCCGGAATGACAGGAGCGACATCATCGGCGCCAGATTTATTGTCACGCTACCGGCGCTGGAAACCCCGCCGAACGCCTGAACCTGTCCCGATTTCGCTTTCGGATTATTGACTCTGGTGCGGCGGCCCGTCAGGCTCGGCGGCCATGGTTGATAACGAGCCGACCACCGCAGGAACCTGCATCGCCTTCCCTTTGCTTGAGGTTGAAGGCAAGCCGGCGGCCATCCTGCTGCGCGGCCCATCGGGGGCGGGGAAATCGGATTTGGCGCTCCGCCTGATCGATGACGGCGCCAGGCTGCTGGCGGACGATCAGGTCGTCATTCGTCAAAACGGGGCCTTCTTGACGGCCCACGCGCCCGCAACCATTGCCGGTTTGTTGGAAGTGCGCGGCGTGGGGCCGGTTGTCCTGCCGGTACTCGCCGAAGGCTGCCTGATCGCGGTCATCGACCTGGTCGGGCGGGACGACGTGGAACGACTACCGCAGCCGGCCAGCGTGGCGCTCGATAGCGTCGAACTGCCGCTTTGGCGCTTGGATCCGTTCGCCGCGTCGGCCGTCGCCAAGGTGGGCGTCATCGTCGCCGTGGCTACCGGCACGGCGGGCATCGAAGCATGACGGATCAAGCACCCGCCCGGGTCGTCCTGGTGACCGGCTTGTCCGGGGCCGGCAAATCGTCGGCGCTGAAGTGTCTCGAGGATATGGGTTATGAGGCCATCGACAATCTCCCGCTGCAGCTGCTGGGGCGGCTCCTGCATCAGGGCGAAGATAAATCCGGAAGCGGTGCTTTAGCCGGCGCCGTTGCCATCGGCGTCGACTTTCGCACCCGTGATTTTGCCGTCGGGCCGCTGCTCGAACAGCTCGAACCGTTAACGGCCAGACCCGGACTGGATCTCTCCATCCTCTTCCTCGACTGCGACGATCAGCACCTGCGCCGCCGTTTTACCGAGACCAGGCGGCGTCATCCCCTGGCCGACGACCGGCCGGTGACAGACGGTATCGCCCACGAACGTACGTTGATGGCCGGCTTGCGTGAAAAAGCGGATGTCGCCATCGACACCAGCAATCTATCAGTAGCCGATCTCAGGTTGCTTATCGAAGGCAAGTACGCGCTGGATGCCGGGCGGGACATGACAGTGACGGTGACTTCCTTCGCCTACCGCCAGGGCCTGCCGCGCGAGGCCGACCTGGTCTTCGATGTGCGCTTCCTGGCCAACCCCCATTACGTCGATAATCTGCGGCCGCTGACCGGCATAGACAGGGCGGTCGGCGAACACATTGCGGCGGATCCTGCATTTCCACCCTTCCGCGAGTCCTTGTTCGGCTTGATCGGACAATTGTTGCCGCATTACAAACGGGAGGGTAAAAGCTATTTAACCGTGGCCGTCGGCTGCACAGGCGGGCGTCATCGCTCTGTCTATGTTGCGGAACGCCTGGCGGACTGGCTGCGGGAGCGTGGTGAACATGTTCATGTCCGTCACCGGGAATTGTCGGCCCTGGCGGCGGAACAATCGACCGGTTCCGGAACTGAAGGAAGCATTTGATGATCGGAATTGTCCTGGTCACCCATGGCCGACTGGCAGAGGAATTTGCCGCCGCGGCCGAGCACGTCGTGGGCAAGCAACTCGGTGTGCGGACGGTCTGTATCGGCGCCGACGACGACCTGGATCAACGCCGCGAGGATATTGTCAAGGCGGTGGCGGAAGTCGATAGCGGCGAAGGGGCCATCGTGCTGACCGATATGTTCGGCGGCACGCCGTCGAACCTGGCGATCTCCATCATGGACCAGGCAAACATCGAGGTCATTGCCGGTATTAATCTACCGATGCTGATCAAACTGGCGAGCGCCCGCGAATGCGGCGATCTGAAATCCGCCGTCGAATCCGCACAGGCGGCCGGGCGCAAATACATCAATGTCGCCTCGACCCTTTTGGCGGATACCTGAACGGGCGGCTGACCGGTGAGTTCATCAAGCGAGGCCGGCGCCACGCAAAACCGCCGGGTCATGATCGTCAATCAGCGCGGACTCCATGCCAGGGCGGCGGCGAAGTTCGTCAAGCTGGCGGGTGAATTCGACGCCGAGATATCGGTCGCGAAGGGCGGCAACGAGGTTTCTGGCATATCGATCATGGGCCTGATGATGCTGGCCGCCGCGCCCGGTTGCGAAATCGATATCAAGGCCTCGGGCCGGGACGCCGAGGATGCTTTGGGAGCACTGGCGCAACTTGTTGCCGACCGCTTCGACGAGGACTGACGTGGGAAGCCGATGAAGTCGGACAAAAGAGGAAAATCCAAGGACAAACCCCGACGCACCGGGGAGCGGCGCTTTCAGGGACACGGGGTGGCGCCGGGCATTGCCATCGGTCCGGCCCATGTCATCGATTCGGGCATCCGCCATGTCGCCGAATACCGCGTCGCCGCTAACAAGCTGGCGGCCGAATGCGCACGCTTCGAGGACGCTGTGGAGTTTTCCCGCAAGCAGGTCCGCAAACTCCAGGTCAAGGCCGAGGACATGTCCGGTGCGGCGGCGGCCGAATTGGAGTACCTGCTGGAAGCCCAGGTCCAGATGTTGTCGGGATCGCGCCTTGTGCGCGGCGTCGAGGAACGCATCCGGCGCGACCGCATCAATGCCGAAGCGGCCGTGCAGGCCGAGATCATGCAGATCGGCCAGGATTTTGCCGCGATCGGAGATCCCTACCTGGCGGCCCGCATGCAGGACATCCAGGACATAGGCAAGCGCCTGCTGCGCAGCTTGACCAAGACGCCCTACAGGGCGTTCAGCGACATCGCCAAGGATGCCGTCATCCTGGCCGAGGAAATTACCCCGGCGGACACGGCGGCGATGGACCCCAAGCGCGTCGGCGGCTTCGCGGCGGCATTGGGCGGAGCGGAAAGCCATACCGCCATCATGGCACGATCCTTAGGCCTTCCTGCCGTGCTCGGGGCGGCTGAGATCGTGCACGCCGCCGAGCCCGGCGATACCGTCATCATCGACGGTGACCGGGGATCCATCATCGTCGCTCCCGCCGCCCAAACCGTCGCGAAGTACCAGCGCCGGCAGGACGAGCTGAAGCGCCGCCACCGCACCCTGGCCAGATTGCGCAAGCTGCCGGCGCTGACCACCGACGGCGTCGAAATCCATCTCCAGGCGAACATCGAACTGCCGGTCGAACACGAAAGCGCGCTCCAGGCGGGCGCCGGCGGCGTCGGACTGCTGCGCTCGGAATTCCTCTACATGAACCGCGACGAATTGCCGGGCGAGGAGGAGCAGTATCTGGCCTACCGCAGCCTGGTCGAACGCATGGAAGGCCGTCCCGTCACCATCCGCACCCTCGACGTCGGCGGCGACAAGCTGGCCGGACCTCTGGGCGGACATTTCGAGGCCAGCCCCAATCCCGCCATGGGGCTGCGAGCCATCAGGCTGAGCCTGCAGGTCGGCGAGCTTTTGGAAGTGCAGTTGGCGGCGATCCTGAGAGCCGGCCATCACGGACCCGTGCGAATTCTGCTGCCGATGATCTCCAATCCCGGCGAAGTCCGCCAGGTGCGTAACGTCCTGAAGAAAGTCGCAAGGAGACTGGCGAGGCGAAAGGTCGACATTGCCGATCCGCTGCCCCCCGTCGGCATCATGATCGAAGTCCCGGCCGCGGCCCTGGCCGCCGACGTCATGGCCAAGTCGGCGGATTTTTTCTCCATCGGCACCAACGACCTGACGATGTACACCCTGGCCATCGACCGCGGCGACGAGCAGGTCGCAAACCTCTACAACCCGCTTCACCCCGCCGTCCTGCGCCTGATCCGCCACACCATCGAGGCCGCCGACGCCGCCGGCCTGCCGGTCAACCTGTGTGGCGAAATGGCGGGCGAGCCGCGCTATGCGGCGCTGTTGCTGGGCCTGGGTTTGCGTGACCTCTCGATGTCGGCGACCAGGCTGCCGCGCATGAAACAGCGCATCCGGGCATTGGACCTCACGGAAGCCCGCCGGCGCGCCGAGCTGATCCTGGGCCAGACCGACATGGGACGAATTGCCGCATTGCTAGATGACTTTGAGGATGTCGTATAATTAGCCCATCATCTGCATATTGTTGGCAGGGGGCAAGCCAATGGCGCGCAATCTTGTTCGGGTACTGCTGGTGTCTTTGGCAATCGTTTGGCTGGGATGTTCAGGAAACGCCCTTGCCGAGGAACGTTCGGCAATTGCCATCAAGAAAAACGATAAGAATGGAGATGGGCGCGTCAGTCGGCGGGAATGGCGGAAACCGAAGAGAATTTTCGACGAGATAGATGTCAACGGCGACGGATTCCTGAGCCGGGAAGAGTTCCAGCTTCGCTTCGGCGAGACGCTTTCGGCCGAGAGCGGTTCAAAAAAACAAGCCCCTGCCTCCGCGTCGGCGGTTGCCGCCGGCTCGGCGGACGGGCTGATCAGCGTCCGCGACCTGGACGACGTGACCAAGGCGGCCTTTATCGGCCTTTTTCGAAAACGTGAACACGAGCGCGCCCGCGGCATGCTCGAAAGCGGCCTGATACCGGTTTATCCCGGCAACGCATCCTGTCCCAAGATCGACCATATCTTCGGCGAACCGTGGCGCGGTCCCGTTCCCGACAAATGGCACTCGGGCGCGGACATTCCCGCTGCCTGGCATCAGGAAATTTATGCCATGGCCGATGGCGAGGTTGTCTCCAAGATCGATGAAGGCGGCAAGGGATTTCGCGGCATTCAGGTTATCCTGCGGCACCGGCCTGAAGACACCGGTCTGCCGGTTTGGCTCTATACGCTCTATTCCCATTTCTCCAGCTTGCCGAAGGTCGAGGTGGGCCAGCGCATTGCCATGGGTGAATTCCTCGGGCCGAACGGCAAATCCGGTGTACCCGGCAAACGCCGCGAACCCCATTTGCATCTCACGGTAACTTATAGCGACAAGCCGGGATATGCGCGTACGAAGGGACTGGTCATTCCGGCCAACGGCCGTTTCATTGATCCCGTGGCGGTGTTCCGTGGCGGTATGCCGCTCGACACCCACGCCATGCTTGCCTTGCCCGAGGGCGATAAGCGGGTGGCCATCGCCCACAAATTGACGACGGGGGAAATCGTACCCGCCAACGCCCGGATCATATGGCCATTTGCCTGCCGGCCGCACTGAAGGCCGGGGAAAGCGCATACGACGGCCATACCATTACATCAAGACATAAACATTTCTTTATGCTTGCATGTACCAGGCCCTGCCTATATAAATCGCTGACATACCACCCTTATCACCGACCGTGGTAATGGCCGGTTTGAATATCCCTAGCGGTAGACCGCCAAGCATGGCCCGAGGCCAAGCCTGACCGACGTACCGCCCACCGATTTTTGGAGCCCAAGAATGACCGACTTCACCGACTATAAAGTCGCCGACATCTCCCTTGCCGAATGGGGCCGCAAGGAAATTGCCATTGCCGAGACGGAAATGCCCGGCCTGATGTCGCTGCGCGATGAGTACGGCGAGACCAAGCCGCTCGCCAATGCCCGGATCGCAGGTTGCCTGCACATGACCATTCAGACCGCCGTGCTGATCGAAACGCTGACCGCGCTGGGCGCCGAAGTGCGCTGGTCGTCGTGCAACATCTTTTCGACCCAGGACCAGGCCGCCGCCGCCATTGCCGCCACCGGCGTTCCGGTGTTCGCCTGGAAGGGCGAATCGGAAGAGGAATTCTGGTGGTGCATCGATCAAACCATCGAGGGCCCCGACGGCTGGCGGCCCAACATGATCCTCGACGACGGCGGCGACCTGACGCAGGTCATGCACGAAAAATTCCCTGCCCTGATGGACGACGTGCGCGGGCTCTCGGAAGAGACCACCACCGGCGTTCACCGTCTCTACGAGATGGAGCGCGAAGGCTCGCTCAAGGTACCGGCGATCAACGTCAACGATTCGGTCACCAAGTCGAAGTTCGACAACCTCTACGGTTGCCGCGAAAGCCTGATCGACGGCCTCAAACGCGCCACCGATGTCATGTTGGCCGGTAAGACCGCCGTTGTGGCCGGTTACGGCGACGTCGGGAAAGGCTGTGCGGATTCGTTGAAAGGCCAGGGCGCCCGCGTCATGGTGACGGAAATCGATCCGATCTGCGCCCTGCAGGCCGCCATGGAAGGCTACGAAGTGGTCAAGATGGAAGACGTCACCGCGAAAGGTGACATCTTCGTCACGACCACCGGCAACATCGACGTCATCACGCTCGATCACATGCGGGACATGAAAGACCGGGCCATCGTCTGCAACATCGGCCACTTCGATTCGGAGATCCAGATCGAGTCCTTGCGGAATTATCAGTGGCATAACGTCAAGCCGCAGGTCGACGAGGTGGAATTCCCCGACGGCAAGCGCTTGATCGTTCTCGCCGAAGGACGGCTGGTCAACCTCGGCTGCGCCACCGGCCACCCGAGTTTCGTTATGAGCGCCTCGTTCACCAATCAGGTGCTGGCCCAGATCGAGCTCTGGAACAAGCCAGACGATTACGAGACCAAGGTCTACGTCCTGCCCAAAAATCTCGACGAAAAGGTTGCGGCGCTGCATCTCGAGCGCCTCGGCGTGCAACTCACGACTTTGAGCGCAGAGCAGGCCGACTACATCGGTGTCGCCGCCCAAGGTCCGTTCAAGCCGGAATACTACCGCTACTAAGCGTAAGTGCTGCGAAACGTCGGCGGGCGGGACGATGTCCCGCCCGTTTTCGTTTGCCCTCGGTGGATCGGGAAGCGCTATATTTCGTTTCGGGAAACCTGAGATTGCACCGGAAGGCCGCGCCATGGCCGAACCCTATCTGACCGACCTTAGAGACCTCGTTGCGCGCCTCGCGGTTTCGGACGAGGTCACCTGCAAACACTTCTTCAGCGGTGCGGCTGCGTATCGCGGCGGCAAGATTTTCATGTCGCTGACCCCGGCGGGACTGGCGTTGAAATTGCCGGAAGGGGAACGTGACAAAGCCTTCGCGGAGGGAGCGACGCCACTCAGGTACTTTCCCAAATCGCCGGTGAAGAAAAACTACGCCGTATTGCCCCGACGCATCGTCGAGGATGAACAGGCCTTACGGTCTTGGTTGGTTTGCAGCCTCGGCTTCGTTGGCCGTTAAAACCTTGCCGCGGTCGGATTGCGCCGATCGGTAAGTGCGTGGTGAGCAGCCGTATTTGCTGCTGAACACGCGGGAGAAATGCTGCAGGTTGGCGAAACCCCACTTAAGGGCGATATCGCCGATTGGCACGTTCCGGCGGGCGGGGTCGGCCAATTCACGGCGGATATGCTGCAGCCTGGCCTCCCGGATGCGCCGGCTTATCGACGTTCCCGATTTGGCCAGCAACTCGTTGATCCGCCGGACGGACATGTTCAATCCGGCGGCAACATCGGCCCGGTTGAGCCCGGGATTCTTCAGGTTGGAGATGATAAACGCTTCGATGCGGAGTGTGGTCAGCTGATCCTGCCGCCCGACGTCTTCGGGCGCGCGGCCGTTCACCAGCGGCAGTCCGCTGCATAATAGATCGATGACGGAGGTGGAGAGGTGTGATCGACAGGCGGGCTCCACGTGATCCGCCTCGGAGGCGATCTTGACGAGGCAGTCGGAAACCAATTTGCCCGCCCCTTGGCGGCCGCTGATCGCGGTCGCCGTCAGCATGTCGGCGATCGGTAGGCGGTCGAGCACGGACTGCTTCGGCACCTGAATAACAAGCTGCTCGAACGGATTGTCGAAGATGAGCTCATAGGGATCGGTGCTGGCGTACAGGGCGAAGTCCCCGGGGTTCAAGACCGCTTCACGCCGGTGTTGGTGAACCCGCCCGATACCGCGCGTCTGGATGCTCAGAAGGAAATACTCGTCCGTGCTGCGTGAGATGTCGCGGTGGCGGCGGTAGACGTGCTGGGCATCGCTCGCCACGAACGAAGCGCGGATGGGCGAAAGCTCGCGCAATGAAATCCTGCCGCCAAATCCGGCGCGCTGTCCCGTCTCGCACCCGAGATGAACGTAGGCATCACAGATCGCCTCCCGCCAATAGGCGAAGCGGTCTCTGGCGTGTACGTCGTCGGTGCGGTAGGTCTGTGCCAAACTCCGGCTCCCCGCTCGGTTCACCGAATAGTCCGGAACAGACTAAGGTCGGGCGGGCGCGAGGTCAAAGCGGGACCTTCCGCCGGCGCGATTCGCCGCTCAAACAGTCAAGTCGGAGAGGAGGCCCGGCGGCGTACCGCCGGGCGCTTGTTCTAGACCGCCTGCGTAAGGACCTCCCCTTCCTCGGGCTCCGCTTCACTGCTCTCAACGACGGCCAATCCCTCGCCGAACGACATGGCGACCGGGCTTGGGGTGTCGTTGAACATCAGCCGGAATACGTCGGGTCGGCTGTAGTGGCCGACCGGATCGGCGGCCGATTTTGCGTAGGCGATCATCTCAAGATCGATATCGGCAACCAGTAATCCCTCCTCATCGGGCGCCAGTGGTTCCGCCAGCGGCGAGCCGTCCGGTCCGAAGATGCAGGCGTGTCCGCCGCCGGTCTGTAGAAACTGCTGCTTGTCGGGGCTGTCGCACATCAGGTCGACCATCTCCTGGCTTACCGTGGCGCAGGCCGCGACGACGAAGCACTGACCTTCGGCAGCGTACATTTGACTGGCGGCGGTGTTGACTTCGGGGCCCAAGGCGTAGGCGGCG
>CAZGTM010000028.1:15264-47726 GCA_964528595.1 uncultured Rhodospirillaceae bacterium
AGCGTACATTTGACTGGCGGCGGTGTTGACTTCGGGGCCCAAGGCGTAGGCGGCGCCGGTATACAGGCTGAAACTGGGCCAGGCGGCGACATGGACCTGCTCGTTCTGGGCGTACATGGCGTACTTGGTGAGAGGCTGCAGATGTTCCCAACAACAAAGCGCACCGAGCCGGCCGACCGGGGTGTCGTGGACGGCGATGTGGCTGCCGTCGCTCTCGCCGAACACGGTTCGTTCGACATGGGTCGGTTTGAGCTTGCGCCGCCGGGCGATGGGTTCGCCGTCGGGTCCGTAGATCCACTGGCCCATGTACAGCGATCCACCGGCGCGCTCGGATACCCCGATGACGGCCGTCAGATTGTTGCGCCGCACGGCGTCGCGCAGCAAATGGTCTTCCGGGCTGTCGGCGGCGATGGAGTTCTGGTGGTACTGGCCGACGAACTGCATGCCCCAGGCCGGCGCACCGAGCCAGATCCACCAGGGATAGCCGCAAATCCAGGTTTCGGGAAAGGCGATCAAATCGACGCCCTGGGCGCCGGCTTCATCGATCAGTTCGACGGCCTTGTTGACGGATCCCTGCAGATCGAGAAAGACCGGGGCCGCCTGAACGGCCGCGACCTTGAATGCTGTGTCTGACATCGTTGTTTCTCCTGCTTTGTCGACCGGAATGTCGAGTAGGCAGAAAACCACAGCCGTCGTTGGCAGGTTTGATTGTCCGGGCGATGAAATTTGTCCGAACGGGCGGTGATTGGTGGTGACGGCGCGATTTCAGCTTTCGTCGTGATGGACGAATGTGGCCGTAAACCGCTGCCACATGTACTCGCCGGCGGTAATGGGGTCGTATTTGGCGGACCGACCTTCGTCACGGCAGGTCGGCAGGCAATCGATGGTCGTGTCGTAGGCGGCGTGGAAGAAAAACGGCGCGGAGTAACGGTCTTTGTTGCTGGTGTTGATGACGCGGTGAGGATTGGAATTCAGTTTGTCGTTGCTCCAACGCTGCAGTTCATCGCCGATGTTGACGACGAACGTTCCCGGAATGGGTGGCGCGTCGATCCACTCGCCGTCCTGCGTTTGCACCTGCAGCCCGCCGTTGTCGTCCTGGGCGAGAATGGTCAGCAAGCCATAGTCCGTGTGCGCGCCCGTGCCGATTTCCTGCTTGGTGATCTCCCCCTCCTGAGGCGGATAATGCAGCATCCGCAGCATGGCCAGCGGGCCGTCCAGCTTGTCGCCGAAATACCACGGCGGCAGGTCCAGGGCGACGGCGATGGCCTGCATCATGGCTCCGGCCAATTCCGTCAAGGCGTCGTAGTAGTTCATCGATGTGGCGCGAAATTCGGGCAGACCGTCCGGCCAGCGGTTCGGTCCGTGAAAAGGCAGTCCAGCCCGCACCCGCTCGTCCTCCGGCGCGTGCTCGGCCATGATGTCGAAACCCTCTTTCAGGTCGACACTACCGCCGGGATCGTTGTTTTCCGCATGGATGGGAAAATAGCCGCGATGGGCCTTTGAGGCGCGGGCGTCGGCGGCCAACTTCTGCTCCAGCGGTAAGGCGAAGAATTCCCGGGCCGCCGAAAAGTAACGCTCGCGGAGTTGCTCCTCGATACCGTGATTGCAGATATAGAAGAATCCGAGATCGGTGCAGGCCCGCAACATATCCGCCGCCACCGGGGCCGGATCGTTGTCGACCAGCAAAGGCGCCAGATCAACGATCGGAATGCGATCGGGCGGCACATAGCGACTGCGGAGTTCCGAAGCGACTTGGGGCATTGTCCTCGCGTCCCTGCCATTAACAGCGTGAGGCATCTTATCAGTAAAGCCGGCGGCGGCGCGAACCGGGACCGAACCCGGTATTTCTGTCGTTCCGGCCCCCAATCGCCTATGATCGGGAACTCGGACGGGAGGCCGCAATGGATGACAACAAGTCCGCGCGATCCAGGGATCGCCTGAAGAACCGCCAGGATATCGGGGCCGTAGAATTCCCTATCGAGAAACTCATGGTCTTCCGCGAGGCAAGCGCTTCCTGCGTCCACATCGAAGCGGCCATGGATGTCGATCGGGGTTTGATCGGCAGGACCAGGAAATTACAGGACTAGCGGTCCGGCTCCCGCCGCCCCTTGACGCTGACGCTGGCCTGGCCTATATGGCAGCCATGCACATTCGCCACCTATAACTGCAGCACCAGCCTGCTGTCTCCCGCCCCGGGCCGGTTGCCTGGGTGTCGGCGCGTGCCGTTCTCCCCTCCATCATCGTAAGACCGTTCCCGCGGGAACCCGCGCCGTATTCCGGAAAAATTGTTATTCGTGGATACAAGTCTCATGAACGCGTTCGCAGAAATCTCACAAGAGTCTACCGGCCCGGCCATGCCGTGGCGCCGCGAAGCCCGCGCCATGCTGGGCTTGGCGATCCCTTTGGTTCTGACCGAACTGGCCTTCATCGCAATTCTGACGACGGATGTCGTGCTGATGGGCTGGTTGGGTCCCCAATCCCTGGCTGCCGGCACGCTGGCGTTCCATTTTTATGAATTCTTCGCCATGTTCGCGGTCGGCCTGTTGGGGGCGGTGGCGCCGATCCTCTCCCAGCATCTTGGCGCCCGGCGCTTCCGCATGGTGCGGCGCGGCGTGCGCCAGGGCCTCTGGATGGCCGTCATCATTGCCATCCCGTGCATTGCCGTCATGTGGCATGCCGGTAGCATCCTCGTACCCCTGGGCCAGGATCCCGAACTGGCGTTCACCGGGGAAGCCTATCTGCGGCTCGTGGTTCTGGGCTTCCTCCCCAGCCTCTGGTACCTGGTACTCAGCCTGTTTCTGGCAGCCCATGGACGACCCCGGGCGACGCTGGGGGTGACCTTGCTGGGCATCCTCGTCAACGGGCTTTTGGATTATGCCCTGATGTTCGGCAACTTCGGCTTTCCCCGGATGGGCCTCTTGGGCGCCGGCGTCGCCAGCGCCACGGTCAGCACGTTCATGTTCCTAGCCCTCATGGCGTTCGTGCTGAGTGATTGGAAATTGCGCCGTTACCGCATCCTCGGCCGCTTCTGGCGCGCCGACTGGCCGCAGCTTTTCGAGATCGCCCGGCTCGGCCTGCCCATCGCCGTGGCGTCGCTGGCCGAGGTCGGCATGTTCGTGGCCGCCGTCTTGCTCATGGGCCTGCTGGGCACGACCGAATTGGCGGCCCATGCCGTCGCCGTCCAGTGCGCCGCCATCGCCTTCATGATTCCGCTGGGCATCGGTCAGGCAGCTACCGTGCGGGTCGGGCGCGCCGTCGGGGCGGGGAACCACGCCGGCATGGTACGTGCCGGCTGGACGGCCATGGCGCTGGGGATCGGGATCGCGGCCTTGCCGGCCGCCGCGTTCTGGTTTCTCGGCAAGGAAATCGTCGGGCTCTTTCTTGACGGGGCAATCGCCGAAAACCGGGACACCATCAGTCTTGCCGTTTCCTTCCTGGCGATTGCCGCGCTATTCCAGTTTGCCGACGCGATGCAGGTAACGGCGCTCGGCGCGCTGAGGGGGCTCAAGGACACCCGCGTTCCCATGCTGATCGCGCTGGCCGGTTATTGGGGATTGGGCCTTACTTCCGCGGCCGTGTTCGGTGTCTATCTGGACTTCGGCGGTCAGGCCATCTGGATTGCCCTGGCGGTCGGATTGTCGGTGGTCGGCGTTCTGCTGGTCCGGCGCTTCCGCATCCAGTCTTTGCGCGCCCAGGTTAGCAACTGACCGCCCTATGAAGGTATTCCGGGAAGTGTTAACTTAGAAACGTTCTAAGTGGGTTGTTGGATTTGCTCTCGGGAAAACCATTTGCGCGGAGAGTTGGCCATGCCTGACAAGGAATTGGTCCTGGTAACGGGCGCATCCGGGTTTGTCGCGCTCCACTGTATTCATCAGCTTCTGCAGGCGGGCTACCGGGTGCGCGGCACAGTGCGCAATCTCCAGCGAGAGCCGGAGGTGCGCCAGACCCTGGCCAGCCACCTCGACAATACCGACGGCCTTGAAATCGTTGAGGCCGAACTGACGCGCGACGCCGGTTGGGCGGAAGCCGTCGCGGGGTGCGACTACGTCCTGCATGTGGCCTCGCCCTTTCCGGAAAAACCGCCAAAAGACGACAACGATCTCATTATCCCGGCGCGCGAAGGTGCGCTGCGCGTGCTACGGGCAGCCGCAGCCGCAGGCGTCAAACGGCTGGTCCTGACCTCCTCGATCGCCGCCGTGGCCTATGGTCACTCGGATCGGGAAAGCCTTACCTTCAATGAACAGGACTGGTCCGATCTCGAGTCGGGCGACGTGGCGGCCTACGAGAGGTCCAAGACCATGGCGGAACGGGCGGCGTGGGAATTCATGGGAAGCCCCGACGCCGGGAATATGGAACTGTCCGTGATAAACCCCGGCCTGGTTTTGGGACCGGTGTTGGGGGCGCACGCGGGGACGTCGGCCAGGCTGGTTAAGAAAATTCTGGACCGGGAACTACCGGCCTGCCCGCGCCTTGGGTTTCCCATTGTCGATGTACGCGACGTGGCGCGCGCTCATATCTCCGCCATGACCGTGCCGGCTGCGGCGGGCAAGCGGTTTTGCTGCAACAGCACCTCCATCTGGCTGGTGGACCTGGCGAAAATCCTGCATGGGGAATATGCCGCCAGGGGTTACAAGGTTCCGACCGGCAACATGCCCGATTGGTTGTTCCGATTGGCCGCCTTGTTCGACAAATCGCTGCGCCCCGGGTTGCCGTCTCTGGGCAAGATAATCGAGATCGACAACCGGTTGATCCGCGATGTCCTGGACTGGCAGCCAATCGGTGCGGAGGAAATGTCGATCGCCCTGGCCGACAGTCTGCTCGAACATGGCATCGTTGAAACGAAGTAGGGCAGGGCCGATGACCGACCCGATCCGATAAAGTTAGACCCGACAAAGTCGACTTTTCGCGACCAGGGGCTTTGTCCCGCCCGGTCCGGTTGGGTACGATGCGCCATGTTCCTTCGGTACCTCTCAGCATTGCCGCCAGTCGCTTTCCTCTTCGGGCCGGCGCCGGCCATGGCGGCGGGCACGCAGGCGGCCGCGACGACGGTACTGGTCGTCTTCGGCGCGGTCGTGTTGGCGGGTCTGGCCCTGGGCGTCGCTTCGATCATGTGGCTGCGCAGCCGGCGCTTTCGCCATGACGTTGCCGATGAGCGGGCCACGCTGGACGGCGTCATCGGCGCCGCGGAGGATTTGCTGGCCACCGCCGAAGACGGTTACCTGATCTG
Source organism: uncultured Rhodospirillaceae bacterium (assembly GCA_964528595.1). GTDB lineage: Bacteria > Pseudomonadota > Alphaproteobacteria > UBA2966 > UBA2966 > CAYFKJ01. The sequence continues at coordinate 20,492 of CAZGTM010000028.1, forward strand.
GCCCCTGGGCGGCGAGCGGGCCGCGGCATCGGAAAAACTCGGCCGTATGTTCCGGCTCGACCCTGTCCGGATCGCCGGCATCGAAAGCCTTGAAACCGCCTTCGAGATCGACGATTTCACCACGTTCCGGCGCGCTGTCGGTGCGCTCCGCTCGGACGGCATCGCCTTCGACCTGTCGCTGCAACGTGTCAACCAGGAGGCCCCTGTCCGCACGCGCGGCGGTCTCGCCGCCAGCGGCGCGGCCGTCGTCTGGTTCCGTGACCTCAGCGATATCGAACTGTTGCAGGAGGTTCATGACAAATCTCTAGCCGCTGCTGCGGGCGAAGCCGACAGCCTCCGCGCGCTGCTCGACACGGCGCCCTACCCGGTTTGGCGGCGCGGACCGGATCTCGGCGTAACCTGGGCCAATCGCGCCTACTGCGATGCCGTCGAAGCGCCGCTGGCCGAGGTTCTGCAGCGTAGCATCGAACTGGTGCCGGGTCTGACCCACAACGACGCCCGGGCCTTGGCCAAGACGGCCCGGGAAAGCGGTGAAACGCGCAGCGAGCGCCGCCGCTTCGTCGTGGCGGGCGACCGGCGGACATTTGAACTGGTGGAGACGCCGATGTCGGATGGCGATATTGCGGGCTACGCCCGGGACGTCACCGACCGGGACGATGCCACCGGCGACCTCACCCGCCATCTCAATGCCCAGACCGAGGTCCTCAATCAGGTCCGCTCGGCCATCGCCATTTTCGGACCTGATCGGCGCCTTGTCTTCTTCAACGCGGCTTTTGTTCGGCTTTGGCGCCTCGACGAAAACTGGCTGGCCACCCGGCCCGATCATGCCGAAGTTCTGGAAAAGCTCCGCGAATCCAGGCGGCTGCCCGAACAGGCGGATTTCCCCGCGTACAAGGCCGCCATGATGAACCTCTACACGTCGCTGCTCGAGCGCCACGAGGATCAGCTTCACCTGCCCGACGGCACGACATTACGGGTGGTTATTTCCCCGCATCCCTTGGGGGGACTGCTGTTCATCTACGAAGACGTCAGCGACCGGCTGGAACTTGAGCGCGCCCGCAACACCCTGGCCCTGGTGCAGCGCGCGACGTTGGATCATCTGTTCGAGGGCGTTGCGGTGTTCGGGCCGGACGGCAAGCTCAAGCTCTTCAACCCCGGCTATGCCCGTCTTTGGGGCCTCGACGAGGCGGTCTTGAACGGTGAGCCACATGTCTCGGAAGTCGCCGAGGCGGCGCGCGATCTTTTCGTCGCCAAGGAGCGCCAGGAGGACGATTGGGCCGGGATGAAGGACGCTGTCATCCGCGGCACACTCGACCGCAAGCCCGGCGTCGGTCTGATCGAGCGGCCCGACGGAAGCGTCCTGCGCCATGCCGCCGTTCCCTTGCCCGACGGCGCCATGCTCCATACTTACCTGGACGTCTCGGACAGTACGCGCATGGAGCGGACTTTGAGGGAGCGCGCGGAGGCCCTGGAGGAGGCCGGCAACCTGAATTCCGAGTTCGTCGGCAATATGTCCTACGAATTGCGTACGCCGCTGAGCTCCATTATCGGCTTTGCAGAAATTCTGGCCAACGAGTACCACGGCGATCTCAACGACCAGCAGCGCAAGAACGTCGACGACATCCTGGCCTCGTCGAGTCAACTGATGGCGTTGATCGATGACATCCTGGACCTTGCCACCATCGATGCCGGTCAGATGGCGCTGGAGATGTCCGAGATCGACATCGCGGATTTGTTGCGCGCGGCCGTCAAACTGTTTGAACCCAGAGCCCGTCGGTCGGGCATTGCGGTCGTGCTTGAATGTGACGGGAGCGAAGGGACGTTCGAAGCCGACGAACGCCGGATCAAGCAAGTTCTCTATGACTTGTTGGCGAACGCCGCCGGTCTAGCGGGACTGGATGCTGAAGTCAGATTGAGTGCCCGGCGCGACGGGAATTCGATGGAAATCCGGGTGGCGGTCGACGGGGACGGCATCGCGCCGGAAGACCAGGCGGGCGTTCTCGACGCTTTCCACCGGTCCGGCGATGCCGGGCTTGGTCTCTCCCTGGTGAAGCGGCTGGTCGAGATGCACGGCGGCAGCGTCGCGCTCGAAACCGCGGCGGGCCTGGGCACGACGATCACTTGCTGTCTGCCGCTTGAAGCGCCGGACTGATCCTACTCGCCCGGCACACCGCGCGTGGTGGAGTATTCGAAGTGCAGTTCCTCATCCGGCCGCACGACAGCGCGGGCGGCGTGGGCGGCGCTGGCCGCCTCGGCAAAACCCGTAAGGATAAGTTTCAGCTTGCCCGGATAATCGGCGATGTCGCCAATGGCGTAGATGCCGGGCCGGTTGGTGGCGCAGGTCGCGGGATCGACCGTGATGTGGTTGCGCTCTAGGTTCAACCCCCACTCGGCGATAGGGCCGAGGTTCATGGCGAGACCGAAGAAGGCCAGGAGTACATCGGCCTCGATGCGTCGTTCATCCCCGTCCAAAGTCGCCACATCGACCGCCGCAAGGATGCCGTCAGCCCCCTCCAAGCCGCTCAATTGGTAGGGCACGACCAGCTCGATCTTACCGGCTTCGGCCAGTTCCTCCATTTGGCGCACGCTTTCGGGCGCGGCACGGAACTTGGGCCGGCGGTGGATGACCGAGACGTGCGCCGCGACGTCGGCCAGGGAAATCGCCCAGTCGACGGCCGAATCGCCACCGCCGGCGATCACCACGCGCTTGTCCCGCAAGTCCTCGCGCCGCCGCACCAGATACTGGATGCCGCCGCCACCCTCGAAGGCCTCGATGCCCTCTAGCGGCGGGCGGTTGGGACCGAAAGCGCCGGCGCCGGCGGCGATGATGACGGCCTTGGCGTCGACGGAGGTGCCGCCGCCGGTGGTCAGCCGCCAGCCCTCTCCGGGAATTTCCGCAACTTCGGTGATCTGTTCACCCAGATGATAGGTTGGCTCGAAAGGGGCGGCTTGTTCCTTGAGTTTGTCTATCAGTTCCACCGCGTCGATCCTGGGATAGCCCGGAATGTCGTAGATCGGCTTTTCTGGATAGAGTGCCGTGCACTGGCCGCCCTCGGTTTCGAGCACGTCGAAAACGTGGCATTTCATGTCGAGCATGCCGGCTTCGAAAACGGCAAACAAGCCGACGGGTCCGGCGCCGATGATGGCGATGTCGGTGGCGGCGGTGGCGGCGTCGGTCATGGCGGCGAATGTCCGGATTGGAAAAACAAACTGTCAGGCACGTCCTAACATACCAACCGTCGAACTTCCATCCATGCCTCGTCTCAACGGGCATTCCTTGTCCGGTTGCAGACTGGCGGGGCGCACGATACAAATCAGGCATGTCCCGGGCTCCGCAAAATCCGCCGCATCGCGAATTCGACCTCGCCGATCTGGCTGCGACCGAACGCCTGGCCGGGGAATTGGCGGCATTGGCCGCCGCGGGTGACGTGATTGCCATGTGGGGCGATCTGGGCGCTGGTAAGACGGCCTTCGCCCGCGCCTTCATTCGATCGCTGGGCAGCGCCCAAGGGACGCCCATCGACGAGGTTCCCAGCCCCACATTTACCATTGTGCAAATTTACGACGAACTTGACCCGGCGGTCTGGCACGTCGATCTCTACCGCCTGGAGGGCCGGGCCGAAACCGTGGAGCTGGGCCTCGAAGAAGCCTTCGAGGAGGCCGTTACCCTTATCGAATGGCCCGACCGTCTGGACGGTGCGCTACCCTCCGACCGTCTGGACCTCGAACTGCACGCCGCCGACGATCCGGATGCCAGAACCGCCGTGATCCGCTTTCTTGGCCGCGCCGCCGATCGTTTCGCGGCCCTAGGCGGGCCTGCATGACGGACCTTCCCGTCTTGTCCGCATCCGAGCGCGCCGAGCGTCGTTTGCAATTGCTTGAAGGCGCCGGTTGGGCGGATGCGCAGGCCGCCCCGCTGGCCGCCGACGCTTCGTTTCGCAGTTACCAGCGCCTCCGCTTGGACGGCGAAACCGCCGTGCTGATGGACGCGCCGCCGCCCCGGGAGGAGGTCGAGCCGTTCATCGCCATGGCGGACTGGCTGCGGCAATGCGGCTATTCCGCGCCGCGTATCATGGCGGCGGACGAACAGGCGGGGTTTGTCCTGCTGGAGGATCTCGGCGACGCGCTCTATGAACAGGCAATCACCGACGGCGCGAGTGAACTGGAGCTCTATGAAGCCGCGGTCGATCTGCTCGTCGACCTGCAGTCACACGCCCCGCCGAGCCATCTGCCGCACCACACGGCGGAAGCCCTGGCGTCTGATTCCGAATTGCTGACGACGTGGTTCCTGCCCCATGCCGGTATCGAGGCCGACGCCGGAGACGCCGACGAGTACATGGAGATTTGGCGCCGGCTATTGGCGAAGTTCGTGACTGACCCTTCCGTTGTCGTGCTGCGCGACTATATGGCCGACAATCTGATTTGGCTGCCCGGGCGGGCCGGCCTGGCTCGTGTCGGATTGTTGGATTTCCAGGGCGCCCTGATCGGCTCGCCGGCCTATGATCTCGTCTCTCTGCTGCGCGACGTCCGCCGCGATGTCTCCGATGATCTTGCCGAGGCCATGATCCAACGCTTTCTGGCGGCCAAGGGCCTGGCCGGTGACGACGCTCTCGGCTTCCGCGATGAATTCGCCGTCCTCGGCGTTCAGCGCAACGCCCGCATCGTTGCCGTTTTCTCACGGCTGGCGGCCCGCGACGGCAAGGCCGGTTATCTCGACTACATGCCGCGCCTCTGGCGCATGCTGGAACGCGATCTCGATCACCCGGCGGTAAACGACTTGCGCCGCTGGTTCAGCCGCCTGGTCCCGAAGGACAAACGCGCATGAGCGCGCTCGCGCGCAAAACCTCCGGCATCGCCATGGTGCTGGCCGCCGGCAAGGGCTTGCGCATGCGACCGCTGACCGCCCGGCGGCCCAAACCGCTGATCGAAGCCGCGGGCCGGACGCTGATCGACCGCACCCTCGACCATATTGTCGACGCCGGCATCGACCGGGCCATCGTCAACCTGCATTACCGGGGCGGCATGTTGCGGCGCCACCTCGACCGGCGCAGCGACCTCGCCATCGGTTATTCCGATGAAAGCGCCGAGTTGCTCGACACCGGCGGCGGCGTCAAGAAGGCGCTGACACGCCTGATCGGGCGGGGCGAGCGGGCAAAGCCCTTCTTCGTTCTGAACAGTGACGCCTTGTGGACCGACACCGGACAAAACGCCCTGATCCGGCTGGCCGAAGCCTGGGACGGCCGGCGCATGGACGCCCTCTTCCTGCTGCACCCGACGGCCCGGGCCGTCGCCCACGCCGGTAACGGCGATTACCGCCTGAAGCAGGACGATCGGTTGGTGCGGTCTCTTGGCAAGCCCGCGCCTTACGTCTTTACCGGCATCCGCATCCTGCATCCCCGCCTGTTCAAAGGGACGCCGAACGGTGCGTTTTCGATAATCCCCTTGTTTGACGCGGCGGAACGGCGGGGTCGGCTGTTCGGACTGCGCCACCAGGGTGCATGGATGGACGTCGGGACGCCCGCGGGATTGACCGAGGCCGAGACCTTGCTTACCCCCCGTGAGCAGCCATGAGCGCGGCCCGCCGGAACGTCTTCACCATCCCGCCGGCGCGGGCCTTCGTCGATGCCCTGGCCGAAGGGTTGCTCAGCCGCCATGGCGGCGATCCTTTGGCGTTCAGCGAACTTCTGATCCTGGTGCCGACGCGGCGCGCCTGCCGCAGCCTGGCCGAGGCCTTCCTGCGGGCGGGCGGCGGCGAAGCCATGCTGTTGCCGGCGATCCGCCCGATCGGCGATGTCGAAGAGGATGAGCTGCTGCTCAGCGGCGCGGCTGACCCGGCTGGCGGTCTGGGCGGTGCGTTGCTCGATCTGCCCGAAGCCATCCCGGCCCTCAAGCGGGAACTGCTGCTGGTCCAACTCATTCTTGGTTTCAACGAAGCCAGGCGCGGGGCCACGGATGAGACTGCGGCGCCCGCCATGGACGCCGCCCAGGCGGCCCGTCTGGCGCGCGATCTCGCGGCCCTGATCGATCAGGTTCAGACCGAGCGGCTCGATTTCCACCGCCTGGCCGAGGTCGTGCCGGAGAACCTGGCGTCGCACTGGCAGCTGACCCTGGACTTCCTCAAGATCGTGACCGAGCACTGGCCCGCCGTCCTGGCCGAACACGGTTTTACCGATCCGGCCGAGCGGCGCAACCGGGTGCTGCAGCTCCAGTGCGAGGCGTGGCGCGACAAGCCTCCCGACCGGCCCGTCATTGCCGCCGGCTCGACGGGCTCCATTCCGGCGACCGCCGATCTTTTGGACGTGGTTGCGAAGCTGCCCCAAGGCGCGGTGATCCTGCCGGGCCTCGACCGTGACATGGATGATGACTCGTGGGCCGCCCTGGCGGACGATCCCGCGCATCCGCAATTCGGCTTGCATCAACTGCTCGACCGGCTCGGCGTCCATCGTCAGGACGTTGCGGTGTGGCCGGATGGCGGAACTGATCCGGCTACCCCCCGCACCCGTCTGTTGAATACGGCCCTGCGGCCGGCCGAGACCGCGGTCCGCCCGGACGGTTCGCAAGCGTTTGAGGCGGACGCAACTGAGGGATTGATAAGGCTCGATTGTCCGGGCCCGCAGGAGGAAGCGCGGGCCATCGCCCTGCTGATGCGCCAAACGCTGGAAACGCCCGGCAAGACCGCTTCCCTGGTGACCCCCGACCGGGCTTTGGCGAGACGGGTTGGGGCGGAGCTCGATCGCTGGGATATCAAGATCGACGATTCGGCCGGCCTTCCCCTGGCCCGCACCCCGGTCGGGACATATCTCCGCCTGACCGCCGGCGCCGTCGCCGGGGGTTGGTCGCCGGTGGAACTCCTGGCCGCGTTGAAGCATCCCCTGGCGGCGGGTGGCGAGCCTGAAGTCGCTTTCCGCGCCCGCGTCAGGGAATTGGAACTGGCGGTTCTCCACGGCCCCCGGCCCGACGCCGGCATCGCGGGGGTGCTAGCGGCGCTGGGTGAAATCGTTAAGGCCGCGGATCGAACGCCGGCGGCGGCCCGGGACCGGGTGGCAGCGTTGTCGGCCTGGCTCGACGGGCTGTCGGGCATGCAATCGGCGTTCGCCGCCCTGATGGAGACGCCGGCCGCGCCGTTCCGCCAGTTGCTGACGGCCCACCTCGGATTTGCCGAGGCGCTGGCGGCGACGGATGAAGAGCCTGGTACAACCCGGCTCTGGCGCGGCGACGACGGCGAGGCCGCCGCCGCCTTCATCAACGAACTGGACGCCGCGGCCGACGTCCTGCCGGAATTCGCCGGGGCGCTCTATCCGGCTTTGCTGGACGGCCTGATGGCCGGCCGCGCGGTCCGCCCCCGCCATGGCGGCCATGCCAGACTGGCCATCTGGGGTTTGCTCGAGGCGCGTCTGCAACGCGCCGATCTGATGATCCTGGGTGGGCTCAACGAGGGGACATGGCCGCCGGAAGTCGATACCGGCCCCTGGATGAGCCGCCCCATGCGGGCTGATTTCGGTTTGCCGCAGCCCGAACGCCGCATCGGTTTGACGGCCCACGATTTCGTTCAGGCCGCCGGATCGCCCGAGGCGGTCCTGACGCGGGCGGCCAAGGCGGAAGGGGCGCCGACGGTGCCGGCCCGCTGGCTCCTGCGCATTCAGGCTCTGTTGGACGGCAACGGACTTACCTGGCCGGAAGCCCCTGAGGTTTCGGGCTGGTCCACCGGCATCGATCTGCCGGCCGGACCGCCCCGCCCCGTTCAGCCGCCCGAACCGAGACCGCCGGTAAGCGCCCGGCCGCGCGAGTTATATGTGACGGAGATCGAAACCTGGATGCGCGATCCTTACGCCATCTTCGCCAGAAGGATCCTCGGGTTTGAAGCTCTCGACCCGGTGGACGCCGATCCCGGCGCCGCCGAACGCGGCACCTTCATCCACGAGGCATTGGACCGTTTCGTGTCAGAGACCGATTGGCCGCCGTCTTCCGGCGCGTATGAGCGTCTCCTCGAGATCGGCCGGCGAACGTTCGGCGAAGCGCTGGCGCGTCCCGGTGTCTGGGCGTTTTGGTGGCCGCGCTTCGAACGCAGCGCGCGCTGGTTCGTCGATCGCCTGAGGGCGGACGCCCTGACGGGTGCATCCCGGCCGGTTGCGAGCGAAATTCGCGGCAGTACCGTTCTACTGGCGTCCGCTGACGGCTTTCGCGTCTCCGGCAAGGCCGACCGCATCGACCGCGACGACGACGGCCGCCTGACCATCATCGACTATAAGACCGGTGGCGTGCCTGCGTCGAAGGACGTTTCGGCGGGGTACGCGCCGCAGTTGCCCGTCGAAGGCATCATCGCGGAGGACGGCGGCTTTGAAGATCTGGCGGCAGGAGAGGTATCGGGCCTGGCCTACTGGCGCTTGAGCGGCGCCAATCCCGCCGGGGAGGTCAAACCAGTGCGCGGCGACGTCGCCGCCATCGTCACCGACACCAGGCGGCGTTTGGCGGAATTGATCCGCGCCTTCGACCAGCCAGAAACGGCCTACCGGGCGCAACCCCGGCCGGGACGCGCGCCGCGTTATAACGACTATGCCCATCTTGCCCGTGTCGGCGAGTGGTCGGCGGATGACGGTGGTGATGCGGCATGAGTGATACCGCCGCTTTCGTCGACCCCGCCACAGCCCAACGGACGGCCTCCGATCCCGGTGTATCGGCCTGGGTGGGGGCATCCGCGGGAACCGGTAAAACACGGGTTCTGACGGACCGGGTGTTGCGTCTTATGCTGGCTGGGGCGCCGCCGGGACGCATTCTTTGCCTGACTTTCACCAAAGCCGCTGCCGCCGAGATGGCGAACCGGCTCAGCGAACGCTTGGCCCGCTGGGCCGTGCTCGGGGACGAAGAGCTTGCCGCCGACCTCTTTGAACTGACGGGCCAGAAGGCGCAAACGGACGTGATGACGGCGGCGCGCGCTCTGTTTGCTCGTGTGCTCGACGTTCCGGGTGGCTTGAAAATTCAAACCATCCATGCCTTCTGCCAGTCCCTGTTGGGACGCTTCCCGTTGGAAGCGGGATTGCCGCCGCATTTCCAGGTGATGGATGAGCGCACGTCATCGGAAATGCTGACGGCGGCGCGCGACCGGGTCTTGGCCGAGGCGCGCCACACGCCCATCCTGAGGGAGGCGCTGGGCGTCGTCACGGAACGGGCGGGGGAACAGGTCTTCGGCGAGATTATCGCGGCCCTGGCGGCGGAAAGGCGGCGTTTCTCGGCTCTGTTCGCGGCCCATGGCGGCCTTGCCGGCGTGATCGATGCGACGCGGGAGCGCCTGGGGCTCGGACGCGACGATACCGGTCCGGGGTTGATCGCGGCCGCTTGCGCCGACGCCGTCTTCGCCAAGACGGATTTGGCCAAGGTTGCGCAGGCGCTGGCCGCCGGCAGCCCGACGGACCGCAAGAACGCTGCTGTTATGGCCGATTGGCTGGCCGTCTCAGACGGACGCCAGGCCAACTTTGAGGATTATGCCGCCGTGTACCTCACCAAGGAGGGAACGGCCCGCGCGCGCCTCGTCACCATGGCGGTGGCCGAAGCCATGCCCGAGGTGGTGGACATCATGGCCGAAGAGGCGGCGCGTCTGCTCGCGGTTCGCGAACGCCTGGCCGCCGTGGCGGTGGCGGAGGGGACGGCGGCTTTGCTTGGCCTCGCCGGCGCGCTGCTGACGGCCTACGACGACCTCAAACGCCGCCACGCGCGGCTCGATTACGACGACCTCATCCTGCTGACGCGCGATCTGCTGTCCCGCGCCGAGGCAGCCGAATGGGTGTTGTTCAAGCTGGACGGCGGCCTCGATCACATCCTGATCGACGAGGCCCAGGACACCAACCCCGATCAGTGGGCCGTCGTCAAAGCCCTGGCCGAGGAGTTTTTTGCCGGTGAAGGCGCGCGTGATCTGGGCCGTACCGTTTTTGCCGTCGGCGACGCCAAGCAGTCGATCTACGGCTTCCAGCGCGCCGATCCGGCGGCCTTCGCGGCAACGCGCGATCTTTTTGCGGCGCGGGTGAAGGAGACCGATCAGCGTTGGCGCCCGGTGGAATTGGCCGTTTCGTTCCGCTCGACGAATGCCGTCCTGCAACTGGTCGACCGGGTCTTCGCCGCCGAAGACGCACGCGACGGTCTGATGTTCGACGACGGCGAGGTCAGGCATCTCTTCTTTCGCCGGGGTCAAGGCGGCCTGGTCGAATTATGGCCGCTGGTGAGGCCGGCTGATGACGATGACGGTGACTGGTCCCTGCCGGTAATCCAGCAAGCCGAACTCAGCCCCAGCGCCCGCCTGGCCGCTGAGATCGCCGGCCGCGTCAGGGGTTGGCTGGCGGCGGGCGAGTGCCTGGAAAGTCGCGGCCGAGCGATGCGGCCGGGCGACATTATGATCCTGGTGCAGCGCCGGGCGGATTTCGTCGCCGAGGTCGTCGCCGCCCTCAAATCTCACGGCGTGCCGGTAGCCGGCACCGACCGCATGGTGCTGGCCGACCAGCTCGCCGTGCTGGACCTTTTGTCAGCGGTGCGCTTTGCCCTGCTGCCGGAGGACGAACTGGCGTTGGCCGAGGTCCTGAAGGGTCCTTTGTGCAACCTCGACGACGACGATCTGTTTGAACTGGCGCACGGCCGGACCGCCACCTTGTGGCGGACGCTGCAATCCAGGGCGGCGGAACGGGATGACTGGGGCCGGGCGGCCGATCTGCTGGCGGACCTGTTGCGGCGTGCGGATTTCGCGCCGCCGTATGAATTCTTCGCTCATCTCCTTGGTCCGGCCGGTGGCCGGCGGCGGTTGATGGCGCGGTTGGGCCCGGAGGTCAACGATCCCATCGACGAATTCCTGGCGCTGGCGCTGCAATTCGAACAAAGCCACACACCGTCGCTGCAGGGCTTCCTGCGCTGGGTCGACGCCGGCGAGGCGGAGGTCAAACGCGATCCCGAGCTGGGCCGCGACGAGGTTCGCGTCATGACGGTTCACGGCGCCAAGGGGCTGCAGGCGCCCGTCGTCATCCTGCCCGATACCGTCCGGGTGCCAGGCCAGGACGACCGCCTGATGTGGCTCGATCCGGCTGAGGCTGAACAGCCGCCGCTCATGCTCTGGCCCGGCACCGCAGCGAGTGCGGAACCGGTGTCGCGGGAGGCTCGCGGCCAGGCCCGCCGGCGCCGCGATCAGGAATACCGGCGGCTCCTGTACGTCGCACTGACCCGGGCCGAGGATCGTCTTTACATTGGCGGCTGGGAAACCAGCCGCAAGCGCGGCGACGATTGCTGGTACGAAATGGTACGCCGGGTCATGGACGGCTGGGCGGCCCCGACGGAAAGCGGCGACGGCGTGACCTGGCGGCTTGAGACTAAACAAGAGGGAGAGCCCGACCGGATAAGGAAGTCCTGCGGCAGCGCCGAGGAGAGCTATCCGCTGCCCGACTGGGTCCGCACTCCGCCGCCGCCTGAGCCCGCCCCGCCCAAACCGCTGGCGCCGTCCCGCGGCGAAGGGGAGGAACCGCCGGTGCGCTCACCCTTGAGCGACGACGGCGAGGCGAGGTTCCTCAGAGGACGCCTGATCCACCGGCTGTTGGAGACGCTGCCGGAACTGGCGCCCGACAAGCGCGCCGAGGCCGCCTTGCGTTATCTCGGAAATCCGGCCCACGGGCTTGATGAGGAAAAACGGCAGGAAATCGCCGACGAGACGCTGCGCGTCATGGAACATCCTGATTTTGCAGCCATTTTCGGCCCCGGCAGCCACGCCGAGGTCGCCATCGCCGGCGTCATGGGCGATCACGTGATCTCGGGCCAGGTCGATCGCCTGCTGGTTGGGCCGGATAAAATTCTGGTGATCGATTACAAGACCAACCGCCCGCCGCCCGCACGCGTTGAAGAGGTTTCAGCCCTGTATCTGGCGCAAATGGCGGCCTACAGGGCTGCGCTTTCGCGCATTTATCCCGGCCGGGCGGTCGAGTGTGCCCTCCTGTGGACCGATTCGGGGGTCTTGATGCCGCTGCCGGAACACCTACTTATTGAGTTCGCGCCCGATGGCGCGGCGAATTGACGCGTTCGCTTGACGGCGGCAAGTCGCGTTCGTAGAGTCCATCAAACGTTTGCCAAGATAGGGTCCACAATGAGCACCATTACACACGTCAGTGACGATTCGTTCGACAGCGATGTCATCAATTCCTCCACACCGGTTCTGGTTGATTACTGGGCGGAATGGTGCGACCCCTGCAAGCAGATCGCCCCGGCGCTGGAGGAAATCTCCGGCGAGATGGGGGAGCGGGTCACCATCGCCAAGCTCAACATCGACGACAATCCCGTGACGCCGACCAAATTCGGCGTGCGCGGCATTCCCACCCTGATGCTGTTCAAGGACGGCCAGGTCGCCGCCACCAAGGTCGGCGCGCTGCCCAAGGGCAAGCTGCAGGAATGGATCGAATCGGTCATCTGACCGGGCTCTCGCACGATCATGAAACGGACGTCCTCGGGCGTCCGTTTTTTTGTACGAAGTTCTTCATTCCGGCGAACGCACTAAATGGTGACAGGTACACATTAATTTTAAAGTGTACCTGTCACCATTTAGTGCGATGGATACCGCCTTCGCGGGAATGACGCCCCAGCGCGCGATTTAAGCCAACTCGCCGCCTTGTTTCTCCAGGCCTTCCAGTTCGGCCAGGACGTGGCCGGCGAGGTAAAGGGAGCCGCAGATCAGGACGCGGACAGGGGTGTCGGGGTGCTCGCGGCCGATGGCTGCCAGGGCGCTGACGACGTCGGGTGCTTCCGTGGCGCTCATGCCGGCGCCGGCGATCTGGCTGCGGACTTCGGCGGCGCTGAGCGTGTTGACCTCGTCCGGGATGGCGACGGCGATGATGCTGGGCGAGAGGCTTTTGAACGCGGTATAAAAGCCCGTCACGTCCTTCACGTTCATCATGCCGGAGATGAGGTAGAGCGGTTTCCCTTTCCCTTCCGCTGCCGCCCACTGACCGAGAGTTTCAGCCAGCGCCACGCCCGACGCCGTGTTGTGGCCGCCGTCGAGCCAGAGTTCCGAACCGGGCGGTAATGTCAGCGCCAGGCCCGAACGGCTGAGATCCTGCAGACGGCCCGGCCAAACGGCGCCGCGCAACCCTGCCGCCAGGGCCTCGTCACTGATGTCGATACCCAGCAAGGACATCAGGGCGGCGGCGGCCAGACCGGCATTGGCGATCTGATGCAGGCCGGGCAAGGCGGGTGCGGGTAAGCTCACCCGCCGCTCCCCGGCATTTACCACGATGCCTTCCCCGCCGTCGGTTTCGACCCGCCAGCCGGTCCCGGCGTTGATCAGTGGTGCGCCGATCTGCGTTGCCCGCGCGTCGATTGCCGCCATGGCGTCGCCGGGCTGGGCGGCGATGACGCCGGGGACGCCGGTTTTGAGAATACCCGCCTTTTCGGCCGCGATGCCGCGCAGTTCGCCGCCGAGAAACTGGACGTGGTCGACGGAGACGGGCGTAATGAGGGTGAGGGCGGGGTCGGGGATGACGTTGGTGGCGTCGAGCCTGCCGCCGAGGCCGACCTCCAGCAGGACGAAATCGGCGGGGTGGCGGGAAAAGGCCAGGAAGGCGCAAGCCGTCGTTATTTCGAAGTAGGTGATGGGCTCCGGTCCGTTGGTCGCCTCGCACTCGGTCAGCAAATCCGCCAGTTCGGTCTCGCCGATGGGCGCGGCGCCGCCGGGGGCGGCCAGCGCGATGCGCTCGTTGAAATGAACCAGATGAGGCGAGGTGTAGACGTGAACGGCGAAGCCCGCCGCTTCGAGCATGGCCTTCAGGTAGGCCGTGGTCGAGCCCTTGCCGTTGGTGCCGGCGACATGGATGATCGGCGCGAGCTTACGTTCGGGATGGCCCAGCCGCTCCAGCAACCGCTCCATGCGGCCCAGGGAAAGGTCGATGCGCTTGGGATGGAGCGATTTCAGCCGCTCCAGGATGCTTTGGGAGGCGCGCGCGGTCACGAATTATTTTTGATCGCCGTTGCCGCCGCCGTCTGCCTCGTCCTCGAAGACGGCGTCCGGGGTTTCCGCCTCCGCCGCCGCCTGGGGTACCTGTTCAGGGGCGGTCAGGGCGGGGGCTTCGAAAGCCGGGGTCGGTGACGCCAGCGATTGCGTCTGGTTCATCAGAAGATCGATGATACGCACCAGGGTCGCCCGCAGCTCGTGGCGGTGAACCACCATATCCAGCATGCCGTGCTCAAGCAGGTACTCGGCGCGCTGGAAGCCTTCGGGCAGTTGCTCGCGGATGGTGTCCTGGATGACGCGCTGGCCGGCGAAGCCGATCAGGGCGCCGGGTTCGGCGATCTGGATGTCGCCGATCATGGCGAACGAGGCGGTTACGCCGCCCGTCGTCGGGTCGGTCAGCACGGCGATATAGGGCAGGCCCGCCTCGCGCACCTGTTCGACGGCGATGGTGGTGCGCGGCATCTGCATCAGCGAGAGAATGCCTTCCTGCATGCGGGCGCCGCCGGCCGCGGCGAAGACGATCAGGGGGGCTTTGTCGGCGACGGCGCGCTCAGCCCCGGCGATCAGCGCCTCGCCCACGGCCAGGCCCATGGAGCCGCCCATGAAGGCGAAGTCCTGCACCACGATAACCGCTCCAAGGCCGCCCATGGTGCCGTGGGCGACGATCACCGCTTCGTCCTCGCCGGTTTTGGCCCGGTTGTCCTTGAGCCGCTCGGTATAGCGTTTTTCGTCGCGGAACTTCAGCGGATCGGCCTGCACCTGGGGCAGCGAAATGCGCTCGAATTTTCCCTCGTCGAACATCTGGGCCAGCCGGTCGGTTGCCCGGAGCCTGAGATGGTGGTCGCAATGCGGACAGACGCGCAGCACCGCCGCAAGGTCGCGGTGGAAGACCATCTGGCCGCAGGACGGGCATTTTTCCCACAGCGTTTCGCGGTCGTCGTCCTTGCGCACCAGGGCCCTGATTTTCGGGCGGACGAAATTTGTAAGCCAGTTCATGGGGGTACTTTACTCGACTGGAGCGGCGGCGTGAATGCGTTCCGCCAAGGCGCGGGCGAGGTCGCTGACGGCCTCGACCAGACCCGGTTGGGCGCGGCCGTCGCCGTCCAGATTGTCGGCGATGATATCGATAAAGGCGGTGCCGACCACGGCGCCGTCGGCGGCTCGTGCGATGGCGCCCGCCTGGTCCGGCGTTCGGATACCGAAACCGACGGCGACCGGCAGTTCGGTGTGGCGCTTGATGCGGCTCACGGCATCGCCCACGACATCGGCGTCGGGCGCGGCGGCGCCGGTAATGCCGGTGATCGAGACGTAGTAGACGAAGCCCGAGGTATTGGCCAAAACCTTGGGCAGACGCTTGTCGTCGGTCGTCGGCGTGGCCAGGCGGATGAAGCTGAGGCCCGCTTCCAACGCCGGCAGGCAGAGCTCGGCGTCTTCCTCGGGCGGCAGGTCGACGACGATCAGGCCATCGACGCCGGCGGCCTTGGCGTCATCAAGGAACGCCTCCACGCCGTAATAGTGAATGGGGTTGAAATAGCCCATCAGCACGATGGGCGTTTCCCGGTCGTCGGCCCTGAATTCGCGCACCAGGTCGAGCGTGCGCCGCATGTCGGCGCCCGCCGCCAGGGCGCGCAGGCCGGCCGCCTGAATGGCCGGGCCGTCGGCCATGGGATCGGTGAAAGGCATGCCGAGTTCGATGACGTCGGCGCCGGCCTCGGCCAGGCCCCGGACAATTCCCAGCGAGGTCTCATGGTCGGGATCGCCCGCCATCACGAAAGTCACGAAGGCCGACCCGCCCTGGCTTTGCCGGTCGGCAAAGCGGGCGTCGAGGCGGGCCGTGCCGCCGGCGAGGTCGCCCCTCATATCTCGACCCCCAGGGCATCGGCCACGGTGAAGATGTCCTTGTCGCCCCGTCCGCACATGTTCATCAGCAGGATATGGTCCTTGGGCAGCGTCGGCGCCAGCTTTTCGACATGCGCCAGGGCGTGGGCGGGCTCCAGCGCCGGGATGATGCCTTCCAACCGGCTGCAGAGCTGGAAACTCGCCAGAGCCTCGTCGTCGGTGACCGAGACGTACTCGACCCGGCCGATATCGTTGAGCCAGGCGTGCTCCGGCCCGATGCCGGGGTAATCGAGACCGGCGGAGATGGAGTGCGCCTCGATGATCTGGCCGTCGCCGTCCTGCAGCAGATAGGTGCGGTTGCCGTGCAGCACGCCGGGCCGCCCGGCGCTGAGGGAGGCCGCGTGCTTGCCCGTCTCGACGCCGTGCCCCGCCGCCTCGACGCCGATGATGCGCACATCCTCGTCGTCGAGGAAGGGATGAAAGAGGCCGATAGCGTTTGATCCGCCGCCGATGCAGGCCAGCACGGTATCCGGCAGGCGGCCCTCGGCGGCCTGCATCTGCTGCTTGGCCTCGTTGCCGATGACGGACTGGAAATCGCGCACCAGAGCCGGGTAAGGGTGCGGACCGGCAGCGGTGCCGATGATGTAGAAGGTATCCTCGACGTTGGTTACCCAGTCGCGCAAAGCCTCGTTCATGGCGTCTTTCAGGGTCGACGAGCCGGATGTGACGGGCACCACTTCGGCGCCCAGGAGGCGCATGCGGAAGACGTTGGGCTGCTGGCGTTCGATATCGACGGCGCCCATGTAGACCGTGCAGGGCAGGCCGAAGCGGGCGGCCACGGTGGCGGTGGCGACGCCGTGCTGGCCGGCGCCGGTCTCGGCGATGATGCGGGTCTTGTTCATGCGCCGGGCCAGCAGGATCTGGCCCATGCAGTTGTTGATCTTGTGCGCGCCGGTGTGGTTGAGCTCGTCGCGTTTGAAGTAGACCTTGGCGCCGCCCAGGTGCTCGGTCATGCGCTCGGCGAAATAGAGCGGGCTGGGCCGGCCGACGTAGTGTTCGAGGAAATGGTCCAATTCCGCCTGGAACGATGCATCCTGCTTGGAAGCCTTCCAGGCTTCTTCCAGCTCTAGGATCAGCGGCATCAACGTTTCGGCCACGAAACGTCCGCCGTAGATGCCGAAATGGCCGTCTTCCGTCGGGCCGGCGCGGTAGGTGTTGGGTTTGTCCACGGTCTCTCGCATTAATCTGCCGCCTGAGCGGTTCGGTTACCTAAAGTTTCGCCACCGCCGCCAGGAAGGCCCGGATGCGCGCCGGGTCCTTGTGCCCCGGACGGTCCTCGATGCCGGATGAGACGTCCACGGCCACGGCGCCCGTCGCCGCCACGGCCTCGCCGACATTGTCGGCGTTCAACCCCCCCGCCAGCATCCATGGACGTTTCCACGCGCGTCCGGCCAGTAGCTGCCAGTCGAAACTCAGCGCATTGCCGCCGGGCAGCGCGCCCGCCATGGTTTTAGGCGCTTTGGCGTCAAACAGCAACCAATCGGCGGCCTCTTCATAGGCCTGGGCCGCCTCGACGTCCGCGGCGGCTGCAACCTTGACCGCCTTCATGACGGTTTGCCCGAACCGGCGGCGGATATCGGCAACCCGGTCGGGGGATTCAGCGCCGTGCAGCTGCAGCATGTCCAGCGGTACGATGTCGAGAACCGCCTCCAGCAAGCCGTCGTCGGCGTCGACGAACAGGCCGACCTGTTTGACCGCTTCGGGAACCTCTGCCGCAAGGGCGGCGGCGGTATCAATCGTGACGGCACGCGGCGACGGCGGGTAGAAGACGAAGCCGACGAACGCCGCGCCGCCGTCGACGGCGCAAGCGACGCTTTCCGGCGTGGACAGTCCGCAGGTCTTGACGGCGACCGTCATCACGGGCCTCAGCGAAGCTCGGATACGATGGCCCGGCAGGCGGCGGTGGGATCGTCGGCCTGCGTGATGGGCCGGCCGATCACCAAGTGAGTGGCGCCCAGGGCGACCGCTTCGGCCGGCGTCATGACGCGCTTCTGGTCGCCGGCGGCGCTGCCGGCGGGCCGGATCCCGGGCACGACGAGTTCGAAATCGGGCCCCCTGTCCTCGCGCAGGGTGGCGATTTCGTGGGGCGAGCAGACCGCGCCGTCGGCGCCGCTGGCCTGGGCCAGTTCCGCCAGGCGGCGGACCTGATCGGCGGCGGAATGATTTACCCCCGTTGCTTCAAGATCGGCATCGTCGAGGCTGGTCAGCACGGTCACGGCCAGGATGCGCGGCCGGGCGGTACCGGAGGCTTCCGCACCCGCGCTCGCCGCCTCCGCCGCCGCCGCGATCATGGCGGGGCCGCCCGAGGCGTGAATGGTCATCATGTAGGGGCCGAGCGTGCAGGCGGCCCGCACCGCACCGGCCACCGTGTTCGGGATGTCGTGGAACTTGAGGTCGAGAAAGAGGTTGAGCCCGCTGGCCGCCGTGACGTGGCGGACGCCTTCCGGGCCCAGGGCGGTGAAAAATTCCTTGCCCAGTTTGAGGCCGCCGGCGACAGGCGCGAGCGCCTGGGCGAGAGCTGCGGCCTGCATGGCGTCAGGCGTGTCGATAGCGCAAAAAACGGGATTGGGCGGTTGGCTGGTATTTGTCATGGCGCGGTTTATAGCATGGTCCCGAAATTCGTTCAGGTTTCGCCCGGCTTGCTTTCCGCAACCAGTTCCGCCGCAGTCAGATCCTCCAGCGCCGTGCCAACCGATTTGAACAGCGTGATGTCGTCGGCCGAACGGCGGCCCGTGACCGAGCCGCGCGTGAGCTCGGACAATTCGCCGAGTACGTGGTCCTCGCCGATGACGCCGGCCGCCAGGGGCTGGACGATGTCGCCGCCTTCCTGCAAGGCGCCGGCGCGGGTGTCGACGAAGACGCGGGCCTTGACGACGGCGGCATCGTCGGTTTCCCGCATGTCGGGGCGGAAGGCGCCGACCAGGTCGACGTGGACGCCGGGCTGCAGCCAGTCGCCTTGGATGACCGGGTCGTGGGATAGGGTGGCGCAGCTGATGATGTCGGCGTCTCCGGCTGCTCCCGGCAGATCGTCCACGACGGCGGCGTCGAGGCCGCCGGCAGCGAGATCGGCCACAAGCTTTTCCGCGTTGCCCGGCGTCCGGTTCCAAACCAGCACGCGGTCAATCGGCCGCACCGCGGCATGGGCGCCGACGAGATGCGGGGCCATGGCGCCCGCCCCCACCATCAACAGGGTGGCGGCATTCTCGCGGGCGAGGTAGGAGGCCGCCAGGGCGGAGGCGCAGGCCGTCCGTCTCACGGTCAGCGCCGTGCCGTCCACCATGGCCAGCGGCAGACCCGTCCCGCCGTCCAACAGCAGCACCTGGCCGCTGACGGCCGGCAGCCCTTTATCGGCATTGCCCGGGAAGACGCTGACGACTTTTACGGCAACTTGACCGCCGGCGCGCCAGGCCGGCATCAGCAGCAAGGTGGCATCCGGCTGGTCCGCCAGTTCGATACTGTGGTGGTGGCGCACCGGAACCTCGGCGCCGGCGGTAAAGGCGTCCCTCAGTCGGTCGACGAGAATGCCGTAGGCCAGCGCCTCGTGGACCGCCTGGGCGTCGAACAATTGCATGACGGGGCGGGTTAACCTGCGGGCGGCGGCGGCGTGGCGTCGCCGCTGCGTGCGGTCACTTGGGCGGTTTCAGGCTGCGGCTCCGGCTTTTCGTTTTCCTTGACGGTTTCCGCCAGGCGGGAGCGCAGGGAGGCCACTTCCGATTCCAGCATCTTGAGATTTCGCTTCAGACGGCGGATCTCGCGACGTCTTTTTCCGCCGGTGAGCCAGGCGGTCAGGCCGCCGACAACCAGGCCGGCGAAGACCGCCGCCATGACGACGGCATAAAGCGGGGCATCCAGTGCGAACGGTAGTGGGTCGAGATCGATCGTCACCGCCGCCCGGTTGGCGACGGCAAAGGCGGCTGCCAGCGCGATCAGCGGCAGCACGAGTATCCACCAGAGGAGTTTCACGAAATTATGCCCAATCCGTCCCGCAACGCCGTGAAGCCGGCTGGGAGAGTTTTAGTCGGAGTTGGACCCGTTGTTCAAGCGTTCCCGCAATTCCTTGCCGGTTTTAAAGAAGGGAATGTGCTTTTCGCCGACGTGGACGGCCTGGCCGGTCCTGGGATTGCGCGCCACGCGCGGTGCGCGTTGCTTGACGGAAAAGGCGCCGAAGCCGCGCAGTTCAACCCTGTCGCCGCGCGCCAGGGCGGCGGAGATTTCCTCGAATATCGTCGTGACGATGCGTTCCACATCCCTTTGGTAGAGATGGGGGTTCTTTTCCGCCAGTCTTGCGATCAATTCCGATTTGACCATGGACCGTTCCCTCGAAGGCTTCCCAAACATACTTTACGGCGTCGAATAGCTAACGGCGTCGTTTTCTTGTTATCCGGCATCTCTTGATCCGCTATCCGGATCATCGCCGCCGCCCAAACCCGTCCATCCCTTCAAATCATCAGAGAGTTTCGGGATATCCGTTATTTCGCTGCCAAGGCAAATTTCCCTGCGGCGAACTCAAAACAGACCGTCAGGTTGCCAAAGCGTTAGCAAGCCGTCAAGGGTAAGTCTTTCAGAAAGCAATGTTTTTTCCGCCGAACCGAGAAAGCGGCTGATCAGATCGAGAGGTGCTTCAGGCATCTTGAGCTCGCGTAACGGCAAGCGGGCGGAGATGCCCCTGTCAGCGTCGAGCCAGGCCCGGGCTTCCCTCAAACCGCCGAAACCGTCGATCAGTTTCGCGGCCAACGCCTGACGTCCGGTAAAGACCCGGCCATCCGCGGCGGCGGCGGCTTCGGAGGCATCCAGACCGCGGCGTTCGGCCAGCAGATTGACGAACCAATTGTGCGTATCGTCGATCAGGGCCTGATTGACGGCACGGGCTTCGTCGCCCATGGGCTCGAAGGCTGAGGGTTGGCCTTTTAACGGGCCGCTGGTCAGGGCTTCGGCCTTGATGCCCACTTTCTCCATTAAGCCGCTCATTTCTGCGGTTTGCAGCAGCACGCCAATGGATCCCGTGATGGAGTTTTCGCGGGCATATATGCGATCGGCGGCCAACGCCGCCATATAGCCCCCAGACGTCCCCAGTGTACGGATCAGGGCCACCACGGGCTTCTTGTCCGCCACCCGGCGCAGCGCGTGGTAAAGCGTTTCACCGCCGACTGCGGTCCCGCCGGGACTGTTGATGCGCACAATCAACGCTTTGGCGCTGTCCGTGCTGGCAACTTCGTCCAGAACCTCGATCCGATCCTGATCGTCGGTGATCAGACCGGCCACGCCGATTGCGGCAATATGGTCCCTTACATCAAGGGTTTGGCTTGGAAATATGGCGACATACGCGAGTGCGGCGACAGCCGTAATGGCGGCCAGTCGCCACGCGATGAGCCGGCGTTTCAGGCGCCGACGGTCAACAATGGCATCCGCATCCAAAGACATGGGTGTTACCTCCTGTCATCCCCTTGAGGACACCCTCACAAGTCTTACTCCGGTTCCATTACCAAATGGTTTACACCGTATGGTCGTGAAACCGGAATAATGTGAGTGCTATTTGGCGTCCTCTTCGGTCGCTTCTTCATCTGCGTCGCCCGCGGCTTCTTCCGCCTCGGGTTCGGCTTCGGTCTCCGCTTCCGCTTCTGCTTCCGTTTCTTCGCTGGTTTCCTCGGCAGCCTCGCCGGCTTCCTCGGTGGCTTCCTCGGCAGGCGCCTCGGCTTCCGCTTCAGCTTCCGCTTCAGGTTCAGCCGCCGCTTCCGTTTCCGCTTCCGCCGTCTCAGCGGCAGCACCAGCATCTTCTTCCTCGCCGCCTCTGGCCTTGCTCATGGCCGCGCCGAGGATATCGCCCAGGCTGGCGCCCGAATCGGAGCTGCCGTACTGGGCCATGGCTTCCTTCTCTTCCGCGATTTCGAGCGATTTGATCGACAGCGTGACGCGACGCGAATCGCGGTCGACGGTGTTGACCTTGGCATCGACCTTGTCGCCGACGGCGAACCGGTCGGGCCGTTGCTCGGAGCGCTCACGCGACAGGTCACCCTTGCGGATGAAGCCCGTCATGCCGTCGCCGAAGCTGACCGAAATGCCGTTGTTGACAACTTCGCTCACCGTGCAGGTGACGACGGAACCACGTTTCAGTTCGTCGGCGCCGGCAAACGGATCGTCCGAGAGCTGCTTGATGCCTAGGCTGATGCGTTCGCGGTCGGTGTCGACGTCGAGCACCACGGCCTTGACCGTGTCGCCCTTCTTGTAGTCGGCGATGGCTTCCTCGCCGGCCTTGCTCCAGTCGAGGTCCGACAGGTGCACCATGCCGTCGACGTTGCCGTCGAGGCCGATGAACAGGCCGAACTCGGTGATGCTCTTGATCTCGCCTTCGATCTCGGTGCCCGACGGGTGGCTGCCGGCAAAGGCTTCCCACGGATTGTCGGCGCACTGCTTCAAGCCAAGGCTGATGCGGCGCTTTTGGGGATCGACGTCCAGCACCATCACTTCGATTTCCTGGCTGGTCGAGACGATCTTGCCCGGATGGACGTTCTTCTTGGTCCAGCTCATTTCCGAGACGTGAACCAGGCCCTCGACGCCGGCTTCGAGCTCCACAAAGGCGCCGTAGTCGGTGATGTTGGTAACGCGGCCCTTGAACTTGGAACCGACCGGATAGGACGCTGCGGCGCCTTCCCAGGGATCGGCTTCAAGCTGCTTCATGCCCAGGCTGATGCGCTGGGTTTCGGCATTGACGCGGATGACCTGGACCTTGACGGTCTCGCCGATGGAAACCGCTTCCGAGGGGTGGTTGACGCGGCGCCAGGCCATGTCGGTGACGTGCAGCAGGCCGTCGATACCGCCCAGGTCGACAAAGGCGCCGTAATCGGTGACGTTTTTGACGACGCCCTCCAGCACCTGGCCTTCTTTGAGGTTGGAAATCAGTTCCGAACGGGCCTCGGCGCGGGTTTCTTCCAGGACGGCGCGGCGTGAAACCACGATGTTGCCGCGCATGCGGTCCATCTTGAGGATCTGGAAGGGTTGCGGGTTGCCCATCAACGGCGTGATGTCGCGCACCGGGCGCACATCGACCTGGCTGCCGGGCAGGAAGGCCACGGCGCCGGACAAATCGACGGTGAAACCGCCCTTGACGCGGCCGAAGATCACGCCGGTGGCGCGTTCGTTCTTTTCGAAGGCCTTTTCCAGCTTTTCCCAGGCTTCCTCGCGCCGCGCCTTGTCACGGCTGATGACGGCTTCGCCATTGGCGTTTTCCATACGCTCGAGGAAAACCTCGACAGTGTCACCGGCCTTGATCTCGGGCGACTGACCCGCTTCGGAGAACTCCTTGAGCGGCACGCGGCCTTCGGATTTAAGGCCGACATCGATGATAACGAGGTCGTTTTCGATGGTGACGATGGTTCCGCGGACAACTGAACCGACGAGGTCTTCGGACGTGCCGTACGATTCCTCCAATAGGGCAGCGAAGTCCTCTTCCCCCGTGGGGGACGCGGTCGTGGTATCTGACATAATCTCTCCTGAATAACTTGGCCGTTCCCGACAACGGTTAACTCAGCAGCGAAACCACAGTAATTCCAAAGGCTTAACAAGCCCAGGAAAAAGGCGGTGCGCTGAAAACAGCTATCTCTCTGAACGGCGTGCCTTGGTCTGAACGGCTAACGCATCAAAGTGCGGGTGTTGCGGGCCCGCTGCGTCTTCGACCGCCCGGGAACAGGTCTTAAGCCCCGGTCACTATCGCTTTCGCGGCAACGTATGCAGCGTCTATATCTAAATTTGAGGTATCTAGCAAGTGCGCATCTTCGGCGGGTTTCAGCGGCGCCGTCGCCCGTTCGGCGTCGCGGGCGTCTCGCTGGCGCATATCGGCCAGTACATTGGCCTCCAAAACGGCCTCTCCGCGCGCCGAAATTTCCAGCCAACGGCGGTGCGCACGCGCTTCATCGCTGGCCGTCACGAAGATTTTGCAATCGGCATCGGGGCATACGACGGTACCGATATCGCGGCCGTCGAGGATGGCGCCCCCGGCTCCGTTCGGCGGGGATTTGGCGAAATTTCGTTGGTATGCCAAGAGGGCGGCCCGGACTTCCGGCACGACGGCGATTTTTGACGCCATTTCACCGGTTTGCTCTTCGCGCAACGCCGGGTCGGCAAGATCATTGGGCGTGAGAGCCATCGCTTCGGCCGCCGCGGCTTGGGTGTCAGCCGGGTCAATGCCGCCACGCAGCACCCGCAACGCGGTGGCGCGGTACAGGCTGCCGGTATCGAGGAAGGCGTAGCCAAAATCTTCAGCCAGGGCGCGGGCCAGGGTTCCCTTACCGGCGGCGGCCGGACCATCAATGGCAATAATCATTTCGCTTCCGTTTCAATGTACTCGATGTTGGCGCCCAGGCCGTTGAAAAGATCGGCGAACCCGGGGAAGCTTGTGTCTATGGGATGGCCGTCGTCGACCGCGACGGGATTTTTCGCCGCCATACCCAGAACCAGGAAGGACATGGCGATACGGTGGTCGAGGTGGGTGGCGATGCTCACGCCGCCTTCCGGGGGTGCCCCGCCCTCGACGATCAGCCCGTCGTCCAATTCGGTCAGGCGGACGCCGCAGGCGCCGAGGCCGTCCGCCATGACCGCCAGACGGTCGCTTTCCTTGACGCGCAATTCGGCCAGGCCCCGCATCTCCGTCGTTCCCACGGCAAAGGCGGCGGCGACGGCGAGAATGGGAAATTCGTCGATCATGGAGGGTGCCCGGCGGGGGGGTACAACAACGCCTTTCAGGACGCTGTGACGGGTCCTGATATCGGCCACCGGCTCGCCGGCTTCCACACGCTGGTTGAGATATTCGATGTCGGCGCCCATCTCGCGGAGGGTCGCGAACAGCCCGTCCCGCAAAGAGCTGACACAAACGTTTTTCACGACGATCTCGGCGCCCGGTATCAGTAGCGCGGCGACGACGGCAAAGGCGGCCTGCGATGGATCGCCCGGGACGTTGACTTCGGTTCCCCGCAGTTCGGGCTGGCCGGTCAGCGAAATCCGCCTTAATCCACCTTCGTCGGTCACGGTTACCTCGGCGCCGAAGTGCCGCAGCATGTGTTCCGTGTGATCGCGGCTCGGTTCCGCTTCCACCACTGAGGTCGTGCCCGCCGTGCCGAGACCGGCCAGCAGGACGGCGGATTTGATTTGCGCCGACGGCACCGGCAACCGGTACTCGATCGGCACCAGCGTGTGCCGGCCCTGGACGCGCAGCGGCAGACGCCCGCCCTCGCGGGCTGAAAACTGCGCCCCCATGCGTGACAGCGGCGTCATGATGCGTTTCATGGGCCGGCCGGATAGCGAGGCGTCGCCGCTGAAGTGGACGGGAAACGGGTGGTGCGCCGCGACACCCATCAGCAGGCGGACGCCGGTTCCGGAATTGCCGAGATCGAGCACGCTTTGCGGCTCGGTCAGGCCGCCGACACCGCGGCCTTCGATGCGTCCGTCGCCATCCGGTCGGCAGTCGACCGCCGCGCCCATAGCGCGAAGGGCGGCTGCCGTGCAGGCCACGTCTTCGCCCTGCGACAACCCGGTCACGGTGGTTTCACCGATGGCCAGCGCACCCAGGATCAGGGCCCGGTGCGATATGGATTTATCGCCCGGCACATGGATGGTTCCGGTTAGTTCTCGGGTCGGCGAAGATCGCAACGGGAGCACGTGAGACAAGGTCCGATGTGAGAGGTTCAGGGTTGGCTCGACTGTCTAGCACAAAGCCTCGCCGACCGGAACATGCCGATGGCCGCGGACGAACTTCACAAAACGTTTTGACAGCCGGGGGGGATCGTGCCAAATGGGAATAACGCCGCGGTAAACAGCGGCCAAAAAACAACTCGACTATGGGAGGCTAATCGCGTGGTGAAAAAAGAGTGGGGAACGAAAAGGGAGTGCGCCGAGTGCGGGGCGCGCTTTTACGATCTCAATCGCGACCCGATCACCTGTCCCAAATGTGACACCGTATTCGTCACCGAAACCAGCAAGCCCAGGGCGAAACCCAAGGCAAAGCCCGAGCCCGCGCCGACGCCCGCCGCACCCGCCGCGGCGCCGGCCAATGACGACAAGGCTGAAGGGGAGGTGGATGAGGAGGTCGCCCTGCTGAGCGAAGCGGGGATCGAAGCCGAAGAGACGGAAGACGACGCCGAGGAAGGTTCCGACGGCCTAATCGCCGGTGAGTTCGACGGTGACGACGGCGAGGATGTCTCCGACGTGCTGGATGCACCCATCGAAAGCGGCGGCACCAGCGAAGGGACCTGAGCGGCGTTGAACACGGACCCGCGGGTGAGAATGGCGATTTTGTCATTTTCCCCTTGATTTCCATTTCCCTCGGGGGCATGTATTCCCCGCCCGCCGCCCGGACCCATCCCGGCGCGCCAAACGCGGGACGATTTTTGGGGCCATAGCTCAGTTGGGAGAGCGCTTGAATGGCATTCAAGAGGTCGTCGGTTCGATTCCGATTGGCTCCACCAAAATTCATCAAGGGGTTAGCTGGAAACGGCTAGCCCCTTGAGTTTTTTGAACCAAATAAAATCTCCATCGATGCGGCCCAAGCCAGGGCGGTAAACTGATGCTTCCCAAATCCCCACTATTTTGCGCGTGCGTGAGCCATAGCCGCGAAAGGGAAGTTGACAAAGAGTTCCCCAATAAACTGTAATAAGTTGAAAATAATGGGGGGTATGCTCGTGTCCAACGAATTGGAAAAGAGTATCGGCGTGCATTGCCGGTTTGCGCATTTCTCCGCCGTGGTGGCCTGTCTCGTCCTGATTGCCGTAACGACAGCGGGGCCCGAAAAAGAGACCGCTGCAATATTGGCCGATCTGGATGTGGCGCGTCAGGTCCAACAGGGCTGGCCGGCGATCAAAAAATCAATCAGCGATGACGTTAAGAAAGCTCAGCAAGGAAAGGCCAAATACTATGTATTTGGCTCGACGAGGATTGATGGCGAAGACGTCGACCTGGAGTTCAAGGTAGACCTTACCGGATTATGGACACCATTCCATAAACACCTCTATGTCCGAAAGGGGGCGTACGTCGCCAACCGCATCGCACGTTCGGGAAAAACGATTTCGGAATTCAACGAACGGTTCGATTGGCTGGCCGACGTGTCATGGATTTACGTACCGCGCAAACCAAAACCGATCCTTTCCGTCGTCAAGTTGCTTGCCGGCGGAACCGAACGTGTGGTTGAGAGCGCCGTCAACTCGATTGTAACGGAAGTGACGCCAAAAGACGGCAAATGGCCAATGGATTCCGGTCGCGGAAACGGTCGCCATCTGTGCATCGCCAAAGTTCAGACATGGGATCTTCTGTTTGGTGAATTTCCATCCGAGGCAGCTGTCACGCCTGTCCGAATCCTATCGGCGATTGGATTCCGAGCTTCTCGTGGAC
>CAZGTM010000029.1:0-45391 GCA_964528595.1 uncultured Rhodospirillaceae bacterium
CCGTCATTACCTGCCTGCCCTCCCCCGCAGCCAGCGCCGCCGTGATGGAGGATGGCGACGGTGTGCTGACCGGTTTGTCGGCGGGAAATTTGTGGTTAGAGATGAGCACGACGGACGAGGCCGAGGTCAAACGCCTGGCCGTCGAGATCGAAGCCCGCGGCGCCCTGCCGCTGGACTGTCCGGTTTCGGGGGGCTGCCACCGTGCCGCCACGGGAAATATCGCCATCTTCGCCGGCGGCGAGCGCGCCGCTTTCGATCGCGCCCTGCCGGCGCTTTCCGCCATGGGCCGCAGCATCCTGCATACTGGACCGCTGGGCAGTGCCTCGGTCCTGAAAGTCGTGACCAACTACCTCGCGTCGGTCCACCTGGTGGCGCTGGGCGAAGCCTGGGCAACCGCCAGGCAGGCCGGCATGGACCTCAACACGACCTTCGAGGCCATCCGCATTTCGTCGGGCAATTCGTTCGTTCACGAGACCGAAAGCCAGGTGATCCTGAACGGCAGCTACAACATCAACTTCACCATGGACCTGGTGCTCAAGGACATGGGCTTGTTCGAGGACGTGGCGGCGCGCGGTGAG
Organism: uncultured Rhodospirillaceae bacterium; assembly: GCA_964528595.1. GTDB lineage: Bacteria > Pseudomonadota > Alphaproteobacteria > UBA2966 > UBA2966 > CAYFKJ01. Next base: position 579 of record CAZGTM010000029.1, read on the forward strand.
GTGCCGCTCGAACTCTCCCCCCTGGTGCGCGGCATCTTCGAGGAAGGCAAGGAGGCTTACGGCGCAAGGGCCTGGTCCTCGATGATCGTCAAACGGCTGGAGGATGCCTGCGGCACGGACTTGAGGGCGCCGGGTTTTCCCGCCGAACTGACCGATCATGAAGCGGAGGCACAGGGCGGCGAGGTGGAAGTCGGCGTCAGGCGATGATCGGTTGCGATAGGATCCACAGGCTGATCATCGTATAGGCGACCATCAACAGCAGCATCGGCAGCTGGCTGAGCAACGCAGCCCGCGCCGTGGGAAAAACCCGCTGGGCCATCACATGGGCGACGTAGACGGCCAGCACGTGCCCCGCCACAATCGCCGTCACTGCGATGTACCAAATCATTTTGGCGTTCACGACACCGATGTCGACCGCATACGACGCCGTTCCAAACAGATTCCAGCCCGCACCGAACGGATCGGAGAGCAACGGTATGATGTTCTGACCGGCGATCAACAAATAGGACAGGTAGTGGGACAAGTGATAGGCGATGGCGATCGGCACCAGCGAGAGAACGAAATAGCCGGCGACTGCGCGAGTGGAGATCGTCCCTCCCCCCGCCCAGGCGATGATCCGGCTGGTGAGCAGGAACACGGCGACGAACAGCAGCGGCAGGATAAGCAAGGCAAAGGTTTTGATCACCGCGATTAGATCGGCGCCGGCGCCCTGAAGAGCGAGAAGCGTGGAGCGTAGGGCCTGACTTTCGGCGATCCAGGTCAGGATGGCCGCCCAAAGCGGCGTTTCCAGGATACCGTCGAATGTCACGGAGGTGAGCAGCAGGAGAACGAAGCAGACCGCCGACATAGGCAGGGGATGACCGGTGAGCAGTCCAACCGACGGCAAGCGCAGCCACCACCTCCCCGCCTCACCATGCGTCGCCGCGAACCGGGCCAGCAGCGAAAACACCACGGCGAAAACCTCACCGTGCCGCAGCCAGACATCGCGGCCGTAATACGCCATGCCGGTCCAGGTGATGGCGGAGTAAATGAGGATCAGCAATGCGAGCGCGCGGGGCTGTTCTCCCTGTTCGGAAATCAGTTCCATCCAGACGAAAATCAGGAAAAACAGCAACGCCGGCCAACGGCCGAGCCGGTCCGGATAGGGATGCGGACTCCCTAACACTCGGCCCGGTTTCGCCAGCCAGGTAAAGACGATCTTCCAGGGATTGAGGAGATCCCACAAGTTGCCGAACAGCGTCGAAACGAACGCCATGCCAACCCACCAAATGACCCAGACGAAAACCGGGGCGATGTTCTTGAAGGGATCGGCATGGCCGAACAACCCAGCCGACAGAAGCAGAACGAACACCGACACCGATATGAACCTGATCGTGTTCAGCATCGGTTCGCTGCCCAACCAACCAACCCCCGGCAGCCTGAGCAGATCGTAGCGAATTTCCTCAACGCGCGCGCCGCGGCCTTTGAGAAACAGGGTCATGATGACGAAGGACAGAGCAACCGCAGCGCCCGCCCCCGTCAAGTAAAGCCACAAGGGCAACGGCAGGTCGTAGCGGATCCCGAACGCGTGGGCCCAAGCCGCCCCTGACCACGATAGACACACTGCGCCCGCGGCCGCGGCGGCCCACCTACCGGTTCGGATTTTATTTCGAGCCATGCCGCCGCGTTACCGGGGATAGATTTCCAGGTAAACCAAGGTCGCGTGCCCGAAATTATGAGCCGAGATCGGAAAGCGCCCGGCGGTGTGGGCCTTAAACGTCAGCGAGACGGTTCTGCCGGGTTCGGCTTTGGTGTGAAGATCGTAGCCATGCAAATGGAGATCCACAGCTTCATCCGTCGTCCAGTCGATACGCACCTCCTCGCCTTCCGTGATCCGGAAGGTTTTTTTGGCGGCGGCCACCTTACGTCCGCGAATTTCCAGTCTGATCGTCCGGCCTTTTTTCGACTGAGCAAACCCCTGCCCGGACAGCACAACCGGACCGCCCATGCAGATTGCCAAAGCCGCCAGCGTGCCCAGGGTTCGCCGGCGGCCCAGCCAATTGGGAGGAATTTCGTTCGTCATGCCGGTACCCGATCCCGCTGTTTCAATTTTCACCTCGAAGAAGAGCAAAAAAATGACTCATAATCATTCTAATTATGAGTTGTAATTAGGTGGAGTACAAAGAATGGACAAATTGGGGGGACTTGAGATGAAACGATTTGGCATTTGCATAGCCGCCGCCGGGCTGGCGGCTTTTGTTGCACCTAATCTCGCCAGGAGTGAAATCCTGGCCATGCTGAATTACGAAAGCAAACCTGCAGAATCACTGAAGGCATTGAAATTGACGAGCACGGGTGTCCGCGAAGAAGGCATCGCCATCATCGATGTCGATCCGAATGCGCCGACATTCGGCAAAATCCTGATGGATATTCCGCTGCCGCCGGATCTGGTGGCGCACCACATCTTCTACGACCGCAAGCAGGAAAAAGCCTACGTCACGGCGTTGGGCAAGCCTGAACTCCACGTCTTCAACCTCAACGAATTTCCCTACCGCCTGAAGAAGATCGACGTGCCGAAGTGCCAGATGGGTGAAGACGTGATCTTCTCCGAGGACAACTCGACCTGGTACCTGACCTGCATGAATTCCGCCAATGTCTACGTCGGCGAGACGGCGACGGACAAGATCACCGGCGTGATCGACATTCCGGGCACGAACCCGCATGGGCTGGTGGTATTGAGCGATATCGACCGGTTGCTGGTCACCAGCACCATCACGGGTGATCTCAAGTCGCCCCAGGAGGAACTGAGCGTTGTCGAAATCAGCACGCAAAAGGTGCTTGGCAAACTCAAGATGTCGAACAAGAAGTCGCCCTCGGGCGTGGCACCAGTTGAACTGCTGCGCGTACCGGGTTCCGACCCAGCCATCGTGTACACCACGAATATGTTTGGCGCCTCCCTTTGGACGGCCACCTGGAACCCGGCAAAGAAGAATTTCGATGTAGCGGAGGCGTTCAACCTCGCGCCTGTCGACGGGGGCGTGCCGCTGGAAATGTATTTCGTCGATGGCGGCAAGACCATGTACGTCACGACGGCCAATCCGGGCCTGTTGCACACATTCGATCTTTCGATGAACCCGTCGAAACCCAAGCTGATCAAGTCGTTGAAAACCGGTGAGGGCGCCCACCATGTCGGCCTGACCAAGAACGGCCGCTACGGCTTCGTGCAGAACTCGTTCATCAACCTGCCGGGCATGCGCGACGGCTCGGTTTCCGTCGTAGATCTCAAGGCGCAAAAAGTGGTCGCCTCGATGGATACCCTCAAGAACATGGGCTTCAACCCCAACTGCATCGTGCTGCTGCCGAAGTGGAACGATTTAGCCGGGCACTAATCGCCAAAGCCCTCGGGCCCGGTGCCGGTGGACACCGGGCCCGACATTCCTAAGATGATGTCGTCACAGTTGGGCATTGGGTCCCGAGGGGCCTTCCGTGCCGATATTCGAAACTCTTAGGATGCAGGGGATCAATCCATGAGCGAACTTGCCGGCGTCATCCCACCCGCCACCACGCCCTTCACCGCCGAAGGCGACATCGATTTCAATGCCGCCGCAGAGCAGATCGACTGGCTGATCCAAGAAGGCGCGCGCGCCGTCGCGGTGGGCGGTTCCACGGGCGAAGGCCATACACTCGATGCCGAGGAGACCCGCGATCTGGTCGGTGCCGCCATCGAGGCCTCCTCAGGCCGCGTTCCCATTATCGCCGGCATCATCTGCGACAGCACGCGGGAAGCCGGGCGGCGCGGCAGGATGGTCGCCGACCTCGGCCCCGCCGCCTTGCAGGTGACGCCGGTACATTATCTTTTCCGACCGGACGACGACGCCATGGTCGAACACTTCCGCACCATGGCCGATGAGACCGGCCAGAAGATCATCCTCTACAACGTCGTGCCCTGGACATACCTGTCGCCGGCGCTATTGGTGCGCATCATGGACGAAGTACCGGAAGTGATCGGCGTCAAGCAATCGGCGGGCGATCTCAAATTGTTTGCCGACCTGATGGCCGACGCACAGCCGGACAAACTGATCTTCAGCGCCGTCGACGCCCTGATGTACCCCTCCTACGCCCTCGGCGCGCACGGCTCCATCGCCGCCATCCTGACCGCCGCGCCCGGCCCGTCGGTCAAGCTCTGGGACGCGGTCAAGGCGGGCGATCACGAGGCGGCGCTCGACCTGCACGTCAAACTCCTGCGGTTGTGGAATGCGCTGATGCCGCACGACAACCTGCCGGCCGCCACCAAGTACGCCCAGAGCCTGCAGGGCGTGCCGTCGGGCCTGCCCCGCCAGCCCATGCCGTCCGCGGGCGAGCAGCAAAGGAAAAACATCGAAGCGGCGCTCGCTGGGCTCGGAGTTCTCTAGGCCGCCGAACCGCCTCGTTTCTTATCGAGATGATAGGTCAGTGCCAGGGCGATGCAGTGTCGTAGCGGCTCCACGGGTGGATCCTCGTTGACGTCAAAAAGGATTGCCCGCTTGCCGTCATAACTCAGTTCTTCGGGATAGAAATCGCGGAACGTCGGAATCAACGTCGTCTGGCAGTGGACGAATAAGCCGTACTGGCCGGTCTCGGAACCGATTTGATCGATCCGGATTGTTGTGCCGCTTTTGCTCGTGGCGGTCAGATAGCTCGGCTGTCCCCATTTGAGGGTTTCCTCCAACGGCCCCACGCGATCCATCTCCGCCGCCGTTTCGAAGATGAGTTGTCGCAAGCGAAGAAGTCTGCTTTTTAGGTCAGCAGGATAGGCGTCGAAAACGCCCGCGACGTCGGGATTCTCAAATCGCTTCATCTGATTTCAAGCGCCTTGCAATGCATATGATGGAACCAAGGGGAGTATAATGGAATTAGTACGGCCTAGCGTGTCCATGTAAGACAAATTCCGCTGGATATTTCTAACAACAAAAGAACCGTGTAAATTTGCGGAACAAGTTCACCAGCGTTACCGGCAGCGGCGGCGGATAACACGGGCTGACAAGGGGGGGAATAACTTGACTATCCATACCGGCTACATGCTCATCGCCGACATTTCCGGCTATACAGCCTTTCTCACATCGTCGGAGCAGGACCACGCCAATCCCATCCTGCATTCCCTTCTCACCTCGCTGGTGGAGCAGGTTGGCGACCCTTTGCATTTCTGGCGCATGGACGGCGACGCCGTGCTGGCCTATTCCACCGACCAGGAGTTCCCCTCGGGCGAGACGTTTCTGACCATCTGTGAAAACCTTTACAATGCCTTCGCCACCCGCCGGCGGGACATCACCGCCAACACCACCTGCCCCTGCCGGGCCTGCGCCAACGTCGAAAACCTCGATCTCAAGATCATGGCCCACCACGGATCTTTCGAGGAAATGAAGTTCGGTCCCATGACGGACATTTCAGGATCTGACGTAATCCTGGTCCACCGCATGTCCAAGACCGACGTCAAGGCGGCGACGGGTATCAGGAGCTACGCCCTCTTCAGCGAAGCCGCCGTCAAGGCCATGAATATCGACGCGGCGCTGACAAACTACAGCCAGGAGATCGAACACTTTGGCGACGTCGCTATGAAGGTCTATGACCTCGGCGCGGCCTGGGAGGCGTTCAGGGCCAAGCGCGAACGTTTTTTCCTGGAGGAAGCGGACGGCGTCTGGACCTACCGCCACCACTTCGACCTGCCGATCGCCATCGTCTGGGAGGCGCTGACCGCGCCGGAATTGAAACAGCGTTGGATGGTCGGCATGAAGGCGGTAACCGTCGATCTGCCCGACGACCGTATCGGTGCGGGTTCCGGCTATCACTGCGCGCACGAGGCGGCGGATTTTTTGTACTGGGTCACCGACTGGGAGCCCTTTGATTATTTTTCCCCCCGCATCAACGACCCGGCGCGTGAGGGCATAAGCATGCCGGAGACCTATCATCTGACCACGACAGAAACCGGAACGGAGCTGCGGTACACTATGGGCCGGGCCCATGACGCCGACGGAAATCGCTCCGAAATTTCGGAAGCGGAGGCTTCCGGTTTCCTGTCCGAGTTCTGGCCGCAGTGTTTCGATGAAATGGATGCGATGATCAAAGGGGCCGGCTAGATTCAGTCTGTCCGCCCTTGGATTTACGTGATCACGGAAACGGTCAGCCACGAATGCCTATGAACTAGCGCTCGTGAATTCCATATTCGAAAGGTACGGAATCATCGTAGTCCGCAGTCAATATCTCCAGCACATTTCCTTCCAGATCGCGGAAGTACACGCCGCGCCCACCGTTGTGGTGATTGACCTTCATGTCGAAGCCTGAATAATCGGGAGAGCTGTTGTAAGGCAGGTTACGCGATTTGATCCGATCAAATATCTCGTCGAACTCTTGCTCGCTTACTTTGAACGCATAGTGTTGTGGAGAACCGGGTGCGTTTGCGGCTCTTTCGAAATCAAATGTCAACGAGTCATTTATTTTTACCGCGAGAAAGTGGCCGTCAAATACTTCTTGGTACTCCAATCCGAAAATGTCGCAGTAAAACTGCGCTGACTTCCGTTGGTCCGACGCGTTAATTATGGTGTGATTGAGTTCAATGACCATGAAATCGTGACCTTCGTATTGGATTTTCGGTGCACCTTGAGGATATCGTTACTTGAAAACTCGTAATTGAACAGCTCATGTTCAAAGAGTTTCTGAAGCAGCGAGAAAAAAGGGCCGCCCGAAGGCAGCCCTTTTCTTGTTCGAATGTCCCTTGAAGCTTAACGCTTCGAGAACTGGAAGCTGCGGCGGGCCTTGGCGCGGCCGTACTTCTTGCGTTCCACAACGCGGGCGTCGCGGGTCAGGAAGCCGCCTTTCTTCAGCACCGGACGCAGGGTCGGTTCGAAGTTCACCAGGGCGCGGCTGATGCCGTGACGTACGGCGCCGGCCTGACCGCTGAGGCCCCCACCCGTCACCGTGCAGACCAGGTCGTACTGGTTGACGCGGTCGACGGCGGCGAAGGGTTGGTTGATCAACATCCGCAGCACGGGGCGGGCGAAGTAGGTCTCCCCTTCCCGGCCGTTGACCGAAACCTTGCCGCTGCCGGGCTTGATCCAGACGCGGGCGACGGCGTTCTTGCGCTTGCCGGTGGCGTAGGCGCGGCCCTGCTCGTCGATCTGGGGCTCGGCGATTTCAATGACTTCGGGCTGTACCGGCGCGGCATCGGCCGGCGCATCCGCCGATTCGGCCGCAGCCTCTTCGGCGGCGGGGGGCGGGTTCTCCGTCAGCTCCTTAAGATCGGCCAGCGTGTGCTTTTCATCGGCCATGCTCAGGCGCTCCTCTTATTCTTGGGGTTCATGGCGGCGACATCCAGCGCTTCGGGCTGTTGGGCCTCGTGGGGATGGTCGGTGCCGGCGTAGACCCGCAGGTTCTTCATCTGTTGGCGTCCCATCGGCGTGCGCGGGAGCATGCGTTGAACGGCCTTGAACACGACCCGGTCGGGGTGGTTGCCGTCGAGCACTTTGTCGGCAGTGCGGCTCTTGATGCCGCCCGGATAACCCGTGTGCCAGTGATAGGTCTTGTCCGTCCGCTTGCGGCCGGTGAGATGGACCTTGCCGGCATTGACGACGACGACGTTGTCACCGCAATCGATGTTCGGCGTATAGGAAGGCTTGTGCTTGCCCCTAAGGCGGGTGGCGATAACCGACGCGAGACGGCCCAGAACCAGGCCTTCAGCATCGATCAGGATCCACTTTTTCTCCACCTCGGAGGGTTTGGCGGAATATGTCTTCATGACGTCACTCTGATCTGAAGCACCGGCCCGATGCCGGCGCATGCTTCCGATAATGTCGGAATTTCGGGGAAAAGGACCGCCCGCGGCGGACCCCTTCAACGGCGGCGGAGTATGTCAGAATTATTCGTCCAGTCAATCACAAAAATACACGTGAAATCAGAGAGTTATATCAGCGGTATTATAATACCGCTCAGCAAGCCATTCCGATTAAAGGATAATGCGGATATCAGTCGCCGTCCCGGTCTGGCGGGATGGAATAGGTGGCGGTGACGTGGGCAACGGGGTCGTCGTCTCCGGCCGTCAGCAGGGTCACCTCGCCCACCGCCAAACGCCGGCCGAGCTTCAGGATGGAGGCCTCGGCGATGATGTCAGCCGGCTTCGGGCGCCGCAGAAAATTGCAGTTCAGGCTGGTTGTGACCGCCAATTCGACCCGTCCGATCATGCCCAGGACGACGGCATACATGGCGGCATCGGCCAGCCCCATCATGGCGGGCCCGGACACCGTGCCGCCAGGACGCAGGACGTCATCGCTGGTGTTGAGGCGCAGGCGGGCGTGGCCGTGGCCGATTTCCTCGGCGACGATGCCGAAAATATCCATGAACGGCAGTTGCTCGGCCGCCAAATCATGGAATTCTTCCGTCGTGATGCGCGGTGATTTCGTGCTGCTCATGCCAAGCCATCAACCCTCTCGATAGCGACGATGCCCGGGGCGGGCTGTCTTCGGGACGCCGGCGCCGGAACCGTTGGCTGCAGGCACCGCAGAAACTGCACCGAAGTATAAAGTTGTTCAAGACCAACTTCGACCGATTGCGGCAGCGCCAAGTTCTGGAGGCGGCCCTCACATCGGACAATTTTTGGCCCTTTGCGTGAAATTGGCCTCGCGCTATCATTCCGCCATCTTGCCCGTGCAATCACACAGCGGCGGAATGGGAACGTTCAATGAGCGCAATGAGTGAAACGGAAGAAGCTCCCGTCCTCCTGAGGCAGGACGACGGCGGCATCGCCACCCTAACCCTCAACCGACCCGGCCAATTCAATGGCCTGTCGGAGGCCATGCTGGGGGCGCTCGAGCATGAAATCGCGGCCATCGCGGAGGACAAAACGGTGCGCCTCGTCGTGCTTGCGGCAGCCGGAAAGGCTTTCTGCGCCGGCCACGACCTCAAGGAGATGCGCGCTAATCCCAACCGGGAGTATTACGAAGCGCTGTTCAAGCGCTGCAGCGCCATGATGACGTCCCTGCTGCGGCTGCCGCAGCCGGTCATCGCGCGGGTCCACGGCATCGCCACGGCGGCGGGCTGTCAATTGGTGGCTACCTGCGATCTTGCCGTCGCGTCGGAAGACGCCAGTTTCGGCACGTCGGGAATCAACGTTGGTCTTTTCTGCATGACGCCCAGCGTCGCGCTGTCGCGCAACGTGAACCGCAAGAAAAGCTTCGAGATGCTGTTCACTGGCGACATCATTCCGGCCGGCGATGCGCTGGAGGCCGGCATCGTCAACAGCGTCGTGCCGGCGGACAAATTGGATGCCGAGATTGCGGTTTATTGCGAAAAAATCCTGGCTAAGTCCCAGGCGGCCATCGAAGCGGGCAAGCAGGTCTACTACCGCCAGCTGGAAATGGGCATCTCGGACGCCTACGAATTCACCAGCGAGAACATGGCGCGAAATATGATGTTCCGCGATGTCGAAGAGGGCATCGACGCCTTTATCGGTAAACGCAAGCCGGTGTGGCGACACGAATGAGCACGGCGGACACCCCCCCCTCCGCGGATCATGAAAATTATCCCGATCCGCTGATTCGGCGTATCCTCGAAGAGACCAAAATCATCGCCATGGTCGGCGCCTCCGCCAATTGGAAGCGGCCCAGTTCGTTCGCCATGAAATACCTTCAGGGCAAGGGCTACCGCGTTATTCCCGTCAACCCGCGCGAAGCCGGTAATGAAATCCTCGGGGAGACCTGCTACGCCACGCTTGCCGATATCCCCGACGCCATCGATATGGTCGACATCTTCAGGGCCTCCGAGGCCGCCGGCGAATTTTCCGACCAGGCCATCGAGATCGGCGCCAAGGTGGTATGGATGCAGCTCGGCATCCGTCATCCCGAGGCCGCAGCCAGGGCGGAAGATGCCGGCCTCACGGTTATCATGAACCGCTGCCCCAAGATCGAATACGGACGCCTCTACGGTGAACTCGGCTGGGGCGGCATCAACACCAAAGTCATCTCCAGTAAGCGGCGTAAATTACCCGCCGGAAAGTAGGCGACAGTCATGACCGACAATCACAGTGAATTCGACTTCGAAACGTTGGCCATTCATGCCGGCGCCGCCCCTGACCCCGTCACGGGCGCTCGCACGACGCCGATTTACCAAACCACGTCGTACGTCTTCGACGACGTCGACCACGCCGCCTCCCTCTTCAACCTTCAGACCTTCGGCTACATCTATTCGCGCCTGACCAACCCGACGGTCGCCGTGCTCGAAGAGCGCGTCGCCGCTCTTGAGGACGGCCGCGGCGCGGTGGCGGCATCATCGGGGCATGCCGCCCAGCTACTGGCGCTTTTCACGCTGATGCAGCCCGGTGACGAGTTCATTGCCGCCCGCAACCTATATGGCGGCTCGGTCACCCAGTTCACGCACAGCTTCAAGAAGTTCGGCTGGACCTGTCACTTCGTCGATCCGACGGATCCGGAAAACTTCCGCCAAGCCATGACGCCGAAGTGCAAAGCCGTCTTCGTCGAAAGCCTCGCCAATCCCGGCGGCATCATTGTCGACCTGGAGGCCGTCGCGGACATCGCCCACGAAGCCGGCATCCCGCTGATCGTCGACAACACCATGGCGTCGCCTTACATCTGCCGGCCCTTCGAATGGGGAGCCGACATATCCATTCATTCGATGACCAAGTTTCTGGGCGGTCATGGCAACTCCATGGGCGGGATCGTCGTTGAATCAGGCAAGTTCGATTGGGCGCAGAACGACAAATTTCCGTCCCTGACCACGCCGTCGGCTTCCTACCACGGCATGGTGTTCTACGAGACGTTCGGCGATTTCGCCTTCACCATGAACGCCCGGGCGGAGGGCTTGCGGGATCTGGGCCCCGCGTTGTCGCCGACCAATGCCTTCAACATTCTGCAGGGCGTCGAAACCCTGCCCTTGCGCATGGAACGCCACGTCAGCAATGCCCAGGCCGTCGCCGAATTTCTCGAAGCCCACCCCAAGGTGGAATGGGTCTCCTACGCTGGACTGCCCTCCAGCCCGTTCCACGATCTGGCCAGGAAGTACACCCCCAAGGGACCGGGATCGGTCTTTACCTTCGGCGTCAAAGGCGGTTTCGAAGCCGGGGTACGCGTGGTCGAGGCCTGCGAATTGTTCTCTCACCTGGCGAATATCGGTGATACGCGAAGCCTGATCATCCATCCCGCCTCGACAACCCACCGGCAATTGACGGAAGAGCAACTCATCGCCGCGGGTTCAGGCCCGGACGTCGTGCGCCTCTCCATCGGCATCGAAGGCGAGAAGGATATTATCCGCGATCTGGACCAGGCTCTCGACCAGGCTTGACGGTCAGAGCAGTTTCCGTTCATACGGAAACGCCTCGCCTCATATTTTTATGGCGGTACAATGTGTTAACGGCCCTCAGTGTTTCAAGCAAAACTTGAAACACCCTAGGATCAGCGGTGGCCGCGCGAGCGCATCAAGCGCGACTGCGTGGCCTCATCCCACTTACGGTCGCGATCGACGCATTTCGCGAACTCATCGGTCCCCTGCTTGAAACCGGTGCGCAGGCACTTTTCTTCATACCAAGTCGCCTGGTCCTGAGCACAGCCGGCCAGCGCGCCGACGATGATCAGCCCGGAAATAACGGTTTTCGATACGGTATTCATGGCACACCCCCAAAAAGTACGCGTACTTGGCCGCCGCCGGATTCTTGATAGACTAGCCTATGAAAGCGGCCCCCGGAACCAACGTTTTCTTGATTTACACAGCGACATGGAACGGCGAAAATGAACCTTTACAAACTCCTCAGCCAGCGTGCCGAAAGCGGCAACCCCGTCACCGTCGCCTTGATCGGCGGCGGCAAGTTCGGATCGATGTTCCTGGCCCAGGCCAGGCTGACAACCGGTCTCCAGGTCGCGGCCGTGATCGATCTGGCGCCGGAGAATGCCCGCAAGAACCTCTTGGCGACCGGCTGGGCGGCTGAGCAATTCGGGGCCACATCGCTTGAGGATGCCCTGAAATCGGGCGGGACGTTCGTCACCGACAACACGGAAGCCGTCATCTCGGCCGAAGGTGTCGAGGTCGTGGTTGACGCCACCGGCAGCCCAGCCGCCGGCATCCGCCACGTGCTGATGTGCTGCGAGCACGGCAAGCACATCGTCATGGTCAACGTCGAAGCCGACGCCCTGGCCGGACCGCTGCTGGCCCGGCGGGCCGAGGAAGCGGGCATCGTCTATTCCCTGGCCTATGGCGACCAGCCGGCCCTGATTTGCGAACAGGTCGACTGGGCGCGGGCTACCGGCTTCAAGGTAGTGTCCGCGGGCAAGGGAACGCGCTATTTGCCGGCCTTCCATCAATCGACGCCCGACAACGTCTGGGACAACTATTACGTCTCGGCGGAGATCGCCGAGCGCGGCAACATGAACCCCAAGATGTCCACCAGCTTTATCGACGGCACCAAGTCGGGCATCGAGATGACGGCGGTCTGCAACGCCACGGGCCTGACGCCGCAACCGGGCGGTTTAAATTTCCCGCCGGTATCGTGCGATGACCTGGCGGAAGTCCTCAAACCGAAGTCCGCCGGCGGCAGCCTGAGCCATGCAGGTACGACCGAAGTCATATCCTGCCTCAACCGCGACGGCACGGACGTCGAGCACCACCTGCAGATGGGCGTCTACGTGGTGGTCGAAGCCGACAACGAATACGTTTCCAACTGTTTCGAGGAATACCATCTACTGCACGATTCCACCTCGCGCTATTCGGCGCTTTACCGCCCGACCCACCTGATCGGTCTGGAGCTCGGCATTTCCGTCGCCTCCATCGCGTTGCGCGGCGAGCCAACCGGCGCGCCGACGGGCTTCCGCTCGGACGTCGTCGCGACCGCCAAGCGCGACTTGAAAGCGGGCGAAATCCTCGACGGTGAAGGCGGGTTCTGCGTCTGGGGCAAACAGATGCCGGCACATGATAGCGTCTCGCTGGGCGGCCTGCCCCTGGGCCTGGCCCACGACGTCAAACTGAAAAACCCCATCAAACAAGGCGGGACGGTGCGCTGGACCGATGTAGATATCGATGAGACGCTGGAAGCGGTGCGCTTCCGGCGTCAGATGGAACAGGCTTTTTCGCAGCCCGAGGCTGCGGAATAGGACGCCCTACTCCGCCGGCACCGGGACGGCTTGGCGCTCCGACGGCAACAGCGTGGCGGTCATCCCGGCGACGCCGGCGAAGCCCATCATAACGAAGAACAGGACATCGAGGCTGCCGGTCATGCCGTGCAGCAAGGGCACCAGCGCCACGCCGATGGAGCTGACGCCCAGGGTCAATACGAACTTGGCGCCGAACACGCGGGCGCGCCAGGCCAGCGGCGTATAACGCGCCAGCAAAGTGTTCTCTGCCGGCTGACCCAGGACGCTCAGGCTCACCATCAGAGCGGCGGCGGCGATCAGCAGCGGATTGTTCAGAGACCACGCGATCAACATGACCGGCACCTGAATCAAGAGGCTGAAGACGTAGACCGATTTGAGGCGGAAACGCTCCGCCAGTTCACCGCCGATAACCTGCGCCACGGCGGCGCAGATGTAGGCGATGGTGACGAAACCGCCGGCGACCAACGCACTGACGTCGCCCTCGCTGAACCTTGCGCCGAGACGTTCGTCGAATATTTTCGGCAACCCCACCGAGGTTGCCTGATAGACCATACCGGTGCTGATGACCGTCAGGGCCAGAACCATGAAGGAGCGCCGGATGTCGCCCGCGCTGGAGGCCGGTTGCGGCCGCCGGTCCGTCTCCGCTTCGACGATCAGGCCCCGCCGCATGGCGATAATGAACAGAGTACCGGTCGCCAGGCTGAAAACGCCCGGCACCAGGAAAGCCGCGCGCCAACTCCAAAGATCCGCCAGACCACCCGCCACGATGGCCGCGAAGGCCGTGCCCAGGCTGCCGAACACGCCATTGAGGCCGAGCGCCCGGCTCGGGTCGACCGCGTTCTTGATGAGCCACGGAATGCCCACGGGGTGATAGATGGCGGCGAACACGCCCATGCCGGTGAGGCCGATCATGAGGCTGGTGGTTCCGGTCGACAGCCCGGTGAACAGCGCTGCGGCGCCCAAACCGATAAACATCACGCCCATCATGCCCGGTGCGCTCCAGCGGTCGCCGAGCCAGCCCGCCGGCAACGCCGCGACGCCGAACATGACGAAGCCCGGCCAGGCCAGCCATTGCAGATCGGCGTAGCTAAGCCCCCATTCGCGCTCCAGCACCAGAACCACCGTGGCGTACAGCAGGATGAAGAAGTGCGAATAGGAGTGCGCGATGCAGGAGAACCCGAGGGTCAATTTGTCTGAGTACCGCGTCATGGGGGGACATTATCGCCCAGCGGTGAGCATGTCACGCCCACCGCCGACATGGCGGACATGCAATTTCGGCAGGTGTGGCGCTATTCGGATTTCATCGGTAGCCGGCAATACGCAGCCCTTCCACCAGCTTTTCCCGGTAGGGCGGGTAGGTGATGGGATTTATCTTCAGCAATTCCTCCAGGGTCATGCTTTGCCCGGCGGTTTGCCACTCCTCGACCTCCCACTTGGCGTCCTCGATCTCACCGATTTGGGCGAGCGCCGCCGCTAACCAGTAGCGGACGAAAAAGGCGGTTGGATTGCGATCTGCCGCTTCGCGCAGGTCTTCGACGGCGAGGTCATATTTTCCTTGATAATAGTAGGACATGGCACGGGCGTGGAGGTACCAGAAGGGGAACAGCGGATTGATTTCCATCGCCGTGCGGGCGAACGATTCCGCTTCTACGGCGTTGCCGGTAAAAATCGAGACCAACGCCAGATTGGCGTAGCTGTCCGCGTGATTGGGATCGAGTTGAATGGTCTGCTGGAAGGCTTCGATCGCGCGATCATATTTTCGATAGAAAGGCCGCGCCAAAATACGCCCAAGGGAAAAGTGCGCGATGGGCAGGTCGGCTTCAAGTTCGAGTGCCCGCTGTGCCAGATTCAGGGCCTCCTCATGGGCTTCGGCAATATTGCCGACCCAACCGAGACGGGCGTTGATGCCGTTGAGAATGGATAATCGGGCATAGGCTTCGGCGTAGTTCGGATCGATCGCAATGGCCTGCTTCAGGTAGGCAACGGCTTTCTTGGAGGCCGCTTGGTTGAAGAAACTCTCCTGCCGGCGAGCCCTCAACACGAGGTCATGCGCCTCAAGACTTTCGGTTTCATGACGGGTAATCCGGTGTTTTTCATCGGGCGTCAGCTTGATGGATAAATTGGCGACGATCCTCTCGGTGACTTCGTCCTGCAGCGCGAAGATGTCGGTGAAAGGCCGGTCGAAGGTTTCGCCCCAGACGTGAACTCCGGTCGCTCCGTCGATCAGCTGGGCATTGATCCGCACCGTGTCGCCGGCGCGGCGAACAGATCCCTCAAGGACGAAACGCACATTGAGGTCGCGGGCGATCTCCTGAATTTTCGTGTTGTGACCTTTGTAGGTAAATGACGAATTTCGCGCGATGACGCTGAGACCGGAAATTTTGGAAAGATCAGTGATGAGATCATCCGTCATGCCGTCGGCGAAGTATTCCTGTTCCTTGTCATCGCTGAAATTGGCAAACGGCAAGACGGCGATGGAAGGTTTATCGGGCGTTTCAACCTTCGCCTTTGCCGTATCGGCGCGCTCGGACGGCGGCAGATCGGGGACGCCGAGTTCACGCATTGCAGCAAACCACCGCCCCGGTATCGACTTGTCGGCGTAGGGGAGCTCGAAGTAGCGGAAATCCTTGATCGAGAGTTCGGGCCGGAGCGCCAGGGCCTTGGCCACCATCGCGTCCGCTTCCGCCCGGTCGGATGTCTTCAAGAACGATACCGCTGAAAACACCAAGGTCCGAGGAAGCGTGCGTTCCGAGGCCTTGGCCAGATAAGCCGGTACGAGTTTTCGGGCGGCCTCGAATTTTCCGGCATCGAGATGCGCGGTGAATTCATCGTACAAAACATCTCGGGGGACAACCGGTTGAATTCTTTTGATCCTGGCGAAGTATGGCAACGATTCCGCCGACTCACCGCCGTGTTTCAAAATCCAGGCAAGGGCATATACAACGAAATGAAGATTTGGCGCCCCTTCGTAGGCTTTGAAGGCCAGTTTTCTTGCTTCCGGGTACCGTTTCTGAACGAAACGAAGAAATCCGAGCGTCACCAGGGCTGGTGAACTCGAAGGATCGAGGGCCAAGGCCTTCTCGATATTTTGCGCGGCAAGCGCAAATGATTTCTTCGGATCCGGTGAATAGCCATAACGCACGTCAAGGGCATGTGTCATCGCCGTCAAGCTATAGGGCATAACAAAGTTGGGGTCGTATTCAATCGCCTTTTCAAAATGGCGACGGGCATTTTTCAGGCTTTCGGCGGTGTATTTCCTCATTTCCTCCCGTGCTTGAACACTCTCCACCCAGGCCGCCAGGCTGTCGGTCGAAGTAGGTTTGAACCGGTCACCGACCAGTGTCGTGCCACGAATATTTCGCGCAACCGAAAGCGTGATTTCGTCCTGGATCTCAAAAAGATCGGTAAACTTGCGGTCGAAGGTTCTCGCCCAAATGTGGGTACCGGCAACAGCGTCGATCAACTGCGCCGTGACGCGCAGTTGATCGCCCGATTTCTGCACGCTGCCTTCCAGCACGTAGCGCACGCCAAACCGTTTGGCGACCTCACGCACATCGACCGCCTTGCCTTTGTAAGTGAAGCTTGAGTTACGGGCGATGACGAAAAGGCCCGGCACGCTGGCCAGAACCGAGGTGATCTGTTCGCTCAGCCCGTCGGCGATGTAGTCGTTTTCAGCCTTGCCTTCACCGAAATAGTTGAACGGCAACACGGCAATGGAGGGGTTGTCCGGCAGTTCGAGCACCATCGATTCCGGTTCCACCGGTTCGAAATCCGGCCGCATCTGCCACCACAGCGCGCCGCCCGCGATAACGGCAACAGCCAAAACCACGCTTGCGATGACAAGCTTGAGCGGTTGCCGGCCCACGGAGGCATCCGCTTTTTCGATTGCCGGCGCATCGGCTGTCAGTATCTTGAATACCCGCACCGGACGGGCGACGTTTTTGACGTCAACCTCGCCCATGTCCTCGACCTGATAATCCAAGCGGTTGAGAACCTGATTGTGGACGCTGCCTGATATGCAGATGCCGCCGGGATCGGCCAGCGCCTCGATGCGGGCCGCGATATTTACGCCTTCGCCATGAATATCCTCGCCGTCATCGATGATGTCCCCAAGGTTTACGCCCATGCGGAAATCAAGCGGCCGTGCTGTCAGTGCCGCCTGCATCGCGATGGCGCATTCGACGGCGTTTTGGACGGTTGGGAATTCGGCGAGAAAACCGTCGCCCGTGTGTTTAACGATCCGCCCGGCGTGTTCGACGATCAATGGATCAATGACCTCGGACCGGGCGGATTGCCAGGCGGCAACCGTGCCATCGGAATCACGCTCCATCAGGCGCGTATAGCCCGCGACGTCGGCCGCCAAAATCGCCGATAATCTCTTTTGAACGCCACTATCACTCAAAGGCCGATTCCCCCGAAAGGCCGAGGCCATGATAGTACTTGAATGTCGAGGACGCAGCTATTTCGTGGTGATCAACCCGTATGCCATTGATTTTTTGGGATAATTTGATTTCCCGCGCCGCTTCAGCAACAGCCGCTCATTGCTCGTTCCTCTTCCGCGGTGTATTCTGTATCCCCTCCCCGGCCGAGATAGGTCTGATCGGAGAGATAGAAATCCGCAAATGCTTCCTCGAAATCGGGCGCTACTGATTTTCCCGCCAGCCCGGTAGCCATCATGTTCCGCTGCCAGGATTTCAGCTTGGGCCGCTGGCCGATGAAATCATAGCCGGTGTTTTTCTCGATGATGTCGGCGCGGTGCAGCAGCGTAAGCCAGGCAATATCGACCATGCCGACGGTATCTCCGTTGAAATACGGGGTGTCGCCCAGTTGCCTTTCGATTTTGTCGAAGGCCTGACCCAGTTTCGCACTTCGTTCGACGAGCGCGGTTTCATCCGGACTGCGTTGCGCCCCGCACTGGACGAGGTAGTTCTTCGAAGCAAGGTAACTCCAGGCGCGGTTGGAAGCTTTATCTTCAGGTGACAGCTCGGGCTGCAGCGCCGGAAAGGCCTCATCGAGGTATTCGGCGATGGCGTCGGATTCGAACAGCGCCGTTCCATTATCGGTTATCAGCACCGGCACCTGACCGTTGGGCGAGATGTCCAGAAACCATTGCGGCTTGTCGCTCAGGCTGATGAATTCGATCTCGTAGGGGATGTTTTTCGCCTCGAGCAAGGCCGTAACGCGCTGAACAAAGGGGCAGATCTTGAAACTGACGACTTTCATGGGGCTGGCTCCGCTGGCTTCCGGTTGGCCGAAAAGGCCTTGGTGGTGATTGGTAAATGGTATATATATTAGATAATTCAATAATTCAAGAGATATTGAAATATGGATGAAAAAAGTGTCCTCGAAATGCTCAGCGCGCTGTCACAGGAAACCCGGTTGCGCGTTATTCGGTATTTGGTTGAATGCGGAGTCGATGGAGCTTCGGCGGGTGAGGTGGCAGCCGAGGTGGACGCCTCATCCTCGCGAATGTCGTTCCACCTCTCGGCCCTGGAACACGCGGGGTTAATCTCGTCCGAACGCAAATCACGGCACATCATCTACCGGGCGAACAACGAAAATCTGGGCGGATTGGTGTCGTTTCTCCTGAATGACTGCTGCGGCAACCACCCCGACATCCGGGCCTGTTGCGGTTGATAGGCCCGCCGCCACCGAGACTACCGGAACTGGCCCGCCGGCCTATTTTTCGCCGGCGGGCCGCCCCGGTCATTACTGATAGTTCCACATCTGGCGCCGGATCAGCCATTCGCCGGTGGGTTGCCGGTTGATGAGCCAGATCTTGTTGGCCGTCATGGCTTTCTTGGCGCCGTCGGCATGGGCGACCAGCGAAATATTGGCCTCGGCAACGCCGCAGACCCAGTCGTCATCGATCAGAAAGGCGTCGGTCGGCGTGGATTTGACGGTCCACTTGGCGACATCGTAGTCGCTCTGTTCGCTTTGCCGGATTTCGTCCGGCCCATGTTCCGGCATGCCGCCGGGCGGGATGCGGATGGCGTCGGGGGCGAACAGGCTGCCGTAGGCGGCAGAGTCATTGGCGCTGACGGCGGACTGATACCGTTCGCACAAGGTTTCAACAATTTCCATCGGATCGGTCATGATAATCTCCATTGGTTGGTTTGGTTGGTCGGCTGTGATGCCGCGAACCATGCCCCGGAGATCGCCGGCCGGACCAGTGACCGAAATGTAGCGCCCCTGATACACTTTATGTACTAGGCCCCCGGGCGCGGGTGCGCTAGCGTATCGGCTGGGAGGGACGAGCGATGCCAAGCAAAAGTTATGGAATGTTTTGCCCGATCGCCATGGCCTGCGAGGTCGTGGAGCCGCGCTGGACCCTGTTGATCCTGGCAGAAATGTGGCTGGGCGCGACGCGCTTCAACGAAATCAGGCGGGGCGTCCCCGGCATTTCCCCGACGCTCCTTTCGAAACGGCTGAAGGAGATGGAGAAGCAGGGCCTGATCGAACGGCTTGAGGACCGGGCCAAAGGCACCGTCGACTATGTCCGCACGGCCAAGGCGGTCGAGCTTGAACCGGTGCTCGATCTATTGGGGGACTGGGCCTACCGGCACGTCGAACCCGAAGTGGCGCTGAACAATTTGAAACCGGATTATCTGATGTGGAACCTGCGCCGCCAGATCGATCCGTCGATCATGCCCGAACGCCGGGTCGTCGTGCGCTTTCACTTTCCCGACTGTCACAAGGATGAAGCGACCTTTTGGCTGCTTGTCAGGCCCGGCATGGCACCCGATCTCTGCCTGATCGATCCCGGTTTCGATGTCGATCTCTTCGTCGAGGCGGAACTCAGGGCGTTGGGTTCGGCCTGGATGGGCTACTCCTCCCTGCGGAGCGAAATCTCCAGCGACCGCATTTTCCTCAGCGGCGATCCGCTCCTGGCCAAGACCATGGACCGCTGGCTGGTGAAAACCGAAGATGCCGAGGCGGCCGAATAGCGTTCGCTGCGGCGCGCGGCTCGAACTTCGCCGCCGCCCCTATTTCTTGCCGATCAGGATGGTGGCCCCGCCCTCGCCCGTTTCCTCGGCGTGAAGGGTACCCGCCGCCAGGGTGCAGGCCTCCCCGGGGAGATGCGCTACCGAACCATCCTCGGTGACAAGAGTGAATTCTCCGCTCAGCACCAAGGCATATGCGGAAAATTCGTGGGTGTGCATTTCGTTCAAAGTGTTCGGCGCGATATCCAGCACCTCCGCCTCGCCGTAACCCTGTGCCGCAAGTTCCTGTCTGAATTGCGTTTCGTCCATTTCCGCCCCCTTATCCGAATGACAATCCGGCGGCCTCGATCCCCGCGACGGCGCAAATCTCGTCGTTGTCGGAGTTGTCGCCGCTGACGCCGACCGCGCCGATGACCTGGCCCTGTTCATCCCGGACCAGCACCCCGCCGGCGACCGGTATGAACCTTCCCCCTGACGCCGCACTCACGGCCGCCATGAAGGCGGGCCGGTCGGTGTTGTTGGCGCCGACCACCCGGCTCGACACGCCAAAACCCAAAGCGCCGTAAGCTTTACCTGTCGCGATCTCGACCCGCAGAATTCCCGAATTGTCTTCGCGCTGTAGCGCCACGGCGTGACCGCCGGCATCAAGCACCACCACGGTCAGTTGCTGAAAATCTTTCTCCCGCCCGGTTTTCAAAGCGGCGTCTATGATCCGGCTGGCCTGCGCCAGAGTGATCTGTGGCATGTGCGTTCAATCCTTTGTACGGAGGGCTCTGGTCATTGCCGGAATCATATTGAAATAGCGGTCGGGGCGGAACAAGGTTCCTGAAATGCCCAGGCGACGCGGGCGCAGGCTCATTTCGCAGCGCCGACGTTGGCGGATATCCAGTCGAGGTAGTCCGGGTTGCCGCCCTCAATGGGCAGGGCGACGACGCAGGGGCAATCGTAGGAGTGGAGTTCGTTGACGCGGGCGACAATGGCGTCGACTGCGCCGGCTTCGGTCTTGGCGATCATGACGGCTTCATCGTCGATTTGAACCTCCCCGTCCCACCAATAGAAGGAGCGCATACCGTCCAGCACGTTGGCGCAGGCGATCAGGCGTTCCAGCACCAGAATCTCGGCGATCTTCGATGCCTCCGCCCGATCGGCCGCCGTCATATAGATGAAGCGCGGCTGGCTGGCGGCGTCGGACGGCATCTCTTCGGCCTAGCCGCGTTCCGTGCGCAGCGCGTGGGCCGCGGCCAAGGCCGCCGTGAGCAGAACTACCGCCCCGCCCTGGTGTGCAGCCGCAATCGGCACCGGGATGACATAGACCAGCGTAACGACGCCCAGGGCGATCTGCAGCACCAATGCCGCCAGCAGGAGATGTTGGGCCAGGCGGACGCCGGGCGAAAGGTCGGTGTTCATCGACTTCAGCCAGTAGAGGATGACGCCGGCGCCCGTCGCCAGGGCCAGCCAGCGGTGGTCGAACTGAACGGTGATGGTGTTCTCGACGAAATTTACGTACCAGGGCGTCATCATCATGATGCCGTCGGGAACCCACTCGCCGTTCATGGTCGGGAAGGTGTTGTAGGCGAAGCCGGCATCCAAGCCGGCGACCAACCCGCCCGACAGCATGACGACGAACACCGCGGCTGCCAGACCAACGGCGATGCGGAAAAGATCCCGCACCCGAACGCGGTAATGCGCCGATGGCGGCACCAGCAACGCCATGGCGATCCACAGGCCGTAGGCGTAGATCACGACGGCCAGGCCCAGGTGCGCGGTCAGGCGGTAATGGCTGACGTCGGGATGGTCGACCAGGCCGCTCGCCACCATCCACCAGCCGAGGAAGCCCTGCAATCCGCCTAGCACGAACAGGATCCAGAGCTTCGGCATCAACGAGCGTTCGACGCTTTTTCGCCAGAGGAAATAGAGGAACGGCAACAGGTAAACCAGACCGATGGTGCGGCCCAGCACGCGATGGGAGAACTCGAACCAGAAGATCGACTTGAAACCCGCCAGGTCCATGCCCCGGTTGACCTTGAGGTATTCGGGGAACGTTTTGTAGCGCTCGAATTCGGCCATCCAGGCGGCTTCGCCGATCGGCGGCAGCCAGCCGGAAATCGGCTTCCAGTCCGTCATGGAGAGACCTGAATGCGTCAGGCGGGTGACGCCGCCGAGCACGATCATGGCGAAAATCATGGCGCAGACGAACAGCAGCCAGACGGCGATGCGGCGGTCAGCGCCGCGCTGGCTGTCCAGCGTTGAAACGACGGTGGTGGGTGTCGAAGAAGTCATATTTACCGGTATACGCTCGTGATTTCGGTTTCGCGCGATATTACCTCAACGGGCACGACTGCGAAGCTAAAGAATGGCCAAAGCGACCATAAGCTTCCTGTCCGGGCCTTGATTGCGGTCAACCCGCTCGTGCGTCAAATTGCGGCACCCGTCAGACGGGCCGCCAGCCGGCAAAACAATATTTTGACCAAATGACCACGATCGTTTAGCCAATAAAGTTCGTCATGAAGGTTGGCTCCACAAGGTTCCCGAATGACCCAATCGAACTACGCCTCCGCCCATCCGACGGCGAGCATCAGCGCCAAGCGGTTTCAGTATTCGCCCTACTTTCACTGTTATGCCAACCCGCAAGCGGTCCTCGGCGTCTATGCGAAACGCTTTTATCCGCTGTCGTTGGGTGAAGACCCCATCAAGCGGTATTGGGCGCTGCGCCAGAACGCCGTGATGTTCGATGTGCCGGAAAAGCCCATCGAGATTTCCGGCCCCGATGCCGTGCGATTGCTGGAGCGGGTTTTCTGCCGCCACGTCGCCAGCCTCAAAGTGGACCGGGCGCGCTATGCCATCGCCTGCCTGCCCGACGGCGGCATCCTGATGGATGGCGTCCTGATGCGCCTGGGCGAAGACCGCTTTTGGTACGTCCAGGCCGACGGGGAGTTTGAAACCTGGCTGAGGGCGCATGCTCTCGGCCTGGACGTCGCGATCCGCGATCCCAATTCCTGGGCCCTGCAGATCCAGGGCCCCAACTCACTGGCGGTCCTGGCTGCAGCCAGCGATGACGGAGGGCCTGAAAATTTCGGCTATTTCCATGTCCGGGAGTGCCGGTTTGGCGGTCAGGATTTGCTCATATCGCGTACGGGATGGACTGGTGAGCTCGGCTTCGAGATCTACACGAACGACAAAACCGACGGTGAAGCGTTGTGGTGCCACGTGATGGCTGCCGGCGAGGCTACCGGCTTGGTTTCCAGCGCCCTGGAATCCATGGGCATCCGCCGCATCGAAGCCGGCATACTGGACAACGGCACCGACATCGATCCCTCGATGACACCCTTCGATGCTGGGCTCGGCGCCTTCGTCGATCTCGATAATAAAGACTTCATCGGGCGGGAGGCCTTGCTCAACGCCGATCGCGAACCGCTGCTTCATGGGCTGACCTGCCCATCCGCCGCTCCCCTTTCCGGTCTTAAGGTTTTGGGAAGCGGCACACCCATCGGCCACATGACCGCGGGCGCCTGGTCGCCCTACCTCGACTGCGGCGTGGGCTATGTTCGTTTGCGCGCGGCCGGGTTAGTAGATGCCGGCGCCGTGACCCTCGTCGACCGCGAAGGAAACGCCCACCCTGCGGGAATCGTGCCGTTGCCGTTCTACGACGCAGCCAAGGAGATTCCGAGGGGTTTGGATAAACATATTCCGCTCAGGAATGGACTCCCGCTTTCGCGGGAGTGACGGTTGGGCGGTCGGCACCTCTTCGGCATCATTCCCGTATTTGAAGCCAGCCCTATATCCTTTCCTTCCGCGCCGCCCAGTAGCGGTCGCGCAGATGCCGTTTGTAGAGCTTGCCGGTGGGCAGGCGCGGTAGTTCCGCTTCGAAATCGATAGATCGCGGGCATTTTTGGCGGGACAAGTGGTCGCTGCAAAAAGCCATCAGTTCTTCCGCCAGTTCTTCACCAGGATCGAAACCGGGCATGGGCTGCACCACCGCCTTGACCTCCTCGCCTAGATCTTCGTTTGGGACGCCGAAAACCGCGGCATCCGCCACTTTGGGATGGGTAATCAGCAGGTTCTCGCATTCCTGCGGGTAGATGTTGACGCCGCCGGAGATGATCATGAAGGTCGCGCGGTCGGTGAGATAAAGGAAATTGTCCGCGTCGATATAACCCATGTCGCCCACCGTGCTCATGGTGCCGTCCGCCGATTTGGCCTCCGCCGTGCGTTCCGGGTCGTTGAAGTACTCGAACTCGGTCGCCGTCTCGAACCAGACCGTTCCCGGCGTGCCCGCCGAGCAGGGTTTCATTTCGTCATCCAGGATGTGGAGTACGCCCAGCAGGACCTTCCCGACGCTTCCCCGATGGGCTAGCCACTCCTCTGAATCGCAGGCGGTAAAGCCAAGTCCCTCCGTCGCGCCGTAGTACTCGTGAATGATCGGCCCCCACCAGCCGATCATCTGTTCCTTGACCGGTATCGGACACGGCGCGGCCGCATGGATGGCGATTTCCAGCGACGAGATTTCATATCCGTCGCGCACCTCTTCCGGCAGTTTGAGCATGCGGGAAAACATGGTCGGCACCAGCTGGCTGTGGGTGACCTGATATTTGCCGATCAGGCTCAGATAGAACTCGGGATCGAAGCGTTCCATGATGATGACCGTGCCGCCGAAACGGATGGTGAAATTCACCGCCGCATTGGGCGCTGAATGATAGAGCGGCGCCGGCGAGAGGTAGATCATGCCTTCCCGGTAGCGCCACAGGTTCTGCAGGAACTGATAAAGCGGCGTGTTGTGTTCGGGCGCCTCGTCCGCCATCGGCCGCAGGATGCCCTTGGGCTGACCCGTCGTGCCGGAGGAATAGAGCATCGACGCGCCGAAACTCTCGTCCGCGACCGGGCTATCGGGCAAAGACGCCGTGACGGCTTCGAGATTGACGACCTTGTCGCCCTCCCCCGGCCCGTCCACCACCACGCAAAGCCGCACGTCCGGGCATTGTTCCAGGGCGGCCAGGGCAACCTCCCGGCGCGCCTCGGAGGTAATCAGGATCCGGCTTTCGCTGTTGTTGACGATGTAGGCCAGCTCGTCGGCGGTCAGGAAGGAATTGACGCAGGTGTAGTAAAGCCCCGTCCGCTCCCCCGCACCGCAGGCTTCCAGGTAACGGGCATTGTTTTCCATGAAGATGGCATAGTGATCGAGGCGTTTGAGCCCATGCTTGCGCAGCAGGTGCGCCAGGCGGTTGCAGCGCGCCTCGAATTCACCGTAGGTCACGACCTCGCCGCTTTCCGCCATGATGAAGGCCGGTTTGTCGGGATGCCGGCCGGCATGTTCGCCCGGATACATGGATGCTCCCCCGTTCGATACTCCGCTTGGATAGTTTATCCACGCCGACACGGTTGCCTAGGCTGTAATCCGTCCCGACCGCCAACAAAAAACCCGCCGGAGGGCGGGTTTTCGTTGGTCGGGGGGACAGGATTTGAACCTGCGACCGCTCGGCCCCCAGCCGAGTGCTCTACCAGACTGAGCTACCCCCCGTCAGGTCACGTTGATCGCGAAATATCGTGGCTTGGGGCTGAGGCAGGCGGACTATATAGACACCGCCTCGGGACTGCAAGGTTAACGCTTACGCCGTCTCAGGAGGTCCCGCAGGGTGCCCAATTCCTCCGCAACGGCTTCCAAATCCCGCCGTTTCAGGGCGCTCATCGCGGGCTCGCCCTGCCCCGCTTTTTCGGAAGCCGGCTTTTCCTCCGCCTTGTTCCCGGATTTGCGCGAATTGGAATCGCGCAATACTTTTTGCACGCCCTTGATCGTATAACCATCCTGGTAGAGCAATGTCCGGATGCGTTCGAGCAAAGCGACGTCTTCAGGACGGTAGTAGCGCCGCCCGCCGCCTCTTTTCAGCGGTTTGACCTGCGAGAATTTGCTTTCCCAGAAGCGCAGCACGTGCTGCGGCACATCGAGTTCCGTCGCGACCTCGCTGATGGTGCGGAAGGCGCTCGGCGATTTGCGGCCGCGCCGGCCTTCCGTTTCGGATGTCGCGGCGTCGGACATCAGTTCAGGCGGCGCCGGATCCCGAGGACGGCCTGGAGAGAACCTGATTGATTCTATCCTTCAAGACATGGGACGGCCGGAAGACAAGGACGCGCCGGGGCAAGATCGGGACTTCCTGCCCGGTTTTGGGATTGCGCCCCACACGCTCGCCTTTTTCGCGCACATAAAAACTGCCGAATGAGGAAATCTTGACGGTCTCGCCCGTAACCAGATGACCCGCGACTTCGTTCAAAACGGATTCAACCAAATCAGCTGATTCGTTGCGTGACAGGCCGACTTCCTGATAGACCGCTTCGCTCAATTGCGCGCGGGTTACTGTTCTTTCGGACATTGCGTTACCTCCCGACAGAACTCACCCTAATGCCAGCGAATAAATCCGTCAATATCAAAGGGATGCACGGCGTCGTTCAGCCGGGATCATGGCCGAATTTTTAGCGTCGATTGGGGAATATGGCGGTTTTACCAGCGAACGAGGCTGGCGCCCCAGGTAAATCCGCCGCCCATGGCTTCCATAAGCAGGAGGTCTCCGGACTTGATGCGGCCGTCGGAAACCGCGGTATCCAAGGCCAGCGGCACGGACGCGGCGGAGGTATTGGCGTGTACATCGACGGTAACGATGAGCTTTTCCGGATCGATTTTCAACTTTCTCGCAGTCCCGTCCAGAATCCGCTTGTTCGCCTGATGGGGTACTACCCAGTCAATTGCGTCAGGCTTTAATTCCATAATATCAAGGACTTCTCCGACGACGCTCGCCAAATTTGTTACCGCGTGACGGAACACCTCACGGCCGGCCATTCTCAGATATCCGGTCGATTGCGTCATCGACGGACCGCCATCCACATATAAGAGATCGTGGTGGCGCCCATCGGAATGAAGCTTTGACGTCAGGATGCCCCGATCGTCGGCGCTTCCGGTCCCTTCGGCTGCTTGCAGCACGACCGCCCCTGCGCCATCGCCAAACAGGACGCAGGTGGTGCGATCCTCCCAATCAAGGATGCGGGAGAAGGTTTCCGCGCCGATGACGAGGGCGCGGCGGGCTTGTCCGGATTTAACAAAATTGTCAGCGACATTCAGGGCATAAATGAAGCCCGAACAAACGGCCTGAACATCAAAGGCAAAGCCCGACGTCATGCCCAGTTTCATCTGCACTTTGGTGGCCGTGGCCGGAAACGTTTCGTCGGGCGTTGCCGTGGCGACTACGATCAGGTCGATATCGGACGCTTCGAGGGCGGCCGACTGCAGCGCCGCACGCGCCGCTTCGACAGCCAGGTCGGAGGTGTATTCACCCTCCGCGGCGACATGGCGGCGGCGAATGCCAGTGCGGGCGATGATCCACTCGTCGGTGGTATCGACGATTTCCGTCATTTCTTGATTGGTTATCACGCGCTCCGGCAGGTATGAACCGCAGCCGACGATATGGGATCGAATAATACTCAAGAGCCGACCGCTTCCGATGAGGGTTCCCTGGGTGGGGCGATATGGAGTAAATCCTCGTGGATTCGGTCGGCAAAATCACCCCTGATCATGTCGACGGTAACACCAATGGCGTTGGCGAAGCCCGCGGCTTCCGTCCCGCCGTGGCTTTTGACCGCCACCCCGTTGAGCCCAAGGAACATGGCGCCGTTATAGTTGGCCGGATCGAAGTGTGCGCGCAACCGGTCCAGCGCGGGCTTGGCCAAAACGTAACCCAACATGGAGAAGAGCGAACTCCGAAAGGACTCTCTCAGAAAACTTGTATAAAGCCGGGCCGTTCCCTCGATCCCCTTGAGCACCATGTTGCCGGTGAAGCCGTCAGTGACAAAGACATCGGCGGTGCCCTGTCCGATGGCATCGGCCTCGACAAAGCCGCAGTACTCGAAGGCAAATTCACTGTCCCTGAGGATTTGACCGGCGGCTTTGACAACCTCATTGCCCTTCAGGTCTTCGACCCCGACATTGAGAAGCCCGACTTTGGGCCGCTCGATACCCAGCTCGATACGAACGAATGCCGCTCCCATGATGGCGAACTGGACGAGGTTGTTGGCGTCGCATTCGACGTTGGCACCGAGATCCAAAATGGCGCTCTCGCCCTTCTTGGTCGGCACGATCGAAACCATCGCCGGGCGGTCGATACCGGTGTGGGTTTTCAGCACATACTTGGACATCGCCATCAGGGCGCCGGTATTTCCGGCCGAAACCACACCTTGGGCATCGCCGTCCTTCACCGCGTTGATGGCCAGACGCATGCTGCTTTCCCGCCCGCGCCGCAAGGCCTGGGCGGGTGCATCGTCCGAACCGATCGCCTGATCGGTATGGCGAACCTCGACGCAGTCCTTTAATTCGGGATGCGCCGCCAACAATGGTTGCAACCTGGCTTCGTTGCCAAACAGCAGAAACCGCAGCTCGGGATACCGTTCGCGCGCAAGCGACATGCCACCGACGACCATATCGGGCGCTTTATCGCCACCCATGGCGTCCAGCGATACCGTCAATCCGGTACTCAAAACGGGGGCGCTCCGGTTCTTTCCGGAAGAGCCGGGCTATGCCGCCGTGGAGTCGACGACCTCACGGCCGTTGTAGTGGCCGCATTCGGGGCAAACGTGGTGGGGGCGCTTCAGCTCGCCGCATTCCGTGCATTCTTCATGGGCTTCGGATGCCAATGCATCGTGAGCTCGTCGCATGTTTCGTTTCGACGTAGAGATCTTCTTCTTAGGTACGGCCATAACTTCCAGTTCCTCTGATTTTCCCATTTGCAGCGGCGTTCCGCCGCACGGGTACTCGGTCATTTGCGCGGATATTAACCGCCGTTCTTCAATTTCTCCAGGACGGCGAACGGGGAAACCGCTCCATCATCGTCCTCTGCCGCACCGCCCGAAGTCCTGTAAGGCACCGCCTCGACACCCGGCGCGCGCGGGTAGGGATCCAGGGCCAGCGACAAATTCTCTGCAATCGCGTCGCCGATATCAAACTCGCCGTCTCGCATTACCTCCGGCGGATCAACCTCGTCAACGTCGACAAATACCTCACCTTCGGTTCGCCCATCCAGTTCGCTCAGCAACTCCGCGTCCGTCATATCAACACCTTCAGGGAGGTAGTCGACTTCGAACCCGTGCTCCACCTTGTTTGCCACCGGTTCGAGCGTGACCACGCAGGACTGTAGCACATCGGCGACAAATTTCACACGCGCCCGCACGCCTTCCGCCTTCATTCCCTTGGCGCCGCGTACCTTGAGCAGGGATACCTCGACCGACGCTTCAAGCCCGTTCAGGGACAAGAGATCGCAGCGCTCCGCCAGCCGACGACATTCTTCTCCATCGGCGGTAAAGGAGAAGCTTTCTCCCAACTCGCCGATATGATCGGCCCGGATTATGCGGCTGAATTCGATCTCTCGATCGGTTTCGGCGCTCGTATCGGACGATTCCGCGTCTACTGGGGACTTCCCATGGGATTTCATCGGGACCTCCACCGGTACTTTTTCCGCCGCCAATGGCGGGCGCGGCGCAAAATAGGGCCAAGTGCTTCCTGGGTCAACGTCTTTCGCCTTCCAAAACGGGACCAAATTCGATCTTGCCCGAAGCCACGGAATCCCAGGACTGGCTGGCCAAATTCGCCGTTTCCCGCTCGACGTATTCGGCCACCCCCTGTGCCTTGGCCGGATCAGCGTCAGGCGTGCCGTAAAGGTTCCGCTCCAGCGCCAAAGTGAACGCCTCTCGCGACGCGGACATGCCTTCATCATAGGCTTTGAGGCGGCCATAGAAGGCTTTTGCCATGGCCTTTACCCTTTTCCCCACGCGTAGGTCGCCGACGCCCATTTCGCGCAAACTGCGGTCCAGATCGGTAATCATCGTATCGAACACGGCCTGTGACAGAGAATCGGCTTCGGCCTGTCGTTCGCCGGCCGACCTCAAGCGGCACAGGATTAGCCAGACGTGCAGGATGATCGACTCGAAGCGACCGTCGAGCGTGTCTGGAACTCCCAAACGCGTATAGAAGGGCTTTTGCCGCGCTTGCGCCACGGCCGTCGCGTACAGATGCCGCCCGGCTTCGACCTCGCTTTTTTCACCGAATATTTTTTTGAGAATCATGTCAATTGTTCCGGTCTCTAGTCCTTTGCGGCGATCCGGTCACGCCAGTGGGCCGCATCGTTGACAGACCCCCGCGGGCGATGCAATGGTGCCGCCGGGCGTCGCCGCATTGTGGCGGCTGCGCCCGACCACGACACAGTAGCGCAGAATTATTGATTTCGCTCCGACCGTTCATTTCGAATTCCGTACCTAGACCCGTTGCCCAAATTGACGAAAGTGCGCCACACGTTGCCTGACATTGATACCACTCTTCGCAAGCGGCTTATCGCCGGCTTCTTGAGCGCCGCTCTCGGTCTGGCTGCCTGCACGCCGACCGTGGAAGTCCGCGGCTACGTGCCCGACCAGGAAACCATCGACCGCTTGAAAACAGGCATCGACAACCGCCGTAAAGTCGTTCGTCTCGTCGGTTCGCCCTCCAACGTTTCAACCTTCGAGGCCGGCACCTGGTACTACATTTCGAAGAAAACCGAGCATTTGGCCTTCTTCGAGGAAAAAATCCTCGATCAGCAGGTCGTCGCTATCGATTTCGACGACAACGGCGTCGTCAAGGAGATTCGCCGCTTCACCCTGGCGGACGCCCGTAACATCGAACCCGAGGAACGCAAGACGACATCCAGGGGCCGTGAGCTTGGCCTGCTTGAACAACTGTTCGGCAACATCGGACGTTTCACTTCCGATGCTCCTTCGGGCGGCGGCGTGCTGAGCCCCGGTCAGTAAATTCGACGGCGAGGCCAAAAAAAACCCGCCCGGTAAAACCAGGCGGGTTTTTCGCGAGTATTGTCTGCCTAGTGCGCCAGTGTCGCCAGCAGCAGCAAGGCCACGATGTTCGTGATCTTGATCATCGGATTGACGGCGGGACCGGCGGTATCCTTGTAGGGATCCCCGACCGTATCGCCCGTCACCGCGGCATGATGGGCATCGGAGCCCTTGCCGCCGTGGTTGCCGTCTTCGATGTACTTCTTGGCGTTGTCCCAGGCGCCGCCACCCGCCGTCATCGAGATGGCGACGAACAGACCGGTCACGATCACGCCCATCAGCATGGCGCCGACGGCTGCGAAAGCCGCGGCCTGATCGGCAATCACGTTGATGACGAAGTAAACCACGATCGGTGCCAGTACCGGCAGCATTGAAGGCACCATCATTTCCTTGATGGCGGCCTTGGTCAGCAGGTCGACGGCGCGGCCGTATTCCGGCTTGCCGGTGCCTTCCATGATGCCCGGGATCTCCTTGAACTGGCGGCGAACCTCCAGCACGACGGAGCCCGCGGCCCGGCCCACGGCCGTCATGGCCAGGGCCCCGAACAGGAAGGGCAGCATGCCGCCGACGAACAGGCCGACAACGACAAACGGGTTGCTCAGCGTAAAGTCCACTGGCACGTCCGCGAAGAACAGCTTGAGGTCTTCCGTATAGGCGGCAAACAGCACCAGGGCGGCGAGACCGGCTGAGCCGATGGCGTAACCCTTGGTGACGGCCTTGGTGGTGTTGCCGACGGCGTCGAGCGCATCGGTGGTCTTGCGCACCGATTCGTCGAGCTCCGCCATTTCGGCGATGCCGCCCGCGTTGTCCGTCACCGGACCGTAGGCATCGAGCGCCACGACCATACCGGCCAGCGCCAGCATGGCGGTGGCGGCGATGGCGATACCGAACAGACCTGCCAGCATGTAGGTGACGATGATGCCGGCGCAGATGATCAGCGCCGGGACCGCCGTCGCCTCGAGCGAAATGGCGAGGCCCTGAATGACGTTGGTGCCGTGTCCCGTTTCCGAGGCCGAGGCGATGGAGCGCACCGGACGGTATTCCGTCGAGGTGTAGTACTCCGTCACCCAGATGATCAGGCCGGTCACGACGAGGCCGGCGATGGCGCAGAAGAACAGCGCCGTGCCGGTGAAGTTTTGACCGCCAACGCTGAGCGCCGCATCCATGCCGATCATGTTGTCGATCAGTGGCCAGAAGGCGATAGCCGAGAGCACGGCGGAAACGATGAAGCCCTTGTAGAGCGCACCCATGATGCTCTGGCTGGCGCCCAACTTAACGAAGAAGGTGCCGATCACCGAGGTGATGATGCAGGCGCCGCCGATGGCCAGCGGCAACAGCATCATGGCCGGATTGTCGACGAAGTAGATGGAGGCCAGAACCATGGTCGCAACAACTGTCACGGCGTAGGTCTCGAAGAGATCGGCCGCCATGCCGGCGCAGTCGCCGACGTTGTCGCCGACGTTATCGGCGATCACCGCAGGGTTACGCGGATCGTCCTCGGGGATACCGGCTTCGACCTTGCCCACCAGATCGGCGCCGACATCGGCGCCTTTGGTGAAGATGCCGCCGCCGAGACGTGCGAAAATTGAAATCAGGGAGGCGCCGAAGCCGAGGGCCACCAGGGCGTCGATGGTTTCACGTCCCGTCGCGCCGATGCTGAGCAGCACGGCGTAATAACCGCCGACCGAAAGGAGGGCCAGACCGGCGACCAGCATGCCGGTCACGGCGCCCGCCTTGAAGGCGATGTCCAGACCGCCCGCCAGGGACGTGCTGGCAGCTTGGGCCGTCCGCACGTTGGAGCGCACCGAGACGTGCATGCCGATGTAACCAGCCGCGCCCGAGAGCAAGGCGCCGATCAGAAAGCCGATTGCGGCCTTGGCGCCCAATGCAAAGAAGGCAATGACGAGAACGACGACACCGGCCACGGCAATGGCGCGGTACTGGCGGTTCAGATAGGCGGCAGCGCCTTCCTGAACGGCGCCGGCGATTTCCTGCATACGCTCCGACCCGGCGCTTGCGGCCATGATGGAGCGGCTGGTGAAGATGCCGTAAAGCACGGCAAGAACGCCGCACGCGATTACGAACCACAGCTCAGTGGGCATGGTTGGTATTCCTTATGTTTTGTTGATTTCGATCGGAGCCCTGCGGCCAATTTTGTCAATAAATCCAAGAGCAAAATGAGGCTAAGCCACCACCTAACCCGGGACCCCTGTTAAAGTCGGGCGGAACATATGTCAGAACCGCCCAAAAGGCAACCGGGTGAGGTTGAGAGTTTCCAAATGACAATACAGACGATTTTCCGGCGGCGCCGGGGCGGTCGGGAGCCCCTTCAACGCGCGCCCTGGAATCCATAGCGGGCCAGGATTGGGCGAACGGCGCCTTCTTGCCGCATCACGGCGAGTGCGCTGTGCAATGCCGCGGCAACTTTGGCTGAAATCCGGGGGCCGCCGGCAATCCACACCGGCTGCTCGCGCACCGGTCGGCCAAAGCGGAGTTTGGCCTGGTTGATTTCCTTGATACCGCGGAATTTATAGGCTGCCTCGTTGAGCGAGCCGTACCAGGCGTCGATACGACCTTTGACCAGCATCTGCACCAGGGCCCGGTCATTGGACACCGAGACAAGGTTTTGGAAACCGGCCCGTCGTAGCTCATCTTCCATGGAAGTCGCCCGCCAGACCCCGACGCGGGAGAGCTTGCGCGCGGATTCCAAATCATCGATGGGGGTGTCGAACGAAACAAACCCGAAGCGTAGGGGATAGAGCGTGCCGATCCAGGTGAACTGGTTCTCGCGCGCCGGCGTTCGTGAAAACGGGACGATGATGGCATTGGGCGAACCCTTGACCGAATTCACCGCCCGCGCCCAGGGTACGAAACGGACTTCAAGCTCGATGCCCGCCCGTTTCGCGGCTTCTTGTACGATTTCGATCGCCGTGCCCGGTTCGGCATCTTCGAGCATGGTCTGACCCGCGATCTCCGTCGTATAGAGCGTCAGTTTGTCGGCAGCGCGAACAGGCAACGTGATAACCGCGCAAAGCAGCAACGCCAACAAGTTTTGCCGCATCAGATTAAGCATCAATTTCGCCCACAGGTTCCAACCCCTACCTGAAGCATTACATGAAAACGAAGGTCTACACAGCTTGACCGGCCGTCCGCCGCCGCTTCACGGCGAGCCAAATGGTCGCCACCACGGTCACCGCGATGAACGGCGTGGCTCCGACATTGACACCTTGCCAACCGAAGAAATGCAACAACGTGCCGGAAGTGAGCGAGGCAATCGCTACCGTGCCAAAAACCATGAAATCGTTCGCAGCTTGGGTTTTCGCCTTTTCCGCTTCGGTGTAACACTCCGTCAGTAGCGTCGTGCCGCCTATGAACAGGAAGTTCCAACCCAATCCCAATGCCACAAGGGCGGTCCAATAGTGCGTTAGAGTGATATCCGATAATGAAAGGGCTAGCGATCCGGAAAGGAAAGCTGCACCCACAAAAATGATGCGCAATACGCCGAAACGGTGAATCAAGCTCCCCGTGAAGAATGACGGCGCAAACATTGCGAAAATGTGCCACCCGATCACGAAAGATGCATCTTCAAAGGGATGTCCGTGCACAACCATTGATATGGGGGTGGCGGTCATGACCAACGACATCACACCGTATCCAACCATGGCAGCTAACGCCGCAACAATGAAAACTGGCTGGGCCATGATTTCTGTGATTGGACGCCCCGTCTCGCGGCGTTGCTCCGCCGACATCTTTGGAATCCTGACCAATGACAACAGCGCCATTGCGAGTAGGCAGAGCACGATAATTGATGCAAAAGAGCCTAGGAAGGTGATTGGGTCAAATAGATCTTTAGTCCAAGTGGTACTACCTGGACCAAGAAAAGCTGCAATCAATCCGCCAGCCATAACCAGCGATATGGCCCTGGACTTGAACTCCTCATTGGCGACATCAGCGCCTGCAAAGCGATAATACTGGCCAAATGCGTTGTACATACCGAGAAACGAAGTTCCGAAACAAAAGAGCCAAAAATCCCGATAGTAGACTGCCAGCGAACAGATTGTCGCACCCATAAGTCCTAACAAAGCACCGGTAACAAACCCAGCTCTCCGACCAACTCGCCGCATCCAGAAAGATGCCGGAATAATCGCGATCATGGTACCGATCATCATGGTGCTAACTGGTAGAGTCTGTAGCGACTTCTGGTCAGCCAAGGAATATCCTACGAGTCCGCCAATTGTAATCATGATCGACGTACCGGTTAAAACTAAGCCGGAACAAACCGCCATCACGGCGACGTTCTTTACCGCACCCTTCATCGTGCACCCGTTTCTGTTCAGATTGATCGCGCGGTCATCAATACCCGTCGGGGCGGCGGGGCGCAACGTCCATTCGCGAAAGTGTCAGAAGTGCCGCCAGCCGACGTGGTCGATCGGGATCGGATTACCTTGGCCGTCGAGAACGTTGACGCCCTCCCCCTGCCGTACAGTTCCGACTTGCGTCACGGCTACGCCGACCTCCGCGGCGATTGCGAAAATGGCCTCCGAGTTCGCCGCCGACGCCACAAAGGCCAGTTCGTAGTCGTCGCCGCCGCCCAGAATGATCGACATCAGGTCGGGGCTCGCCGCCAGGGCCGAGGTCGCGGGCGCGGACAGCGGAACGTCCTGTGCAACGAGGTCGATGGCGACATCGCCCGCCCGCGTCAGATGCGTCAGGTCGGCGACCAGGCCGTCGGAAACATCCAAACCAGCACTCGCCAAGCCGGCAAGTTTTTGGCCCAGGTCCAAGCGCGGTTGAGGCAGATCGTAGCGCTGCCGAAGATAATCGAGAGCGTCTCGGTCTAGAGCCTCCTGCCAGGTCTCGGCCATCCCCTTCACCAGTCGCAGACCCAAGGCCGCATCGCCGATGGTGCCGGAGACGAACACCCGGTCGCCATCCCTTGCGCCCGAACGCAGAATGGCCTTGCCCTGACCGACCGTGCCGAGCACCGTCAAGCTCAGCGTCAAGGGGCCGGCTGTTGAAACCGTATCGCCGCCTAAGAGACCAACGTTGAATTCCTGTTGGTCCGCGGCGAGGCCCGAGGCAAAAGCCTTCAGCCAATCGTCGCCGAGGGTCCCAGGCAAGGCCAAGGTCAGAAGATAGCCGTGTGGCCTCGCGCCCATGGCCGCGAGATCGGAAAGGTTGACGCGCAGCAGCTTCCGGGCAATCAGGTCGGGAGGTTCGTGACCGGTGAAATGCACGCCCTCGACCAGAGCATCCACGGTCGTGACAAGCTGCCGCCCCGCCGGCGGATCGAAGACCGCCGCATCGTCCTTGAGGCCGAAGGCGCCCGGTACCGCCGCGGCCAGCGGTGCAAAGTATTCGGCGATAAGGTCGAACTCGCCGCGCCGCTTCAATTCAGCTTGCCCCGCTCGC
Source organism: uncultured Rhodospirillaceae bacterium (assembly GCA_964528595.1). Classification (GTDB taxonomy): domain Bacteria; phylum Pseudomonadota; class Alphaproteobacteria; order UBA2966; family UBA2966; genus CAYFKJ01. The sequence goes on from CAZGTM010000029.1 coordinate 36,886, forward strand.
CGCCGGCAACTCACCAGGTCTGATGCTGCGGCTGAGGCTGTCGAGCGCCCCGTTGACGAAGCCCGGCTCCGCGCCATCGAAAAAGGCGTGCGCCACATCGACGTATTCGCTGATGATCACGGCCGAGGGGGTATCGACGCGGGCCATCAGTTCATAGGCGCCGGCCCTCAGGATCTGCCGCACCGTGCGGTCCAGGCGGGAGGTCGCCCAGCCGCCGCTCAAGGCGCCGTCGACAACGCCGTCGATTTCCTCGAGGCGTTCGTGAACGCCTTTGACGACGTCGGAAAAGTATTCGGTATCGGCTTCGGCGAATTCCATGCCCTCGATTTCGGCGCCGAGACGGTGGGCGATGAATTCGGAAATGACGATTGAGGGCGGAACGTCCGCCGCCGTTTCGATCTGGTAGAGAGCTTGTACCGCGCCTAGCCTTGCGGCACTGCGTTGGCTGGACCGGTCGCCGCCGCTCATCGCGGTGGCAGGATCTGACGTTTGACGTCAATCATGCGGATTGCCGCACTGGCCGCCGCGCCACCCTTGTTGCCTTTGTCGACCGCAGCGCGTTCCATGGCCTGTTCCTTGTTCTCGCAGGTCAGGATGCCGTTGCCGACGGCCACGGAAAAGTTCAGGGCGATGTCCATCAGGCCGCGAATGGATTCGGTGCAGACGTGGTCGTAGTGGCTGGTTTCACCCCGGATGACGCAGCCCAAAGCGACATAGGCGTCGAAGCGCCGGCGTCCGCCGACCAGTTCGAGCGAGCGCACAGCCATGCGGATGGCGCTGGGGATTTCAAAGGCGCCGGGGACGGAAACGCGCGTGTACGTGCCGCCGGCCTTGCCGATGTCGGCGAGTGCACCCTTCACCAGTTCCTCCGCAATTTCCGGATAGAACTGCGAATCGATGACCAGCAAATAAGGTCCTTCGTCCATGGTTAACTGCCTTCCCTTAACCCAAGTCCACGCAAACTATAGTCGTAGCACCAAGCCCTTAACGAAACGTAGAGGCGACGTTACAGCGCCGGAATCGAGCGCCAATCGACAATCTTCAGGCCGTAGCCTTCAAGGCCGATGACATTGCGCCGCGAATTCGAGAGCAAAATCATATCCCGAACCCCGAGATCGAGCAAAATCTGCGCGCCGATGCCGTAATCGCGCAACTGGTGTGAATCCGCCTCGGCCTCGCCGGTCATAGCTTTGACCTGATCGGACAGGCTGGTTCGGCGCGGCTCCCGGATCAGTACGATGACGCCGCGGCCTTCCCGGCCGATTTCCTTCATCGCCGAGTGAAGTTGGTCGCCGCGGTCTCCGTGACTGTGGAGAACGTCATCCAGCACCGAAAAGGCGTGCATGCGGACAAGGATGGGTTCATCGCCCGACAGATCCCCTTTAACCAAGGCAATATGTTCGGCGTATTCCGCTCGATTGACGTAGACCGAGAGGTGAAAATCGCCGCCGAAGTGGCTCTGGAATTCGGTTTCGACGGACTTTTCGACAAGATGGTCGTGGCGCCGGCGGTAGGCGATCAAATCGGCGATGGTGCCCACTTTCAGGCCATGGAACTGGGCGAATTGAATGAGATCGGGCAGACGGGCCATGGTGCCGTCGTCCTTCATGATCTCGCAAATCACGCCGGCGGGTAGGTATCCCGCCAGTCGCGCAATATCGACCGCCGCTTCGGTGTGGCCCGTACGAACCAGCACGCCGCCGTCGCGCGCCACCAGGGGAAAGACGTGGCCGGGGCTGTGGATGTCGTCCTTGCCCTTGGCCGGATCGATCGCCGCCGCGACCGTGGCGGCCCGGTCCGCCGCCGAAATGCCGGTGGTGACGCCCTCGACCGCCTCGATTGATACGGTGAACGCCGTCCCGTGCCGCGTCCTGTTGTGGCTCGACATCAGCGGCAGGTCGAGTTCCGTCACCCGTTCCGACGTCAGGGTCAGGCAGATCAGGCCGCGCCCGTACTTGGCCATGAAGTTGATGGCCTCGGCGTCGGCGATTTCAGCTGGAATGAACAGGTCTCCTTCGTTCTCCCGGTCTTCGTCGTCAACCAGAATGACCATGCGGCCCTTTTTCGCTTCCTCGATCAATTCCTCGGGCGAGGAAAGGAAATCCAACTCTTTCAACTTTATTCCTCCTCGGCGAGCCGGGCGACATAACGCGCCAGCACGTCGATCTCAAGATTTACCTTGTCGCCAACCTGCGATCCGCCGAACGTCGTGACTTCCTGGGTGTGCGGGATGAGGTTCACACCGAAGCTGTTTCCCGCAACCTCGTTGACCGTCAGCGAAACGCCATCCAACGCCACGGAACCCTTGGCGGCAACGAATTTCGCGAGTTTTTGCGGTACCTTGAAGGAGAAGCGTTTCGAATCACCCTCCGCTTCGATCGCCGTAATTTCCGCCGTGCCGTCGACGTGGCCGCTGACGATATGGCCGCCGAGTTCGTCGCCGACCCGCAGGCTGCGTTCGAGATTGATTCTGGAACCCTCCCGCCAATCGCCCAAGTTGGTCAGCGACAGGGTTTCCGCCGAGGCGTCGACGGCGAACCAGCCGCCGCGGTCGTCCGTGCCCTTGTCGACAACGGTCAGACAAACGCCGGAGCAGGCGATCGATGCGCCCATGTCGATCTTGGTCGTATCCTGCGCCGTCGAGATAACAAATCGCGTGTCGCCCCGTTGCTCGATGGCGCGCACCTCTCCAAGTTCCGTAACAATTCCTGTGAACATACTCTATTACCGTCAGTTAGCCGGTGCTTCGACCGCGTAGGTCTCCATCACATCGTCGCCCAGCACAATGGTTTCAATACGGCGGAATAGCGGGGCTTTGCCCAGGCTGTCAACCCCAAGTCCGGCAATCGCCCCCTGTCCGTCGCCGCCGATGACCATTGGCGCGCGAAACCAGACCAGCCGGTCAACCAGTCCAGCCCGGAAAAGTCCGGCGACAAGCCTGCCTCCGGCTTCCACCAGAAGACGCGTGATGCCCTGCTTTCCAATGACGTCGAAGACGGCATGAAGGTCCGGCCGGCCATCCGCGTCGGGGCTGACGTCAAAGACCTTCACGCCAGCCTCCACAAACGCTGCCCGGCGGTCGGCATCAGCGCCGCGCAGGGTGATGATCCAGCTTGGCGTCTGCTTGGCCGTCAAAGCCAGCTGGGATGTCAGCGGCGTCGAAAGCCGTCCGTCCACGACAATACGGATGGGCGAACGATCCTCAAGTCCCGGCAGGCGGCAGGTCAACGCCGGATTATCGGCCCTGGCCGTGCCCGAGCCGATCAATATGGCATCGTGGCTGGCCCTCAGGGCATGGCCGTGGGCACGCGCATCGGGGCCCGTGATCCACTGGCTATCGCCGTTGTGGGTTGCGATCTTGCCGTCCAGCGTGGTGGCTGTCTTGACGGTGACAAGGGGACGGCCATGTTTGAGCCGCGTGAAGAAACCCGCGTTGAGTTCGAAAGCGCTCGATCCTTCGACACCGACGTCAACGGCGATATCGGCGGCCTCCAGCGCGGCAATGCCGCCGCCGTCGGTACGTGGGTCCGGGTCGCGGCAGGCCACCACGACGCGCTTGATGCCCGCGTCGATCAAGGCCTGAGCACACGGCGGCGTTTCTCCGTGATGGGCGCAGGGCTCCAGCGTGACATAGGCCGTGGACCCGGCGGCGTCGGAGCCTGCGGCAGCCAGAGCTTCGGTTTCCGCATGCGGCCGGCCGCCGGCCTGGGTAACGCCGCGGCCGACGATCCTGCCGCCCTCACCCAGATCCTCGCGCACCAGGATGCAGCCGACGGCGGGATTGGGCGCAACGTTGCCGAGGCCCCGGTGCGCAAGCCCGAGGGCCGCGCGCATAAATGCCTGGTCGTCGGTGTTAATCGTGGTCGCCACCGCTTAAGCCGCCAATGAACTCCTCGAAGTCCTTGGCCTCGCGGAAATTTCGGTAAACGGACGCGAAGCGCACGTAGGCCACGGGATCGAGATTTGATAACGCCTCCATGACAATCTCGCCGATCACGTCGGATTTGACGTCGCTCTCGCCGAGACTTTCGAGGCGCCGCACGATACCGCTGATCATGCGGTCGACGCGCTCCGGATCGACCGGGCGCTTGCGGGTCGAGATATGGATGGAGCGGGCCAGTTTTTCCCGGTCGAACGGCACGCGCTGGCCGTTTTTCTTGACGACGGTAAGTTCACGCAGCTGGACGCGTTCGAATGTCGTGAAACGGGAACCGCAGCCCGGACATAGCCGTCGCCGGCGGATCGCCGAGTTGTCCTCGGTCGGGCGTGAATCTTTTACCTGGGTGTCGTCGTTGCCGCAGAACGGACAGCGCATGCCAACCCCTCCCTCTTTGAACTATTTTTCTTGTTCGTCAAACCGCCGCACCGTAGATCGGAAACCGGGCGCAAAGCGCGATGACTTCTTCCTTGGTTTTAGCTTCCTGATCGGCATTGCCCGTCTCCCCGTTTTCGGCAAGGCCTTCCAGGACGTCGGCAATCATCCGGCCGACTTGGCGGAACTCTTCGACGCCGAACCCGCGCGTCGTCGCCGCCGGCGTGCCCAGCCGGACACCCGACGTGATCGTCGGTTTTTCGGGATCGAAGGGAACGCCGTTCTTGTTGCAGGTGATATGGGCGCGCTCCATCGCAGCCTCGGCGTCCTTGCCCGTCAAATTCTTGGAACGCAGGTCGACCAGCATCAGGTGCGTATCTGTACCGCCCGACACCATGTCGAAACCGCGCGCGCCCAGCGAATTCGCCAGGGCCTGGGCGTTGTCGACGATCGCCTGGGCGTAATCTTTGAAATCCGGCCGCAAGGCTTCGCCAAGCCCGACCGCCTTGCCGGCGATCATCTGCAACAGCGGGCCGCCCTGGATACCGGGGAAAATCGCCGAATTGATTTTTTTCGAGATCGCCTCGTCGTCCGTCATGATCATGCCGCCGCGGGCGCAACGCAACGTCTTGTGCGTCGTCGTCGTCACGACGTCGGCGATGCCAAACGGGCTGGGGTGCACGCCGCCGGCGACGAGGCCGGCGAAATGCGCCATGTCGACCATCAGGTAGGCGCCGACTTCATCGGCAATCTCGCGAAATTTTTCGAAATCGAGAAACCGCGGGTAGGCCGAGCCGCCGGCGATGATGATTTTTGGCCGGCATTCCTTGGCCAGGTCCAGCACCTGACCGAAATCGATCTGGGCATCCTGCTGACGGACGCCGTACTGGATGGCGTTGAACCATTTGCCCGACTGGTTGGGCGGCGCGCCATGGGTCAGGTGGCCGCCCGCCGCCAGCGACAATCCCATGACATTGTCGCCAGGTTGGGCCAGGGCCATGAATACGGCCTGGTTTGCCTGGCTGCCGGAATGGGGCTGAACATTGACGAAATCGCAACCGAACAGTTCTTTGGCGCGGTCGATGGCCAGTTGCTCGATGACGTCGACATGCTGACAACCGCCATAGTAACGCCGGCCCGGATAACCTTCGGCATATTTGTTCGCCAGGACCGTGCCGGTGGCTTCGAGGACGGCGGCGCTGACGATATTTTCGGACGCGATGAGCTCGATCTCGTTCTGCTGCCGGTCGAGTTCCCTGCCGATAGCGTTGAATACGTCCGCGTCGATGTCGGACAGCGGACTTGAGAAAAATTCCGACGTCTGGTCTTGCGCCAAACTGGCGTCGACAGGGGAAGCTGTGGATGTCATTTAAGTTGAACCTCGAGATATCTCTATTCAGGATCTAGGCGATCTTGTCGACACGGCGCTGGTGCCGACCGCCCTCAAAAGCCGTGGCGAGAAATTCGCGCAAGGCGTCGCGCGCTGCTTCTACACCGATGATACGCGCACCCAAAGCTAAAATATTTGCGTCGTTGTGCTGGCGGGACAAGCGGGCCGTCAATCCGTCGTTACAAAGCGCCGCGCGGGCGCCGGCATGGCGGTTCGCCGCCATGGAAATGCCGATCCCCGTGCCGCAGACGATGACGCCCCGTCCGGCTTTGCCCGATGTCACGGCGTCCGCCACGGCATGGCCGAAATCCGGATAGTCGACCGAATCCGCGCTGTTAGTGCCGAGATCGATCACGTCGTGTCCCAAGGCCTCCAGGTCCGCCTTCAACAGGTCCTTCAACTCGTAGCCGGCGTGATCGGCGGCGATGGCGACGGTTTCACGGGGCATACGGTGAACTTCCTCGCGGCTTTATCTGGCGACGAAACGGAACAAACGACCAAGCGGTTCGGGTTTCGGCACCGGGACCAATATCGAGCCCTAAGTACCATATGTCGGGGCGCGATACCAGCATCCCACAAACTGTCGGGTAAATGTCAATGATTTTGCCGAAATAACCTCTCATTTCCAGTGATGCGCCCAGCCTCTCCAATTTGTCTCTCATCGGTTGATCGTTCCGCGCTTCTGCCTGTACACTCATGCCAACAGTCCGGTCTAACATCTGCTCCAACAAAGATTTCTTCCTTAATTAGAAGTCGTTGCCAGGATGTCCGGCCGGGCCGGGAGCGCACACACGTACATCCGGGGGATGTCGTTTGGGGGCGTCCAATAGATAAGAAATCGGCTGGATGTTCCGGCTGGGATTAATTTGGGAAAAACAGGGAGACGACTTCATGAAGACCTTTAAACACAACGCCGCAAAGGCCGCCGTAGTCGGTGCCGCCGCTGCGTTCCTTGCCGCTACTCCGGCGGTGGCCGACATCAAGCTCGGTTCGCTGGGCGCAATTACCGGCCCGATCGTCAGCCTGGTGAAGGAAATCAACCTGGCCGAACAGGCCGCCGTTGCCGAAGTCAACGCAGCCGGCGGCGTGCTGGGCCAAAAGGTGGTTTTGATCGAAGCCGACACGGCCTGCAGCTCGCAGACCGCCGTTGATGCCGCCAACAAGCTAGTCAACGTCGAGCAGGTCACCGCCATCGTCGGTGCGCTGTGCTCGGGCGCGACCATTCCGGCCGCCAGTAACGTTGCGGTTCCGGCCAACGTCGTGATGATTTCGCCGGCTTCGACGTCGCCCGAAATCACCAACCTCAAGGACAACGACTTCCTGTTCCGCGTCGCTCCGTCTGACGCTTATCAGGGCTACGTCATGGCCAAGCTCGTTTTGAGCAAAGGCATCAAGAAAGTCGCGCTGACCTACATCAACAACGACTATGGCGTCGGTCTGGCCGGCACCTTCCGCGAAACCTTCAAGGCCGCGGGCGGCACCATCGCCGGTGACCAGGTTCACGAAGAAAAGAAGCAATCCTATCGTTCAGAGCTCGCCTCGCTCGCCTCGGGCGGCGCCAGCACGCTGATCGTCATCGCCATGGGCGAAGGCAGCGGCCTGACGATCATCAAGCAGTCTCTCGAAGGCGGCCTGTTCAATCAGTTCGTCGGCGGTGACGGCATGAAGACCGACAAGATGCTCAACTCCATCGGCGCATCGAACGTCAAGGGCGCGCTGTGGGGCACCATCCCGACATCGAAGGACAGCCCGGCACTTGCCACTTACAAGAAAATGTACGGCAACGACAGCAAGTTCAAGCATGACAGCCCGTTCGCCCAGCAGGGCTACGACGCCACCATGCTGCTGATGCTGGCCATCCAAAAGGCAGGCTCCACCGACCGCAAGGCCGTGCGCGACGCGCTGCGCCAGGTCGCCAACGCGCCGGGCGAAGTCGTCGGCCCCGGTGACTGGGCCAAGGCCGTCAAGCTGATCGCGGCCGGCAAGGACGTCAACTACGAAGGTACCAGCGGCAGCCATGAGTTCGACGCCAAGGGCGAAGTCTCCGGCGTCTTCGCCGAATGGACCGTCCAGGGCACCTCGCTCAAGGAAGGCGGCGTGCTGAACATCAAGTAAGCCCAGCTTACGAGACTTAGATACCTGCCCCCTCCCGCGCCTGCGGGAGGGGGTTTCTTTTTGCCTGTTCGATAGAGCTTGGCCCGCAATTAAATGGTGACAGGTACACCTTTTCAATATTTTTCATAAAGTGTACCTGTCACCATTTAATTGCTTTGGTGGGCGCCCCCGTCTCGATCCGCGTGTTGAAATGCTTGTTTTTCGCTCAGCGTCCATCAAGAACTCAGAGGAACCCATCGGCAGCCCGGAAGTCAAATGTTGCCGCTGTTCATCCCAAACACCTGTCTCCAAACCGTCCGCAAGAAAACGTCGCCAATCCCCTACCAATTGCAGGGACGGATCGTCCGGGGATAAAATTTTGACCCGACGACCGGTATGTTCAGCGGCGCTACTCCAGCAATAGCTGACGGGATCGACTACAATTCCCGCCCGTACGGGGTTTAGTTCGATGTACCGTGCCGCCATCAGAAAGTGCCTTTCATCCATGGCAAAAGAGGCGAATCGCGATTGCCATAGGTGTCCGGTCCAATCATTGCGTTTGTTGATTTGACGGGCGTATTCCTTGTGGGTCTCTCCCACGACACGGGCCAGGGAATCAGCTTCCACAGGAACCAGGATCAGATGAACGTGGTTGGGCATCAGGCAGTAGGCCCACATCGCCACGCTTTGATCATCACACCGCTGTTTCA
>CAZGTM010000030.1:0-42632 GCA_964528595.1 uncultured Rhodospirillaceae bacterium
CGGCGGTGGCGACGGCGGGACGGGCGCCGGCGCCCACGAGCAAGTCCTGGTCGACGGCGGCCAAATGGACGTGCAGCTTCAGGGAAACTCATATTTGCATGGCGCGACGACGATTTCCGCGGCGGGCTCGGGTCCGGACGGGGCTTTCCAGTTGAAAAGCGCCGGCGGCGATACCGTTTCGTTCAAACTGGCGAGCGCCGGTGATGCCGGCGGCACCCTCAGTCCGAATCAAAGCGTGGGCATGAACGATCTCGGCGCTTTGTCCGTGCAACTCGACGGCGACGGAAACGGCTCCGAGACGGACACCGGAAACGTTTACTTCGGCGTCGTCACCGTGATGGTTTCCCCCAACTAACATTCCGCTGAAAATTTTACTCTACCGGGCCTCATTATGGGGGCTCAGGGTGGATTCGAACGCCGCCGGCTGATTCGACAATTCGGCGTAATTCCAACGACTTGTGACTCTTCTTACTTGCTTCATATTGGGAAAATGGTAAATGGTGAATTAACCACAATTTTGCATCAAATCGACGCGAGTGTATCAAGAATTGTTCCAATATGATCCAATATCGTTGGATCCTATTTGGTTGGGACAATAGGAATCGTCCTATTTCCGCCGATTCCGGGCAAAATCAGGATTTTTAGCGGGTTGGCCCACAAATTGCTGTGATAGCCCTGAACGGAACCGACGTGCCTTGGTTTGGGGCGGTTTCGTGGTTGAACAAAGAGGGCCGGCACACTTAACGCCAACACGGCCCATGTGGTTGAAAATAGGGATCGGGAGAACGTTCCATGTATAAGAAATTCAACGAAAGCGCCCGCAAGGCAGCCGTTTCCGCGGCCGCTGCGCTTATGATCGGCGGTGCTTCTGTGGCGCCGGCTTACGCCGCGACGCAAGGTTCCGTCGGTTCCTCTTCGACGGGCACCAGCGTTATCAGCGTTGTTGTGTCGCCCCTGGCGCGCATCACGGCTATCGATGACGTGACGTTCGGTACCTGGAGTGGCTCAGGCGCTTTGTCCGCGACCGACGATGTCTGCGTGTGGACCACCGGCGGCGCCTTCACGCTGGCTGACGGTTCCAACGAAGTTTCATACTCGGTGACCTGGGATGACGTCGCAGGCTCAAGCTCCGGCGCCTCCCTCACGGCGGGAACGGGTCTGAGCGGTCAGACGTCATCGGCGACTTCCACGGATTGCACCGGTGGCAGCATGACGGCGACCCTGGGCGTTTCGATTGCCGAAGGCGATCTGTCAGGCGCCCCGAGCGGCAACTATTCCGGTACGCTGACCTTGGTCATCGCACCGGAATAATATTCTCCTATTATGGCCGGGGGCTGCCCAAGGGCGGTTCCCCGGCCTTACTATGTCTGGTGTTGATGAGGGGTAATTGCCGCCCGACATCCAACTATTCGAAAAATCGCTCCAGCGGCGAGGTGTGAGGAATGAAATCGGCAGGCAGGCAGTTGTTGCGAAGCTTAAGGTCGGGCGTCAGCCTGATCGCGGTCAGCTTGACCCTGTTTGCCTTTGTCGCCTCTGCCGCTGTGGCCGCCAACGTCGTCATCAACAAACTGGACGATTTGAATCTCGGTACCTGGAACGGCAAGAAAAACCTAAAACGCAAGACACAGCATTGCGTGGCGTCCGATACGGAAGAGTATACGATTATTATCACCGGCGACGGTCCGGGCGGCGCATTCACGGCAGCCAGCGGAGCGGCCGAGCTGCCCTACCGCGTATTCTACAAAGACAAACCCAATCACGACTATGTCCAGGTCACCTCGGGCATGCCGATTATCGATCTTGAGGCCCGCGACAACCCCTTCAAATGCAAGGGGCAGCACCCGCGCATGGAAGTCCGCATCAGCGCCAACGACCTCGCCTTGGTGCCGGCCGGAACATATTCGGGTATCATTACGCTTATGGTTACGCCTTTTTAGGTCGCGTGGTGATGAAATGGTCGGTCAAAAAAATAGTGGCAAGCCCGAAAGCGTTGAACTAATCGACTGGATCTCCGGAGTGCCGTCTTAAGCGGCTGTTTTCCCGTGGGAACAGTATTTCCGAACATAGACCATCACCGAACCCGCCGGATGCGGACACGACTGGCGCGCTTCATGCGGCTCGTCGGAGCAATATTTGTGTCGTTCTCGTTGGTGGCGCCGGCCGCCTTGCCGGTTTCGGCGCAGACTAAGCCGGTTACGAAGGACGCACCGCCAGAGGTCAAACAGGAAGCGCCGGCAGGGTTTAAGCAGGAAACGCCGCCCGGTTTTCAATCCGAGGCGCCGGCAGGCTTCGAGGCCCTGAGCCAACCCCAGACGACGATGCTCGACATCTATTTCGCAGGCCGTTCCATCGGCTCGACGATGGCGACCTTCAGCGCCAAGAGCGTGGTTATCGAGAACCCCATCGAAATCGTGTCAAGCATCCCGCGGCTGAAGGAAGCTGAAAAGGTCATGTCGGCGTTGAGCGGACCGCTCTCGCCCAACGCCCACCTGGTTTGTCCGGAAGACCCCGATCTGGCGGATGACGGGGCCAAGGACTGCGGCAAACTCGAACCCGAAATCGCCGGCGTGATTTTGGACGAGAGTAAGTTCCGGCTCGATGTTTTCGTCAGTCCGGATTTTCTCGACGTCTATGAACTCGGCATTCCGAGATACCTGCCGAAGTCCGATGCCGGACCCTCCCTGGTTTCATCGTTCGCTGCGGCGACATCCGGCTCCGAGAAATCCAACCACGTCTACAATCTCCGCAATCAGACGATCTTCGGCATGGGAGAGGCGCGTGTCCGGGCCAATTCCGCCTATTCCTCCACCAACCAGTTTTTTATCGACACCGTAACTGGCGAATACGACGACCAGGGCGTGCGCTATTCCGGCGGGATGTTCCGCAGCCTCGGCATGGACAACGTCGGGGAACTGAAGATGATCGGCGGACGATATACCACGACGACAGATACGCGGATGGACCTGGATGTCGGTTTCGGCAACCAGTTGGTGATCTTCCTGCCGCGACCGGCGCAGATCGACATCGTCAAGGATGGCCGGCTGATCGGGACGCGCTTTTACGAGGCGGGCAACCAGACGCTCGATACCAGTCAGTTGCCGGATGGCGCCTACGACGTCACGCTGCGCATCCGCGAATCCGGCGCCGAGCCACGGGAGGAAACGCATTTCTACATCAAGACGGCCTCCCTGCCGCCCAAGGATGCGCCGCTCTATTTTGTCGAGGGCGGCGTAGTGCTGAGCGAAACCAAGCCGCACTGGGCCCAACTGACCGGCGTGCCCATCGTGCATGCCGGTGCGTTGTTCCGGTTGGACGACAGCTACGGCGTCGGCGGAGACCTGATCACCAGCGAACACCAGGCCGTCGGCGAAATCCGAGGTTTCTATTTCGCTAAGAATTTTCGCGCCCGGGCGTCCGGCGTCCTGTCCAGCGAGTTGGATTTGGGTGTGAACGCCAGCGCAACGGGTAATTTTGACAAGCTCACCTATTCGCTGTCTTTACGGCGCACCTGGTCGGGACCGACCAATTCGTCGACCGCCCGCGGCGAACGCATGTTCGATCCCATAAGCGGGTCCACCACCCAGGGCAGGGCAAATATCGGTTATCCCTGGGCCAATGGCCAATGGGGGTTCCAGACCTTGGTGCAGGACAGCAGCGGTTCGGATATCACCTATTCCTTCGGTCCCAGCGTGACCTATCCGTTGTTCCGCAGCGGCGCCTGGGGCGGCGTGCTGCGCGTGGATGCGGCGCGCACCCAGGACGAAACGGTCGCCACGGCGCGGGTTCAGGTCAGGTTCAACGAGCCGAGTTACAGCGTGGGCGTCACAAGCTCGGTGCAATATGACGATGTCCGCAGCGGCGCCAACGCCGATTCCAGCGACAAGATGGATGCCGACACCAGCATCGGCGGCGGCTGGCGGGACCAGGACCTCATCCCCGGTGATCTCAGCCTGACCGGCTCCTACTACGGCGAAACCAAAAAGCGCACCGCCAGATTGGGCGCCAGTTACCTGAGCAACTGGGGCCGTTATTCCCTGGATTCCGACCGCAACTGGGGATCGGGCACGCCCGCCACGCGTTTTTCCGGTAACGCCGCCTCGAGCTTCGTGACCGACGGCACGTCCATTGCCTTCGGGGGACGCGACAGGCGGGATAGCGGCGTCGTCGTCGCCTTGACCGGGACGGCGGAAGACGCCGAATTCAACGTCCTGGTTGACGGCTCACCCCACGGCACCGTAAGGGTCGGCCAAGAACTTCCCCTCATGCTGTCGCCCTTCAAATCCTATAACGTCCGGGTCGAACCGGCAGGGGGCGATTTCGTCGATTTTGATTCCACCCAGAAAAGCGTAACGCTGTTTCCGGGTACGGTCATGACGGTGTCCTGGGCCGTGAACCCCATCGTTGCGGTATTCGGCAAGATTGTCAGGCCGGACGGCACGCCGGTGAAATTCGCCCGCATCGAAGGCGCGACAAACGGTGCGTTCACGGACGACTTCGGATTTTTCCAGGCCGAACTCGCCGAGGCCGGCGAGCTTGTCTTCAGGCCGACGGTCGGCCCGCCCTGCAAGGTTGTGGTTAAATCGCTGCCCACAGACCAGGTTTACGCTGATCTCAAGGAACTGGTTTGCGTCGACCTGCTGCTTGAAGCCAGGGCGACGGAACCCGACGCGGATGGCGGCGATGACAAGGCCAAACCAAATTGGGCGCCGGTTATTGCCGCATACAAGGAAGATGCGGAGGGCGTTGCACCTGCCGAGGGTAAAAAGCAGCCGCCAGTCGCCGAGGTGGTACAGGTGGCTAAAGCGGAAAAACCCGAATCAACAAATCCGGCTCCCGCGACTGAAACCCCGCCCGCCGCAAGCGTGGCCGAGCCGGCAGTGGCGCAAGAAACACCGCCCGCTGCAAGCGTGGCGGTGACGGGCGCGACGCCGGTGGACGAGCAACCGGCCACGGAGACGGCGGAGGCCCCGGTCGAAGCAAATACCGAGGGAGTTGCCGAAGAAACCGCGCCCGAACCCGCGGCGTCCGGCGATGATGTCGCCGTTGCGGCGCTGGTGGAAGCGACTCCGAAGTCCGAAATCCCGGAAACACCGGCAGAATCAGAATCGCCGGTCGCATCGGTTGCGCCTGTCGCGCAACCGCGCTCGCTCTTGCCCGAACAGCAGCCGGATCCGGCTGAGGTGATTGACGGTCCGGTAGACGTCCGGATCCAGCTTGCCGCCTATGCCGGCATGGCCGACGCTATCGAGGGCTGGCGGCAAATCGTTCGCCAAGCCGGTTCCCTGCTGGATGACCGCATCGCATTAGTTGCGCGCTCTACCAACAGCGACGGCGGCACCTTCCGTCTGCAGGCCGGACCCATGGCCGATTTCGCCGAAGCCAAGGAGCTCTGCGCCGGTTTGCACGGCGGTGACCTCGCCTGCGAAGTCGTCGACGTGCCGCTTCGTCCCACGGCGGAGAAACCAAACGCTTGTATCGTGAAGAATTCAGGCGGTATCAACGCCGCCCGTTATCCCGAGCTCTCGACCTGCCGGGCAACGCGGGTTGCAACAGCGGTGAAAAAGAGCCCGGCGTCGACTGCCGCCAAGCAAAAATCTGCGGGCGCAGCTTCCGGTGCCAGCGGAGGCAAGACCCCGACAAGTGCGAGGAAGGTGAAAGACCGTCCGGTGAAGCTGGATTACAGGGTTCAGATCGCCTCGTTCCGCTCACGCGCCGACGCTGAGACCAAATGGATGCGGCTGATCGATAAAATGGGCGGCAACTGGCGCTTCCAAACGCCGATCGTCGCCCGTGCGGACTTGGGCAAGCGCGGTATTTACTACCGTCTCCAGGTGCGGGCCGCAGACGGCCGGACACAGGCCGACGAACTCTGCCGCAACCTGAAATCCAAGGGTCAGGACTGCCTGGTGGTAAAACGCTAGGCCGCTGCCTAGAAACTCTGGCGGGTGATCGCCTGGCCGACCGTGACGTAGTATTCCACCGGCGTGTCGTACTTCAAATCGGTGGACCAGGTGATGCCGGCATAGAGCCTTTTCGGCGCGGCATCGATGCAGTTCTCGCCGGCGGTGTCGCACTGTTTACCGTTCGTCAGCAAGGCGCTGGTCGTGCCTGTGTTGGTGAATGTCAGTTTTTTGCCTTCCCGTTTGGCGGAAATTTCCGGTTTGCTGCCCTGGGGCCGCACCAGCACCAGAACGTCATAACCGATGACGATCTTCACACCGGTCTGGCTGGCCTGGACCTTGCCGACGATGGGCTTGACGGTCAGGCGGTAAACCCGGTCCTTGTTATCGGCGGGTTTCAGCACGACAAGCCGCATCGACTTCGATTGTTTGGCCTGTAGGACAAACCGGTTGGGCGTGACCAGCAGGCCGGACTTCCCCGGATCGCGAATTTTGACGCGCTTCTCTTCCTTGGTGCCTGGATTGATGACCTCGTGGGGCTCGACCAGGACGAACAGCGTCTCGTTGCCCGTGTTGATGATCTTGACGTCGTCGCGCGGGGCGCCCTTGCCGTCGAAATCAACCACGACCTTGTTCAAGACCATGTCGGCCGACGCCGGCGCCGCCAAGCCAAGCCAGGCGAGGATGCTAAGTACGGCGATTATCGTGCGCTTGATCAATTCACTGCCAATTCGTCTGCTTCGAGGAATATCGGCGCATGGTGACCTAAAGGCCGGGCCACCGCAACGGTTCAATACTGTGATTTCCACCAGTCCTTGGGGATGACGCGGTTGCCGAAATCCAGCCAATCGTCGATCTTCAGCATAAGCCCGCGTAAACCGGTACCCATGAGTTTCAGATAAATCCGCGCCCAGGCCTTCGAATAATCCTTGTTGTAGGGGCAAACGCGCATGCAGATGGCGCAGTCCGCCCGCAACTTGGTCCAATAGCGGAAACACTTTTCGCAATCCGCAGACCATTTCGTGACGCCCTTGATATTTGAGCGGTTGGGTCCGCCTTCTTCCGGCGGTCCGGTGGGCAGCGCTTTCGGTGGACAGGCGTCGGCGCACTTGTTGCAAATGCTGCAGAACTCCGTCACGCCCAATTTCCGGGGTTTGTCGTGGTTCAGCGGCAGATCCGTGAAGACCTTGGAAAAGCGTACGCGCGGGCCGAACTCCGGCGTGATGACCATCTGGTTGCGGCCGTACTCCCCCATGCCGGCCTTGATGGCATAGGGAATGGTCAGGGCCGTGTCGTTCGAGGTGCCGATGGCGCGGTAGCCCAACCCTTGAATGAAGCTCGCCACCGACGTGACGATCGAGGCCTCATGCGAATATTCGCGCCCCGTCGCTGCGGCGGCCATGGCAGAGGGATAGGTGCGCACCAGCCCGTGATCCATCTGGTGACCCAGGATAATCACCGTCGTCATACCGCTGAGATCGATGTTGGGCTTTTCCTCGCGCGTCTTGGTACCGATGTCGGCGGCGTGGGTGTAGGTCCAGCGTTCGTCATATTCGGCGACACCGACCAGATCAGCGCCGAGGAATTTGGCGACCTTCTTGATACGCGCGGTCGTCTCATCGATAGGCGGCAGTTCCGCCTGGGTCTCGGCCTGCGGCATGAAGGTATGGAAGGCGTCGAGAAAGCCCTCGCGCTCACCCTTAGACAATCCGCGCGCGGCGTACTCACGTGCTACCGACCACGAGGCGTTCAACAGCGCGAAGTCCCATTGCGTATAACCATCTCCCTTGCGCGGGTCAGGCCGCTGGTGGGCGGCATAAAAAGCCACGACGTCGTCGCTGACCACCGCCTCGTCCCACCAGGCGCGGTTGAAGATATCGTCGCGCTGGCTGAATCGGCGGAAGTTTTCGCTGATCTGGAAGCCGGCTTCCCTGTCGCTCTCGGCAAAACGCTGCCAGTCGTCCGGATTGTCCGAGGGCTCGTTCGCGGGCCAGGCCTCCGGCGTGCCGGCTTTTGTGGCGGGACTGTCACTCATCGATATTCTATCCGGCTATGGAATTAACGCCGCTACGATAACAGCGCATCCAGGTCGAGGTCCAACTTTGCCCCCATCCAAATGGCGTCGTCGCGGTGATCGCGGATCTGATCATCCGTGTTGGGGTGGGTGAAGACCACCAGATCGCCGCGATTGATGGCCAGCCAGGGCATGAGAACGCCGAACTGGTCCGGTCCGAATGCGATTTGGTAACTCCAACAAGGGTGGGGACCGACCAACTTTTCGTGAAAGCGGCCCATCTCGATATCAAAAGTTTCGCTAATTTGGTCACGCAGCTTGGCCGCAAAATCGCGGCTTTCGGGGTCGAAATAGACGTGCGCGTGAAAACTTTCGATTTCACTCGTATTGCGATAGCTCAATTCTTGCCTCCTCTGTCGGTTGCCGAATAGGAAGATAGGAGGTTAATCTCTCAAAACCACAAATCGACAAATACTTGCTCGCGGCGCCCCCACGCCAAAATGGAGCGGGTGTTCATGACACAATAATAAGGGCTGATTTGAAAGGGAGGGACTATCCACATGTCTATCGATATCAGCAAGACTCTGAGCACGATCGCCGGCGCTGCCGCGTTGGCCTTGGTCGTCTCCGCCGGCACGGCCGTCAAGGCGGAAACCAAGCTCACCATGGTGCACCCGTTTCCGGACTTCCTTCAGTACACCAAGAACTGCAAGAAGATGGTCTCCGTGATCAACGAGCGCGGCAAGGGCAAGATCCATATCGAATTGCTGCCGCTGAACTCGGTCAAGATGTTTGCCCAGCCGCCGGCCGTCAGCAAGGGCCGCGTCGATTTGGTCTGCACGCCGGCTGCCTTCTATGCCAGCGCCATTCCTGAAAACGAGGCGGTGTCGACGGCGTCGTCGACGGTGGAGCAGGCGCGCGCCTCGGGCGGTATCGCAATGCTGGACGAATTGCATCAGAAGCACTTCAACACCAAGTATCTCGGCTGGACGTCGTCGGGCAACAAGTTCCGCATCTACATGAAGAACGCGCCCAAGTTCGGCAGCAATGGCTTGCCCGATTTCACCGGCGTGAAGATGCGCGACAATCCGATTTACGGCGCCTTCCTCCGTGCGCTGAAGGCGACCACCCACCCTCTGGCTTCCTCGGCGGTTTATTCGGCCCTTGAAAAAGGTGTGGTCGACGCCAGTCCGTGGGCGACGCTGGGCCTCAAGGGGCTGAAGTGGGACAAGTTCCTGCGTCACGCTATTGCCGAGGAGTTCTATCACACCGATATCGGCTGGATGATGAACCTCGACAAATGGAAAAGCCTCGATGCCGCGTCGCAGAAAATCCTTCAGGATACGGTGATCGAGTATGAAACCATCAACCGCAAAGTACTGCAGGGGATGGCGGACCAGGAGTCCGCGACCCTGAAAGCCGAAGGCATGACCTTCCATCCGGTGCCGGCGGCCAAGGAATACCTGCGGATCGCCGTTGATTCGGCCTATGCCCGTATGGACGAGCGCCTGACCAAGGCAAATCGCGATAAATCACATGTCGCCAAACTGCGGGCGGCGTTCCAGCAGTAGGCTCGGTTATTATGTCCCCGCGTCCGGTCGGTTCGCCAAACCGGGCGCGGGGATTCCTTTTGTTGCGACGGTAAACACGTGATTTCACTGATCGACAGGGCTTGGGGACGGGTGCTGTGGTGCCTGATGGCGCTGGCGGCGCTTTACGTCGGCCTGATCATGGTCGCGATCATCTATATGACGACGTTCCGGGCGCTGGGCTGGTCCTACGAGCCCATGACTTTCGTCTTTATCGAGTACGGCTTCGTTTACATTCTTTTCCTCGGATCGCCCTGGCTGATCCGCACCCGCGGCCATGTCTATATCGAAATGCTGACGGCAGCGGTGCCGGACATCGTGCGCATCTACCTTTCGCGCTTAATCGCTTTGGCCGGCACCGCAGTCTGCCTGGCTTGGGCCTGGTATACCGGTCAGCTTTTCCTCGAACACTTCGAGGATCCCATGCTGTTCGACGAGTTGCGTGCCCAATTCAGCATCCGACTTTGGGTCAGTACTGCGGCGTTCCCTTTCGGCTTCATTCTGATGGCGATTGAATTTGCCCGGTTCATCTTCACCAAGGAGCCCATGCACCTCGGCTACGCCGGCGTCGCCAGCGACCGCGTCGAGTTGGAGGAAACCAAACGCGAACTGGCGGAGAAAAGCTAGATGGAGTGGTACTGGACACTCCTGCTGCTGCTGGGCTCCATTCTCTTCCTGATGTTCGTCGGGCTGCCCGTCGGCATCGCGTTCATTCTGGTGAACACGGCCGCGGCGATCATCCTGTTCGGCCGCTTCGGCGATCTCGACACCAAAATGTTCATGGGCATCAATCAGCTCAGCGACAACGCTTTCGCCAATATCGCGTTTTTCGCCATCGTGCCCATACCGATGTTCCTCCTGATGGGAGAGATGTTTTTCCATACCGGTCTGGCCAACCGCATGTTCAATGCGGTGGAGCGCCTCCTGGGCCGCGTGCCGGCGCGCCTCTCCTACGTCACCGTCGCCGGCGGCACGGTTTTCGCCACCCTTTCGGGTTCCTCGATGGGATCGACGGCCTTGCTGGGTACGCTGATGATCCCGGAAATGAGCAAGCGCGGATACAAGAAGAAAATGTCCATCGGCCCCATCCTCGGCACCGGCGGTCTGGCCATGCTTATTCCGCCGTCGGCTTTGGCCGTGCTGCTCGGCACGCTGGCGGAGCTCGATATCGGGCGGCTGCTGATCGCCGGGATTGTACCGGGCCTGATGCTGGCATCGTTCTACGCCATTTTGATCTTCGTCCAGGCGACACTCGATCGGGATGCCGCTCCCGCCTATGACATCGCGCCGGTGTCGCTTTCGGTGCGCCTGCGCCTTGTGCTGGTCGATATCGTACCGATGGTCTCGATCATCGTGATGGTCATTCTGCTGATCATGCTGGGCATCGCGACGCCGTCGGAATCGGCGGCGTTCGGCTCGCTTGGGGTGATCCTGCTGGCGTTCGTCTACCTTTTCCTTGTGCCTCTTCTAAAAGGCGATACGGAGGCTGCCGGTAGATTCTGGCGTGAGTTCGGCATTGCCCTTTGGAAATCCATGTGGGGGGCCGGGCGCGTCACCGTTATCGCGCTTTTTATCCTGTTCGGCTCGTCGCTGTTCAGCAACGTCCTTGCCGCGTCGCAGGCGAGCGAAGCCCTGATCCTCTGGGTCACCAGCTTCGACGTTTCCGGCTACACGCTTTTACTGATCATGTTTGCCGTCCTGCTGTTGCTCGGCATGTTCATGGATCAGCTGGCCATGATGCTGCTGACGGTGCCGATCTTCTTCCCCATCGTGCAGGGCATCGATTTCGGCATGGCGATGGACATGAAGCTGATCTGGTTCGCCGTCATCATGCTGCTGGCCATGGAAATCAGCTTCACGACGCCGCCCTTCGGCCTGCTGTTGTTCGTCATGCAGGGGGTGGCGCCGCCCGGCACCCGCTTCAGCGAGATCTGCCTCTCGGCGCTGCCGTTCATGTTCTGCGCCGTGATCCTGGTGGCGCTGATCATCTTCTTCCCGCCGATCGCCCTCTGGCTGCCCTGGCTGGGGGCCTAGTCAGACCTTTCGGCGCAGCATGCCGAAGTGGGTGACGGGGCCGGAGAACGGCGGGAACTGATTGTAATCCTCGCGTAGACGGTGACGCACGTCCGACATCATGGCGGCGTTGAAGTCCTCGATCTTGTCGAACACCACCTCGTTGCCCAGCATGCAGTCCGAATTGGGGATATCGGTCGGGTTGCTCCAATCCACCGGCAGGTAGCAGAGCACGTTGCGGATCTTGGGAAACTGAGCCAGCAGCGGCGGATGGTGGGCCACGTAGAAATCGGTGAACGCCTTTTCATCCTCGGCCGGGCGGTAATAGCGGACAACGTATGACAACGGCGCCGTTCGGGGCTGCGGCGCATCGTCCCCGTGGATGGGCTCCCGGACGACCTCGAAGGCATCATGCCGAACGCTGCAGCCGGGAACGGCCAACGCAGCGGGGTCACCGAGCGCCGTCTTCACGTCTGCTGACCCCATGGCTGTCTCAAGGGCGGCGATGTCCGTCATGTGCAGCTCCGCCAGCAGCAATGGCCCGGCGCCGTCGTCGAGATAGGGATCGTGACCCTTTTCCGCCGTATAAATTTCGATCGCCTCGACGCCCGCCTGCGCCTGCAGCGGCGGCAGAAGGTTGGCGTCGAACCAGTCGCCCATGGCGCTGCGCTGGTCTTCCGGTCCGTCGAAGGTGAGGAAAAAGGAAATCGTCATGAAACGGCCTCTTGGGCTGAGTTGAATTTGTTCCGAAGCTCATCCCGGCGGGCGGCGGCCTCGGCGATGGTTTCGGTTTTGACGTGACCGTAACCGCGGATGACGTCGGGCAGGGCGGCGATTTCAATGGCGGTCTCGAGATTGCCGGCGGAGAGCTTCGCGATGAGCGCTTGAATATCCGTCTCGTATTCGTCGATCAGACGCCGCTCGGCTTTGCGTTCGGCGGGGTAGCCGAAGGGGTCGAGCGCCGTCCCCCGGAGGCCCCTGAACTTCGCCAACAGGCCGAACGCCGTCATCATCCAGGGCCCGTAGGTCCGCTTGCCGTTGGCCGTGCCGCTTTGCGACAACAGCGGCGGGGCAAGGTGGAAGGTCAGTTTGAGGTCGCCGTCGAAGGTCTCTTTCAGCGACTTGCGGAAATCCGGGTGCGAATAGAGCCGCGCCACTTCGTATTCGTCCTTGTAGGCCAGCAGTTTGAAAAAGCCGCGCGCTACCGCATCCGAGAAATCGCCGACGGAATTCTCGACCCGGGCTTCCGCGTTGGCCGCCGCCGCCACCAACTGCCGGTAGCGCTCGGCGTACTTGGCGTTTTGATAGGCGGTCAGGAATTCCACCCGTTTGGCAACGATGTCCATCAGCGTTGCGGGCGTGTCGTCCGGCACAGAAATTCCAGCGCCCGCGCGCAGGGCCGCTTCGTCGTGGGCCAGCAGGCGGCCCCAGGTGAAGGCGGTGGTGTTGGCTTCGACGGCGATGCCGTTCATCTCGATGGATTTTAGGAGCGCGGCCTCGCTCAAGGGAACGCCGCCCATCTGGTAGGCCATGCCGAGCAGCATGATGTTGGCGTAGATGCTGTCGCCCATCAGCGCCGCCGCCAGCATGGTCACGTCCGACGCGAGGATGTTGTCCGTGCCGTAGGCCTCGCCGATCACGTCCTGCAATTCAGCTGCATCGAACCCCGCGTCGGGATCCAGGGCCTGCGCTGAGGTGGGGATGGCGTGGTGGTTGATGACGGCCAGCGCGTCGCCGAGGCGGCTGCGGCTTAGCACATCGGCGCTGGAGGTCACCACGAGATCGCCGCCGATCACCAGGCGCGCGCTGGCCTCACCGATGCGGGCGGCGTGAAGTTCCTTATCGGCGGCCGCCAGCCGCACGTGCGTTGTGACGCCGCCACCCTTGCGGGCGAGGCCGGTGTTGTCGAGGATCGAACACTGTTTTCCCTCGAGATGGGCCGCCATGCCGATCAGGGCGCCGATGGTGATCAGGCCGGTACCGCCGACGCCGGCGATGATGATGTCGTAGGCGCCGCCGATCTCCGGCAAGGGCGGAGCCGGCAGGTCAACGTCGCCCAGGCTTTCCACCGGTTTTGATTTACGAAGGCTGCCGCCCTCGACGGTGACGAAGCTGGGGCAGAAACCGTCGGCGCAGGAACGGTCGGTGTTGCAGGTCGACTGGTCGATCACCCGCTTCGGCCCGAACTCGGTTCCCTTCAGGTGCACCGCGACGCAGCGCGATTTGCGCGAACAATCGCCGCAGCCCTCGCAGACCATCTCGTTGATGAACACCCGGCTTTCGTCGCCGACAAACGTCCCGCGCTTGCGCAGGCGGCGCTTTTCGGTGGCGCAGATCTGGTCGTAGACGATGACCGAAACGCCGGGCCAGTCCCGGCATTTCGCCATCACCGCGTCCATGTCCTCGCGCGGGCGCACGGGCACGCCCGGCGGCGGTTTGCGGCCATGGGCGTAGCGCGCCGGATCCTCCGCCACGATCACCACCTTGCCCGCACCCTCGGAATGGACCTGCCAGGCGATGGCGACGGCATCCGGCGCGCCTTCGACGGGCTGGCCGCCGGTCATGGCGACGGCGGCGTTGTAGAGGATCTTGTAGGTGATGCGGACCTCGGCGGCGATGGCGGCACGGACGGCCAGCAGGCCTGAGTGGTAATAGGTGCCGTCGCCCATGTTCTGGAAGATGTGGTCGTTTTCGAGAAAGGGCGAGGCGCCGATCCAGCTCGCGCCTTCGCCGCCCATCTGGCAGAGTGTCAGGGTGTTTGAACCGGGCACCCAGACCGACAGGGAATGGCAGCCGATTCCCGCCAGGGCGCGGCTGTCGTCAGGCAGCCGGGTCGAGCGGGCATGCGGGCAACCGGCGCAGAAGTAGGGAACGCGCATGGTCTTGCCGGATCTGGCAGGCGTTTCCGAGGCTCGTTCCAGGCGTTCCAGCGCCGTTGTTATCGCCGGATGCCCGGTCATGGCCGCCAACCTGCGTCCGACGACGCGGGCCAACAATTTGGGCGAGGTTTCGCCGGTCGACGGGATCAGCGGCGCGCCGGCCTCGTCGGTTTTGCCGACGATGCGGGGCCGCTTGTCGGCCGGCCAATGGAAGGTGAGTTCCTTGAACTGTGTTTCGACGATGGACCGGCGTTCCTCGACGACGAACAACTCCTCCAGGCCGGCGGCGAATTCCGTCGCGCCTTCGGTCTCCAGCGGCCAGACCATGCCGACTTTGTAGACGCAAAGGCCGATTTCGGCGGCCACGGCCTCGTCGATGCCCAGATCGTCCAGCGTCTGGCGCAGGTCGAGGTAGGTCTTGCCGGCCGCAACCAGGCCGATGCGGCGCTTCGGCGCATCGAGCATCGTGCGGTCGAGGCGGTTGGCCCGGGCGAAGGCCATGACGGCGGGGATCTTGATGTTCTGCAGTCGGTGATCCTGGCTCCAGCGGTCGTCCGGCCAGCGCGTGGAAACGCCGTCGGGCGGCATTTCGAAATCTTCCGGCATGGCAAAGGCATTGGCTAGCGGCCCGGGGTTGATTGTCGCCGTCGTCTCCAGCGTATCGGCCACGGTCTTCATGCCCATCCACAAACCGGAATAGCGCGACGCGGCGTAACCCAGCAAACCCATCTCCAGAATTTCCCCGACGTTGGCCGGATAGAGCACGGGCATCATGGCGGAGATGAAGGCGTGCTCACATTGGCTGGGGACAGTCGACGACGAGGCGGCGGGATCGTCGCCGCTGACGGCCAAGACGCCGCCGTGCTGCGAGGTGCCGTAGGTGTTGGCGTGCTTGAAAACATCGCCGGTGCGGTCGACGCCGGGGTTCTTGCCGTACCACATGCCGAAGACGCCGTCGTACCGCGCACCGCCGAAAATATCGGTCTGCTGACTGCCCCAGACGGCGGTGGCGGCGAGATCCTCGTTGAGGCCCGGTGTGAAGCGGACATTGGCCTCTTCCAGGTGGCGCTTGGCCTGCCAAAGCGTGAAATCGAGCCCGCCCAGCGGCGAGCCCCGGTAGCCCGAGACGAAGCCGGCGGTATTGAGGCCGGCCACCTGATCGCGGCGCTGCTGCATTAGCAGCAATCGCACCAGGGCTTGCACGCCAGTAAGATAAACTGCGCCCTCGGGCTTGGTGAATTTATCCTCCAGCGAGACCTCGGCCAGAGTCAGGGTGTTGTCGTTGGCGCTGTCCATCTAGAGCAACCGCCGCCGGATGATGTCGCTGTAGTCGGCGCGCCGCGTGATGTAGGGGAAGTGCCCGCCGACATCGAAGCGGTGGCGCTCGGCGCCGCGGTAGCGTTTCACCACGTCGGCCCTCACCGGCGGCGTGATGAGCGGGTCGTCGGCGCTGTCGATGATAACGATCTGTTTGCGGGCGATCTTGGGTTCGGGGATCTTGGCGGCGCCGAACAGGGCGGCCAGGCGCAGCTTGGGCGCGCGCGGATGCAGCACATCATGCAGTTCCCGCAGCAGCAGCGGTTTGACCTCTTTTAGTTCCGCTGAGGTCTCTGGCCAAGCGGCAATGCCCGGCGCCATCTGGGCCCGCAGGTCACAGGGGGGTACCGCCCGGAGAACCTCCGCCGGCGGGAAGGGCCCTTGGGCCAGCTTCGTGTCGGTCAGAGAATTGCCGATGAACAGCGTCTCGATGCGCTCCGGCGCCGCTTCGGCCAGAGCCTGGGCGGTGAAGCCGCCGAAGGATGAACCGAGCACGCTGGTCCGATCGATGCCACGGCGGTCCAGGAGGCGCTGGAGATCGCCGACCATCGCCGTGAAATCGTCGGTCAGGGGATACCCCACCGAGATCATGCGGAGCTCCCGGCCCAGCGCCGTGAACTGGTTCCAGAAAACATCCGCGTTGCCCAGCGTTCCCGGTAGCATCAGCAAGGCGGGCTTGTGGTTGCCCTTTTTGCCGCGCATGGCACGGCTTTCCAAAATCCCCCAGCGCCGTCCCCGGATGGTGACATGGTTGATCTGATTTTTAGCGCGGAAGCGGTCCAGCGATGTCTGCAGATTCATTCGCGGGAACCTCCGCCGTTGGGCTGCCAGCACACGACGACGATGGTGGCGTCGGTGTCTCCCGCCGAAACGTAAAGGTGGCCCATGCCGCTGTCGAAATAGATGCTGTCGTGTTGATTGAGCGTGACGGGCTCGCGGCCCTCGACGTGAACCTGAAGCGTGCCGTCCAGGACAATCAGGAATTCTTCCCCGGTGTGGCGGACGAATTCATCGAATTCCCGGACATCGTGAGCCCGGATGCGGCCCATCATCGGCACCATCTGCTTGTTGCGCAGATCCGCCGAGAGCATTTCATAGTCGTAAAGACCTGTTTCGTGGTGCTCCGCTTCGCTGGCCCGCGTCACCGAAAACGATTTGGGCGCGAAGGCTTCGCCGGTCGGCGTGAACAATTCGCCGACGTCGACCTCCAAGCCCTTCGAGAGCTGCATGAAACGGTCGTAGGCCAGGCTCATCAAGCCCCGCTCGACCTTGGAGACCGTTGAAACGGCCAGGCCGGAACGCTCCGCCACCTCGGCCAACGTCCAATTGTGCTCCTTGCGGATCTGGCGCAAGCGCTCGCCCAGAGAGATGCGGTCCTGGTGCCGGTCGGGGCCTGTTTCCGGGTTGTCGTCGACGGGTTCGGTAGCCGGGTTGGGCATGAAATTATTTTCCGATCAGAAAATATCACTTTTTCCTATCGGAAAAATATGATCTTCTTTGGCCATTGGCAAGTCTCTGGGATAGCGCTCCACAAATTGTAGGCAGGCCGAACGAGAGAAAGCGACGGAAATGACGACCTCGGAAGAATTCGATTTTGTGATTGTAGGCGCCGGCATGGCCGGCGCGTCGACGGCCTTTTTCCTGGCTGACCGCGGCCGCGTGCTGGTGCTGGAGATGGAAGACCAGCCGGGCTATCACACCACGGGCCGGTCCGCGGCGGTCTATTCCGAGGCTTACGGTAATGCCTCCATCCGGGGACTGACGACCGGCGGCCGGCCGTTCTTCACGGCGCCGCCCGAAGGCTTTACCGACCATCCCATCCTGGGGCCGCGCGGGCTGATTTTCATCGGCCGGGCGGATCAGCGTGAAAGCCTTGAGAAGGCGGCGGCGGAGGCCTCGCAGCTGGTCGACAATGTACGCGAAATAACCACAGCCGAAGCCCTTGAGCGCCTACCGGTTCTCAATCCTGACTATGTCGCCGGCGGCGTCATCGAACCCGACGCCATGGACATCGACGTCAATGCCCTGCATCAGGGTTTCATGCGGGGCGCCCGGGCCAAGGGCGCCGAATTCGTCAACAATGCCGAGGTGACGGCCTTGACGCGCAACGGCGCCGGCTGGGAGGTGACCTCCCGCGAGTGCACCGTGCGGGCCGGCGTGGTCGTCAGCGCCTCGGGCGCCTGGGCCGACCGCGTGGCCGACATGGCGGGGGCGAAGCGCGTCGAACTGGTACCAAAAAGACGCACGGCCATCTTGTTCGACGCACCGGACGGCATGGACACGAGCGACTGGTCGCTTTGCGTCGATGCCGACGAAGAGTTCTACATCAAGCCCGAAAGCGGCGCGGTGATGGGTTCGCCGGCCGACGAAACGCCGATGGAGCCCTGCGACGTCCAGCCCGATGAACTGGATGTCGCCATTGCCGTGGACCGCATCCAGAATGCGACGACGCTGGATATCCGGCGCATTACGCGCTCCTGGGCCGGACTGCGGTCCTTTGTGGCCGACAAGACGCCGGTGGTCGGCTTCGATCCCGGCGTGGAGAAATTCTTCTGGCTGGCCGGGCAGGGCGGCTACGGCATCCAGACCGCGCCCTCCCTGGGCCGGGTCAGCGCCGCACTGGCTTGCGGCGAGGGTATCCCGGCCGATCTTGAGGACCTGGGCGTCACGGCGGCGGCGCTGTCGCCGGGGAGGTTCGGCAAATGAGCTCGCCCCAGTCGGCAAATATTTCGCTGGAGGAAGCCGTCCGGGAAGCCGAAGCGGCCTACGTCACGGCCAATCCCGAAAGCAAGGCGTTTCACGCCAGGGCCTGTGCCGCCATGCCAGGCGGCAATACGCGCACGTCGCTCTATTACGAACCCTTCCCACTGACTATCGTGCGTGGCGAGGGCGCCTACATCTGGGACGCCGACGGCCACAAGTACGTCGATTTCCTCGGCGAATACACCTGCGGCCTGCTCGGTCATTCCAATCCGGTCGTGCTGGCGGCGGTGGCGGAAAAGCTGAAGGGCGGCCTGTCGATGGGCGCGCCCGGCGTCGACGATGCGGCCTTCGCGGCGGCGATATGCGACCGCTTCCCGACGCTCGATCTCGTGCGTTTTTGCAATTCCGGCACCGAGGCCAACATGTTGGCGCTCAATACGGCGCGCGAGGTCACCGGGCGCGAGACCGTAATGGTCTTCGAGGGCGCCTACCACGGCAGCGGGCTCGCCTTCCCGCCGGGCGGCATGAACTTCACCCAGCCCTTCGACTTCATCGTCTGCCCGTACAACGACATCGATGCGGCGCGCAGCTTGATCGCCGACAACCGGGACCGGTTGGCCGCCGTGCTGATCGAGGGCATGCAAGGAGCCGGCGGCTGCAATCCCGGTGATCCGGACTTCCTCACGGCGCTGCAGGAAGAAACGCAAAGCGCCGGTGCGCTGTTCATCATGGACGAGGTCATGACCTCGCGACTTTCGCCCAGCGGCCTGCAAGGCAAATACGGGCTTTCTCCCGATCTCACCAGCTTGGGCAAGTACCTCGGCGGCGGCATGTCGTTCGGCGCCTTTGGCGGCCGGGCGGATATCATGGAACGCTTCGATCCGGGTCATGAAAGTTCGTTCATGCACGCCGGCACCTTCAACAACAATGTGCTGACCATGGCGGCGGGCCTGGCGACGGTGACGCAGGTGCTGACGGACGACGCCCTCAACGACCTCAACGCCCGCGGCGATGCGCTGCGGGACAAGCTCAACGCAATCGCGCGGGACGCCGGCGCACCGGTCGAGGTGACGGGCGTCGGCTCGCTGATGACCGTGCACTTCCCCGGCGGCGATCCGGGCCTGTGGGATCTGCTGCAGTTCGATCTCTTTGCCGCCGGCTACTACATCCCCCATCGCGGCATGATCGTTCTCTCCCTGCCGCTGACGGATGACGATATCGGCGGCCTGGCGGCGGCTTTCGGAGAATTTGTGGAGACGCGTCGGGCAGTGATGACCGTGTAATCGAGTAAGGATCGGCCAAGAACACACAAGAGCTAATCCTCAAGCAAATAAAACAACGGGAGGCGTGGTAAGTGGCAGAGAGTGCGGGACGGGAGGCGGCGCGGCAGTTGCTGCGTGAGGCTGTGGTCTGCGACATGACCCTGCCCACGGTCGACATCCCGGGAGCCAGCCTTGACAAGAAAGCGGCCGCGCCGGATCGCTTTGCCGCTGCCGGCTTCGACTTCGTCAGTCTGACCGTGGCTGTCGATGATGCCGATGTGGCTGAAGCCATGCGCCTGATCGCCAGGGAACGCCGCGCCATCGAGGCCCGCCCGGACGACTTCGTGCTGGCCGAGACCGCCGCCGATATCGAACGTGCGCGCGACGGGGGCAAGTTGGCTGTCGGCTTCCATTTCCAGGGCACCGGTCCGGTCGGGCGCAATCTCGATCTCGTGGCGCTTTACTACAAACTCGGCATCCGCCACATGCTGATGGCCTACAACCAGCAGAACCTGGTGGGCAGCGGTTGCCACGAGTTGGAGGACGACGGTCTCAGCCGCTTTGGGCACAGCCTGATTGCCGAAATGAACCGGGTCGGTATGCTGGTTGACGTGGCCCACTGCGGCTACCAGACATCCATGCAGACCATCGAAGCGTCAGCATCGCCGGTTGTCGTCAGCCACGGCAACGTCAGCGCCATCTTCGACCACCCCCGTTGTTACCGCGACGATCAGATCAAGGCGGTGGCGGCGTCATCGGTCTCACCGGCCTCGGCATCTTCATGGGCGACAATGACGCCAGTGTGGGCACCTACGTCCGTTCCCTCGACCATGTCGCGCAGCTGGTCGGACCCGATCACGTCGGCTTCGGCTTCGACTACATTTACGACTTACCGGCGCTGGTCGCCTTTTCCCGAACCATGGCCGAGCGCTTTCCCAAGGACGGCGGTTACACCCGGGACGACGCCGCGCAATTGGAACCCGAGCAGGTGATCGACATCGTCGAGGAGCTGACCCGGCTGGGTTACGGCGATGGCGACATCCGCAAGATCGTCGGCGGCAACTGGCTGCGCGTGATGGGCGAGGTGTGGAAATGACGGCGGAGGGTCGCTGAACATGGGCTGGCTGGTCTTCGGCGCGGGAATCTTGTTCCTGATCAGCGGGACGGCCATCGCCTATGTCATCGGCGCTTCCTCCATCCTGACCTACCTCGCCACCGACCAGGCCCGCTATCTCGCGATCATCCCGAAACGGATCTTTGCCCAGATTGACGTCTTCGCCCTGATGGCGATGCCGCTTTTCATACTCACCGGCGACATCATGAACCGCTCGGGCATCACCAAGGTGATGATCGATTTCTCCATGGCGCTGGTGGGACGGATGAAGGGCGGGCTGGGGCACGTCAACATCCTGACCAGCGTCTTTTTCGCCGGCATTTCGGGCTCGGCCGTGGCGGACTCGGCGGCGCTCTCGAACACGCTGGTGCCGGCCATGGAGGAAAAGGGCTACGAGAAGGTCTATGCCGCGGCCATCACGGCGGCGTCGTCGATCATCGGTCCGATCATTCCGCCAAGCATTATCCTGATCGTCTACGGCGCGTTGATGCAGACCTCGGTCGCGGCTCTTTTCATTGCCGGCGTCCTTCCCGGACTGCTGCTGGCCTTCGCGCTGTTCATCGTCAACGCTTTCTTCGCCTACCGCGACAACCATCCCGGCGGGCGGGGCGAGGACGTGCCGCCGTTGTGGCCGAGCTTCGTCAAGGCGGCGCCCGCGCTGACGTTGCCCGTGATTATCGTCGGCGGCATCGTCGTCGGATTGACTACGCCGACCGAAGCCGCCGCCGTCGCCGTCGTCACGGCGACCTTGGTCGGCCGGCTCTATGGCGGGGTCAATATTTCGATCCTGTGGCAGGCGGTGGAGAGCACCGTCCGTCTGACCGGATCGATTTTCATGATCCTGGGCGCGGTGGCGACGCTGGGCTATATCGCGGGCCTGCTGCAGTGGCCGCAGGCGCTGGCGGAATTGGTGACCGGCGCCGGGCTGGGCGGGCTGGAATACCTGCTGGTGATGAACGTGGTGTTCCTGGTCGCCGGCATGATCATGGATATCCCGGTGGCGCTGTCGCTGCTGGTGCCGATCATGGCGCCGCTGGCCCTGGCCCAAGGCGTCAACCCGATCCATCTCGGAATCGTCCTATGCTTCAATCTCTGCATAGGACTAATCACGCCGCCGCTGGGCGGCTGCCTGATCATCACCTCGACGGTGACGGGCGTGAACTATTGGAAGCTGGCGCGGGCGATCATGCCGTTCGCGCTGGTCGAGGTCGCGGTGCTGATCGCCCTCGTTCTATTTCCTGAAATCAGCCTCTTTCTACCGCGTATAACGGGTTTAACCATCAACTGAGAAGCCATCAACAGGGGAGTATCATGAATATCAAAAAGTCATTACTGAGCATCGCAGCCGCCTTCGCGCTGGCCTCAACAAGCGGCCAGGCGGCGGAAATCAAGATCGCGCTGGACGCACCGCCGAGCATGGAAAAAGCCGGCTCCTACGTCTGGGCCCATACCTTCGCCGAGGAACTGAAGAAGGCCGGATTGGCGGTGAAGGAATTCCCGCGCGGCGCCCTGGGCGGCGAAGCCGAACGCCTCGACCAGACCAGTGCCGGTTTGCTCGAGATCAACATGGCCGACGTCAAGTCGGCGGGTAAGGTCGACAAATTGATCTTCGGCCTCTATCTGCCCTACCTCTATGACGACAACGACCATCAGGACCGCGCCATCGCGCATGCCGGCCTGATGGAAAAGATCAACGCCAAGATCAGCAAGGGCGGCATCCGTATCCTGGCATTCACCGTGGTCGGTCCGGCATCGGGTATCTTCAACACCAAACGCCCCATCCATTCGGTCAAGGACATGGCCGACCTGCGCATGCGGGCGCTGGATGAAGCCCAGATCGCGCTCTACAAGGCTTGGGGTTCCAACGGCACCATCGTGGCTTGGAAGGAAGTGCCCAACGCCCTGCAGACCGGCGTGGCCCACGGCTATATGAACCCGAGTTTCGTGCCGGTGATGTTCGGCCACACCGACTTCATCAAGCACTTTACCGATTCCAAATCCGTCGTCGGCGGCCGTCTCGCCCTGGCTTCGGAAGACTGGTATCAGGGCTTATCGGCCAAGGACCGGGCCGCCGTCGACGCTGCTGCCGCTGCGGCAACCAAGGCCAACCGGGCCTGGCTCGCCAAAGCCGAGCCTGGCATGCTGGAAGGCCTGAAAAAAGCCGGCGTCAGCATCGTCAACTTGAAACCGGAGGCGCGGATGGAATTCCAGAAGCTCTCCAAGGAGGTCTACACCAAAGGCGTGCTGACGCCTGAGCAGGTGAAGATCTGGGTCGACGCCGCCAACGCCACGCGGTAGCGGACCATGCGGCGGGCAATCACCGGATTGAGCGACGGCCTTGATATCGGCTGCCGCGCGGGCGCGGGCGCGGCGCTGGTCGCCATGCTCGTGTTCGTCTCGATCCAGGTGGTTGCCCGCTACCTGCTGCAAAGTCCACCGACCTGGACCGAGGAATTGGCCCGCTACGCCATGGTCTGGAGCGGTTTGCTGGGCGCCACCGTGGCCTTCAAGGCGCGTTTCGACCCGACCCTGGTCAAAGCGCCCAGCGGGGCGTCGCCGCTGATCATGAAGGGCGCCGGCCTGTTGCGCGCCGCCGCCGTTTTGTTGTTCATGTGCCCGGTGCTCTACTACAGCCTGTTCGGGCCGAACATGACCGCAGCGCGGGGCTTCCTGGGCCGGTCCCTCGGGCGCACCGCCGACACGCTCGGTTTTCCCATGATCTACGTGGCCGCCGCCGTACCGATTGCCGCCATCATCATCATCATTCATCTCGGTGCGCGCATGGCCGATCCACGGACCGGCGATGCCGACGGCACCGAAGAGGACGTCTCATGAAAGTATTCATTGCCTGTCTCGGCACCGAGACCAACACGTTTTCGCCGATCCCGACGGGGTTGGAAAACTTCGAGGAGACGATGTTGTTCCGGGGCGACGCCACTCGACATACGGCGGATTTGTTCACAGCGCCCCTGCATGCCTGGCGCCAGGCGGCGGAGCTTGAACAGGCAAACGTGGTGGAAAGCATCGCCGCCTTCGCCCAGCCCGCCGGTCCGACGATCCGCAAGGTTTACGAGGATCTGCGCGACGAATTGCTGGCGGATCTCAAGGCCGCGCTGCCGGTCGACATGGTGCTGGTCAGCATGCACGGCGCTATGGTGGCCGACGGCTACATCGATTGCGAAGGCGATCTGCTGTCCCGCTGCCGAGAACTGGCGGGCCCGGACGCCGTGATCGGCGGCGAACTTGATCTCCATTGCAGCATCACGCCCGAGATGCGGGCGGCGGCGGACGCGCTGATCACCTTCAAGGAATATCCCCACATCGATACCCGCGAGCGCGCCGAGGAACTCTACGCGCTGTGCCGCGACAGGGCGGCGGGCCGGACCGATCCGGTGATGGCGGTCCACGACTGCCGCATGGTCAACACCTGGCGCACGCCGGTGGAGCCGATGAAATCGTTCGTCGCCCGCATGCAGGAGCTTGAGGGCCGGGACGGCATCCTGTCGATTTCCTTTGCCCACGGCTTTCCCTGGGGGGATGTGCCGGAAACCACCGCCCGCATGCTGGTCATCGCCGATGGCGACGAGGCGAAGGCGGCGGCGCTGGCGCAGCAG
The DNA here is from genome assembly GCA_964528595.1 of uncultured Rhodospirillaceae bacterium. Taxonomy (GTDB): domain Bacteria; phylum Pseudomonadota; class Alphaproteobacteria; order UBA2966; family UBA2966; genus CAYFKJ01. The sequence continues at coordinate 24,406 of CAZGTM010000030.1, forward strand.
CTGGGCGACGAAATCTGGCAAATGCGCCACGAGACGGCGCCGGTGATGCTGCCCTATGAGGATGCGCTCGATCAGGCGGCGGCGGCGCCTGCCGGCCCTATCGTTATTGCCGATGTCGCCGACAACGCCGGCGGCGGCGCGCCGTCGGATTCGACCTTCATTCTGCGGGCCATCCTCGACAAGGGGCTGACGGACAATGTCAGCGGCCTTTATTGGGATCCCGTCGCCATCCGCTTCTGCAAGGAGGCCGGGGAGGGCGCGGTGATGGACTTGCGCATCGGCGGCAAGTGCAGCGCCGAATCCGGCGATCCGGTGGACCTTCGCGTCACCGTCAAACGCATCATCGAGAACGCCGAACAAAGCTTCGGCGAGGTGAAATCGGGCATCGGTGACGCCGTCTGGCTGCAGGCCGAGGACAACGTCAACGTCGTGCTCAATTCGATCCGGGGCCAGACCTTCAACCCGGACGCCTTCACCCAGTTCGGTATGGACCTGGCGGCCATGAAGATCATCGTGCCCAAATCGTCGCAGCATTTCTACGCGGGCTTCGCGCCGGTCGCACAGGAGGTGCTGTACGCCACCAGCCCCGGCACCCTCAACACCGATTTCGGCTCCATCCCCTTCAAAAACCTCAAAACGCCTTACTGGCCGGCGGTCGAGGATCCCTTCTCCGAGGGTTGAGGGTCCTCTTCGTCCGGCTTGGGCAACGGCGTCTTCTCGACCTTGGTGATCGTGATGCCCTTGGCCGAGTTCTTGCGCCCGCGCGCATTGCGTAGTTTGCGGATTGCCGCCAGCGCCGCGAGCCAGGTTCGCTTGGTGGTCCGTCCGACAAAGACGGCGCCGCGTTCCATTTCCGCCATCTCGCCAGGATAGGTCTCGCGGAAGGCGGCCCGGAACGTCGTAATGCCCTGGTCCGCAACTTCATGAAAGCGGCGCACGCTGATGATCCAGAGCGGCGAGACCAGCAGCGACACCGCGATCACCGCGATAGCCAGCCGATAAGCGCCGAAATCGATCGCCCCGTTGCTAAGCCCGGCGGCGGCAAGGACGAAGGAGAACTCCCCGATCTGGGCCATTGACAGGCCGGCCGGAATGGCCACCGCCAGCGAATAGCCCATGAAGCGCGTCAGCGCGATGTTGAGCGCCGTTTTCAGGCCGATCACGCCCAGCACGAACAGGAACACCGTGGCGAAGTTGTCCATGATGTAGGAGATGTCGAGCAGCAGGCCGACCGAGAGGAAGAACACGAAGAGTAAGATGCTCTGGATCGGATGGGTGACGCTGATCAATTCCGAGCGCAGCGTCGAGCTGGCCAGCACAAGTCCCGCAACGAACGCGCCATAGGCCGGCGAGAGACCGAGAAAGCCCGACAGGGTGGCGGCGGTAAAACAGATGGCCATCGCCGCCAGCGCCAGCACGTCCGGCTTGCCTTCCAACAGATCGAGACCGGGCAAATGGATCTTGCCCGGCCGTCCCAGCCGCCAAACCAGCCAGATCAGGAAGGCCACGGCGGCGGCGATCTTCATCGTGACGGCAAAGGCCGAGATGTCTTCGCCGCCCAGCGCGTCGGTGACGATCAGCATGGGCACGATGGCGATGTCCTGGGCGATCAGGACGCCGATCGTGATGCGCCCTGTTTCGCTGCGCAGTTCACCGATTTCCTCCAGCATCTTGATGGCGACGGCGGTGCTGGAAACGGCGACGACGAAGGCCAACAGCAGGGTCTGCGCCAGGCTCCAGCCGAGCACCAGTGAGAAAGTCGTGGTGATGCCCAGCGCCAGGCCGAGCTGACCCGCGGCAATCAATACGGCCGGTTTGATGACGGCGATGAAGGCGCGGATGCTCAGTTCCATGCCGATCAGGAACAGCAACACCAGCACGCCCAGTTCGGCCAGCAGACCGATGGAGCCCGACTGCGAAATCAGGCCGAAGCCCGTGGGCCCCAGCGCGATGCCCGCCAGGATGTAGCCCACCACCGGCGGCTGGCGCAGCCGCAACAGGCCGAGCCCCAGAATGACGGCCACCATGGCGACGAGGGCGACCTCGTGCAGTTGGGCGGCGTGACTGGGGTTGGCTGATTCCATTTATTCGTTTCCTCCGGCGGGGCAACGGATGCCGCAGCAATATGGCGCAAATATGACAACCGGCGATGGGGCTCCAACCCAATTGACCATGATCATCCCATTGACCTTCCAGTTCTGGAACCCTCATAAGCTGGTTGGGACGAAATCATTCTACCGAAAGGCACGGCCATGAAACGGCATCTGCAAACATTTTTTTCCGCTGCCCTGCTGGCTTTTCTGCTCTCGACCGCCGGGACCGGACTGGCTCTCGCCGCGGAGATGACGGTCTACAAGTCGGCCAGTTGCGGCTGTTGCGGCAATTGGGTCAAGCACATGCGGATGCACGGCCATACCGTCGAAGTTCGCAACATGGATGATCTCGACCAGGTCAAGAAGATGGCCGGCGTACCGGAGGGGCTGCAGTCCTGTCATACGGCCGTCGTCGAGGGCTATGTCGTCGAGGGCCACGTGCCGGCGGCCGAAGTGGCCAAGCTGCTTCGGAGTCGGCCCAAAGTTCGCGGCCTGTCGGTGCCGGGCATGCCGACGGGCTCGCCCGGCATGGAAGGCGGCGCGCCGGAGCGCTACGACGTGCTGGCGTTCCAGCCGGACGGTACGGCCAGCGTCTTCGCCAGGTACTAAGATCCCGCGACTATCGTTGCCGCCTATTTCGGCGGCTTCCATTTCTGCTTCTTCGGGGGACGCTGCTTTGCTTGGGGCGGCGGTGGCCGTTTGTCGTTGGTCAGCGCGGCGCCGCGCAGGAAGGCGTGGGCGCGGCCGGCGAAGTGGCCATTGGGGTAGCGATTGACGTACTGGCGGTAAGCTCTGGGCCGGCCGCTCTCCTGGGCGATGCGCCAGAGGCGGAGTTCACCGGGCTTCAACTGCGACAGCGCTGACGCCTTGATGTAACCCTCGTCGTTTCCGAACTGAACGCGCAGCCAGTTGCTGCCCTTGACCCGGCCCGTGACGCGGACCGGCTGGTCGGGCCGGAGCCTGCCGATTCTGGCCGCCTTGTTTTCAGGCCGGGCGCGGACACCGACCAGTCTGCGGCTCACGGCGGGGCGGTCCATGCGGATGACGTCGCGGTAAATCTCCAAACCCTTGATGATGGTTTTCAGGACGAGATCGGTTGTCGAACCACGGGGCTGGTCTTGCGGCGGCGGCGTGGGTTGGGGCTGGTCGGTCACGTCTTCCGGCGGCAGCCACTTCTGCGTGGGTTCAGCTTTCGCAACCTTGTCGGCAGTCTTGGTCCGCTCGGTGATTTCAGGCCGCTTCGGTTTCGCCCAGGGGGAAAACGTGGCGAACAGTCGCTCCGGCGCACCACTCAGGGACGCGTCCTGTTCGCGGCCGTAGGTGCGCCTGGCGATCCTGGTCATGTCCTTGTCGAGGAAAGCTTTCATCTCGCCGGCGCGGATGTGGCCGTCGAGGTCGAGATCGGCCTCGCCATAGACGCCGCGCAGGAAATATTCGGTGAACAGACCGTGGCGCGCCCGGTGATCCCAACTGGCCAGCTGACCGGCGCCGGCAGCCGTCAGGACCGTCAATCCCGGCGCGTGGGCCTCGTCTCGGGCGGAAATGGATATGCCTGAGGAGGAGGGAAAGAGCGTGCCGCCGGCGCTGTTGCCGGAGAAGCAGGCGTCCAGCACGATGGTGGCGTTTTTGTAATCCTTCAGGTTCTCGAACAATTGCGAAATGGGATAGCCGCTGATATCGGCGAAGTCGGGTTCCGCGTCGACAGGCAGCAGGTAGCGCCGTTGATCGGTCAAACCAGGGACGCCGTGACCGGAAAAGAACACGAACACCTCACCGGCCTGCTCGGGATCGGCATAGCGCCAAAGACGGCCCCGCGGATTGCGTTCGTTGCCGAATGTCGCTTCCATCTGGGCTTTGGTGGCGTTGCGCAGTTCGATGATGTTGGCGGCGTCGAAGCCGCGCACGCCGACCAAATACGCCTTGATCGCGGCGGCGTCGCGACCGGCGTACGCGACGTCGGGAATGCCTTCCTGATAGTCCGAATTGCCGATGATGACGGCAACGTTTTCACCGGCGACGGTCGTCCGGGCCGCCAGCGCTAAACCGGCAGCCAACAGTACCGCACCGACATTCTTCCGGCCTGTCATCGATCCTCCGTGTTCCGATTGGGCAGCGTTTTGAAAAGTATGCCCGATCAGGCGTTAAATGTCCGTTCACCCCAAATCGAGGCACATGCGTACATATGGGAAGATTAGCCTCGGAATTCGCCCAAATCGTGACCGCCGCGCAATGTTTATGTGTTTTCGGGATCGGCGGTGATAGAGTTTTTGTCCGGTTATCAGGGGGTTGCTACCCAGGGAGATAGTCAAATGAGCATCTCGGCGGAAAAACGGACGGCGGACGCAAATCCCGAAGTTTTGGTCGAACTCGACGACGGCGTCGGCATCGTCACTTTCAATCGCCCCGACCAGCGCAACCCCTTGACGAGGGAAGTACCGGGGCTTCTCAACGCGGCCTTTGACCGCTTGGAAGCCGACAAGTCCTGCCGTGTCATCATTATCACGGGCAGCGGGCCGGCCTTTTGTGGCGGCGCCGATCTCAAGGGGTTGTTGGGCGTCGAAGAGGTCGACATCGAGTGGCAACTGGATGTCATCCGGGCAGCCTTCGGCCTGACCAAGCGCATCCGCGAATTGGAATTGCCGGTCATCGCCGCGGTCAACGGCCATGCCGTCGGCGGCGGCGCGGCCCTGGCGATGGCCTGTGACTTCGCCGTCGCCTCGCCCGACGCCAGCTATTATTTTGCCTTTGGCCGGATCGGCGCCAGCGGCGCTGATATGGGATGCACCTATCTATTGCCGCGATACGTCGGCACCGCCAAGGCCCGGCAGCTGATCCTGACAGGCGCCACGGTCGACGCCGAAATGGGTCGGGAACTCGGATTATTCGCCGACGTCGTACCGGCCGACCAGCTACTGGAGCAATCCCAAACCATGGCGCGCCGGATCATCGAGGCCTACCCCCGCCGGGCCGCCGCCAACACCAAGAACGCCCTATTGCGCGGCGAGACGACGGATCTCGCGACCTGCTTGTCCTACGAGGCCGTCATTCAGAACTATATGTTCCGCACCGACGAACACAAGGAACGCCTGGACGCGTTCCTGCAGCGCTGGAAGTAACTCAGATCTCGCCGGCGGATTCGACCGGCAGGGCGGCGCTTTGCTTGATCGCCTTGAGGGCGAAACTGGAATTCACCCGTTCGACGCCCGGCATGTGCGCCACCTCGCTTCGCAAAAACCGGTCGAAATCCTCCATGTCGGTCACCATGACGTGGACGAGGTAGTCTTGACCCCCCGTCATGGCGTAACATTCCACGACCTCTTCGCGCTTTGATATAAGAGCTTCGAATGCTTCTGCGTGGTGGAGGTCGACGGCGACATTGACGAAGGCATTGAGACCGAGACCGACGGCTTTAGGGGCGACAAGGGCGGAATAGCCCCGAATCACGCCGGCGTCTTCCAGTTGCTTCTTGCGCCGCCAACAGGGGGAGGGGGAGAGTCCGACTTGCTTCGCCAGATCGGCCATTCCCATGCGGCCGTCGCGCTGCAGGGCGGCGAGAATCATGCGGTCGTAGCGATCCAGATGAGCCATGGAAAATCATTCCAAAATTTAGACTAATTTGGAATAATTATCCAATTTCTCTTAGTTAACAAGGATATTCGCAGTGATTTACCCCATTTAGGGAACCTATTATTTTCCTGGTCGCGGGGAGGCGGCGCCGCAGCGCCGCGAGGCGGCCAATGAGGTGGAGAAAATATGTCGAATCCAGAAATTTCCGGCGCGCCTGAACGCGAAACCGACCAGGAACGGACCTACATGACGGGCGTCCAGGCCCTCGTCCGCATTCTCCTGGAACAGAAACGGCGCGACGAAGCCGCCGGACTTAACACCAAGGGGTTCGCTTCGGGATACCAGGGATCGCCACTGGGCGAACTGGACCGCGAATTGTCGCGGCAAAAGGATTTCCTCAGCCAAAACGGCATCATCTTCCAGCCCGCCATCAACGAGGAACTGGCGGCAACGGCGGTGATCGGCACCCAGCAGGCGCCGCTTTCCGTGGACGCCAACGTCGATGGCGTCTTCGGCATGTGGTACGGCAAGGGCCCGGGCCTCGACCGTGCCAGCGATGCCTTGAAACACGCGACCTCCTACGGCAGTGCGCCACACGGGGGCGCCCTCGTAGTGGTCGGCGACGACCACGGCGCCGTTTCTTCGAGTCAGGCGCACCAGTGCGAGCAACTGATGGCGTCATGGATGATGCCGGTGCTGCATCCCTCTAGCGTTCAGGAATATCTCGAATTCGGCCTGTTCGGCCTGGCGCTGTCGCGTTACGCCGGCTGCTGGGTCGGTTTCAAGGCGGTTTCCGAAACCGTCGAGTCTTCGGCCTCCATCGCCATCGATCCGAACAACCCCGGCTTCGTCATTCCCAACGATTTCGAGATGCCGGCGGATGGCGCGAACATCCGCCTGCCCGATCCTCCCTTGGCCCAGGAAGTGCGCAACCAACAGGTCAAGATCCCGGCGGCCATGGCGTTTGCCCGGGCCAACGGCATCAACCGCATCGTCGGCGACACGCCAAACGCCAAGATCGGTATTGCCGCCACCGGCAAGGCCTACCTCTATCTGCGTCAGGCCCTGGCCGACCTCGGCATCGACGAAGCGGAAGCGGCGCGGATCGGCCTGCGCATCTTCAAGATCGGCATGTCGTGGCCGCTGGAACCGCAGGGCGTCGCCGAATTCGCCGACGGCCTGGACAAGATTCTGGTGGTCGAGGAAAAGCGCGCCTTCGTCGAAAGCCAGATCAAGGAATTGCTCTACGGTCTGCCCGACGGCCAACGCCCGACCGTGGTCGGCAAGACCGACCTTGAGGGCGAGACGCTGATCGCCTCAAACGGCGAGATCGACGGCGCCGACATCGCCCGCGCCCTGGTACGTTTCCTGGGGGAGACGCTGGAGACGCCCTCGGCCCAGCATTATCTCGCCATGCTGAAGGCGCGCGACGCCGACAGCCCCTTGGCCGCCGTGGTCGACCGGCCGCCCTATTTCTGTTCGGGCTGTCCTCACAACCGCTCCACCAAGGTGCCGGACGGCAGCCGCGCGCTGGCCGGAACCGGCTGTCACCTGATGGCCATGGGCATGAACCGCAACACCTTCGGCATCATGCACATGGGCGGCGAAGGCGTTAACTGGGTCGGTATGGCGCCGTTCGTCGACTACGACCACATCTTCCAGAATTTGGGCGACGGAACCTACGTCCATTCCGGTATTCTCGGCTTGCGCCAGGCCATCGCCGCCAAGTCGAACATGACCTTCAAGATCCTGTTCAACGATGCCGTGGCCATGACCGGCGGCCAGAAGCTGGAAGGCCAGTTGACGGTGCCGAAACTGGCAGAACAGGTCCGCGCCGAAGGCGTCGACCAGATCGTTATCGTGGCCGACGATCCGTCGAAATATCCCGCCGGCACCAAGTTCCCCGGCGGCGTCAGCGTCCACCATCGCGACCGCCTGGACGATTTGCAGAAATCCTTCCGCAAGATCAAAGGCGTTTCCGCCATTATCTACGACCAGACCTGTGCCGCCGAATTGCGCCGCCGCCGCCGCCGCGGTGAAGAGCCGGACCCGCAGCGCCGGGTCTACATCAACAAGGCCGTCTGCGAGGGCTGCGGCGATTGCTCGACGCAGTCCAACTGCCTGTCGGTGATGCCGGTGCCGACGCCCTACGGCGTCAAGCGCATGATCGACCAGTCCGCCTGCAACAAGGACTTTTCCTGCCTCGAAGGCTTTTGTCCGGCGCTGGTGACGCTGGACGGCGCCCAACCGCGCCGCAAAGCCAAATCGACGACGCCCGTGCCGACGGATTTGCCCATGCCGGAACTGCCCGCTCTGGACAGACCCTACGGCATCATGGTCGCCGGTGTCGGCGGTACCGGCGTCGTGACCGTTGGTCAACTGCTCGGTCTGGCGGCCCACATCGAAGGCCGCGGCATCTCGGTGCTGGACTTTACGGGCATGGCGCAGAAGGGCGGCAGCGTGCTGACGCACGTCCGCATTTCGGCCAATGCCGGAGAAAAACTGGCCGCCCGCCTGCCGCTCGGCGGGGCCGATCTTCTGGTCGCGGGCGACATGGTCGTGGGCGCCAGCCCCACCGTGTTGAAGGCGATGCGGCCCGACGTAACCCGGGCGGTGATCAACGCCAACGTGCTGCCGGTGGCCGCCTCGGTCAACGATCCGTCATTCCGGCTGGACGAAGCCGAGCTGCGCCGGCGTTTGGAATTGGCGTCGGGCGAAGGCCGCACCCACTACGTGCCGGCCAAGACCTTGAGTGAAGCACTGATCGGCGATTCCATCGCCGCCAACATTTTCCTGCTGGGCTATGCCTTCCAGATGGGGGCGGTGCCGCTCAAGGAAAGCTCCCTCATGGAAGCTATCGAAATGATGGGCCGCGCGGCCGATGAAAACAAAGCCAGCTTCGCCTGGGGCCGATTGGCCGCGCACGACGCCGATGCCCTCGACAAGGTGGCTTGGGGCGCGCCTTCGGAGCCGACCTCGGCGGATACCGTTGAGACGTTGATTTCCAACCGCGCCAAGGACCTGACGGCCTATCAGGATCAGGCTTATGCCAACCGGTATCTGGAAACAGTCAACCGAGTAAGCGCGGCGGAAATGAAGGTTCAGCCGGACTCGGAACTGTTGCGCGAGGCTGTCGCACGCTCGCTCTATCGCTTGATGGCCTACAAGGACGAATACGAGGTTGCCCGTCTCTACACGCAAGCCGGCTTCCTCGAGGAACTGAATGATCGCTTCGAGGGCGATTATAAACTGAACTTCCACATGGCGCCGCCGTTCCTGGCCACCGGCGTGGACAGCGCGGGCCGGCCCGGCAAGAAGAAGTTCGGCGCCTGGATGGTGCCGGCATTGCGTTTCCTGGCTGGCTGGAAAGGTTTGCGCGGCACAGCCTTCGACCCGTTCAGCTACCAGGAAGAACGGCGTGTGGAACGCCGGCTGATCCGGGATTACGAGCGCACAATCGGCGACCTTCTGGCTGGCTTGACGCCGGCCAAGCTCGAACTGGCCGCCGAAATTGCCGCGGTGCCCGAAATGATCCGCGGTTACGGTCCGGTGAAATCGGCCAATATCGAGAAAGCGGAAGCCAAGCAACAGGCTTTGCTGGCCGAATATCAGGGCGAACACATCACCCGCGAGGCGGCAGAGTAGGGTACTAACAAAGTCGTTACAGCGGTTCCGCCAACGCTTTCGTCACCCCGGCGCAGGCCGGGGTCCATGCTTTTTTTGGTCGCCTGGGCCTTAGGCCGACCGTCTCCTGAAAAAGGAAAAACTTGGATTCCGGCTTTCGCTGGAATAACGCTTGTTTTTGTTGCCAGGACTGTTTCAGCCGTCGGCGGTGATCTTCTCGATCAATTCGCCCAGCACTTTGTCCGCCTGATCGTTTTCGACCTGGCAGGTGCCGGCGGCGATGTGGCCGCCGCCGCCGTATGAGAGGCAAAGCTCCCCGACGTTGGTGTTCGAGCTGCGGTCGAGGATCGATTTGCCGATGGCGAAAACCGTGTTCTGCTGCTTAAGGCCCCACATTTCGTGGATCGAAATGTTGCACTCGGGGAACATGGCGTAAATCATGAAGCGGTTGCCGGCGTAGATCGTTTCCTGATCTCGCAAATCCAAAACCACGAGGTTGCCGTGCACCGTCGAACAACCGTCGAGCTGGTCGCGGAACTTGCGGTCGTGTTCCATATAAAGCGTCACGCGCTCCTCGACGTCCGGCAGCTTGAGGATTTCATCGATGCTGTGGTTGCGGCAATAATCGATGAGCTCCATCATCAGGTCGTAATTGGACACCCTGAATTCGCGGAAACGTCCTAGGCCGGTGCGCGAATCCATCAGGAAATTCAGTAAATCCCAGCCCTGCGGATCGAGGATTTCGGCTTTCGAGAATTGCGCCGAATCGCTTTTGTCGACCGCCGTCATGAGGTCGTCGTCGACCGTGGGGAAGGCGCTCTTGCCGCCGTAGTGGTCGTAAACCACCCGCGCCGCCGAGGGCGCCGCGGCATCGATGATGTGATTGTCCGGTTTGGCTTCCCCCGCCCGGATGGTTTCGCTCAGATGATGATCGAAGGCCAGATGGCAGCCGGGAACGTAAGGCAGGTTGGTGGTGATGTCGTTGTCGGTGATGTCGACCTTGCCGTCCTGCATATCCTTGGGATGAACGAACTTGATGTCGTCGATCATGTCGAGTTCTTTGAACAAAACGGCACAGGCCAGGCCGTCAAAATCGCTGCGGGTCACCAATCTGAATTTCGTATCTGACAAGGATGCCTCCCGGGCAAGATTGAAATACCGGCTGTCGCCAACGGAGGCGAGCCGAAATAGCGCTGGAATTGTATCAAATCGAAACGGGTAGGTGAATCGGCTTTTCGCCAATTCGGGAGTGTTCGGATGGGGATATCAAAACTTACATATCAGAAACAAAAATACGCCGATATGACATTTCCCTGAAACAGAGCGGTGGTCAAATACGCTGGTAAAGGAACGTGCGGAGACATTTGTAGGTACTCCAATCCATCAGGCAAAATTGCGAGGCAACGCGTAAAGTCATGAGTACCGCCGCCGTCTTTCTCCATCCAAGCATCCTCACGTTCCTGGGGGTTGCTTCTATTCCGGCACTCCTAATGAGCAAACGCAGTGCCTTGGCCACGGTGAACCGCGGATTTTTTTTGGTCGTGGTCGGCGTCTCCATCATTTCTCTGGCGACTCTGGTGGACTACCTCATCCAGGTTGCCATCTCGCTCGACATGAAAACCCTGATGTCCACCTGGTTGTGGCAGGAACAAAGCTTCATCCTCGCCGTTTTCTTTTACTTCCCCGGAACGATCATGGCGGCTGTCGGCCTTGCTTCGTGGCTGCCGGCCGTGCAACGGCTTGACCGCGAAATTCAAAGACGCGAGCAGACGGAACGGGAGCTCATTGAGCTCAGCAAGGAATTGGAAAGGCTGGCCGTCAAGGCGGAGGAGGCGAGCCACGCCAAGTCCGAGTTTCTCGCCTCCATGAGCCATGAGCTGCGCACCCCCCTGAATGCCATCATCGGTTTTTCGGAAATGATCGCGACCGAAATGTTCGGCTCGGTCGACAAGCCGCAATACGTCGAATACGGCGCGCTCATTCAACGCAGCGGGATCCATCTGCTGGATATCGTCGGCGACATCCTCGATATCGCCAAGATCGAAGCCGGTGAAATGGAGTTGAAGGAAACCGTTGTCGACATTTACGAGACGGTTTCCGATTGTCTGCCGATATTGGCGCCCCAGTTGGAAGAGGTGGGCATTTATACCGAGATCCGGCGCAAATCGGTTGTCGGCCACCTACTTGCGGATCGCCGAGTCGTCAAACAGATGATCATCAATCTACTATCCAACGGCATAAAGTTCTCTCCCGCGGGCGGTAAGATCGAAATTTATCTTGGTGAATTCGAGGGCGCGGTGGAATTGACGGTTGTCGACCACGGCATCGGCATGCGGCCCGATCAGGTGGATTTCGTCCTCAAACCCTTCAGCCAGATCGAGCAGGTCAGCACCCGCTCCCACGAAGGCACCGGGCTAGGGCTCACAATCGTCAAGCAAATGATCGAATTGCACGGCGGGTCGATCGCCATCGACACCGAGCCCGATACTGGGACGGCCGTAACCCTCCGGTTTCCGCCGGACCGGACCGTCACGATATCCTGAACCCTGCCTAGTCCCGGGTCTTCGACAGCGCCCTTTTCCGCGCCATTTTGGCGGCCAGGCTGGAGGCGACATTGGGACGGCTCCAGGGGCAGATGGCGATGCAGATACCGCAGCCATAGGTCTCGTTAAAGTAAGGCACGCACTGGTCGAAATCGACGTACCACTTCTCGACGCCGCGGACGGTCTGTTTGTCGCTCGAAATGGCGTCGGGCGGGCAGGCCGCTTCACAGAGCTTGCAGCTCATGCAGAAATCGTCGACGCCGATGTCGTCCACCTCATCGGTGTCCATCGGCATATTGGTAACCACGCCGGCCAGGCGGAAGGATGAACCGTAGGTGCGGTTGATGATCGAGCCGTGCTTGCCCAGTTCGCCGAAGCCGGCGGCGAGGGCCGCCGGGATCAATGTGAACTTGCCGGCAATCGGGCCGCCTTCCGGTTCGGCATCGAAGCCTTTGGCCAGGATCCAGTCGGCCAGGTCGCGCGTCGTGCGGGTGCCCCGGTTGTAAGCCCGCATTACCTCGATGACGCTGCCGCTCTCAGGCGCCGTGGATAATTCGGCATGGTCCATTTCGATGCCGACGATGACGACGTATTCGTTGTCCTTGAATTCGTATCCGTCGTACACCCACTCAGGTCGCAGTTTGGTAATGCCAACGAGATCAGCTTCACCGGCCAGGGCGAACGCCTTGACCGCCGCCGTCAGGGCTTCCTGGGAGTCTTCCGTCGGGGCTTCGGCTTTCGGCACTCTTTCTTTTGATCCACGTCCGCCGAGCTGGTTGTTCATGTCGGCAATTTCCGGCACCTCGGCGCTCGATTTCTTCAGCATCCAGCTTTGCACCGGAGCGAAGGGGCGTTTCTTGCGCGGCGGGTGCCAATAGATCGCCGTCGGCGGCCGGATCTCCCTCTCACCTAGCCCGTTGATCTCGTTGCCTGCGATATCCGGGAACAACGCGCGCTGTTCCTCCGAGATGACCGGCTCGAGAGTTCTGCCTTGGACGGTTTTGCCTGTCATTTGCGGTCTTGCCTTTTCGCTCCTGCGGCGTCCAGAATCCCTTGCCGGAATAGCTTGACTGTAAGCCGCGAACCAAGAATATTATTTTAAGCTTAAACTAATTTGTGGGGAAAATCCATGAAGATTGCCGTTATCGGTGGCGGACACGGTTGTTATGCGGCGGCGGCCCACCTGTCGGAGCTGGGTCACGAGGTTCGGTTGTGGCGACGTGACGATGCGGCCTTGCAGCCGGTGAAGGACGCCGGCGCGATTACCCTGACCGACTGGAACGGATCGCGTGAGGTGGAGATTGCCCTGCTCACGGCGGATATGGCGGCGGCCATGTCAGGCGCCGAGTTGATCGTCGCCCCCTTGCCATGCACGACGCACAATTCCCTGGCGCCGCAACTGGCGCCGCTTTGGGAGGAGGGGCAAGTCGCCTATCTGCCGCCCGGCACGTTCGGTGGTTACATCTACGCCAAGGCGATGCGCGATGCCGGTAACGGCGCCAACGTGGCATTTGCCGAAACCGGCACGCTGCCGTATCTGGCGCGCAAACAGACGGATGTTGAAGTTCGCATCAGCGTTTACGCCACACGTCTCCCCACTGGCGTCTTTCCCGCCCGAGATTCTGAGCGCGCCTTGACCGTCATCGCCGAGGCCTATCCGGCCGTCGAGCCGTTGAGCGACCTGATGGACGGCGCCCTGATGAATGCCGGACCCATCATCCACCCGCCGCTCATCCTGATGAACGCCGGACCCCTGGAGCATTTCGACGCCTGGGACATCCACAACGAGGGCACTCAGCCGTCAATACGGCGCACCACCGACGCCCTCGACGCCGAACGCATGGCGGTGCGCGAGGCGATGGGTTACGGGGCGCCGCACTTCCCGCTGGCCAACCACTATGACGATGCGCTGGAGGAATGGATGTACGGCAATTCCTCGCACGAGCGCCTGACCGACAGCGGCGATTGGCGCGAACATATCGAATTGACGAGCCATCGCTACATGCGCGAGGACACGGCCATCGGCTTGTCCTTCCTGACCTCGGTGGGCCGCTACGCAGGCGTCGAAACACCCATCGCCAGCGGTATGCTGGCCATCGGTTCGGCCATCGTCGGGGAAGATCTCTATGGCTCGGGCCGGACACTCGAAGCGCTCGGCCTGGCGGACCTCGACGAGGCGGCCTGGCGGACCTTGATGAGGGAAGGTATCTCGGCATGACGGACAAGGCGTCACCCTCAATCGTCGCCGTCGGCGCCGGCCGCATGGGGCGCGGCATTGCTCAGGTGTTTGCCTATGCGGGCCATTCCGTCACCATCCTGGATTTCAAGGACCGCTCCGCCGATGCCTCGGCTGCCTTGATCGAGGCGGCAAAGATCGAGATCAAGGAGAACCTCGATTTTCTGATTTCCCTCGATGTCCTTGACGCCGCGGCGGCCGCGGCGACCTTGGCGCGGATCGACGGTGCGCCGTTATCCGACGCCGAGGAGGTCATGGGCGACGCCGACTTCATTTTCGAAGGGGTGCCGGAGCTTCTGGTAGCCAAGCAGGACGCCCTGCAGCGCATCGGCGAGGTGGCTTCCGAACAGGCTATCGTCGCTTCGACCACCTCGACCATGCTGGTCGACGAACTGTCGCGCTTCATCGTCCATCCCGAACGCTTCCTGAACGCCCACTGGCTCAATCCGGCCTACCTGATCCCACTGGTGGAGGTCAGCCCGAGCGACGGCACCGACGAAGCCGTCGTACAGAAACTGATGGATTTTCTCAAGAGCGTCGGCAAGGTGCCGGTGCGATGCAAGGCTTCACCGGGCTACATTGTGCCCCGCATCCAGACGGTCGCCATGAATGAGGCCGTGCGCATGGTCGAAGAAGGCGTTGCCACGGCGGAGGATATCGACAGGGCGGTGCGGGCCGGCTTCGGCATCCGATACGCCACGATGGGCCTGATTGAGTTCCTCGATTGGGGCGGCGTCGAAATCCTGCAGTACGCCTCGAATTATTTGAAGAAGGAACTGGGTTCGGAACGCTTCGACGTACCGGAGATGGTCGACGAGTTGATTGCACGCGGTGATATTGGTCTCAGCACCGGCAAGGGGTTCTACGATTTCAGCAACGTCGATCCGGACGAATTCCGGCGCGAAAAACTCGCCACGTTTGTTTCCTTGCTGAAATTTCTCGACCTGGTGCCGCCGCCTGCCGATAGTTAGGTAAACGCGTACCATTTTTGACCATAGTGGGAATGACGACACCATGAGCAATTTTCCGGAGACCCTCCTGTCCGGTTACCGGGCTTTCAAGGACGGCCGCTTCGAGACGCAGCAAAAACGCTATCGCGCGCTGGCCGATCAGGGGCAAAAGCCGGAGACCATGATCATCGCCTGTTGCGATTCGCGCGCGGCGCCCGAAACCATCTTCGATTCGGCGCCGGGCGAGATTTTCGTCATGCGCAACGTGGCCAATCTGGTGCCGCCCTATGAGCCCGACGGCGCATTCCATGCCACCTCGGCGGCGCTTGAGTACGCCGTGCAGAGCCTCAAGGTGAAGCACATCGTCGTGCTTGGCCACGGCCGCTGCGGCGGCATCGGCGCGGTCTTGAACCCCGCTGCGGAACCGCTGTCGCCGGGCGATTTTATCGGCAAGTGGATGAACCTGATCTCGCCGGCGGCATCCGCTCTTGCCTCCAGCGGGCTCAGCCCCGCGGAACAGCAAACCGAACTGGAACGCGCGTCGATCAGACAGTCCATCGCCAACCTGAGGACATTTCCCTGCGTACATATTCTGGAGGACAGGAACCGGCTGGAGCTCCACGCCGCATGGTTCGATATTTCCGACGGAGATCTCTGGGTGATGGATGCGGAAACAGGCGATTTTGCCCGAGCCAAGACAAACGGGCCGCCATATAATTAAGTTCACATGAAACTATTTGTCCATTAGATCTAATTCATGGACAACATTGTTGAGCACGTAGCAGACGGTCAAACCAACACCGCCAAAGTATTGAAAAGCGTCTGCCGGAGCTGTCACGGCGGTTGCGGCACCTTGCTGCACGTGGAGGGCGAGCGCCTGGTGAAGGTGATCGGCGATCCCGACAGTCCGTTCAACAAAGGCCGGCTGTGCCCCATCGGCAACGCCACGCTCGAACTCGTTTACCACCCCGACCGGCTGAAGTACCCGCTGCGGCGCAAGGGTGAGCGGGGATCCGGCGAATGGCAGCGTATCTCATGGGATGAGGCGCTGGATGAAATCGCCCAGCGTTTGAGCGCCATCAAACAAGAATTCGGCGCCGAGGCGGTGCACTTCGGCACCGGTACGGGTCGCCATCACATCCGCTGGGTCTCGCGTTTCGCCTTCGCCTTCGGCAGTCCAAACTGGAGTGAGCCGGGCTTCGCCCAGTGCTTCCATCCCCGGGTCAACACCTGCTTCGCAACCATGGGCGACTTCCCCGTCAGCGACTACACCGCCGGCCACCAGGCCGAGTGCATCATGTATTGGGGACACCAGCCGCTGAATTCAGGTCCCGACGGCGAAACCCGCTTCAACGCGCGCGACGCGCTGCGGGGGGCCGGCAAAATCATCTGCATCGACCCCCGCGAGACCTATATCGCCAAGAAGGCAGATCTCTGGCTGCAACTGCGACCCGGCACCGACGATGCCCTGGCGTTGGCCATGCTCAACGTCATCATCTTCGAAAACCTGTACGACGCCGACTTCGTCGCGCGCCATTGCTACGGTTTCGACGAACTGGCCGAGCGGGTGAAGGACAAAACGCCGGAGTGGGCCACCGACATCACCTGGCTGCCGGCCGACAAGATCCGCGCCGCCGCCCGCCTGTTCGCGGCGGCCAAACCGGGCCTGATGGAGTGGGGCGTCGCCATCGAACAGACCCCCAACTGTATTCAGACGGTGCGGGCGGTGTCGTTGATCCCGGCGATTACCGGCAATATCGACGTACCGGGCGGCTGGGTGTTTGGTATGCACTGCCTGGGCGGGGTGCCGAGCCTGCTGGACACCATGCCGCTGGAACAGCAGCAGAAACGACTCGGTTACGATCGCTTCAAGATGCTCTGCGCCGATGGCGCGCAACTGCCCGCCGCCCATATTCCGGCCGTGCTCCAGGCCATGCGCACCGGCGAGCCCTATCCGGTCAAGGCGATGATGGTGTTCGGCGACAACACGCTGACCACTTACGGCGATACCAAGGTGGTTTACGATTCGCTCATGGCGCTCGATTTCCTGGTCCACGCCGATCTTTTCATGACGCCGACCGCCCAACTGGCGGATATCGTGCTACCGGCGGCCTCCTGGCCCGAGATCAACGAGGTTGCCGGTTTGCCGACCATCGCCGGCAACGTTGCCCTGGCCAATCAGCAGGCGGTGCGCACCCACGAGTGCAAGTCGGACGAGGAGATCTTCGTCGCCCTGGCCCGCCGCCTCGGCCTCGAACACTGCACGGAAGACCCGGAGGAGGTCTACGACGCCCAGCTGGCGGCGGGCGGGTCCGGTCTTTCGTTCGACGAGCTCAAACAAGTCGGCTACTACCAAGCGGAGATTAAGTACCGCAAGTTCGAGGAGACCGGTTTCAATACCCCGACCGGCAAGATCGAACTTTACGCGACCAACCTCGAGGCCTGGGGCTATGACCCCTTGCCCTATTACCAGGAGCCGCCGGAAAGCCCGGTATCGGCTCCGGACGTGGCGGCAGATTATCCTCTGATCCTGACGACCGGCGCCCGCAACCCGTTCTTCTTCAATTCCGAGCACCGCCAGTTGGCCTCGTGCCGCAAGGGCGCCCGGCAGCCCGTGGCGGAAATACACCCCGACACGGCCGCAGCCCACGGCATTGAGGATGGCGGCTGGATGTGGATCGAAAGCCCTCGCGGCCGCATTCGCCAGCTCGCCAAGCTCACTACCGGTATCGACGCCGGCGTCATACATACCGAATTCGGCTGGTGGTTCCCCGAAGCCGACCCGCCCGACTACGGCGTCTGGCAGTCCAACGCCAATGTGCTCACCAGCACCAAGCCACCATACGATCCCGCCATGGGCACCTACCAACTGCGAAGTTTGCTGTGTCGGGTGTCAGCCGTGGCGGCGGACGAAGTAGGTTAGTCCGCCAGACTGTCAACCAATCTTGCGGTTTCTCATGAACCGTGAACGCCCATTATTGAAAATAGCCTGTATTAGATAATCTTCGAATTAGGAGTAAAATCCTACAGTTTTAGCTTCTGCTGAGAGTATTCAACTGATTGATATACATCTTGAGGTCAATAGCCTTACAAAAGGTAGGAATAAACCCGTTTCCGTTTGGTTGAATATTTGGGTTTCAAACAGTTGCGATATTCTTGTTAGGAATTGTACTCATATTTTTTCGGCGATCATTACACAGTGGAAACAATTTAC